>JAYSVS010000052.1:0-6765 GCA_043718395.1 Acidobacteriota bacterium
GGGGGTGTAGAAGCTCCCAAGGGTTAGGCTGTTCGCCTATTAAAGCGGTACGTGAACTGGGTTCAGAACGTCGCGAGACAGTTCGGTCCCTATCTGTGGTGGGCGTAGGATATTTGAGGGGGCTTGTCCCTAGTACGAGAGGACCGGGATGAACAAACCTCTTGTGATGCAGTTGTCTCGCCAGAGGCATAGCTGCGTAGCGAAGTTTGGTCAGGATAAGCGCTGAATGCATATAAGCGCGAAACCTTCCCCAAGATGAGATATCCCTGAAGGGCCCAAGAAGACGACTTGGTTGATAGGACGGATGTGGAAGCGTAGTAATACGTTGAGCTAACCGTTACTAATAGCCCGTTCGGCTTGGCCATAAATTTTACAACAAATACAGCATTTTGTTGTTACTTCAGTACGCTCCAATTTTAAGCAAAGTGGCATTCCGTCAACATTCAATATCAAAGCTTTTCGATTGCTTTTAAGCCATCACAAGTTTTGGGTGACCATAGCGAGAGGGTCCCACCCGTTCCCATACCGAACACGGAAGTTAAGCCTCTCAGCTCCGATGGTACTGCACGGGCGACTGTGTGGGAGAGTAGGTCGTTGCCCAATTAAATTACATAACCCCAACTGGTGATCCAGTTGGGGTTTTTCGTTCTACTCTTAAATAAATGAGATTCATCGCCCTTATCCTGTACACGGTATCTCTAGCCCAGGCGATTGAAGTTGAAATCCGCTACCCCCTCCTCGAAAAACAGTTGGCTCAACAGCTCTTCACACAGGACGGCAAGCGATATGTGAAGGGCACACCCAAGAGCCGCTGCAATTTCGCCTACTTGGCTGACCCGCATTTCTCCAGCCGCAATAGTCAACTGCTGATCCAGGCAAAGTTTACCGGAAAGAGCTCAATGGATATACTCGGCAGGTGTGTCGGCTTCGGCGATTCGTTTGCCTTCGAGATTCTCTCTGACCTCGCAACCAAAGACGGGACGCTCGTGCTCGCCAAGCCGGCAGTGAAAATTCTTTCCCGAGATACGTTTTACTCCCGCCAAGTCCTTAAGGCACTTCAGCGCAGTATTGCAGACGCCATTCGCTATCCGATCCGGGAGGAGATCAGAAAACTACTTGCTACCGGTTCAGCCGCAGCACCTTACAAGATTACAATTCCCAAGCTTGAGATTAGAGGCATCCAAGTCTTATCCGAATCGCTCCTTGTCGATGTAGATACAAGATTTGTGGTCGAATGATTGCGATTAGCGATCTGGCCATTCGACGGCGCGGTGCAGCTTGAGCATGTTTGTACTTCCCGGTTCGCCGATCGGCTGCCCGCTGACAAAAACCACCTGATCGTGTGGCTTGATGTGGCCGCGGCGCTGTAATTCCTGGTCCATCTGGATCAGCATTTCGTCAGTGGAGCCGGCATTCGGCACCACGATCGCTGTTACTCCGTAGATGATGGATAGCTGTTGGGCGCACTCCTCAAAAGGAGTGAAGGCGTAGATCGGCACTGGCGGGCGGAAGCGGCTGATCAATCTTGCTGTCGAGCCTGAGGCCGTGAAGACTGCGATCGCGGCGACACCCAGATAGCGGCCCGCCCTGTAAGCGGCATCGGCAATGATCTCAGCATGAGTGGGATTGGCCAGGGCAGGAAGTTCCTGATAGCCACGGTAGCGAAGGTTCGCTTCGGTTTCAATCGCGATGCGATCCATGACACAGGTGGCTTCAACCGGATACTTGCCGGTGGATGTCTCGGCAGACATCATGACCGCGTCGGTGCCGTCGTAGATAGCGTTAGCGATGTCGCTTACTTCGGCACGGGTTGGGGTAGCATTCTCAATCATGCTCTCCAGCATCTGGGTTGCCGTGATAACAAACTTGCCCATGCTGCGGGCGCGTTGGATGATGGTCTTCTGAATCGCCGGCACTTTCTCCATCGCCATCTCAACGCCCAGATCGCCGCGAGCCACCATCACGCCATCACTTTCGGCGAGAATTGCGTTGAGGTTTTCAACGGCCTCGGGTTTTTCTATCTTTGCGATCACTTGCGCTTTGCTCTCGCGCTCTTCGAGATAAAGCTTCAAACGCAATACGTCATTCGGTTGGCGCACAAAACTGAGCGCGATGAAATCGACCTTCTCTTCAAGGCCAAACTGCAAGTCGGCCTTGTCTTTTTTGGATAAGGAAGGTGTACTTACTGAGACTCCCGGCAGGTTAATCCCTTTTCGATTGCTGATGGGCCCGCCAATCACTACTTCACAACGCACGGTGGTGCCGTCGGTCGAGATCACGCGCAGTTTCACCGTGCCATCGGCAATCAAGACACTGTTGCCGGCCTTTACGTCGCGGGCAAACTCCGTGTAGGTGGTGGAGGCGATCTGGTCATTGCCCATCACTTGCTCGGTGGTGATGGAAAACGTGTTCCCCTTCACCAGTGCGCAGCCACCATTTTCAAAGTCACCCAAGCGGATCTTTGGCCCCTGGAGATCCAACAGGACACCCGCGTAAATTCCTAGTTCTCTGGCTGTCTCGCGGACGATTCGAATCCTGCGCACGTGGTCTTCCTTTTGGCCGTGGCTGGCATTAAGGCGGAAGATATCAACACCGGCCTCAAGAAGCTTGCGGATCATCTCAGGCGAGTCTGTGGCAGGACCCAAAGTGGCTACGATTTTAGTGCTTGGCATTCGGTTGTTATGAGGATTCATCTGTAAAACAGCAGACGGGGCCGTACAATACTCATTATGCCCATCTACCAGGCAATCGTCCTCGCGATTGTCCAAGGATTCACTGAGTTTTTACCAATTAGTAGTTCTGCCCATCTGTTTCTCGTCCCCTGGTTGCTGGGATGGCCCGATCAGGGTCTCGATTTCGACATCGCTCTTCATATCGGCACACTCGCGGCAGTGCTGATCTATTTCTTCAAAGACTGGTTGCAGATCGCTGCTCAAGGCGTTGGGCTGACATACGGCGATGACGAAGAATTGAAACAGAATCCGAAGCTGCTTTGGTATCTTGTGCTGGCATCGGTGCCAGCCGGCTTGATCGGTTTGAAGTTCAAGGATCAAATTGAGACGACGCTGCGCAGCCCGTTTGTAATGGGGACGATGTTGATCCTGATTGGCATCCTGTTGTGGATTGCCGAACGCTATACGAGCCGGCTCAAACACATTGGCGAACTGAGCCTAACCGATACGAATCTTATCGGGATATCCCAGGCGCTTGCCCTAATCCCCGGTACTTCCCGCAGTGGCATCACCATCTCGACCGGCCTCTTTCGAGGGCTCACCCACTCGGCTGCCGCCCGCTTTTCGTTTCTCCTATCTACACCGATTGTTGCCGCCTCAGGTTTGAAGTCGGTCTACGACCTCTCCAAGCACGGTTTGAGCGACGGAATGCTTATGCCCTTTGTTGTCGGAATCATCGGAAGCGCCGTCGTCGGCTTGGGAGTCATTACCTTCTTTCTCAGGGTGATCCGCAAGCATGGGCTCACCCCCTTCATTGCATATCGAATCATTTTTGGCATAATAGTGATCGCTCTGGCATTTGTCCGTTCACGCGGATGAAGCTTTTAGGTCCAACTACACATAAGCGCCTCAACGAGGTGCTAGCATTCGTGTTTTTATTCATCGGGCTGGCAACCATGCTCAGCCTGATTTCCTATTCGGCCATTGATCCAAGCTGGAATACGGCTACCAGCGTCACCCGGCCTTCAAACCTGATGGGACGCTTCGGCTCTCACTTGAGCGATGTCTGCTTTCAGCTATTCGGCCTGTCGGGCTTTGTCATTCCAGCACTGATCCTGCTGCTGGCTTGGAAGTGGATGCAATCGAAGCCGATCGAAGCCCCGGGTGTCAAAGTCGCCGGCGCTGTCCTCTTCGTCCTCGGTGCTTGCACCTGCTTCTCGCTCGCTCCTGGCGCACGGGCCTTCTCGGGTTCGATCCCTGCCGGGGGCGTCTTCGGCATGATCTTCGCAGACATGCTTGTCTTTTATCTCAACTTTACCGGTGCCGCACTGCTTACGGCTACTGTGCTGGTGGTGTCGCTCTACCTGATCTCCACCTTCTCTGTAGCAATTCTGCTTGAATGGCTTGCTGTGCCAACGGCCATGTTCCAGGCCATCGCAAAATTCTTCGGCAAGCTCCGGATGCCTAAGTTCGACTTCCTGAAGTCCAGCCCCTCCAAGCCAAAAGCGGCCAAGGTCTACGACAGCGAAACTGTGCCTCAGCGCCGCACGCCACCTAAGAGGTCGGAGGAGGAAGGCACAAGCCTCCCGCCTTGGGAAACCAAGACCGTGGCCTCTTCATTTGAACCGGCCGGAGCAGAATCGCCCGCCGGTACCGATCTGGGCTACATTCCGATCAAGACGCTGGAGGAAATTCCCGCGCCGCCAGAACCTGCTCCAGCCCCCCAGTCTGCCGGTGGCGGCCTCGCTGTAGTTCCGGCCAAGGCCAAGAGTAAAGATGCCTTCGGCAACACTGCTTACAAGCTACCGCCAACAGGCATGCTCAATGAGCCGCAGCCTCGCAGCGTCTTTGATTCGCAGGAATTGCGCGATACTGCCTCCCGCATCAAAGAACGCTTTGAAGAATTCGGCGTGCTCGGCAACGTCGTCCAGATCAATCCAGGCCCCGTGGTAACCACTTTTGAGTTCAAGCCAGAAGCGGGCATCAAGTATTCAAAGATCACTAACCTCACCGAAGACCTCTGCCTTGGACTTCAGGCGGAATCGATTCTGATCGAGCGCATTCCGGGCAAGCCGACGATCGGTATTGAAGTCCCCAATAAAAAGAGCGAAGTGATCGCCCTGCGCGAAGTGCTGGAGGGAGAGGACTTCCAGAGCAACACTTCAAAACTGACCATGTCGCTGGGTAAGGACATCAACGGCCGCATCAAGATATTCACACTCGATACGATGCCTCATCTTTTGGTGGCGGGCTCCACTGGTTCTGGTAAGTCGGTCATGCTCAATTCGATGATTATGAGCGTGCTCTATAAGTCGACGCCGGACGAAGTGCGCATGATCATGATCGACCCCAAACGCGTCGAACTGGGTATCTACGAAGATATTCCCCATTTGTTAACGCCCGTGATCACTGACCCGAAGAAGGCTTCGAATGCCTTGCGCAATGCCGTGCTTGAGATGGAGCGCCGCTATAAACTACTGGCCTCGCGTGGGGTACGCAATATTGAGCAGTTCAATCGTAAGATGCGCCAGATGGCCAACGAGCCACGCAGCCTCTTTGATGAAGACAACCCCGAGGCTTTGCTGGAAGAAGACATGCGGCCGCTGTCTTACATCCTGATCATTATCGACGAACTCGCGGACCTGATGATGCTGGAGCGCAACAATGTTGAAACATCTGTAGCGCGCCTGGCGCAGATGGCTCGCGCCGTGGGGATGCACCTGGTGCTCGCTACGCAGCGTCCGTCGGTGGACGTCATCACCGGTGTGATCAAGGCGAACTTCCCGGCCCGCATCAGCTTCCGCGTGACTACGCGGGTAGACTCTCGAACGATTCTCGACACCATGGGGGCAGAACACCTGCTGGGTAAGGGCGACATGCTGTACTTGCCGCCAGCTTCGTCCCGGCTGCATCGGGTACACGGTGCCTATGTCGGCGAGCAGGAAATCAATTCCGTAGTTGAGTTCTGGAAGCGTCAGGCGAAACCGGAATACGACCAGAGCTTTCTGGTGGCGCCGCCCAGCGACGATCCCGAAGATCAGCCCGATGAAGTTGAAGGCGATGCCGACCCGATGTATGGCGATGCCGTGAAGGTGGTCTGCGAAATGGGCAAGGCCTCGACCTCTATTCTGCAGCGCCGCTTACGCCTGGGCTATGGCCGCGCCGCCCGTCTGCTCGACCGGATGCAGAAGGAAGGTATCATTGGGCCGCCGGATGGGTCGCGGCCTCGTGAGGTGCTCAAGCGCCCTGATTGGCTGAATCGCGACATGAGTCTTGAGGCTGTTGAGGACGACTAACGACCGTCAATCCACTCTGGCTTTACTGAATCGATAATCTCTCGGCATTCATCTTGAAGCGGAGTTTCCGTGAAAACGATCAAGACCGTATCGCGTCGTGCCACAGCCCGGAACGGCACCAATAGCTTGGTTCCGCGCAAAGTTGCTCCCTGAGCCTTGAGCTTTACCGCCACGTTCTGAGCAATTTCAGGGCTTTTGTAGCGCAGCACCATGGCGCTCAAATGAAAACGCCCATCCCCTGATGCTTCCCATGATCGGCCTTCGTATTGAATTGCTCCTGCCAGTGGATCGACAGCTTGCGACTTCCAGATTGACGCAACCACGCCTGAACTCTCTTCGGCCGAGAAGCTTCCCAGTGCAGCTTTGAACTTGCTCCCAATCTCAGTGCAGATAGATTTGAGGTGGCTTTCCTGTGAAGAGCCGCAACTGCAAAAGATCAACAGCGAAACAAGTAGAAGTCTCACGTTAGTTACCCAATTTCAAGCCGCTCGGGCGCAGTTTTGGTCGAGCCGCTGCTTCGTAAGTAATCACAATACTCTTTGCCACGCCGATTTCCACAAGTTGTTCATCGCGGTTTCCGGCCTTGGGTCCAGAAAGCTCAATAATGTGATCGTTGAATTTGGTGAATCCCTGCTTGCCCATCACTTCAATGCAACCGATGGTGGCGTAGACTTCCGATTTCAGATCATCAGGGCCATCATCCTAAATCCGGCGGTTGACGGCCACCAAGACGCCATCCTCGGGTCTTGGTGCGAAGGGGAACCTCCCAAAATACTGAAAGATCTGGCGTAGCATCG
>JAYSVS010000053.1:0-22749 GCA_043718395.1 Acidobacteriota bacterium
ATGCGATAAATCCCAGGGGTTTGGGGACAGAGTCCCCATCCGCAGGGGTGACAAAGTCGCTGAGCAGTTAACCTGACAGAATCGCTGAGCAACAACATGCTCTGGAATCACTGCCCTGGAATCATTAGTGTCCGGCTATTTTGCAGAGTAGGCTTCAAAAGCTTTCTGAATTAATAACATATCGCAAATCCTGACGGGAACGATTTGAATGTCCGAAATTCGCCCCCTCGGCCCAAATGGCATTTTTCTGGTGCGGAACCATGAGGGATGAACGCCGGAAAGACCATTTTTTCGCAGCTCATTACCCACACTCCAAATAGGGAGTTTCAAAAATGCCTTGCTGGCTATCGTGGGGATGCTAACCCGGGCGGTTTCTCTTGTTGGGATCAGTATCTTGCGATGGCTTTCGCTCAACTGACTTACCGGGAGAGTCTGCGCAATATTGATGCCTTCCTTGGATCTATGACGAGCAGGCAATTCCACATGGGCTTTCGCCGCAAGGTTTCAAGGACGACTTTGGCCGGTTCAAACGAAAGACACGACTGGCGAATCTATTCTGATTTTGCTCACGCGCTGATCGGTATTGCCCGGCCGATGTATGCCGAAGATCCAATCGGCATCAAGCCGCATCACAGCCTATACGCTCTCGATTCGACAACGATTGCTGCCAAGTGCAGAGGCCGAGGGCTTTGAGGTGTTTCTCACTGAGGATCAAACACCAGCTTCTGAGCAAAACCGCAGCAGTCGCCAAATTGCAATTATTGTTTTGTCAGCGATCAAGTGGCACTTGGTTTTCCAAAACCTGCCGACTATGGCAACTGCAGTGGATGAAGCGAACCTTGGGTATTGCCAGATGATCGATTGTGGCTTTTTCAAGAGATAGCTGCCAAGCGCAAATTTGAATTGAAAACGGTTCCGATACGCTTGGACCGCTATTTGGGGGATGATCGCAGGCAGGTTGAGGAATTTGAGGATGTCGCACTGAATTTCGGGATTGCGCCAGCGGGAGTTAGCCAAGCGGGCGGGGACTTCGGCTTCGGCTCATGCTGGCTGGAATAAGCCGATTCGTCGTGGCATTCGCTATTGCTACTCAAGCGGATTGCGGATGGGCTGGATGCCCGAGTGGAGATTTGTCTCTTGCCTGCGATGCGGCTTGCACGGCTTAGGGCTGGGTTGTCTCAGGGTGATTTTGGGGTTGGTACCGATGGACCCCTTTCCGACGTTGATATTTGTAAAATCCTGGCTTGTTGAGAGCGTTTTTGGTTTTGGAGTAGGGGTCGGATTCTAAGCCACATGGGCGCACGTAGCGTAAATTGCTTGGGATGGCTGAGGGCAAGGTGGGGTTTGAATTGAGCGGAGAAGCCCGGAAAACATTGTGGGAAACGGATGGATGGGGCTAGGACGCGTCAGGCTGACGGCTTCTTTGTGGATAAGGGGACCCTCTCCAAAGCAGGCTTCCTCCCTCTCCCAACATTGCTGTCATGGGGTGCTGAAAAGGGGTTGAAGTTGACCTGTCCCTCTGCGTTTTTCGGCAAATTTGGGATGCAGAGAGAAGGTAGTTTGAAAAGGTAGCAGCCAATAGGAAGTCGGATAAGGGTCTTCATATCAAAGAGTTAGCTGCGGCTCTGGAATGTTGGGCGCGGGAGTCTCGTTATGGATGGCCCGTGGTTGATTCGCGGGAAAACAGCAAAAACGCCAATAAAATGCACAGTGACGCGTCAGGCTGTCGCCTATTGGTCGCCTATTGTGTTGCCTAGACTCCAATGCTGACGCCTTTGCGACGGCGAGTGGCTGGCGTGTTGCCAAACGCAAAAGCGGCACCAGGCTGAAATGCCCAGCGCCGATTCTGCCTCAAGTAGTTGTTCCTACGCCAATATGGAAGATCCGCGTTTGCGGCGTGCGGCAGCTAAAATGAATACACCCGCTGGAACGAGGACCAAAGTGGTAGGTTCGGGGATACCGCTGGGCGGAATAATGGCTATGCCACCAGCCACAACACCGTCTAAAGCCAGCCCAGATTGATATAAGCCGTCATTCCAGTTGGTTACGCCAATCTGTAGTCTGTATTGGCCGGCGTTTGCAATCTGGAACGACGATTGGACCCATCCGGTATAGCCGCACCCTGAAGCAAAGCAAGTTCCCGAGCTGGCTCCCAAGGGCGACCAGGAAGGTGCGCCGCCGATGATTGGTACAGAGGCTGGGGTTAGGGTTGCGTTGGGGGAGGGCATGGAGAAACCTGGAACGATGGAGCCAGAGGAGACCGTACGGGCAGTGAAGAGGAGCGAGGCTTGATTGTTCGAAGAATCGAGCAGACGAGCCCAAGCGTAGTCTGCGAAGCCGGCACCATCGCTGGTTACGTAGTTGAAAAAGAACGTCAGGGGGGCGTTTGCTCCAACGGTGAACAGGCTAGTGGAAAGCGTGGAGCCGTTTACAGGTGTGCCACTTCCGCCAACGCCAGCTAACCCTCCAACACCGTTTGTGCCGCCACTCGTTGAAACCCACTGATGGCCGGAAGAGCCAACAAAAGGTGATGCACCTACCACGCCGTCAGGGGCGCTGGATCCACAGTTGCCGACGCAGGTCCATCCTGCTGGAATTGCAGCGGCCCAATTGGCCAGAGCAAGAGAAAATGTGCAAAAAGCGATTCTTGTAATCATAAATTTCCTATAACTTTCGTTAAAAAATCAAATCTGCCTAGATGTTCGTCTATCTCTACAGCGGAGTCAATGACAGTCAGTAAGGTTTTTGTCTTAGTAGTACTATTACTTTCGATTCAGAATTTGCCCTATTCTGCTGCCGCAGACGTGGCTTACATGTTGGATTCTGGCTTACCGTGGGTTGGTGCGGCTTCCGCAGTTCGAGTGCCACTCGACTTTACAGTTTTGGCGGTCGAATTCGCCATGCCCGTGTCATTACCGGCAGAAGGCTGGCTACCATGATTGCTGCGGTGCGGAAGGTTTCACGAACCCGCTCTGCTGAAGCAGACGAAGCTGGCGTTCTTGACGAAGTAGACAGAGAGCGTGATAGTGACGCGAAAGGCTGTCCATAAATCACAAATCGGGAATCAATTCTTTGGCTGGAACCAGGATACTCACCATTTGTGTTGCGAGGGCGCGGATCGCGGCTTCGGTCTTGAGCATCTTGACCTTCAAAGCAACTAACTGAACCAGGCCTACGTAGGCTGAATAGGCGGTGACTGCCCACTGGGTAGCTTCGCTGGCTGGAAGGCCCATTTCGCGGTAAAGGCTGCGAAGATACTCTAGCCGGCCGGCTGTCACTTCCTCGATAACCGGGATCACTTGCTTGTTTCCAGCGAGAGCTTCTGATACCAAAGCTGATTCCGCCCGGAGGTCGCGGCGGTTGCCCCAGGCGGTGTGGATCAGCGCAGCAAGCCGCTGCTGCGGATTCCTGATCGTGCGTAAGTTGGCAATGACATCTTCAAAGCCGCGCTGCTTCCAGGCGTCGAGCACGGCTGCGACTAATTCTTTCAAGTCCCGGAAGTGCCAGTAGAAACTACCCTTTGAGATGTTGAGACGGCGTGCCAGGGGTTCAACGGCCACGCCCCGGAATCCGCTGACGCTCAATTCGTCGATGGCGGCTTCGATCCAATCTTCCCGGCTCAGGAGTACTTTTGTCTTCTTCATGTTCTGTATGACATACTATAGCGTATGGACAATACTGTTGCGTATGGAAGATTCACGCCCGGCGTAACGACCATGGGGATCGGAGTGCTTCATCAGCTCATTGGAGTAGCGGCGGGCTTGGGGCTGCTGCCATCGCCGAACGGCCAGACACAAGCACCGTTGGTAGATTTGTGGCGGTCTGGAATCGTTGGTCAGGCCGAGGGGGAGCCGTTGCGAATGGCAATCGTCTGGTTCCTGTTGTTCGGGTTCCTGTTGATCTTCGCTGGCATGGTGCTGCATCAGTTGGAGGTTTCGGGGGGAATGCTATCCCGCGGATTGGCTTGGGGATTGGGAGGGCTGTGCGCCTTGGGTGTGGTGCTTATGCCAGTGTCGGGATTCTGGCTGGGGTTCATTCCGGCAGTACAGATTTGGCGGCGGGCGGCGAGCGGCTGACGCCGGGAAGCTGAGCAACTTGAGGGGCAGCGATGAGGTCGCGGCGGTATGAACCGAGAACTACGGCCTCCAAAGTTTGCCGGGACAAGCTTTGGGGATCTCCAGGATGATCGTCATATTCTGTGCCTCGTTTTTCATAGTATTCACTTCTTGTAATCTTGCCCTGGAGCAGAGCCGTTCGGCTCACGGCGTCAAGACTCAACCGGAGATGGCTTGGCCTGAATTGGGGCATTTGGCGGGAAATCAAAAGCCAGGCGCAAGGCGAACTCGCGTCGCAAGAGAGCCAGACTGAAAAGGCACTGGGCCGCGCCGGAGGCGACGGCCAGATACCAGAGGTCGGTCAGGGCAAAGCCTGCGCGGTGCGAGAGCCAGAGTGCGGGGAAGACGAAGATCAGCAGACGCATGATAGAACTCAACAGTGCGGGCCAGGCGTTGCCCATCGCCTGAAAGAGCGAAGAGCTGGTGAAGGTGAGGCCGAAGGCGAGAAAGCCCCAGGAGAGGATACGCATATAGTCGGTGGCATAGTTGATGACGGGTGGCTCTGAAGTAAAAACTCTTACGAGAGAGTCTGGAGAGAGTTGGCAGAGGATTGTCATCACGAGCATGAGGCTAGCGGCCATGATCGCGGCAGATCGAAAGGTTTGACGGACACGATCCGCTTTCATCGCGCCGAAGTTTTGAGCGGCCAGCGGGGAAGCAGCAAAGCTGACGGCCATCACCGGTAAGAAGAGGGATTGCATGAGCCGGACGCCGACGCCAAAGCCAGCCTGGGCGTCTGCACCTTGATCGCGGATGATGCTGTACACGAAGGCAGAGTACACCGCCATGATCAGGAACTCTCCACCTGCGGGGAGGCCGATGGCGAAGAGGCGCGTCCAGATTTCGAGGCGCGGGGAGAGTGCGGCTCTGCTGAATCGGACGAAGCTTGCGTTCTTGACGAAGTAGACAGAGAGGGCAGCGACGCCCACAACCAGGGCGATGAGGGTGGCAAGGCCGGCCCCTTCTGTACCCATTGGAATGCCGGTGCCCCAACCGATGATCAGAACAGGAGCAAGGATTGCGTTCACAGCGACGGTGAGCACCTGGATCATCATGGTGGGTTTGACGACGCCGGTGGCGCGCAGGGCAGAACTCATCGAGACAAGGGCGAATTGCAGAGCAAATGCGGGGACAAGATACTTCAGGTAACCAGTGGCGGCGGCAAGGGTGGCGGCATCGGCACTGAGCCAGCGGCAGTATGCATCGCGGAAAATCATGCCGAAGCCGAGGACAGCAATACCAAGGACAACCGAAAGGAGAGAGGACTGATCAAAGACGGACTGGGCGTCGACCTGATCGCGCCTTCCCGCGGCTTGAGCGATCAGAGTTGTAGTGCCGACGCCGAGCATTTGCGTTAGAGCGAGGATGACCATCATTAGGTTTCCGGCGAGGCCAACTCCAGCAATGGCAGCGCCGCCCAAGGAGGAGACGAAGTAGAGGTCTACAAGGAAGTAGAGCGTCTGGACAACCATGCTGACCGCGATGAAAGAGGCGAGTTCCAGGAGGTGGCGGGGGATGGAGCCCTGGGTGAGATCTTTCACCGCTAGAGTTTAGCGCAGGGTCAAACTCTCCTGATCGTTTTCGAAGGGAATTCCCGCTTTGTAGCATAGAGACTATGTTTACGAAAATTGCGTTGGTGGTGATGGCCCTGGCAGGTGTGGCCGGTGTGTTGGCTTACCCCAAGTTGAAGCAGTTGCGGGTGGTGACGCCCGAGTATCAGGTACCAGGGCAACTGGTGAAGCTGGAACAGGGCTGGAACGATGCGCAGCGGGTGCAATACCATCACACGGCGCAGGGGACGCGGCTGGTTCCTTATGATTGGTTTTTGGCTTTGGAGCAGCCTTGTTTTTTTGGTTGTGAGCCGTTTGCAAAGGAGCAGTATTTGGGGCGCTTTGGATTTCTCGCCGGGGATCGCGATGCGGATTTGAACCCGGAGGGGCTGCCGGTGGGGCTGGCTCGACAGACTGATTTCGCGGACCCGTTGAGCGGGAAGACTTACGCGGTGTTGGGGCTGACTTGCGCGGCCTGTCACACGGGGGAATTGCATTACAAGAACTACGCCGTGCGGATTGAAGGTGGCGTCGCGATGATCCAACCAACAGAGTTTCAGAAGGCGCTAGGAATCGCGCTGGTGATGACCGATATGCTGCCCTGGCGTTATGGCAGGTTTGCCTCGAAGGTGCTGGGGCCGCAAGCGACGGATGCGGAGCGGGCCAAGTTGAAGCAGGAGTTTGGCGCATTTGTAGACAAGGCGAAAGCAGAACTGGCGCTGGTGCAAGGCCGCAACGTGTATCCGAATGACGCTGGGTTTGGCCGGACAGACGCGCTGACGCGGATCGGCAATCAGGTGTTTGGAGCAGACATGCAGAAGCCGGAAAACTATGTGCAGGGAAATGCTCCGGTCCGATTTCCGCAGGTGTGGGATTCGTCGTGGTTTACATGGGTGCAATACAACTCGTCGATTGCAGACCCGCTGGTGCGCAATATTGGCGAGGCGCTGGGTGTAAGGGCAATGGCCAAGCTGTACGGACCGGATGCGAAGGAGTTCAAGAGCAGTGTGAAGATGGTGGGGCTTAAGACTTTGGAGGATTTGATGTCAGGGACGGAGCCGTATGCGGGGTTGCAATCTCCGAAGTGGCCTTCTGTGTTCCCTGCCCTTGATGCAGAGAAAGTATCGCAGGGAGCGGCGCTATACGAGCAACATTGCGCCGGGTGTCATTTGCCATCGATAGAGAAGCTGAAGGCGGACCTGGGTTCGGCGACGCCGAAGCATTGGGTAAGCAATAGGACAGGTAAGCGGTTTCTTGATCTGACGGATGTGCAAGTGGTGGATGTTGGAACCGATGGGCGGGCAGCGATGGATTTTGTCTCACGTACAGCCGAAAGCGGAGATCTGGGCCAAGGCCGGATCACGGCAGGACAAGGGCTGGAATTGGTAACGAAAGGAATTCGCGATCAGTTCTTTCTGCGGGCAGGATACTCGGCGGAACAAAAGTTGGAGTGGATGGGATACCGGGGAGAGAATGTGGAGGCAGTCAGATCGAAACCGATCTACAAGGCCCGCCCGCTGAATGGAGCTTGGGCGATTGCGCCTTATTTGCACAATGGGTCGGTGCCAAGTTTGTACGAGTTGCTGGCATCAAAGGAGCAGCGTGGGACGCCAGTGTTCTGGCTGGGCAGCAAGCAGTTTGATCCGGTAAAGGTGGGTTACGAGCAGAAGGCTTTTGAGGGTGGGACGCGCTTTGATTATGTACTGCCTGGCAATAGCAATTCCGGGCACTGGTTTCAGGGTGGACCCAGAGGCAAAGGCGTTGTTGGGCCTGCGCTGACTGAGGAGCAGCGGTGGGCTTTGGTGGAGTATTTGAAGTCGATGTAGAGCGAGTCCTGTTGATAGGAGTTGGCAGCTAGCCTTAGGAGGCTACAACAGGTTCAGACCTTGAAGAAAATTAATTGAATCTTAAGGACAAGAGCAGTCGAGTGCGGGTAATATTCGTACAGCGAGTGAATAACCGCTGAATGAATTAGGAGAGAAAAAATACCAATGAAAAAGTTTGCGTCTTTGCTGCTGACCCTGTCCCTCGTGATGGGCGTTGCTACCGTTGCCTTCGCTCAGGATGCCCCCAAGAAGGAAGAGGAAGGCAAGAAGAAGAAGAAGAAGAAGGTGGAAGATAAGAAGCCTGCATAAGGGTTTCTCACTTCAGTCTTTGTAACGAATCAGAACGCCGCCTGGGCCTAAAGCCGGGCGGCGTTCTTCTATTTTGTGCAGGCGACGATTTCTGAAGTCGACTGGAAGACTGGGGTAAAGCCAGAACCGGAAAGGTTGAGATCGAGTGGCGCTGGGAGATCAGGGAGATGGTTTGAGCTGACGAAGAGGCAGGAGATTTTGTAGTCGCGGAGCACTTTGAGGGTAGCGGGAGAAAGGGATGGTTGTCCCGTGGGCGAGAAGAGAAAAATCGCGTCGAGATCCGGGATACGGAGGGCTTTGCGGCCCGTGTGAAAGAAGAGTTCAGTGTCGTTTAGAGCAAAGAAGACCGCGTCTGTGGGAGTCTGACTGCGGATCCAGTCATAGGCAGGTTTGGCGGCGAGTCTTAGCGAGCGCTCGCGGGCGATCATGCCGTAGCCATCTTGTTTGCAGGTGTCGATTGCGTGGCGCAGCGCGAATAGTGGATAGGCAAAAAGGACGATGGCGAGAAGGGAAACAATTGCGGCGTCGATGCCTTTATTGCGCCATGCGTTGAGGAAGGTGGAGCGGAAGGCATGCAGCTCTGTGATGAGGCCGGCGAAGAATAACGGCAGGAAGGGCAGCACGGCGCGATCATCAATGCGGTAATACCAGATCGAAAGCAGAATCATTGATGCCAGCGCAAATGTCGAATAGGGAATGAGAGCGCGCTGGCGCAGCAGGCGGGCAATGCCGGCGAAGGAGATGGCACAAAAGAGAAGGCTGAGCAGAGGGGCAGGCGGGAAGATCGCGAGCAGGCCGCGAGACAAGGCGGCAAGGAAATGGATCATTTGTTGGGCGAAGTGAGAGGGGAGTTGGTTGAAATGCAAAAATTCAAGCTGGTAACCGAGATAGTCGGTGTAGTATTTTTCGAGTTGGCCTTGCGCTGGATAGTGGTTCCATTTGCTCCAGAGGAGCCAGCCCAGGAATACGCAGCCTGCACTAAGAAGTGATTCTGCGAGTAGGTGCCAGCGCCGTTTGAGTGCGAGCGGAAGGGAAATGGCGACGAAGAGCGAGAGGCCGGCGGTGCGTGTGAGAAAGGCAAGGCATGAGACGAGGAGGCCGGCTCTAGCGGGCAAAAGAGCGAGGGACCAAACGGCGAGGGCGGCGTACATGAGGTCGCTCATCAGGCGCGTTGAAGCAAGCATGAGGGAGGGATGCAATGGAAGCAGAATCGCGATCCAGCGGGCTTGGGATTCCAGGAGACCTTCTTTGCAGAGCAGACGGTAAGCACCGGCAGAAAAGACAGGCAGCCACAGCCAATTAAGCAAGAGCGCGAGGCTTTCTGCAAAGGAAGGCGAGATGCGCCAGGCGATGGAAAGATAGAGCGGGTAGAGAGGTGGATATTTTGTTTGAGCGGGCGTCCAGGGGAGGCTTTCCACCACGTATGGATGCCCTGCGGCAAGACCACGCGCAGAAGCCGCATAGATCGCATCGTCATGCATTAAGCCGAGATGCGGCAGGTCTCTCGCCTGCCAGGCCAAATGAGCTGAAGGCACAAGGCAGAGGAGAAAGACAAAGAAACCGAGCATGAGGATCTTGCAATTACAACAAACTGTCGCGGCGCTGCTTTTCGAGTAATTTGACGATTTGCCCGACGTTCTGGGCTTTATCGCGATCTAGCACGAGCAGCGCGTCTGGGGTATCGACGACGACAAGGTTCTTGACGCCAAGCATGGCAACCAGTTTGCCCGGGGCATCGACATAGTTGCCAGTGCTATCGGTAAAGATAGCTTCGCCGCGCGAGGCGTTGCCTTCGGTGTCGTGCTTCTGGAGGTCATAGACGGCATTCCAGGAGCCAACGTCATTCCAACCAAAGTCAGGAGCCGGGACACCGAGGATACTCTTTTCTTTTTCGAGGACGGCGTAATCAATTGAGATGTCTTCACAGAGCGGGAAGACGCGGGAGAGTTCTGGAAAGAATTCCGGGCTCAGAAACGGGGGAAGACCCCGGATGAGCTTGGATGTCTTGGGCAGGTGGTTGTCGAGGGCTTCGAGAAGGCGCGATGCCTGCCAGAAGAACATGCCGGCATTCCAGTAATAGTTGCCAGACTTGAGGAATTTCCTGGCGTTGGCGAGGTCGGGTTTTTCGCGGAAGCGCGTGATCGGGATCGTGTCAAGACTGCCAAAGGCGGTCTTCCTGGGGAACTCGATATAGCCGTAGCCCGTTTCCGGGTAGCGGGGCTTGATGCCGAGGACGACCATCTCACCCTGGGAGGCGGCACGGAAGGCCGGGCGGATGGCTCGGAGGTAGATAGCGGGCCTGGAGATGATGTGATCTGCGGGGAAGATGCCGAGGACGGCACCAGGATCGAGCGACTGGAGCATATGGCAGGCAAGGCCAATAGCGGGGGCTGTGTTGCGCTGCGCGGGCTCGGCGAGGATTTGGCGCTTGGGCACCTCAGGGAGCTGGTGCGAAATTTCGTCCTTGAGGAATTCGTTGGTGAGGATCCAAATGCGCTCGGGAGGCAGAAGGGGCCTGAGGCGGTCTACGGTTTGCTGGATCAGGCTACGTTCCCCGAAGAAGTTGAGGACCTGCTTGGCCTTGGCCTTGCGGCTGCGGGGCCAGAAGCGTGTACCACGGCCACCGGCGAGGATGAGGCCGTAATAATTAGTGCGCGAGGTGGTGTTTGCCATGTGCGGTGTTACTGGAGAGGGTAGCCACGGACGAGTTGGAAGGTGCGCTTCCAGCGGGTCTTGGAGAAGAAGTTGAGGGCGAGATCCTTGAGGTGATCGGGGTTGATCGGGCTGCCGGCGAGGCGGTCTGTCGAGGACTCGTAGGACCAATAAATGATCAGTGGCTTGCCGATGATGTTCTCGCGAGGAACGAAGCCCCAATAACGGCTGTCGAGGGAGGAATCACGATTGTCGCCCATGGCGAAGATACAATTGTCGGGGACGATGACTTCCCCATTTCTAACGTGCTTGTTGAGCATCTCTTCGGCACCTGGGTAGACACGCATGTTGGGCTCGGAGGGGAAGTTGTCACGATAGGAATCGAAGTAATCGGTCTTGTGGAATTTGTAGGGTTCCTGGACGGGTTTGCCGTTGAGGATGAGTTGCTTGTTCTCTACCTTGATGCGGTCTCCGGCGATGCCGATGGCGCGTTTGACGAAGGTCTGCTTGATGTCTTCGGGGTAGCGGAAGACGATGATGTCGCCGCGCTGGACATCCTGGTAAGGGAGCAGGTATTTAGAGACCGGGCCCTTGGGTGAGTAGGTGAGTTTATCGACGAGCAGATGATCACCGATGAGGAGAGTGTCTTCCATTGAACCGGTGGGGATGACAAAAGCCTGAACCAGCGAAGTGGTAGCGAAGAGGAGGAGCAGGACGGTGACTGTCCATTCGGCGATAGTGCCGCGTTGGGTTTCGGCCAGGGAGAGGCGTGCGGAATTCCAGCGCTCGAAAGCGCTTTTGTTGGATGCAGTCGGCTGAGGGGGCGTTGTAGTAGTGCTCACAGGATCTTGCTCTCTAGTCATTATCGTGGATTGAGGGTGGGTGTTGTCCGGAGTCCAGTTCGGTGGTGCCGGAGAAGCGGCGGAGGCGGAAGGCCTCGACGACGCTGAAGTAGATGTTGATCAAACCAAAGCCGCTGATGGCCCCGCGAAAGTAAGGGTTAAGCCAGAAGAGGCCCCATTCAGGACTGAGATCGGCGAGCATGTTGGGCTTCCAGTAATCACTCCAAGGGAAGAAGAGGAGGAAGAGGCCAATCTCGAAGCAGAGGACGACGTAGAGTACACCCGAGAGTTTGTGATACCAGCGGTACTCAGTCATTGGGCGGCAATCCTGCGGGCTTCGATAACGGCACGCACGGGAGCGAAGCCGCTGCGGTGTTGAGACGTTGGCCCATGAAGTTGTAACGCTGCCAGGTGGTCGCGAGTTCCGTAGCCTTTGTTGCGGGCAAGATTATAGACAGGGTAGCGCGCGTGAAAGCGGTCGAGTAGACGGTCGCGTTCGACCTTGGCCAGGATAGAGGCGGCGGCGATGGAGCGAGAGATCGAATCACCATGGATGATAGCTTGTTGCTCAAGCGGGGAATGGATGCTGATCGCGTCGATGAGGAGATAGTCGGGCTGGGGATTGAGACATTGGACGGCCCGCAGCATGGCGAGGCGGCTGGCTTCGAGGATGTTGATCTTGCGGATTTCCTCCACGCTTGCAAATGCGACAGCCCAAGCGACAGCTTCGCCTTTGATTTGTTCAGCGAGGCGGGAACGTTCGGCTGGAGGGACAACTTTAGAATCGCGGAGACCTTTGATTTTACAAGGATAAGGGAGGATGACGGCGGCAGCGGTGACTGGGCCGAACAGACAGCCCCGGCCGGCTTCATCAATGCCGGCCGGAGCAGTAAATCCGAGAGCCCGCAAGCGGGCTTCATGCTTGAGTGAGCAGACCAATGGCGCTGCCTTGGTAAAACTAGGTGCGCTCTTTGAGACGCGCAGCCTTGCCCTTGAGACCACGGAGATAGTACAGCTTGGCGCGGCGGACGCGGCCTGTTTTGACGATGTCGATATGGTCGACAACGGGAGCATTGATGGGGAAGATTCGTTCGATACCCGTGCCGAAGCTCATCTTGCGGACGGTAATATTTTCGCCCATGCCAGTGTTTTTCTTGGCAATGAGGACGCCTTCAAAGGCCTGGGTTCGCTCTTTTTCGCCTTCGCGAATGCGGACGTGAACCTTGAGTGTGTCACCGATGCGGAAGGGGGGGTGATCGGTGCGCTTGTAAGTATTGTAGACCTTGGCTAGAGCCGGATGATTCATAGGATTAACCTCTTTCGTGAGTCCCGCCGGTAAGGTCGGGACGATTTTTCAGGCGTTTGGCGAGGGCTTGAGCCGCGCGCCAGCGCTTGATTTCGGCATGGTTGCCCCCGAGTAACACATCGGGTACCTGCCAGCCGTTGAAGTCCGCCGGTCTTGTGTAATGCGGACAATCCAGCAAGGGGACGCCGTTCTCGTCAGAATCAGAGAACGACTCAAATTGCGAGGAAGCAGCGTTGCCGAGTACACCCGGAACGAGCCTCGCGACCGCGTCGACCACGATGGCGGCTGGGAGTTCCCCGCCCGACAACACGTAGTCGCCGATCGAGAATTCGTCATCCACCAGATGGCCGGTTATCCGCTCATCTACGCCTTCGTACCGGCCGCAGAGGAGCAGAACCTGGTCATACTGCAATATCGCGCGGGCATCGGCTTGTTGAAAGCGTTTGCCTTGGGCGGAGAGCAGAATGACGCGGGTATTGCCATTATTGCCTTCTTCGTTTGGCTCGAACCGTTGGGGCAGAATCGACCGGATGGCAAGGTAGACAGGTTCGATTTTGAGCACCATGCCTTCGCCGCCCCCAAAGGGACGATCGTCGACGGTAGCGTGACGGTCTGAGGTCCAATCGCGAAGATTGTGAACCCGGATGTCAATTAAGCCTGCTTCCACTGCCTTGGGGACCACGCCGTTTTTGAGCGGGCCTTCGAAGAAGGTAGGAAAAATCGTAAGAATGTGAAAGATCATTGGCTGTTGACTTCGAGGAGGCCCTCGGGGAGGTCAGCGATCAGCCGCTTATTGGGGAGATCCATGTACGGAAAGAATGCAGGGACATAAGGAATAAGCGCGTTGTTTGTGTCGAGCTGTAGCCAGACTTGCGCGCCTTCTTCGAAAATGTCCTGAACGGTTCCGAGCAGGGAGTCCTTTTTGTCAAAAATCTGGCAACCGATGAGGTCGCTCAAAAATACTTCGCCCTCTTTGGGCTGACGGCGGGCAGCGAGAGGGATACAAAGGTCGATGCCCCGGAGAGCGTTTGCCTGATTGATCGAATCGACACCGGCAAACTTGACCACTGCTTTCTCGACATGCATCCATGCATCTTCGATTTTGAGTGTTTTCGGCGGAGTAGACGCCGACTCAAAAACAGAGACGTTTTGGACTTCGCTTAGTCGTTCGATTCCCGTTGTGTGGAGGTCGACAATCAACTCGCCTTTGTTGCCTCTCGGCTTCATGACGGTTGCCAGCGTCAACCAACCAACGGGTACCATTGTTATTCCAGGATCGAGAGCTCGAAGCGGCGGTTATGCTTCATGCCGACCGCGCCCAGGAGGGTACGGATGCAGCG
Organism: Acidobacteriota bacterium; assembly: GCA_043718395.1. GTDB lineage: Bacteria > Acidobacteriota > Terriglobia > Bryobacterales > Bryobacteraceae > Bryobacter. Next base: position 13,941 of record JAYSVS010000053.1, read on the forward strand.
AGCCGTTCGGCCCTGTTTACCGATAATTTTGCCAATGTCTTCGGGGGCGACACGGAGTTCAAGCACCGTGACACGTTCGCCTTCTACTTCCTTGACAGTGACGGAGGCTGGCGCATCAACGAGCGCCTTGGCGATCTCTTCCACTAAATCTTTCATGGCCGCGAGGCTCCTTCAAGAAATGGACTAAGCAGCAACAGTGACAGCGGGCTGAGCGGGATTCTTCCTCATCAACCGGGCAACGGTATCAGAAGGCTGTGCGCCGTTCTTCATCCAGTACTCTATACGGTCGTGCTTCAGGACAACGATCTGGGGCTGGGCTACTGGATTGTAGTGACCCACCACTTCGACCGCACGGCCGTCGCGTGCTCTTTCCTTCTCGATAACAACCAGGCGGTAGGTCGGCTTTTTCTTTGAGCCGAAACGCGCTAAACGAATCATCAACATCGGACCTATTCTCCTCTACAAAAAACCTGCGTGAGCGGGGTTATGATTTAGCGCCAATTAGCGCCGCATCAGATCTTCTATTCCAGGCAAGCCCATTTTGGCGAGGCGCTTAGCCATCGAGCCACCGAACTTACCGCCCCCAAGGCCGCCGAGAGAATCCGTTAAGGTCTTCATCATCTTGCGGGCTTGGGTGTACTGTTTTAGCAAACTGTTAATGTCCTGGGGCTGCGTGCCACTGCCTTTGGCAATGCGGCGGCGGCGGGCTCCATTGATCACCATGTGATTGGCGCGCTCGAAAGGAGTCATCGAATCGATGATCGCGACGATCTTGGTGAGTTCGCTTTCGTCCATCTTCGCTTCCTTCATTTGCTTGGACATTTTGTCCATGCCGGGGATCATCCCCATGAGGGCATCGAGAGGACCAAGCTTGCGAAGCTGCTTGAGTTGTTCTTTGAAATCTTCGAGAGTGAAGTCGTTATCGATGAGCTTGCGCTGCATCTTTTCGGCTTCCTTCATGTCGATGGCGCCCTCAACTTTTTCGATCAGGCTGAGGACGTCGCCCATTCCGAGAATGCGCTGGGCGACTCGATCAGGATGGAAGGCTTCAAAGGCGTCGGGCTTTTCGCCGACACCGACAAACTTGAGGGGTTGCCCGGTGATTTGACGGACGCTGAGGGCAGCACCACCGCGGGCGTCGCCATCCATCTTAGTGAGGATGATGCCGGTGATGCCGAGTTGCTTGTTGAATTCGTCAGCGGAACGGACGGCGTCCTGGCCGGTCATGGCGTCGGCCACGAAGAGGATTTCCTGGGGGTTGAGGTATTCTTTGAGCTCTTTGAGCTCCTGCATCAGGGCTTCGTCGATGTGAAGACGGCCAGCGGTGTCGACGAGGATGACGTCGCGGCCTTCCCGGATGGCGGCCATGCGGGCACCTTTGACGAGGTCGATTGGCTTTTGGTCGGGTTCGCCGTCATGGACGGGGATATTGAGTTGCTTGGCGAGTACGGCAAGTTGTTGGCGTGCGGCGGGGCGATATACGTCGACAGAAACCAGTTGCGGCTTTTTACCTTCTTTGGTCAGCAATTTGGCAAGCTTCGATGTCGAAGTGGTCTTACCGGAACCCTGGAGACCGACGATCATGATGACCGTGGGGGGCTCGTTGGCGAAGCGGAGCTTGGATTGATGAGTCCCGAGCAGCCGGATCAGCTCGTCCTTAACGATCTTGACGACTTGCTGGGAAGGAGAAAGAGCCTGGAGAACCTCTTCGCCCTTCGCCTTTTCCCTAACGTTTTCAATGAGTTCCTTGACTACTTTGAAGTGGACGTCGGCTTCGAGCAAAGCGACACGGATCTCCTTCAAGGCCGCATCCATGTTGGCCTCGGTGAGTTTTCCTTCTCCGCGCAGGTTTTTGAAGACGCGCTGGAGCTTGTCGCTTAAGCTATCGAACATCGTAGTTTGGGGTGCTCAGGGTAAATTGGGCGGGACTCGACCAAAACCCTGATTTTAGCAGATCGGAGGAGGATTCGGGTAGAGGTGTGGCTCATTGCCCGTTTGAACGGCTCAATCCGCTCACAAGGCGTCGAAAATCAATTGCAGTGCGCCGCTTTGACTTGGCCGAACTTTTGGTCCTCAATGCTCTGGATGCGTTGAGTCTCTTCGTGTAGACAGACTCTTTCTCGACCGCTTGCGTCGTGTATGTTCCGGCCCGTGTGACCGCACCGGGTTGTCTCGAATTCTTGAATTGATTGAATTAATTCGGACTCTCGTCATGGACCTGCCCCAAATACCGGTCCAGCCAAGCGAGCACTTCGCGGATCAGGTCCGAACGTTGCTCTGAGACGTCATGTGCTGTGTCGAAGGTAACGGCGCGCTTGTCCGCCGACGGAGTACCCAGCAGCCGGACCAGCGCATCTTTGCCGAGCAGGATCCAGTCGAATTTGCCGGATATCAGGAGAACGGGCGCTTGAATGCGTGGGGCAAAGTCCGCCTGATTCGCGCCGGGCAACTGCTTTTCAGAGAAGAAACCGCCATCCAGAAAGACCACGGTCCGGAATCTGGTTTCGATGCCGGCAAAGTTGACTCCAAGGGCCGCGCCCATGCTCACACCCATGTACGCCACCCGCTTCGAATCAATGTCGGCGCGAGTCTCCAGGTAGTCGAACGACCTCTGCAGATCCTTGGACGCCTGGATAAGCGTATCCCTTGCCGCCACCGAGTCCGATCCCGGCGGCGACGGCGCTGTGCGCTCATAGGTTCCCTTGTAGACCGGATACACAACCGCGCGACCGCTCTGAATCACGTAGTCGAGGAAGTGCATGTCGGCCAGCTTTTCACTGGATCGACTATCCACCGCGCGCGCGGTCGGGAAGTAGATGACGGCCTGGTACGGCGGACGCACCCGGGCTGGAAGGAAGAGATAGACCGGCAGGCGCTCCTTGCCGTAGGACGCATCGATGACGATCTTTTCCTTGCGCCACTCGACTGAATCCTGCGCCACCGCTTCGGCCTTGGCGTTAAGCGGAGTCCGGTCGTAGGCGTACAGAGTCCGGTAAGTACGGAAGACCTCGCCCGAGACCGGCCGTGCTTTGCTGAAATCCTGGATCGTTTGCCGATGCTCGGCCAGCGCCTCCTTCGGCAGTGGGGCCACGTTTCTGACGCATCGGAAGCCCGCATTGGCACCGCGGTGAAACGGAGGCAGGGTGTACGGTTCGAAATAGTCCGCGCTGGAGTTTCCGAAGCCGCCGCCCAGTTGGTAGCGAGTGCCTCCTCCGGCGCTGTTCCAGCACCATTCCGCGACGTTGCCCGCCATGTCGTAGGTTCCCCACGGGCCGATTCCCTGGTGTTTGCCCACGGGGGCCGGAACAGTGGAGAAGTTACTCAACGCGGTAATAAATTTGGCGACGGAACTCGGCGCACCACGGAACCACTGTGCCACCGTCGGCAGGCTCTTGCCCGCGAACTCGGCATACGCCGCAGCTTCATACCAACTCACTCCGCCCACGGGGAAGTTTGCCTGTCCGTTCGGGTAGTGGCCTCCGTTCCAGGTGGCTGGTCCCGGCCGGCCGGTCGAGTCGCGCAGTAGCCCCATGGCCTGTTCCCAACTTAATTCACGGTTGTCTTTGATAAACCTGTGTCTCCAGTATTCGCGCTTACCATAGCCGCCTTGATCGACGAACTTCTGGAACTCGGCATTCGTCACTTCCAACCTGTCCAGGTAGTAGGTGGGAAGTTCGAATGGGCCGAAGTACCCCAAAGACCAAATGTAGTCCTCATACTTACTTGCCGGCACCGCCACCATTCCCTCCGGCGCGTGCATGCCGGCACCGACGGCGAAATCGAACCGAGTGAAGTACCCGTGCATACCGCTGGCCATTGGGGCGGCTTCAAAAGCCGGAAGTCCCTGCTTGGTAACCCGCCAGCGCAAGTAGCCGGACGGGACCTCTACACGGTCCGTAGGCGCGATGCCGAGCGAAAACCAACCGTCTCCCGGCGACAGGTAGTCCTTCACTTCCACGAACGACCCGGGCGGCGAGGAACCGAGTGACGCGGTATGAATGAGAGTGCCGTGTAGGTCCGTCAACTGGGGATCGTCTGGCAGGGTTTTCCGCGCTTCTATCAACAGGCGAAGGGCGGCTACCGGTTTCTGCTGCTCCTTGAGAAGACTTATCTCAGGAATGCGCTCGCGCGCCCAAAGCCGCTTCTGCGACCGCTGGTAGAGCCATAATGAGCCAGCCGAGGCAACCACCAGCAGGCCGGCGGCAATCCAATGGATGGGACGCCATGCCCGACGCCGTGGCTTCCTGGCTGCCAGCGCGCCGGATAGTTCCACTTCCATCTCGGCGGCTGTTTGAAAACGGGCGGCAGCGCTCTTCTGGAGCGCGCGAGTTACGATCGCCGCGATGTCGGAGGGGACATTCTCCAGAGCGGGCGGTGCCGACTGAGCGATGGCGCGCATTAAGTCCGCGACCGTTTTGCCGCGAAACGGAGGTGTGCCTGCCAGCATCTCATGCAGGACCACACCCAGGCTCCACAGGTCAGTCCTGGCGTCAACGGCTTTGCCTGACGCCTGTTCGGGCGACATGTATAGCGGCGTGCCTTGGAGGCCCCAGTCGAACGATGCGGCCGGAACGGAAGACCTTGCCAATCCAAAGTCGATGATTCGCACGACGCCGTCCTTGGCCACGATAATGTTACCGGGCTTGATGTCGCGATGGGAGATGCCGTGTTCGTGGGCTTTGACCAGCCCGGCGGCCACTTGCCTTGCGATTTGGAGAGCCTCCTCAACAGCCATGGGGCCTTGGATCATTTCCTTCAAGGTTGCCCCTTCGTGGTAGGCCATGGCGATGAAGAGGCCGTCGCTGGAATCGTGGATCTCGTGGACCACGACAATATTGGGATGGTCGAGAGCCGACGCGGCGCGCGCTTCTTCCGTGAGACGCTGCTTTAACTCCGGATCGTTCCGGTAATCGACGGGGAGAAACTTGAGAGCCACAAGCCGGCCAAGAGTCGTATCGCGCGCCTTGTACACGACTCCCATGCCCCCCGCCCCGAGGCGTTCGAGAATTTCGTAGTGAGAAACTCTCAGGCCCACCAGACTGGAAGCGACCCCGCCCTCAGTCTGCGACTGGGTGAAGTCCTGTAGCAACTCTACGGCGGGGCGATCCAGGATACGGCCACTGGCATCCTGGTCCAGTAGTTCCTCAACCTGCCGCCGCAACTCCGGATCGGTGCCATCCAGCACGCCTACGCCGTGTTGGCGGGCCGAATGGAACAAGGTTTCGATCTGGATCCATCTTTCCGGTGTCACGATTGCCTCAGAGACATGCTATCTCTTAAGGCGCATTTCGGGCGCGAGAACCGGAAGAGCGGACGAAAAAGAAAACGTCGAGTATAATCGGGGAGGTTTTTCCGATGGCTGACGCGGACCTCTCCGAGACCACCCTACTCTTACGCGCTTGGGCCGATGGCGACCGGGAAGCGCTCGACAAGCTCACTCCCCGCGTTTACGGAGAGCTCCGGCGTATTGCGGGACATTTTATGAGGCAAGAACAGCCGGGCCGGACGATTCAAACCACGGCGCTCGTTCATGAAGCTTTCTTAAAACTCATCGACGTGGCAAATGTGGACTGGCGGCATCGCGCCCACTTTTTCGCCGTTTCCGCGCAGATCATGCGGCGAATCCTGCTCGACAAGGCGCGCAGACGGACGGCCGCCAAGCGCGGGGGAGTCGCAGAACGGCTGAGTTTGGACGATGCCGCGGATGTTGGCGTGGTCCGTGCGGAGGAGATCGTCAGACTTGACGATGCTTTGAAGGCTCTCGCGGCGATGGATCCGCGGAAAGCCCAAGTTATAGAGTACCGATTCTTCGGTGGCCTCAGTGTGGAGGAAACGGCGGAGGTGCTTGATGTATCGCAAGATACAGTGCTGCGGGATTGGCGTCTGGCGAGGGCTTGGCTTCTGAAGGAACTGGCCCGTTGATTTTTTTCCCGTCCCATTCCAGTTTCCAAGTCGAAAATGCGCCTCCAGTAACAGGAGACTTAAATGTTACGAACCTTTGCCTTCACCGCCCCCCACCTGTTGGCGGCTATTCTTTTCGCTGCACCACCCCGGAGCGCTGTCACCCCTGCCGGTGACTTCACTCTCATCGAGTACCCTGACGCCATCAGCACCCAGATCTGGGGAGTCAATGCGCGGGGAGAAATGGTGGGTGTCTACGTCAGCGCTGATCGAGTCACGCACGGATTTCTGTTCAGCTTTAGCCACCGCCGTTTCACGAGTATCGACTTCCCAGGTGCCGCTCGAACGTTGGCCAATCACATCAATTCTCAAGGAGACATCGTGGGCGAGTATTCCATCACCGTCCCTGGTCCGAGCCGCGGCTTTACGCTGAGCGGAGGTCGATTCACAATGATCGACTACCCGGGTGGGGCATCCAGCGGCGCGGTCGGCATCGCGGCGAACGGGGACATAGCCGGATTCTTCGGTAACCCTCTCCGGGGCTACTTGTCGAGTGGCGGCAAGTTCACCGATATCGACCTTCCAGGAGCCTCTCCGACGGTGGTGGGGAGTATAAGTCCGCGCGGTGGCGTCGTCGGTGGTTACACGGCCGGAGGGGTCAGCCGGGCGTTCCTATACCGCCGAGGCCAGTTTTCCACGTGGGAGTATCCGGGTGCCAACGGTTTCACCAATGCCATTGGGATGAACGCCGCCGGAGACATCGTCGGGCGCTATCGCGACGCTGCGGGAGTGAGTCAAGGCTATGTATTGAGCAACGGACAGTTCACTACGTTCGCCTATCCCGGAGCTACATTCACCGGCGCTGCCGGCATCACTCCCGTTGGCGACATCGTGGGCCGAACCACCATCGGCGGCGTGAGCTATGGGTTCATGCTGAAACGCGGCCAGCATCCGCGCTACAAGGTCACCGACCTTGGCACGCTCGGTGGCAATTTGAGCTACGCCTATGGAATTAGCAACTCCGGGGCCGTGTCAGGCAGCGCCGCCTTGGCCAATGGCGACGAACACCCGTTCCTCTGGCGCGATGGCAAAATGACCGACCTCGGCGGGTTGGGGGGGGCCAATGGCTCCGGACAGAACCCGACTGGCTCGCTTCGCATCCCGATCGTTTCTGAAACGTCCAGGCCCGATCCGCTGGGTGCCGATTTCTGTGGCTGGAAAAGCTTTCGAATCTGTCAGGCGGCCATCTGGAAAGACGGGAGCATGTCGCCGATGCCTACCCTGGGCGGCAATAATGCTATCGGATTTTCGATGAATGAGCGTGGTCAAATGGTTGGGCTTGCCGAAAGATCCACGCCGGATCCTAAGTGCAAGCCGCCACAGAAGTTGTCCTACGGTCCCGTGATCTGGGGTCCGGGCGTCGGCGAAATCCGGGAGCTACGCTTGCCCGTTGGCGATTCCGTTGGGTGGGCGTATGGTCTCAACGACAAGGGCGAAGCGGTGGGAGGAACCGGCGCGTGCGACAACACCGCTGCGCCTGCCGCGAACGGCCCGCTTCTTGGAAAGCGCGCTGTTCTATGGGAAAGTTCTGTCCCCCGCGACCTGGGCAGCTTCGGGGGCGACGGAGACACCCTTGCCGTCGGTATCAACAACCGTACAGAAATAGTGGGTTCTAGCTCGCTACCTGATGGAACTGCGCACGGTTTCCTGTGGAGCCGGGACAACGGGCTCGAGGACATCGGCGCCATTGGTTCCGACGTGCTGGGTGCGCCCTCCAGCATCAACAACAGCAGGCAGGCGGTAGGGGCGTCCTGTGACGCGGAATTCAACTGCCGGGCCATGCTTTGGGAAAGCTATTCGATGACCGATCTGAATGACCTGGTTCCCGAGGATTCGTCCATCTACATGGTGTTTGCGACCTGGATCAACGATGCTGGCGAAATCGTAGGCTGGGGTGTGGACAAACGCACCCAAGAGATTCGGGCGTTCCTGGCTAGCCCAGCGAAGCCTTCCGCGGAGGCGAATCCCAAATCCTCGGCTGCAGCGCGGCCCCTTTCGATGGGTACCCGCAAACGACTACAGGATCGGATTGGCCACTTGCATTTCCGGCATCAAGCTCAATAGCGAACGGTCCCGTTCACCAACTTAATTAATCTCACTCGGGAGACCATTGCAAGCGGTCCTCGCCATCAAGAGTTCGCTCCACTGCGGCCTGGTGCGCACTTGACCGCTTCAAGCCGCTTTTGGTGCCTCCGCTCGGAATGGGAAACAAACTCGATCTGAGTGCCGCTTCAAAAAGCATTTGTTGATCACCTTTAACCTAATTCCGAAGTTGACTTTCATTGTGGGCGATTTGAGACCTTCCCCGGCTGGGTCTGGAGGCCCGCATGGCGTCAGCATCGCATCGGTGGAGTCAACTTCGGCGAATTTGGGATTTGCCACTCTAAGATGTTGGCAAGTAATGGGTTTCTAGTCTCTAGACCACCCCAGCTTTGGCCCAAGTAGAGGACGAGGCGGCGGGCAGAGCGGCTCAGGATCGCACCACAGGTTAGGATCTGAGTGCGGATTGTGGACGGTTCGCGATAGCCGGGCACGTCGATCAGCTTACGGCCCACACTGGCCCGGCTCTCCCGCATGCGCTCGCGGATCTGTATCCTTTCAGCACCCCTTCCTGCCGGCCATTGCGCTCAAACACCGTCGAGTCCAGGTCCAGACTGTAGCCTTCGCCTCGCACGGGCAGACGCTCCATCTGCCACTCGAAAAGTGGTGCAAATAAGCGCTCGACATTGCCCATCGTGAATTGCCGGAATAGATTGCGGATCGTGTCGTCGGAAGGAAACCGCTTCAGTCCCAGCAAGGCGTGCAGGGCGTGATCCCCGCGCAACCAGTTGGCGTGTGCGAACCGTTT
>JAYSVS010000054.1:0-2296 GCA_043718395.1 Acidobacteriota bacterium
CGAAACGATTGCCCTTCTATCAACAGCCCCGCGTCCGGTTCCCCGGGACCAGGATCGAGCACCACACATTCTTTCTCCAAGATCCCTCCGGGAACCTCCTCGAGTTCAAACACTATACGCATGAATCGGCCATCTTCGGCGAACGAGACTATGCTGTAGTGGGAGACACGGGAACCGAAGTTACTGATTGATTAAGCCCGGTCGGCCTGTTCCTTGGTCACTATTACTTCTTCACCCAGCATGTCGATGATTTTGACGGCTACGGTGGTCTTGCCGTTCGGCGCCGGGAGTTCATAGCGACCCACCACAAAGTCGGTCTTCTTTTCCGGTACATCGGACAGGGCGACCTTGAACACCTTTCCGTCGTAGGCCGAATCAATCATCACGCAGTCCACCATCGCCCGCCAATCGTCGATCTTCGGCTTCAACAGTCCGGCCTGCTGCGAGAGCCGTTCAAGGATAGTCGGTGAAATGAAATCCTCGATCTCCACCACGAGTTTTTCCTTCTTGTGGGCGAGAGTGACTTTCGCGCGAGCCGGTTCGTGCTGAATAAACTTGCCGTATTTAGGATCGGTGCGTAGTTCGATAACCGCAAGGCGATTGACCGCATCCTTGCCGTTGCGCAGACGATTCCAATCCTCGATCCACGATGCCGCGGCCAGTTCCATGCCCAGACAGACCATTGTGATGGGTCGGTCTTCATCGGGTCTGGCATCCAGTTCTCGTTTGAGTTCTTCCAAATCCAACGGTGTGAGCGGGTGGCTAAAGGGAACGATCTTGACCAGCAACTTGCCGAGCGTGCCGTCGAAATAGGCATCCGTGCGGGTCCGCTGAATGCCGATGTGCTCACAGGCCAGATTGACCGCTTCGTTGTGTTGGATAGCGAGGTCGTAATCATTCACGCGCCAGACTGTGAAAGCAAGTTGCGCAGGGACTGGCTCCGCGTCCTCGCGGTTCCTGTCCCCTTCTTCAAGTGGAAGTGCGAGAGGGCGCTTCTTCTCAGCCTCGATCTGTTCCTGGATGATCGTCTGCAGACGCCTGGCCGTGGTTTGGATCGCGCCCTTGTTGATGTCACAGCCAATCCAGCGGCGTCCCAACTTCTGCGCGACCGCCGCCGTCGTGCCGGAGCCGATGAAACAGTCGAGGACAAGGCCACCGGGCTTTGAACAAGCGCGGACCACTGGCTCTAGGAGGTAATCAGGCTTCTGAGTCGGAAATCCTTGCCGTTGTTTATCAGAAGAGTTCAACAGAGGAAGGCCCCAAACAGAATCGAGAGGTTTACCAGCGGCGATCACCTCGTCTACATACCTCTTGTAACGCTCATTTCCTGGTCCACCGTCCGTCAAGATGAATTCACGACCATCTTCTTCTTTTAGAACATCATGTCTGTGTTGAATGAACTCTTCGTATGTCCAGGGGACGGTTGATTCATTGAGCACCATAGCCTGGGACTTTGCATAGAAAAGTAAGTTGTCGTGTTTCATATCAAACTGTTTTTGGCGAATGGCGGTTCTTTGCCCATAGTGCCACACGATATCGTTACGAAAATTTTCTTCAGCAAACACTTCATCTAAAACAAGTCTCAGTCGATGTCCTTGATGCCAATCGCAATGAATGACTATAGCTCCATCCTCCGCTAGCAACTCTTTCAATAACATCAATCTCTCATACATGAACTGCAGGTAATTGTCGTTTGCCCAGATGTCCGTGTACTGGATTTGCTCGCCGAGCGTATATGTCTCGCCGTCAAGCTTGGCCGTGCCCTTCGCGCCGCGGAGCGAGACCTTCCGCACATAGTCCGCGCCGGAATCGAACGGTGGGTCAATGTAGATGAGATTCACCTTGCTGCGAAAACCATTGGCAAGGAGATGGGCGAGGACTTCCTTGTTGTCGCCATGCAATAGCAAGCCGCCTTTGGGATAGGTGGCGGGCCAGTCCCTCCAGTAATCGGATGCGGTGGGTTTGTTGCCGAATGAGCCGGCTGGGTCGAAGGTCTCCACATGCTGGGCAGGAAAAGGGGTGACGTACGACAGTGGTCGTTTTCCCACCCAGGTCAGCATGGGCCGTCCCTTGGCGGCTGTAATCTTGACCTCGACCTTCTTGGGCGGCGCAGGCTCGATTGGAGCTGAAGCCTTGGCTGGCTTGGCGGCCGCTTTCTTGACTCGGACTTTTCTATCCGTCTGCTTTGTTGCAATCTTCTTCACTTCACGCCTTCTCGTTGAAATCCAATCCGCCTGACCGGAGTCTTTGGCGGCGCCATGAGTTCCCGGATGGCGTCGAACACAACTTTGAACTG
>JAYSVS010000055.1:0-55991 GCA_043718395.1 Acidobacteriota bacterium
ATCACCGTTCTCTAATCGACCCCAACCACATTCCTCTGCCTTTGAAACAGAATGCCCTTCAAAGTAACGGGCAAGACCGTAAGGCGCACTTTTGTCAAAGAGTACGCGCATCCACCGCACCAGCCGCACCTGCCGGAATTAGAGGCGATGCAGCACTGCGGGCGGCAAACTCCAAAACAGACTGAATCTCTTCGCGGCTTACACCGTAATTCTCGATGATCTCTTCGATGGTCGCACCATATTCGAGGTTTTCAAAAATCACCGATACAGGCATCCGGGTATCACGTAAGACCCAGGCGCCGCTCACCTTTCCGGGAACGCTTTCCACGGCAGGACACTGTGACCAATCGAGCATTGCTCTCGCCATCGGTGATACCTCCATCTCTCCCAACATTATCGGATATTGAAGAGCTTGTCACACAATCGGCTCGCCGTAGCCTTGGATCTTGGCATCAAAGCGAAACTTCGGGTACGGGTGCAGCACGCCAGGGGTTGGCCAGGTTGGGCTCGCTCGTGCTTCCGCTCTGAGCCAAGCCGCACCGCCTGGCTTCGCCTTCTTGGCGAATGCCACGCTGAGTGCTCAGGTTTTGAGACGGTTTTGGGGATTTGGGACAGCCTGTGGGGTTTTCGGGTTTTGCGACAGCCGCCGACGAGCTAATCGCAGCGACGAGCATCGTACACCGTGTTCCACTCTTCACTAGGGACAAGAAGATCAGAAAGTCTAAGCTGGTGCCTTTTGCTCCACCCTGAATCCACCCACTCCATAAAACGATCTTTCCATCTTGCTCACCTCGACCCTTTTCACGTCTCGCAAACAAATTCTTTCTCTTACATTCTAAAGAACTTCGATCCAACCCCAGGCCTGAATCCTTCCACCCGCATGTTAACTTAATCCCGGTTGCGCCCTTGCGTCAACTTTACATGTCCCAGCCGGATGTCCAACCTCATGTCTCAAGAAATCATTCAGCCGCCCGCTAGCCCAAAGCGCCGGTCGCGCCTCACCACTCAAAAACAACGTGAAGCTGCTCGTATCAATGGCCGCAAGTCCTGCGGCCCAATAACCGTAGAAGGCAAAGAGCGCAACCGCCTCAATAGCTTCAAACACGGCGCCTACTCTCAGGCCACCCTCATCATCCCCGAAGATCAAAAACGCTTCGACACCATATTCAACGACTACATTGATCGCTTCCAGCCCACTAGCGAAATGGAACTCGAAATGATCGAACAAATGGTCTCTTCCTCGTGGCGCCGACGACGTCATGCCGCCATGCTTCATCACTACTGGAACCAGGCCATCGCCACCATCGCTCTCCTCCCCGGTAACGACGCCCTCAGCCCCACCGCCCTCGCGGCCAAAGCCCTCGAGAAACTCCTCGCTGATCGCGCTCCCATCCACATCCTCGAGATGGCCGAACTCCGCGAAGCCCGCAAATTCCATTCGGCCGCCCGCACCTATCGCGAAGACTCAAAATGGCGCGAAAACTCCCAGAATGGAATCCAACCCGATTCGGCCTTAAACCTAATCCCCTGAATCACATATAAGGTACCCTAAAGCTTTATGAAACCCGTTCGCATCGGCATTATCGGCTCCGGAAACGTCGCCTCCGGCACCCTTCAAATCCTCACTTCTAACGCTTCAGAACTCCAGGCTAAACTCGGCTTCCCGCTCACTGTCACCGCTGTCTCAAGCAAGAACATTCTTACCAAAAATGTTTCAGACTTCCCCGCCGGTGCCCTCATCACAGACCGTTGGACCGACGTCGTCCATTCCGAAAACGTCGACATCGTCTGCGAACTCATCGGCGGCACAACCACCGCCCTCGAAGCCATCGAAGCTGCCCTCAAAGCCGGCAAACCCGTCGTCACGGCCAACAAAGAACTCATGGCCCTCAAGGGCGCAGAGCTTCTCGATCTCGCCACTGCCAACGGCACCACAATACACATGGAGGCCTCTGTCGCCGGCGGCATCCCCATCCACGCCGTCCTCCGTGAAGGCATCTCTGCCGATTCAATCGAAGCTTTCTTCGGTATCCTGAACGGCACCTCAAATTACATCCTCACTGAGATTGAATCAAAAGGCACCGCCTTCTCTGACGTACTCGCCGAAGCCCAGCGCCTTGGCTTTGCCGAAACCGACCCAACCGCCGATGTCGAAGGCTACGACGCCCGCTCCAAGCTTGCCCTCCTTTCTCAACTCGCCTTCGGCCAGCATGTAAACCCAGCCGAGATCTATTGCGAAGGCATCAGTCGTATCACCCCCTTCGATTTCGAATACGCTCACACCCTCGGCCACACCATCCGCCTCATCTGCGCCGCCCGCCAGACTCCCGCAGGCCTCGCCCTCTCTGTCCGCCCCACCCTCATCCCCAAGTCCACTATTCTCGCCAGCGTCCTAGGCGCATATAACGCCATCTGGATCCGTGGTGCCGCAGGTCAAGACACTTTCTATTACGGTCGCGGTGCCGGCCCACTACCCACCGGCGTCGCCGTTGTGTCTGACATCATGCGCGCCGCTCGCGACCTCAAATCTGGAGCCAGCCTCCGCGTCTCACCCTTTAGCTTTCAAACGCTCAAGCAGGCCACCCTCGCCTCCCCAGACAATTTCACCTCCGGCTATTACCTGCGCTTCCGCGTCAAGGATGCAACTGGCATTATCGCCACCCTCGGCAAGATCCTCGCCAGCAACGGCATTTCCATCGACGCCGTCCTCCAGCTTCCTTCTGACGACAAAGCAAACCTGCCCTTTGTCATCACCGTAGAGCCCGCCCGCGAAGCCGCCATCCGCGCCGCCCTGGCGGACATGAGCAACCTCCAATTCCTGGTCGAAGCGCCCCTGGCGCTTCCGCTCGAAAAAGGCCTCTAATGCTCCCCCTGCTTCTCACTCTCGCTTTTGCCCCGCCCCCCATCGCCCCGGATATCCTCCGGGGCTTTGATCATGGCAACAACATCGAGTACGACCAGGCCCTCGCCATTTTTCAACGTGCCGCTGCCAAAGACCCGGCCAATCCCCACTGCCAGAATTACATCGCCCAAACCATTCTCTATCGCGCCATGCTCAAGGCCGGTGCCCTCGAATCAGAACTCGTCTCCGGCACCAATCCCTTCCTCCGTCGCGAACGAATGAACCCCACCGCAGAGGAACACGCCAGCTTCGACAACGCCATCAATTCCGCCTTCACCCACGCTCAGGCCCGCATCGCAAAAAATTCCAAAGACGCCTATGCCCTCTACTCCATCGCCATCACTTACGGCCTCCGCGCCAATTACAGTTTCCTCGTCCGCAAGGCCTGGCTCGATGCCCTCAAAGATTCCACCGCCTCGCGCAAGCACGCCCAACTCGCCATCGATGCCGACCCCGGCTACATTGATGCCAAAATCATCCTCGGCCTTCATGACTACATCGTCGGCAGCCTCTCCTGGACCTACAAGATGATGGGCTTCCTCGCCGGCATCCGAGGAGACCGCGACGGCGGAATCCGTACTCTAGAAGAAGTCGCCGCCAATGGTGTCAACAATCGCTCTGACGCCAAGGTTCTCCTCGCCGCCATCTATCGCCGCGAAAAACGCTCCGCCCAGGCCGTGCCTCTCCTCGTAGGGCTCACCGCCGCTTACCCCCGCAACTACCTCTTCCAAATCGAACTCGCTCATATGTTCGCCGACCTCGGCGAACGCGATAAAGCACTCCAACAACTCAACACCGTCACCGGCATCCAGCCTGGAAAGCTCGCTTACCTGAAAGGCAATCTTCTCTTCTGGTTCGACGAATACGACCAGGCCATCCCGGAACTCAAACGTGCCGTCGATGCCCGCCACCAGCTCGATCTCAACACTGGCATCATGGCCTGCCTCCGCCTCGGCCAGACCCTCGACCTTCTAAACCGCCACAAAGAAGCTATCGCCGCCTATCAGCTAGGCATCGCCCTCGCCCCCGATAGCGAACTCGCCAAAGAATGCCAACGCTACGCCAGCCGTCCATACAAAAGGAACCGAATCGCATGAACCGCCGCCAATTCCTCACCACCGCTGCTCTGCCTTTGCTGGCACAGCCCAAGCCCCCTCAAAACATCGTCCTCATCCTCATCGACGACCTCGGCTACAAAGACCTCAATTGCTATTCCACCGAAGCAAATCCAGTTCCCTACCCCACGCCAAACGTCAACGAACTGGTCAAAGAGTCTGCCCTCTTCAATCGCTTTTATGCCGCCTGCCCCGTCTGCTCGCCCACTCGCGCCAGCATCCTCACCGGCAAGTATCCAACCCGCACCGGCATCACCGATTGGATCCCCGGCCTGCAGCCCCCCGCCGGTGCCACACTCGACACACCCCAAACCAAAGAAGAGCTCGCCCTCTCTGAGCGAACCATCGCCGAGTACCTCAAACCTCTCGGCTACGCCACTGCGAGTTTCGGCAAGTGGCACCTCGGCGGAGCCGGCTTCAGCCCCACCAGCCAGGGCTTCGATCTCAACACCGGAGGCGACGGCAAAGGCCAGCCCAACAAGTACCTCGCCCCCTTCACCATGCCAGGACTTACCGACGCACCCACTGGCACCGAACTCACCGCCTATCTCACCAGACTCGCCAATCAGTGGGTCGCCAAACAGGCCGAAGCAAAGAAACCATTCTTCCTCTACCTGCCTCACTTCGGCGTCCACACCCCGCTCGGCGCGAGCCTCGAAATGGTCGCCAACTACCGTAATGCCAGCGTCATCAATCCCACCTACGCCGCCATGATCGAGACCATCGACAACTCCGTCGGTGCCATCCGGCGGCAACTCGAACAGTCAGGTGTCGCCGGCGACACCATGATCATCCTCACTTCGGACAACGGCGCCTTGGCCAATCTGAACGGCAAGAACAGCACCTCCATCCAGCCGCTCCGCCAACAAAAAGGCTACCTCTACGAAGGCGGCATCCGCGTCCCCTGCATCATCCACGACCCTCGCAAAAAGCAACCCACCGTCATCGACAGCCCTGCTTGCTCTATCGACTTTCTGCCCACGATTCTCTCCTGGCTCGGTCAACCCATCCCCAACAACATCGACGGCACTCCCCTCTTCAGCCGCAAAGAACAGCCCATCTACTATTGGCACTACCCCCACTATCACGGTGCCGGCGGCAAGCCCGGAGGCGCTGTCATCGACGGAGATTTCAAATTGATCGAAGACTTCGAGACAGGCCGCACAGAGCTATATAACCTCAGAACCGACATCGGCGAGAAGAAAGACTTGAGCGCTTCAGACCCCGCCCGCCGATCCAGCCTCTACTTGCGCCTCAGGCGCTGGCGGGAAGAAACTAAAGCCATAATGCCAACCCCTAAAACAGCAGCGGCTTCCTTGCCACCGCCTGCAGAAAGGTCAAGACAAACGCCCCGTAGTGGAATAGTGCGAGGATAAAAACTCCAGCGCTTGCCCCGGTCTCGCTCAGCAGAAAACCGCCCAGCGGCAACACTTGCATTCCATGCAGGCCAATAAAATGAGATACTCTCAGGTCCCCGGCTTCCTTACTCCAGTTGAGCAAGGGAATCCCGGGGCCGCCGTCTTTTAGGCCAACCGTATGCGCCATCGAAGCAGCCATGAAACCTCCTTCGATACTCGCAAATACGGCCAGCAGAATGCCCAGCCGGCACCCCCAAAGTGCCCCTGCCGGCATCGGTGCCGCACGGGTAGAGAACCACCACAGCAGCACCACCAGCAGGATCGTGTTCAACAGAATCAGGATGCCCATGATGCTGAACAGGGCGGAATTAAACCCCGTCGAAATATTGAAGTGGCTGCGCTCACCGCGCAAAGCCTGACCACTAACCCCAACGTTCTCGAGCAATAGCAACACACTCGCGAGACTGCCCATAGTCGATTTCGCCATCACCGGCACCTCGACATAGCTCAAAAGCCATCCCAGCGTCCAGAGATAAATGGCAGTCGAAAGTAGAAATTTGGCCGGCTTCAACCAGATGTTGACCCCCAGCAGTTCCCGGTGGTCAAAATACATCGCTACCAATACAGCCGCCAGGAGGATCCAGTGCAGCATACCCACCAACCCGCAAGCCTCGCTGCCGTCGCGCGCCCGCTCAAACCAAACCAGAGGATTCAGGCTCCAGTGTCCCATCTAGCCGTACACCAGCCGTCCGCTCAGCCAGGTTCGTTCCACTTTGATTTGTTTGGTCTTCTTGTCGAACGAGAACTCAACAAGATCCGCTCTCTCGCCCGGATTCAGCCCACGCATGCGTCCACCCACTCGGCCCGCCCGTGCGGCATTGAGAGTCGCCATCGTCACTGCATCTCGCAAGCTCAGTCCCGCCATCTGCATCAGATTCGAGACTCCAAGATGCATCTTCAGCGCCGAACCAGCCAGCCGTGTGCCGCCCTTCAAGGTCACCTTATCGCCCGGATGCAAAGTCACTTCAATCTCGCCAAGGGCATATTCACCCGGCTCACAACCCGCTGGCATCACTGCATCGGTCACAAGCACGCTTCGCTCCAGACCTTTGGCCCGCAGCGCCACCTTCAAAAAACTGGCCGGCAAATGGATCCCGTCCACAATAAAGCTGGCCGTCAACTTGTCTTCGGCCAACTGCTCCCAGATGTAATTCGGATGCCGGGGCAATACCGCATGCGCCCCATTCCCCAAATGCGTAGACATCGAGGCTCCTGCCTTCACCGCATCGGCAATCTGCTCAGCCGTTGCTTTAGTGTGGCCAATACTCACCACCACACCCTCGCCCACTACTTGTTCAATCAGCTTCGTGGTCCCGTCATACTCAGGCGACAATGTCAGCAGGCGGATGTGACCCTCAGCGGCATCCTGCATCCGCTTCCACTCCTCGATCCGGGGCGGACGGCACTGCGCCACCGGGTGCGCCCCACGCGGTCCATCCTCTGCCGAAATAAATGGCCCCTCGGCATGGATCGCCTCAAACGCATCACCTTCCAAAAGGTCGCGCTTGGCCTTCGCCAGCGTCCGGAAGGCCCCCTGCATACCGGCTTCCGAACCAGTAATCACCGTCGGGTAGATTCGAGTCACCCCAGTTGCGAACTGTTCCCGGATCGAACGGCCAATTTCTTCAAGCGAAGAATGAGGAGAACAGTAGTCGACCCCGGCAAATCCGTTCACTTGCAAGTCGATAAATCCTGGTGCAATCCAGGTCTCGATTTGGTCAACCGGCCCCACCCAGTCGTCGACCGCTTCGATAGCCACACCGAATTCGATTCGGATCGGCTCGCCAGTCCGATAGTCAAAGCCAAAACATTTGGTGTTCATGCTGTTTTATCCACACTTTCTCCACATAACTATGACGCCAAAACATTCAAAACAAAAGAGATAAAAGTGGTGCAAAAACGGTTCAGCCGCACCTTTTCTCCTTGCCAGAGCCATGGCGCGGCTGTTAAAACTGAGCAAGATCAGTCGCTGCTCCCTGACACAGGCTGGAGAATCTCGGGGGAGGTGGCCAGCCGGTGAAAGTGAGCAGCGATCCGATCTATTCCTCTTATACGGCTACCGTTTGCGGTACCGCTGTCAGCCAGCCGAATTCATCCGGCAAGCTCCCATCCACAATTCCAAAGAACTTGCTCTGGATCTTCTCTGTAATCGGCCCTCGCTTGCCCGAACCGACAGTAATCCGGTCAATGCTTCGGATCGGAGATACTTCAGCAGCAGTCCCCGTGAAAAAAACTTCGTCGGCAACATAGAGCAGCTCTCGTGGAATCCCCTGCTCCACTACTGTGTAGCCCAGGCTCCTGGCGATCTTGGTGACACTGTCGCGAGTGATGCCAGGCAATACGCTGGTGGCCATCGCTGGCGTGTAGATGATGCCGTCCCGGATCACAAAGATGTTCTCACCCGAACCTTCACTCACGTAGCCGTTGACGTCTAGCGCAATGCCTTCGGAGTATCCGTTGGTCTTGGCTTCCATATTGATCAACTGCGAGTTGTTGTAATTGCCGGCACTCTTGGCAAGGGCAGGCAGGGTGTTGGGTGCCATACGGTTCCAGCTCGACACGCAAACATCCACGCCTTCAGCAATTGCTTCAGGGCCAAGATACTTGCCCCATTCCCAGCAGGCAATATAGCATTCGATCGGGTTGCCCATACCGTTGACGCCAATCACGCCATATCCGCGCAACACGATCGGGCGGAAGTAGCAACTTTTCATCTTGTTTACCTGCACCAGCTCGATCATCGCGTCGGCGATCTGCTGGTGGGTAAAGGCACTCATGTCCATCCGGTAGATCTTGGCCGAATCAAACATGCGACGAACGTGCTCATTCAAACGAAACAAAACAGGTCCCTGCGCGGTCTCATAACAGCGAACACCCTCGAAGACGGCGCTCCCGTAGCTGACTACATGGCTAAGGACGTGGATCGTTGCATCCTGCCAATTGATCAAGCGTCCGTTGTGCCATATTTTTTCGGTGGGCTTCATGAGATTATTATAACTGGTAAGACTATGTCAAAACGAATTCTGCTCTTCACCCTAGTCCTGACGTCCCAGCTCTTCGGCCAAGCCGCCAAGCTAAAAGAAATCAAACCTGGCATGAACTTCTTCAAGAAGGATCAAGATGTCCAAATGGGCAGAGAGTATTCGCAGCAAATCGAGCAACAATTTGATGTCATCTCCTCCGGCCCCCTGGTCGACTACATCAACACGCTTGGGCAAAAGATCGCCAGTCAACCACAAGCGGGAGGATTCCCCTACTTCTTCAAAGTAGTCAACGATCCAGGCATCAACGCTTTCGCGCTGCCAGGCGGCCCGGTCTACATCAACTCGGGGATCCTTTTAAACGCCCAAAACGAAGCACAACTCTTGGGCGTAGTAGCCCACGAAATTTCGCATATCGCCTTGAGACACTCCACCAATCAGGTCAGCAAGAGCTACATGATCCAACTGCCTGCCATGATCGCGGGAGTCTACGGCCAAACAAAGGGTGGCCTGACCGGTATGCTTGCGCAGTTGGGGGTTGGCCTGGGTGCCCAAAGTTTATTAATGAAATTCTCCCGTGGTGCCGAACAGCAAGCCGACTTGCTCGGTGCCCGCATGATGGCACAGGTCGGCTATAACCCGATCGAGATGGCCCGCTTCTTTGAAACGCTGGAAGCAAAATCGGGCGGCGGTAAAGCTGGCTCAGACTTCTTCGCCTCTCACCCCAACCCAGGCAACCGCGTCAAGTATGTGAGTGAAGAAGTGACGCTGCTGCCGCAGCGCGAGTTCAATGCCGACACAGGCAAATTTCAGAAGATGCAGCAACTCGCGAAGAACCTGCCCACTCCCAAAAAGAAGACTCCAGCGGCAGGCGAGATTCCAAATCAGCCCCCACAGAATTCCGATGGCAGCCGCACCTGGTCTGGCGCTGATTTCACGATCAAGTTCCCAGGCACCTGGTTAGGCTTGGGAGAACCGAAAGGCCCAACCGTCACCATCGCGCCGAAGGAAGGCATCAAGCAGGAAGCCAACGGAGCCGTTCAAATTGGCCTAGGAGTCATCGTCGCAAAGTACGAAGACGATGATGGCAAGTTTGACTTCAGATCCGACACACAGAAGCTGATCGCTCAAGTCATCCAGCAGAACCCATCCATGGGTAAGACTCAGCCGCAAATCAATCAGAACCAGGTGAACGGACGTAATATTTATGTCACTCGTCTTGTCTCCAAATCACCTCTCGATGGTGGAACTGAGATTGATACGGTTGTAACAATTGAGCACCGCGGCGGTATGCTCTACATAGTCTTCATCGCTCCTGAGCGCGAAATGCAAAACGTGCAGCGCGACTTCGATAACATGATGAACTCACTCACCCTGCAGTAGGCATGTTCAAAGCTTCGCCGGCCTTCGTGAAGTTCGATGCAATCCTTTTTGATTTTGACGGCACGTTGGTGGACAGCGAGCCCATACACTACGAGTGCTGGCAAGAGGTGCTTGCCCCCTTTGGCATCTCGCTGACCTGGGATGAATATGCCCGCAATTGCATTGGGGTTTCTGACCGGGCGATGATCCGGCAACTCGCCACTGAAGTGGGTGCAGACTTTGAGGCGCTCTATGCACAATACCCGCTCAAGAAGGAACTGCTGAGAGACCGCATGCTGGCAGCTCCGCCGATGACGGATTTGGTTCGCGACTTCTTGTTGGGGTTTGGGCAGTTACCGATCGGGCTGGTGACATCGAGTGATCGGATCGAAGTGGAACCGGTGCTTGAAGCTCTCGAGGTAAAGCATCGATTTGTTGCTTCCGTGTTTGGGGATGAAGTGAGGAATCTGAAGCCGCACCCTGAGCCATATCTGCTTGCGGCAGAAAGGCTCGGGGTGAAACGGCCATTAGTGTTTGAGGACTCGGAGGCTGGGCTGGCCAGCGCCAGAGCCGCAGGGTTCACTGCGATTCGCGTGGAACACCCTACAGATCTTCCGAGTCTACTCGAAGCTACGCTTTCGCTTGTTTAGCAACTGCGGCTGCCACTAGCTGAGCGCGTAGAACGCGCATTGCTTCGCGACGGCGAACGAACTGCTTGCGCAGGCGGTGAAAACGGGAACTATCCCCTCGATTTGCGGCCATGTGTGTCTCCTCTCTCCAAGAAAGGGACTACGTACCCCAATCGATCTCAGTGCTAACTCAAGAGTACTAAACTAAAGGTTTCCATGGAATTCGAAAAAGTATATGAGCCCCAGCGCTTTGAAACGCGATGGGCTGAGTGGTGGGTGGAGTCGCGTCTTTATGCGGCCGATGCGACGAGCAAGAAGAAGCCTTTCAGCCTCTGTATTCCGCCTCCGAATGTGACGGGCAGCTTGCATATGGGGCACATGCTCGAGCACACAATGATCGACATGGTGGTTCGTTGGAAGCGCATGAGCGGGTTCAATACACTTTGGCTGCCGGGGATGGATCACGCTGGCATTGCGACGCAGATGGTGGTCGAAAGGCAAATGGCCAAAGAGGGCCTGACCAAGCACGACCTGGGGCGCGATCTGTTTGAAGAGCGTGTCTGGAAGTGGAAAGCTGAGTCTGGCGGGGCTATTGTGCGCCAGATGAAGACAGTGGGCGTTAGCTGCGACTGGACTCGGGAAAGGTTCACGCTGGACCCTGGGCTTTCGCGTGCGGTGCGTGAAGTGTTCTGCGGCCTTCATGAGCGGGGGCTTGTGTACCGCGGCGAACGAATGGTGAACTGGTGCCCCAGGTGTGGCACAGCGCTGTCAGATCTTGAAGTCAAGCATGACGAGACCGATGGCAGCCTGTGGCATATCAAGTACCCGGTTGTGGGCACAAACGAATTCCTGATTGTGGCAACCACTCGCCCTGAGACGATGCTGGGCGATACGGCTGTTGCAATCAATGCTGCGGACGAGCGCTATCAGCATCTGCACGGCAAGACAGCGAAGCTGCCGCTGAGCGACCGAGAGATCCCGATCATTCTCGACGACATGGCGGACCCAAAATTTGGGACTGGTGTTGTGAAGGTGACGCCTTCGCATGACCCGAACGATTTTGAGGCTGGACAACGTCACAAATTGCCACAGATTCAGGTGATTGGCGAAGACGCGAAGATCAATGCCAATGGTGGCAGCTATGCCGGTATGGATCGCTTCGAGGCGCGCAAGCAGATCGTTGAAGATCTGAGGGCGCTGGGACTGCTTGAGAAGACAGAGCCGCACAAGCTGAGCGTGGGCAAGTGCGAGCGCTGCCAGACGGTTGTTGAGCCGCTGGTTTCAAAGCAGTGGTTTGTGAACATGAAGCCGCTGGCCGAGAAGGCGATTGCGGCAGTTGAGGAGGGCCGGACGACGATTGAGCCCGAGCAGAGCCGGACGGTTTTCTTCCACTGGATGCGGAATATCCGCGACTGGTGTGTGAGCCGGCAGTTGTGGTGGGGACATCGCATTCCTGCCTGGCATTGCGGTGCTTGTGGCGAGGCAACAGTGGCACGTGAAACACCGGCGGAGTGTGTACACTGCGGCAGCAATCAACTGGTGCAAGATAAAGATGTTCTTGATACCTGGTTCAGCTCTGGGCTGTGGCCCTTCTCGACACTGGGCTGGCCAGATCAGACCGACGACCTGAAAGCTTACTATCCGACGACACTTATGATCATGGGATACGAGATCCTGTTCTTCTGGTGTGCGCGCATGATGATGTTGGGCATCGAGTTTATGGGTGAGGTGCCGTTCAAGCAAGTACATATCCACGGAATTGTTCGTGATTCGCAGGGCAAAAAGATGTCAAAGACGCGCGGCAACACGATTGATCCGCTTGAGATCACGGCCAAGTATGGGACCGATGCGGTGCGCATGGCGCTGCTTACGGCCTGCACGCCGGGGTCAGATATCCTGTGGACCGAAGACAAGCTGCCGAGTTCGCGCGGCTTTGCCAACAAAATCTGGAATGCTTCACGCTTCTTGTTTATGAACATGGAACGAGCCGAGATTGCGCCGCATGTGCCGACGACGTGGAAGGCGCAGTTCCTGGAGGAGCGCTGGATTCAATCGAGACTCAATGCAGCCGCGAAGGCTTGTAACGAAGCGCTCGAGGCGAATCGGTATCACGAAGCAGCGCAGACGATGTGGCACTTCTTCTGGGACGACTTCTGTGACTGGTACATCGAGATGATCAAGTTGCGCTTCAACGACGAAGAGAACCGCGCCTCGATCTGGGCCAACTTGCTGGGCACCTATGAAAAGGCTCTGCGCCTGTTACATCCGGCAATGCCGTTCCTGACTGAAGAACTATGGCAGCGCTTGCGAACCGAGGGAATGCCAGTGAGTGTGTCGGTAACCGACTACCCTGTGCATGAGCCTTCCCTCGACGATGTCGAGGCAGAACGTGAGATGGCGATTCTGCAGGAAGAGATTCGCCGGGCTCGCAATGAGAAAGCTGCGAAGCAGATGGATCCGAAGCAGGAGATCGAGGGCATTCTGCGTGGGCATGGCAAAGAGTTTGAAGTGATCTCAGCCCAGGCCGAAGTCTTCCGCAGGCTGGCTGGAGTGAAGTTGAGCTTTGAACCTACGACTGAGATGAAGGGCATACATCTGATCTTGCAAGCTCCCGCTGGACAGGCTGATGCTCTTCGCAAGCGCCTCGAGAAAGACATTGAACAGCTTGAGAAGGTAATCGCCAACACGCAGCGGCAGTTGGGAGATGAGAAGTTTACGGGCAAGGCTCCGGCACACATCATCGAGGGCATGCGAGTGAAATTGGCCGAGTATGAAGTGCAACTGGAAAAGAACCGGGAGGCTCTGGGTGGACTCTAGGTGGCAGCATCCGGAGATCTTTGACGCGGTGGAGCGAGCGCTCGGTGAAGATATCGGCTCAGGCGACATCACGACGAAGCTCACCGTCCAGGAGGGCCGGATGGCTCGCGGCAAATTCTACGCCCGGGACGAGATGGTTCTGGCAGGGATCGAATTGCTGCCGCTCATTTTCGAGTGCCGTGGCGGGATCGGCAAACTGGAATTGAAAGTAGCTTCTGGTGACCGCTGCATTGATGGCGAGATGATCGCCGAGGTGGAAGGACTGGCCGCCACACTGCTGGAGTGTGAGCGCACAGCGCTGAATTTTATGCAGCGATTGAGCGGCGTGGCAACGCTGGCATCGCTCTTTGCGGCAGAAGTGGCGCACACAAAATGCAAGGTGCTCGATACACGCAAGACTACACCTGGATTGCGGCGGCTCGAGAAGCTGGCGACGGCGGCAGGCGGGGTGACCAATCACCGGATGGGATTGTTTGACGCAGTCTTGATAAAGAACAATCACATCGCGGCGGCAGGCGGAGTGAGGCAGGCGCTTGAGGCTTCCCTGCCCCACGGCTTCCCGGTCGAGATTGAAGTGCGCACACGGGCTGAGCTGGATGAGGCCTTGGCGAGTGGGGCGACAAAATTGCTGCTTGATAATCTGACGCCGGCAGAAGCTCGTGAGTGGATTGACTACATTGCCGGGCGGGCGAGCTGTGAAATATCGGGAGGGGTTACTCTCAACACCGTTCGTGATTATGCAGAAGCTGGCGCGGATTTTGTGTCGAGCGGGGCGATTACGCATTCGGCAGTGTCAAAGGATCTCAACTTCCGCCTTGAACTCCTATGAGTGAGGTGATTTGGCATGATTCGCTAGATTCGACAATGACCGAAGCTTCGCGGCTGGTGGCTGAGGGGGTCAAGGGCGGGACTGTTGTTGCAGCGCTCAGCCAGACCGCAGGGCAAGGGCGGCAAGGCCGTGAGTGGCTGAGCGTGGCTGGAGAAGGGCTTTATTGCACGTTCATACTGGATGTAGAAGATGCGACGGCGATCACGCTGGGATTGGGTGTGGCCGTGGTTGAAGTGTTGGCACCGCTCGTTGGATCCAGGCTTGATCTGCGTTGGCCGAATGATGTGATGTGGCAGGGGCGCAAACTTTGCGGGATCCTCTCCAGTCTTGATAACGGAAAGGTGCTTGCGGGGATCGGTGTGAATTTGAATCAGTTGGAGTTTCCAGGTGGATTGCGAACACCGGCAACTTCACTGCGGCTGATCACGGGCAGATCATTTTCGCCGCAAGAAGTTTTGGAACTACTGCGTGGGCCGGTGGAAGAAATGGCATCCATTCCACGAACGGATCGATTGCGGCTCTTTGCGCAGACGTCGAGCTATGTGAGTGGACGGCGAGTGAGAGTGGACCTTGATGGGCCTATCCTTGAGGGTGTGACGGATGGACTGGACGAGAATGGATTCTTGCGAATCCGGAAGGAGGACGGGACGCACGCGACGGTTTTTGCCGGTAGCGTGCGGGCTCTGGACTAACGATGCTTTTAGCAATTGATGCGGGAAATACGAATGTAACGGTGGGTGTGTTTGATGGGGCGAAGCTGATCGCAAGCTGGCGGCTGCGGACGATTCGCGAGCAGACAGCAGACGAATGGGGCATCAGTTTAAGGAGTTTGTTCAGGGTGGGTGAGCTTGATGCACGGATTATTACGGGTGTTGTGATTTCGAGTGTGGTGCCACCGCTGGACCGGCAACTGGCCGAGATGGCACAGCGCTACTTTCGCTGTGAGGCGCTCTTTGTATCTGTGGATGTCGATCTGGGCCTGACGGTGGCAATTGACAATCCTCGCGAGGCGGGTGCAGACAGGCTAGCCAATGCAGCGGCTGCTTTTCACAAGTATGGCGGGCCTTGTGTGGTGGTGGATTTGGGGACAGCGATCAACTTTGATGTGGTGAGCACGAGCGGAGATTTTTTGGGTGGAATCATTTGCCCCGGAATAGGGATTGCGATCAGCGGGCTGTTTGAGAAGGCCGCGCGGCTGCCGCTGGTGGACTTTCGGCAGCCAAGGCAATTGATTGGCAAGAACACAGTGGATTGCATTCAGAGCGGGCTTTACTACTCCACGATCAGTGCGATTGACGGGATACTTGAGCGGCTGCTGGAAGAACTTGGAAGCGACACCAAAGTTATCGGTACGGGCGGACAGGCGAAGCTAATTGTGAGTGGATCGAAGCACCTAAAGGTAGTCGATGAAGACCTCACACTCGAAGGCGTGAGGATCATTTGGGAACGCAATGCAAGAACCTAAACCGTTCAACTATTTCAATTACTACACCGAGATTGAAGAGCATTTTCAGTCGGCGCGAGGGACAAGTCTGTTTCTGCTTTCTCCGCTGGACTGGGCATTGATTGAGATTTGGAAGGATTCTGGGATTCCCCTGCAGGCTGTATTGCGCGGCATCGATAAGGCGTTTGAGAAGTGGCGTGCGAAGAAGTCAAAGACAAATCAGGTGAACTCAATCGCCTACTGCTCACAGGCGGTGATGGAAGAAGCCAAACGCATCGATACGCCGCGTGAGCAAAAGAAGGTGGAGGCACCGTTTGAAGGCCCTGAGCTGGACAAGTATTTGCGCGGGAATGCGACGAAGCTGCCAACGGGCTTTGAGGAGATCGCATCTACGCTTGAGGCCCTCGCGGCAGAGAGTCTGATCTGGATGGACAAGCTGGAGGAGTTGGAACAAAGGCTGACATCGCTTGAGGACAAGATGGTGGCGATCGCTCGAAGCAAGCAGAGTGATGAGCAAATTCTGTCGGTGAGGAAGCAACTGGAGTCACAACTCAAGCCTTACCGGGGTAAGATGAGCGCGGCAGAGTTAATGATGATCGAGAAGAAATTCTTCGACCAGCGGTTGCTTGAAGACGCTGCTCTGCCACGCCTGAGCCTTTTCTATTTGGGATAGTTTGGCGCGGGAGGTGGCCGCGAGGGCGAAGAGCCAGGGTGCCATTTGGAATGCGAAGGCCTGGACCGGGGCAGTAATTAAGGGGAAGAGGCTTAGGGCCACAAGCCCGGCACGTAGCAACGAATGGCCAGCCAGGAAACGAAAAGTGTTGGTGAGTGTACAGCCACCCATCTGAGAGGCGATGCCTTGTAGGAGGCTACTCACTGCGGCAGCACACAGTAACATCACGAGATTGACGATCTGAAGCCAGTGCGCCAACTGGTAAGGCGACGCTGATTCGCTGAGTTGCCCACGGCGAATCACAATGACCAGACAGAGCAGCATCACGATGCTTACGCCGAGCACCGCAAAGAAGTGCAAGCAAGGAATGAACACGGGAGGCCCGATCAAGAGCGCGCGCAGCTTTTAATACGCGGGCGCGGGCTAAGGAGAGAGCTTCTGGATGATGCTCAATTTGATCAAGATAGAAGTGCGCGGCGGCTCTGAGTTCAGCGTCGTTGAGGAGTTGCCTGTTCATCTTCGTACCCCAGTTTCTGCGTTGAGGAGATTGGCGATCTTACTCTTGGCTTGATGGAGCTTCCACTTCACTGTGCCCATGGGGATGCCCACAGAATCGGCGATGGATTGGTAGTCAAGATCATCAACGTAGCGGAGGACACAGATTTCGCGCTCGTCCTCCGGGAGGCACTGGATCCAGTCGTAAAAGACCGACTCACAGGGTGGGGGCGTCAAGAATGCGGCTGGATTGAGATATGAGGGCAAAAACTCGAGTCGATGGTTCTTGCGGCGATGCTGGAGCAGCGTGTTGCGGGCAATTTGGAAAAGCCAACCGTAGAACTTCGATTGTTCGCGGAGCGATCCAGAATTGCGGAATACAGAGAGCAAGACGTCGTGGGAGAGTTCGGCAGCAGAATCGCCGGCAAAACCACGCACGGCGAAATACCGGTAGAGGCGCGGATAGACTTCATCGAAAAGAACGCTAAAAGAGGATTCGCTTGGGTTCTGGAGGAAGTTGTGGACAAAGCAGCCGTTGCCCGGCGGCACTTCTGATGAAAGAGGATACTGCAAGACATGAAAAATATCAGGACGGCCAACAAAAGTCACTCCTGACGGCATGTATATTTGACATATGTTGCTAAAACCGAGTCGTTTGCTTTTTTCGCTTGCGCTGATTTTGCTCAGTGCTTTCAGTATCCACGCACAAGTGCTTTATGGATCGTTGACGGGTGCTATTGAGGATGCGTCTGGCGCACCAGTGCCGAATGCGAAAATCGAGGTTGCGAATATGGCGACCGGCATTGGCCGCCAGACAACCAGCGATGAGCGCGGATCATTCCAGTTCAACGATTTGCAAGCCGGGAATTACCGGGTAACGATCACGTCGTCAAACTTCAGCACGGTAAAACAAGAAGGCATCCGGGTAGACATCAATACAGTGAAGCGCCTTGAGGTGAAGCTTCAGGTTGCGGCGGTGGCAGAGAGCATTTCTATCAATGCGTCGGCGTTGGCGTTACAAACAGATCGCGCAGATGTCAACAATCAAATCTCCAAGTCTCAAGTAGTGAACCTGCCTTTTGGCGGATCGCAAGGACGGAATTTTCAAAATCTCTACAAGCTGCTGCCGGGTTTTTCGCCTCCTGCCGAGTTACATTCCGATGCCGGCAACCCGCAGCGATCACTTGGAACAAATGTGAACGGCGCTTCTTACTCGAACAACAATACCCGTATTGATGGTGCTACCGTGAGCTATCCGTGGCTGCCCCACATCATCGCGTATGTGCCGCCAGCGGAAGCCATCGAGGCTGTGAGCCTTGTATCGAATTCTTTTGACGCTGAGCAGGGCATGGCTGGCGGGGCGGCCATCAATGTGTCGATCAAGTCTGGGACGAATGAGTTTCATGGTTCGGGCCACTGGTATCACACCAACAGCAAGATTCAGGCACGCAATTTCTTCTTTACGGGTAACCGGTTGCCGAAGAATCTCTTAAATCAGTTTGGCGGAACCATCGGCGGACCGATTGTGAAGAACAAGCTGTTCTTCTTTGCGGACTGGGAACGTACCACTCGCCGCCGCTTTGCTTCTGCCTTCCGTACCGTGCCAGACGCCAATCTGCGGCAGGGCGACTTCTCCGCTACGGGAACCAACATCTTTGACCCCAGCACTGGGGCGGCCAATGGGACGGGGAGAACGATGTTTCCAAACAACAGGATTCCGAGCAGCCGTTTCGACTCCGCTTCTGTCACCATGACCAGTTTGATACCTACAGCAAACCAACCAGTGTTTCCCTCAAATTACCTTGCTGTTGGCAATTATTTGTTTAACCGGGATAATTCAGATTTCAAGATCAACTACAACCCAACCGAGAAGACATCGGTCTTTGGCCGATACAGCTTTTCGCCCAGCGATCTGTTTGATCCGCCGTCGCTCGACAAGGCACTTGGAGACGCGCTTACAGGAGGACAGCCGGGCAAAGCGCCGGGCTTGATTCAAACAGCGGCCATTGGTGGAACCTACACCATTTCACCCCGCATCCTCTTTGACGGAAACATTGGCTTTACCCGTCAGAGGATCTCGGCCGAAAACATCGATATCGACAAGAACTACGGGCTTGATGATCTGAAGATCCCTGGCACCAATGGAGCTGATCGATTGCAGGGTGGCTATCCGCGATTCAACATCAGCGGCTTTTCTGCAATCGGAAACCCGAACGTCTCAAACCCGTTTTTGTTTCGCGATAACCAATACAGCGCAACGGCAAACCTGAGCTGGGTGCGCGGCTCACATTCCTTCCGGTTTGGCGGGGACTATACCTATTACACGATCAACCACTTTCAGCCGCAGGCGGCGTTTGGGCCGCGTGGTGGGTTCAACTTTACGGGTGGGCTTACTGCGCTAAATCTGGCTGGTGCTGCACCTGCCAACGCGTTCAATGGATTTGCCGACTTTTTGCTGGGACAGGCTCAAGCGATGGGCAAGGACGTTCAATACATTAACCCGGCAGCGGTGCGGATGCCAGGATACGGATTCTACGCCCGTGACCAATGGCAGGTGACTCGTAAGCTGACGGTGAACTACGGCGTGCGTTATGAGAAGTACCCGTTTGCAACCCGCGACCATCGTGGCGGTGAACGCTATGACGAAAAGACAGACAAAGTCCTGGTGGGTGGTGTCGGGTCGACGCCGACAGATACGGGCGTGGATGTTGGACTAGGACAACTTGCCCCAAGGCTGGGCATCGCTTATCGTGCAAATGACAAGACGGTGATTCGTGCGGGATACGGAATCAGCATCGACCCGGACTCCTTCCGCCGTATGCGCGATTCCTATCCGGCTACGATCTCATCGCAATTTAGCGGCGCTACGACCTTTCAGGCGGCGGGCAATTTGCGAACCGGAATTCCGGCTGTTGTTGGCCCTGCCTTGAATCAGGGGGTGATTGATCTGCCGCTGGCTGTTGGAACGACGACGTTTCCAGAGAAGTTCAATCGCGGCTACATCCAGAGTTTCAACTTTACGATTCAGCGTGAAGTTGGGATGGGCTTCAATTTGCAGGCTGGGTATGTGGGAACGCGAGCCATCCGCCAGACGGCGATCATCAATATCAATTCCGCGCTTGTACCGGGAACTGGCAACGCTGGCCGCGCGCTTGCGATCAAGTATCCCGGACGCATTGGCGCGATCAATCTTTACACACCTTTCAGCACTTCAAACTACAACTCACTGCAGACGCAATTGAAGCGGCAGTTGGGAGCGAATGGCTTGTTCGGTTTGTCGTATACCTGGTCGAAGGCGATCAATTTCAATGACAACAATGACTCGGGCATTGGTTGGAATTCGCCTGAGCTTTGGGGCCGCAACCGGGCGCTGGCGGGCTTTGACCGTCCACACAATTTGCAGATGTATTCCGTATACGATCTGCCGTTTGGCAAAGGGCAGAAGATGCTGAATTCGGGCGTTGGGGCCTGGGTACTGGGCGGCTGGCAGACCAATGGCGTGTTGAGCGTATTGAGTGGGACACCGTTTACAGTAGGGACGGCAGGAACCTCGCTTAATGCGCCTGGCAATACGCAGACGGCGGATCAGGTACTGGCCGATGTACAGAAGCTGAAGGGCGTAGGCCCTGGCAAGAGCTGGTTTGACCCGAATGCATTTGCACCGGTGACGGCTGTTCGCTATGGCAACACAGGCCGCAACATTCTGCGTGGGCCGGGCTCGTGGCAACTCGATGCGAGCGTCTTCCGCAACTTCCAGGTGACAGAAAAAGTTCGCTTGCAGTTCCGTGCGGAATCGTTTGGCATTACGAATACGCCTCGCTTTGCTAATCCTGGCGCGACCGCATCGAACTTGACTCGCAATGCGGATGGTTCGGTACGGGCGCTAAATGGCTATACAGAAGTGCTTAGCTCCAGCGGCGAACGTGAAATCCGGTTTGCTCTGAAGATGTTCTTCTAGACAAAGGCGACGTTTGATGAGGGGCCTGCCTGATTGGGTGGGCCCTTTAATTTTTGGAGAAGGGACTTTGCTGGATCGATTCGTGTGCGTCGAGAAAGCGATTGGCCAAGTCTGCTGTGGGGATGCGGCAGGTGCCGGTGCGGCCAAACCAGGAATAGCGATGGCGGGCGATCCAGTTGTAGATGGCGTCCCGGAAGAAGGCGGGGAGCAGGCTTGCAAAGGCGGCTAGCGACCATGGAAAGCCAAGACGGCGGGCGATGCGGAGGGCGGCAGTGGAGCGCGTGTGGATGCCATCTTCGTCGATGAGGACGATGCTGTCTGGCAGGGAGTCAATTTCGGGCAGGAGCTGGCGAGCGGCTTCTGATTGTAGCGAGGCAAAGCGGAAGATTTGCTTGGGGTCGCGATCAATGATCCAGTTGATGGCGGCGTTGCAGAGGTTGCAGACACCGTCGAAGAGGATGATGGGGGCGGCGGGCTGAGTCACTCTCACTTGAGAGTAATACGACCAGCATCTGGTGGCGATTTAGAAATACATTTTGAGTGCGAACTGAACCTGGCGCGGTGAATTTGCCTGGTCGCCTGCAGTGCGGCCCAAGACTCCAAAGGTGGTGCTTTGCAGGCTCAAAGAGCCCATTCCGAAGATGGTGCGATTGAGGGCGTTGAACATTTCGCCGCGCAGGTCGAGGCGGACCCGCTCTGTGAAGCGGAAGCTGCGTGAGAAGGAAAAGTTCTCGCTGCGGCTGGGTCGGGAGCGGAACTTCGGGTTGTAGCGCGTCATGTTGCCGATTGTGTTGGCGGGTTGCGCCGGGAAGAAAGTGGCGGGCTGGATGGTGCGATCCACAGCAGGGTCGAAGCTGCTGCCTGCCGTGGGTGGTGCCCATCCGTCGTAGCTGGAAATGATGGGGCGATTACCGCCAGCGAAAGTAGGCAGGCCGTTGGTGGTGCCCAGACCGAGAGGCAGGCCGCTCCCGGCAGTTTCTACAGCGGAGATGCGCCAGCCAGAGGCGAGCCAAGAAACAGGGCCGCCCTGATTCAAGAAAGGCTTGCCTTTGCCAAAGGGGAGTTCAAAGACGCCGGCGAACTTGAAGTTGTGAGTTTGGTCGAAGCGCCCAATCGATTTTTCGAGTCCCCGGTTAAAGTGGTCCATTGCTGCAGCTCCAGGCCAGTAGCTATCGGAATCGGTCAGAACCTTTGAGAAGACATAGGAGGTCTGGAATTGGAAGCCACGTGAATAGCGCTTTTCAAGCCGCGTCATGACAGCGTGATAGGAGGAGTGGCCGGAGTGGTCACCACCACCGGCGGTGGTGTCGATGTTCTGAAATTGTGGATAGGGCCGGAGAGCCTGACGAACGGTTGCTCCGCTGCCCCAGAGCTGGATGAAGCCGGGGAAAGGCTCGCGCAGACCGGCTGCTACGGCAGCGGGGGAATCGATACGAGAGTTCAGCAGTGTGGCACCGTATTGCTGGATTGAAGAATACGGGAGGGCGTTGTAGGCGAGCAGGGCGGTTTGAAGCCTGCTGCCGAGGCTTCCGTTGTAGCTGACTTCGGCGACCGTGGCAGAAGAGAGTTGGCGCTGGATCGAGAAATTGAAGGATTGATAGGCAGGAGGTCGAGTTGCTTCGCTGCCCTGCCACCAAGGCATGGCACGGCCATTGCCAAAACTGGGAGAGACAAAGGGAGGGGCCTGCCAAAATGGCTGCCCGTTCTTGACGAGGAAACGGGGCTGGAGGCCTTGAGTAGTGTCGGACTGGGTATCGGTAAGGGTAAAGCCGAGGGTGTGGGTAGAGCCGGTTACGGTGGTGATGTTGCCATAGCTCAAGCCGTAAGACATGCGGAAGACGGTCTTCTCATGCCAGGTATAAGCAAGACCAAAGCGAGGACCGAAGGCCTTGAAGTAGCTGCCGGCGAGGCTTCTTGAACCCTCGCAACCTTTGCAATTGCCGGCATAGATGAGAGCACCGGGTAGACCGCCGGCTCCTGGATTTGAAAGGGTGGGAGAGAAGTCGCTCCAGTTGTCGTTTTCGCCTGTGGGGGGCAGAGTAGTTTCCCAGCGCAGACCAAGATTGATCATGAGATTGGGACGAACACGGAAATCATCCTGAATGTAGCCAGCCCAGGAAGGCCATTGCTGGCCGATGTAGCGGATAGTATCGATCTGGCCGGCGTTAGCGTGGCCGATGAGCATGGAAGCGACGGGACTTCCCCCGGCTGTTGTGAAATTGGTGTCACCGGGCCGGCCAGTATGTTTGAAATCGAAAGTGACACAACCGGAAACGCACTGCCGGCCAAAGCCGTTGTAATACTGCATCTGCATTTGGCCGCCCATCTTGAGGGTGTGCTTTCCTTTGATGATTGTGACATCGTCGTTGAATGCCTTGATGAAGTTTTCACTTCCATTATTGGCGCGCCCGCCCCACTGCGAGTAGCCATTGGAGAAGTTGAAGTTGACAAGATTCTGACTGCAGTCGGGGACATTGGCGATACAGACTTTGTCCTTCCAGTTGGTGCCGCTGCGAATGGTGGCTTGGGGAGGGTCGTGATTCTCCTTCCAATTGTTGCCACCACCGTAGAAGCGGTTATAGATTGTGGGCGTAATCGTCCAATCCCAAGAGCCGCGGAAGACGTCAGAGTTACGGGTAGTGTCGTTGTAGTTGACATAGTTGCCAGGAAGATCGTTCGGACCATTTGGACCCGGGACGGCTGAACTGCGGTTGTAACCCCAGTAGCCAGAGATGCGGTGTTTGGTCGAGAAAACATGGTCGCCTTTGAGGCTGAACTTTGTGTTGGGGCGAAGCTCTGTGCCCTGGCTGATGATGTAGTTGTTCTGGACGTAACCGATGGTGCCGGGCGCGGCACCATTGTTGGGCAAGGGGATGGGACCAGAACGAAAGGCCGAAAGAGCGGCCACCACTGTGGGATCGAAGAGCGACTTTGGCACCTGGTTGTTAGCGAAAACGCTGCGGGTGACAGTGCCGTTGGCCGCAGTGGTCTGCGATGTGGGATCGTAAATGGGAATCCGATTGTTGGCAGCATCGACCCAGTTGCGAAAGTCGCCATCATACATCTCCGCACTTGGCACTGTGCGGACTGAACCGGCGGCACCATCGCGGTTGCGGAAGGCTTCGTAGCTGGAGAAGAAAAAGGTGCGATTCTTGCCGTTGTAGATTTTGGGGAGCCAGATGGGTCCGCCGAGTGAGGCACCAAAGTCGTGCTGCTTGTAGACGGCGCGGCGAATGCCACGGGAGTTGTTGAAGAAGTTGTTGGCGTCGAATGCTTCATTGCGGACAAAGTCGTACGCAGTGCCGTGGTAATCGTTGGTGCCAGATTTTGAGGCGAAGCTCATGATGCCGCCGGAGGCTTGGCCAAACTCGGCCTTGAAGCCGTTGGTGTCTACCGTAAACTCTGTTACGGCTTCGATAGATGGAGCATTGACGGCCACCCAGCTTTGAGAGAGGGCGCGAGAAGTGTTAGCAGAAACTCCGTCGAGAGTTGTTCCGTAAGCGGCAGCTTGTCCTCCGCCGAGAACAAAGCCGTCGTCTCCACCGACGTTCTTGGCCTCGGGTGTGAGTGCGGCCAGATTGAAGGGACTGCGGAGAGAACCGCCAACCACCAGAGGGAGCTCGTCAACGAGTTTGTTGTTCATGGTGACGCTTGATTTGGCGTTTTCCGTGGAGAGGGCAAGTGCGTCGGCAGAGACTTCGATCGCCTGATTGGCCAAACCCACCTGAAGTTGGACATCGGCTCTAAGGGTGACTCCGGCATTGAGTTGGAGCCCGGTGATGGTGGAGGGTTTGAACCCGTCTTTCTCGACTTTTACAGAATAGTTACCGACAGGCAAGCCGGGAACCGTAAAGTTGCCAGTCTCAGTTGCCGGGAAGGTTGCGGTGACACCCGTATCGGTATTCCTGACTGTGATTCGAGCGCCCGGTACAATAGCGCCGGTGGAATCAGTGATAGTCCCAGTGACGGCTCCACGTTCTGATTGCGCGAAAGTGATCGAAAGGCTCAACAGCAGAACGAAAAGCATACGCGGCATGAAGCGGCTCCTAAATAATTGGATCTCACAAAGTTGTAATGTTGGGGTATGCGAGTTTGCGTAACTTTATTTGTTCTGAGCCTCGGTGTCAACGGTCAGGACACCAAGCAACTGAATCTAAGCGCTGAGTCGAAGTGGGTGGATACGGGCTTGAAGCTCGTCCGGGGGGACCGGTATTCGATTGAAGTTAACGGTGAAGTTGTCTTGATTGGATCGAAGGGGGAAGAGCAAGCGACGAAGCCCGGTGGGTTGGGTCGTGGCTTTCGCGATCTCTTAAAGGCTTTGCCGTTGAACACAGCAGGGCGTGGGGCGGTGATTGGAAGGATTGGAGATCGCGAGACGTCGCAACCATTCATGGTGGGGGCTGGACGGGACGGTGAAGTGGCGCTAGGTGGCAATCTGTTCTTGAACCTGAATCTTGGCGGCAATGAAAAGGGTAGCGGGAGCTTTGCTGTAAAGATAAACGTGACGCGGGCGCCTGTTGAGTTGACTAAGGCGAAGCTGGGGTCTGTTGCTGAATTGACCCAGGCACAGCTCGACAGTTTGCCGACGCGCGTAGTGGACGCCGAGGGGAATGAGGGAGACCGTAAGAACTTCATCATTGTTGGGAGCGAGGCGGCGGTGACGGGCGCACTCAAGAGCGCAGGCTGGGTACAGGTGGACAAGAATGTGAAGTCGTCGGTAATCAACGCGATTCTCGTAAGCATGTCGAAGCAGGCTTATCTCACGATTCCAATGAGTGAGCTGATGATGTTTGGGCGGAGCCAGGATTATGGGTTTGCCCATGCTGTGCCGTTTGTGGTGGTGGCGCAGCGGCATCACTTCCGGATCTGGAGAGCGCCGTTTCAGGTGAATGGAAATGATGCCTGGATTGGGGCGGGCACGCACGATATCGGGTTTGAGAAAGACCAGAGGAATGGCAGCATTACGCACAAGATTGACCCGGAGACGGATAAGGAACGGGATTACATCGGACTGACGCTGGAGGAAAGCGGATTAGTGGTGAAAAAGACCTTTATGACGCACAAGAATCCAGTGACGGAAGCCAAGACGGCGCATGGTGCAGCGTTTCGGTCTGACGGGCGGACTCTGGTCGTCTATCTTGAACAGAAACGCAATGAGGACGCGGTGCGGTTTGCCAACCTTTTTTGCAGTGTACTCAAGAGGAACCCGGATGGCGGCGAATGGGGGCCGTGCAGTGAGTACATGGAGACTGCAAGCGAGAAGGAAGTAGAACTGAAGCCGATGTCGCGCGATTACCGGGTGGTAGTAGTGCCCGGTATTTTCTCGAGTTGCGCGTCGGATGCACCTGCATTCGAGCGGGGCCGAGCTTATTTGAAGGAAAAGCAGGGCGTAGATACTGCCCTATTGAATATTCCGAACAATTCGAGCGAGGACAATGCGAAGACCATTGCTAAGTATTTGCGAGAGCAGTTTGCCAAGGATAAGCGGAAGTTTATTCTGGTAGGTTATTCGAAGGGGACGCCGGATATCCAGATGGCCCTGGCGACCGAGCCGGACTTGCGCAGTATGGTGGGTGCATTTGTGAGCGTGGCCGGGGCTAGCGGCGGCTCGCCTGTGGCAGATGCGTTGCCGGATCGCTTGAGTGGAATGCTAGGCAAGATCAACGGCAAGGGTGGTTGTGAAGGTGATTTGAGCGATGGATTCAAGAGCTTGTCGGTGGAGCGGCGGCGGCAGTTTCTGGCGCAGTATCCGCGCACCTTTGTGCCAACCTTTTCCATTCCAGCTGTGGCTGACCAAGAAAAAGTGTCCAAGGCAATGTTGCAGAGTTGGACGATCATGAACGGCTTTTCGTCGCGTAACGACGCTCAGTTGACAGAACAGGACGCGATCATTCCGGGGTCTATGTTTTTGGGGGCTGCGCGGAGTGATCACTTTGCGCTCGCGTTGCCGCTGGAAAACATGAAGGGCGGAATACTGAAGAGCTTTCTCGACAAGAACAGCTACCCAAGAGCGGCGTTGCTTGAGAGTGTAGTACGTTTTGCCCTGGACGAATTAAAAGCGCCTGCTCCGAAGGCTATCGAGCCGTCGAAACAGGCGCCTGTAAAAAATAAGTCTATCTTTCAGCCCTAGGCTGTGATGAGGGAAGCCGCACCGAGGCCGGACTGGTGACGCGACATACGGGTGCGGAGTTCAAGCCGGGCACGAAGCAAGCGGCTTTTGGCGGCGGCGATGCTGATACCGAGCTGTTCAGCTACTTCATCCATCGAGAGTTCCTGGACATCACGGAGGAGGAAGACGTTGCGGAGGAGTGGGGGAATGCGTTCGATCTCCTGTTTCATGGCTTCGGCGATTTCCAGCTTGCCAAGTGCTTCTTCAGGATTGAGATTGTCATCGCGGAATTCGAGCGTTATCGAATCTTCACCAACCTGGGTATCGTCCATATAAAAGAGCTTGGCGCGCTTGGTTTGGCGAAGGCGCATCAGGCACTGGTTGACGACGATGCGGGTCAGCCATGTGGAAAACTTTGCTTCGCGATTGAACTGAGCCAGATGCTCGAACGCCTTCCAACAAGCGTTTTGAACTTCATCCTCGGCATCAGATTTGTCTCTCAGAATCGACAAGGCTAGTTTGAGGCAGGAATTTTGATGCCTCTCAATCAATTCAGCGAAGGCTTGGTCGTTTTTACCTTGGGCCATGTCCACCAGGGCTTCATCACTGACCCCTTGGAAAACTTGCCGACGATTTTGAATCATGTTAAAATCCTTACCAATCTAGACGTTAGACTTCATGGATGACTATAACAGTAAATTCGCAGATTCAATAGACCATACTGAAACTCGTTTCAGTGAGTCGAAAACAGAGGCTAATCTGGTGAGCGACAGTAAAGAATCCTTAAAATCGACTGAAAATTCAGAAACTACGATCCGTCGAGTCCTCTCGTCGTACGATTTGGGGAACAAACTTCGTCAATTGAGACTGAAAAAGAAGATTGCCCTTGTAGACCTTGGAAAACACACTGGGCTGTCCGCATCGATGATTTCTCAACTCGAAAATGGCAAGCTGGTTCCGACACTGCCGACACTAGCCCGGATCGCCATGGTCTTTGATGTTGGGCTGGATCATTTCTTTACAGATAAGCGAAGAAAGCGTTTGTTCAGTGTTGTGAAGGCGAATGAGCGGATGAAGTTTCCCGAACGGAGCGATTCGCCTACCCCTGGTTATTACTTCGAATGCCTGGCTTTCAGCGCGCAAGATAAGAGTTTGCAGGCCTACCTGGCTGAATTCCCGTTACGGAACCCAAATGAGGCGGCGGAGCACATGCATGAGGGAGCGGAGTTCTTTCATGTGATTGAAGGAGTGGTTGGAATCCGCTACCAGGACGAGGAGTACGTGCTGGAAACCGGAGATAGCGTGTATTTCGATTCGTCAGCTCCACATTCATATCGCGGAATTGGAATCACGACGTCGAAGGCGCTTGTGATCACGACTCCGCCTCGCGTTTAGAGCAGTTGTCATAATCGGGAGATGCAATCTCCCTGGCTGACACCCGCACTCTTACTGGTGAGCAATATCTTCATGACCATGGCCTGGTATGGGCATTTAAAGTTCAAGGGTCAGCCGCTTTGGATTGTGATTCTGGCGAGTTGGGGAATCGCTTTTTTTGAGTACTGTCTGATGGTGCCTGCCAACCGGGTCGGATCGGCCACGATGTCCGGATATCAGCTGAAAATCCTACAGGAAGCGATTACCCTCGTGGTGTTTATTGGGTTTGCCTGGCTGTATCTAGGGGAAGGTTTGCGCTGGAATTAC
The DNA here is from genome assembly GCA_043718395.1 of Acidobacteriota bacterium. Classification (GTDB taxonomy): domain Bacteria; phylum Acidobacteriota; class Terriglobia; order Bryobacterales; family Bryobacteraceae; genus Bryobacter. Next base: position 28,434 of record JAYSVS010000055.1, read on the forward strand.
GTGCTGGCGATGTTGATGATTTTGGGGGCGGTTGTCCTTGCGTTTAAAGGCTAAATTTTCCGCTCATAGTCGATTCATGCCCGCTCACGAGGAATAGTTGGAAACTTCGGTTGCTGGACTCTAACCTATTTAGCATGTTGCGAAAAGTGATTGTTTTTTTGTGTCTTGCTGGATTGGGTTTTGGACAGACCCAAAAGGCTAGCGTAGAAGGCTTTGTGATGGATGGTCAGAGGCTTGGGGTAGCACAGGCCACGGTAGTGCTTGAGACAGACCAAGGGGCGGCAATTCGCAAGACCGTGAGTGATGCGGCAGGCCGATATCAATTCTCCAGTTTGGATGCTGGCACCTACAAGCTGCGTTTCTCTGCATCCGGGTTTGAGACCTACACGGAAGGGCCACTGACGCTGAACGCTGGTCAGAAGCTGCCGTTTGATTCGCTACTAAAGCCGGCGAACATGACTCAGAATGTAACGGTTGTGGCTGACAACGACCGGCTGGTGGCATCAAGGACTGAGATCCCGCTGCGCGAGCTTCCAGTGACGGTGCAGACGGTGGGGAGCGAACTGATCGCACAACAAGGTGTTACCGATCTGGTGAAGGCGCTTTACAACATCCCAAACACGAACTCATTTGTGCTGTACGGCATGTACGAATACTACGTGTTTCGGGGCTTCGGATTCGACAATATCGTTGGCTCTTCGGTTTTGCTAGACGGGCTGAGGCTGGAGGGGAACCGCTTGAATTCGCAACTGAATTCGATCCAGACAGTGGAAGTTTTGAAGGGGCCGGGATCCATGTTGTACGGGACTGAGGCAACGGGTGGAACGGTAAATCTGGTGCGCAAGAAGCCAGTGTCTACGCCAAATTATGAGGGTGTTTTCAGGGGTGGAAAGTTTGGACGGGTGGGTGCAGAGTTTGGCGCGACTGGGCCAATCAAAGGCGACAAACTGCTCTATCGTACCGATGTGGCGATTGATCGAGCGGATGGCTGGCGCGATGCAGGCTGGCGGCGGTTCAATCTGACACCCAGCGTCAATTGGCGCATCTCGAATCGCGATCAGTTGAATTTCACGGTTGGGTATTCGCAGGATCGCTATGACGGAGACGCGGGGATTCCACTGCTGCGCCCGGCGAATGAGCCGAACCCGTTCAAAGCTTCTATCTTCCCGGATGTGCCGATGAAGGCGCGCTACACCCCGAGTGCTGATTTTCAGAAGACGCGCGATATTCTGCCACAGGCGTTTTATACGCATTCGTTTTCGGATACGGTGCGGTTTCGCAATGCGTTTACCTACCGATTCTTCGACGATCAATATTTGGTGACGGAGACCCTGACGGTGGATCCGGCAGTGAAGCCGTTCAAAGTGGATCGCGAGTTCTTTTACTTCTTCCACCATCGCCGGCCGTTGCAGAACCAGTCGGACATGGTTGCGACGGTAAAGACTGGCAAGATCGAGCATCAACTGCTGGGTGGCTATGATTTCCTTCGATATCAGAACCAGACCGAGCGGAGCTCTTCGGTGTTTCGTATTGCCTTGCCGTCGCTCGATCTCTTGAACCCGGTGGATACGTTCAAGACACAGGTGAACAACTTTCCTCCGAGTCGGCTGGACTACTTCACCAACAACGTAAATTCGACCTATTTTCAGGATTTCATTCGCTTGAATCCGCGGTTGACTGCTTTGGTGAGTGGCCGCTTTGATGGCTTTCGACGAGTTTCCTTCCGGAATCCAGTAGTAAATGGGGTGGAGGGCAAAGGTGCCATCACAAATATCGAACAGAATCCCTTTACCTACCGGGTTGCCATGAACGGGCAGGTGTTACCGGTGATGGGCGTTTATGCCAGCTACGGCACTAGCTTCAGGGCGCAGACTTCGCTATCGAATGACGGTAAGCAGTTGAAGCCCGAGACGGGCAGCCAGTTTGAGATTGGCCAGCGTTTTGATTTGCTGGGTGGCAAGATGTCGCTCAATACGGCGCTGTTCTGGATTGAGAAAGAGAATGTCACTGTGTCGCGAGCAAATGGGAATTTCGACCAGGCGGGTAAGGTACGCTCCAAAGGTTTTGAGGCTGACCTCAAGGGCCGGGTAAACCGGAAGCTTTCCATCCGTGCCGCCTATGGGTTTACGCAAGCTCAATTTAAAGACTTTGAACTGGAAGATGGAGATGGGGTGGTGCGCAATCTGCGGGGGCGTGCTCCGGCTTTTGTGCCTCGTCACACCGTGAGCTTCTGGGGGGTTTACGATGTGAATTCGAGCTTGCAGTTGGCGATCGGGCAGCGGTATATCGCGCGTTCACCGGTGAACAACTTCAACTACTTCTTCATGGGCGGCTATACGCTTTGGGATGCGGCGGTTTTCTATCGCAAGAGCAAGTGGGAGTATTCGGTGAATCTGAATAATGCGCTCAACAAGGAGCGTTATCTGGTGGCGTCGATCAACGATTTCCTGGTCTATCCGGGCAAGCCATTTGACGCGACCGGGACGATTCGTTTTCGCTTCTAATGTTTGGGCGGAGAGTTGCCGATTCTTCGCCTGTGAAACTCATTTCTTGTTTGCTCGTATTCGCCTTGATGGCGGTTGTTATGCCGGCCCCGCTTGAGGCGCGCAAAAGAAATGAGGGGACAGTGGCCCGGCCTGCGAGCAAACCTCCGGTTTACAAGAAGTTTGATAATCGCAAGAAGAAATCGACTTTGAGGTTGGGGGCGAAGAGCAGGTAGGGAACGCAGGTAGGAGTTGGGGTGCCCAACGGGACTTGAACCCGTGACATCCGGAATCACAATCCGGCGCTCTACCGACTGAGCTATGGGCACCATAAGGTACTTTCCGAGTCTACCAAAAAGGTACCACCAACATCCATTAACCCTTCGCCATTCCTGCCTGTTTCCACAATTGATCGACTCTGGTCTTGATTTCCTGGTCCATTGTGATCACCGGAGGCCAGGGGCGGGTAAAGCCCTCACTCACCCATTTCTTGGTTCCATCGATGCCCATTTTGGAGCCGAAATTCGCGAGCCGGCTGGAGTGATCGAGCGAATCGATTGGGCCCAGAACGAATTCAATGTCGCGCTGCGGGTCAATGTTGTTTAGAACCTTCCAAGCTACTTCTGAGTGGTTGCGAACGTCGACATCCTCATCTACCACGACGATGCACTTGGTGAACATCGCTTGTCCCAAGCCCCAGATGGCGTGCATCACTTTGCGGGCATGGCCTGGATAAGCCTTGCGGATACTAATTAGCATCAGGTTGTGGAAGACGCCTTCGGCGGGCATCGACATTTCGCGGATCTCGGGAATCTGCATGCGCAATAGTGGCAGAAAGATGCGTTCGATCGCTTTGCCCATCCAGTAATCTTCCATCGGCGGTGGGCCGACGATGGTGGCCGTGTAGATGGGCTTCTTGCGTCTGGTGATCGCGGTGAGATGGAAGACCGGGTAATCGTCTTCAAGCGAATAGTAGCCAGTATGGTCGCCAAAAGGACCCTCTGTACGCAGCTCGCCGAGTTCGACGTAGCCTTCGAGGATGATTTCGGCTTGCGCTGGCACCTCCAGATCGACCGTCTCGCATTTCACCATCTCGACGGGTTTGTTGCGGAGGAAGCCGGCGATCATCATCTCGTCGAGTTCAGGTGGGAGGGGCAGGATGGCTGAGTAGAGCGTGGCTGGGTCGGCTCCAATGGCTACCGCGATGGGCATGCGCTGCAGTTTGCCTTCTTTGAGGAGCTGGCGATAATGATCGGCACCCTGTTTGTGGAGTTGCCAGTGCATGCCGGTGGTCTTGGAATCGTAGACCTGCATGCGGTACATGCCGCAATTTCGTTTGCCGGTAGTGGGGTTCTTGCTGAAGACCAGCGGCAGGGTAATATAGCGGCCGCCGTCCTGAGGCCAGCAGTGCAGGATCGGGAACTCGTCGAGCGAGAAATTATCCTTCTGGATGACTTCTTTGCAGGGGCCGCTTGAGACATCCTTGGGAAAGAAATTTCCCATCTCGGCGAGCTTGGGTAGCATTTTCAACTTGCCCATCAGGCCGGTGGGCATCTTCATGCCGAGGTATTCAGTGATGCGGTCGGCGATTTCGTCGAGGGAATTGACGCCGAGGGCAATCTCCATGCGGCGGTCGCTGGAGAAGAGATTGATCGCAAGCGGGATCGAGGAGCCCTTCGGTTTCTCGAAGAGCAGCGCAGGGCCGCCGCTTTTTACAGCGCGATCTGCGAACTCCGTGATCTCTAGATAAGGGTCGACTTCAAAGGGGATACGTTTTAGCTCGCCGGCTTTGTCGAGAGCGGAGAGGAACTCGGATAGATCCTGATAAGACATCTCCTCTTATTATGGAAGGGTGACGAAGAGAACAGCATTGATAACCGGCGCGAGTCGCGGAATTGGTTTGGCCTGTGCCAAGGCGTTGGCGGCAGCGGGGCACAAAGTGGTGCTTGCCGCGCGCAACCTGGACAAGTTGGAAGAGGCGGCGGCGGAGATCCGCTTGACCGGCGGAGAGGCTCTGGTGTTGACGATTGATTTGTCGTCGCCGGAATCAATCCAAGAGGCTGTAAAAAGGGCGGTCGCCGAGGCGGGGCCGATACATATTCTGGTGAACAACGCCGGAGTGACCAAGGATGGGCTCTCGATGCGGATGAAACTGGAGGATTTTAACAGCGTGATTCAGACAAACCTGACGGGGGCTTTTCTTTGTGCCCAGGGAGTGATGCCCGGGATGATGAAGGAGCGCTGGGGGCGAATCATCAATATCGCGAGTGTGGTGGGTGAGATGGGGAATGCGGGGCAAGCGAATTATGTGTCGTCGAAGGCAGGATTGATCGGGCTGACGAAGTCGCTCGCGCAGGAATTGGCATCTCGCAATATCACTGTGAATGCGGTGACGCCTGGGTTTATCGAGACGGATATGACGGCTGTGTTGAGCGATGAGGTGAAGGAAAAAATGCTGAACGTGATTCCGCTGAAGCGGTTTGGAAAGGTGGAGGATGTCGCGGCTGCGGTTGCGTTTTTGGCTGGAGAGAATTCGAGCTACATCACCGGGAATGTGCTGAAGGTGAATGGCGGGATGTACATGTAGCGAACAAACGAAATGCGATGGTGGCAATTTATGCGAATATTGTGAGTGATGGACTTTTTAAACATTCCTACACTCCTTGGCGTCAGCTTGATGCTCTACTCTGTGGGCATGGTCGGCTGGTGGATGATTCAAGACCGACAACCCAAAAAAGCTCGTCCCTGGATCAAGAAATTCTAAAAACCGTTTAGACCTCTAAGGCCTTAAATGGAATCTCAAGCCTAGTATCCAGCACTTCGTCCGCAGCAATCTGAATTGTGTCGCCGCCGATTGTCAGTTCCTTAATTCGCATCCATGTGATTGACAGAAGAATGATCAACATTCCTCCGGCAAGAAACATAACCTGCAGCGGTGAGTCTGAAATCGCAAAAGGGACGAAAACCAGTGGCAACGAAACCGAGCAATAGCTAAAAATGTGGATCCGCTTGCAGATAATTGTGCGCTCCAAAAAATGCTTGATTTGCACTTGAAGAACTTGCAGATGGTGTTGTGCTCGTTCTCTTTCCTCTTGATTCGACAGATTTAGATTGTGGAATTCCTCTATCAGCTTTCTAAGTTGGTTTGCCACGTTGGTGTGAGTCGTGCCCGAAGTTGAAGCGAGCGCACCAAGAAATGCCACCATGGCAACGAGCACGGCAAATATTGGAGGCATTGTAAACGTCGACCTAATTCATCAGCCTTTGGGCTTGCCGCCCCAAAGCTCCGGGATCATCGTTTCGCCGCCGACAATAGTGGGGCGCTCAGCGCGTCCGTTGCGCAGGTAGGTGAGGCGCATATGGTCGAGACCCATCAGCCATAGAATCGACGCGTGGATGTCATGGACGTGTGAGGGACGCTCGACGGCACGCAGGCCGATCTCGTCTGTCGATCCAATAACCTGCCCTCCTTTGACACCTCCACCAGCGAACCACATCGAGAAGCCCCAGGGGTTGTGATCGCGGCCATTGCCTTTTTCATTAAACGGCGTGCGGCCAAATTCCCCGCCCCAGACGATCAGAGTTGAATCAAGAAGCCCACGGCGCTTGAGATCCGTGAGCAGGCCAGCGATTGGTTTGTCCGATACTTTGCACCACTTGCTGTGATTGCCTTCCATATCGGTGTGGGCGTCCCAGCCGCTGCCGGAGCCGCAATAGAGTTCGACGAAGCGGACGCCGCGCTCGACGAGGCGGCGTGCTAGCAGGCAGTTGCGGCCAAATGTTTCGGTGATGGGTTCATCTAATCCGTAGAGGGCCTTGGTTTCAGCCGTTTCGCTTGTGATGTCGACGGCTTCCGGGCCTGCCGCCTGCATCTTGTAGGCGAGTTCGTAACTTTTGAGGCGAGCGTCGAGCTCGCTGTCTTCGGGCTTGTCCTTACTCCAGCTTCGATTGAGCTGGGAGAGGAAATCCATTTTGCTGAGTTGGCGTCCGGTGGTTTGTCCGGGGGCCAGACGCGTGTTGAGAATCGGAGTTTCGCCCTGGCGGAAGAGCGTGCCTTGATGCACTGCGGGCAGGAAGCCGGCGCTCCAGTTTTTGGTGTTGCCGAGTGGGTCTTTATCGTCGATCAGAACCGTGAAGGAAGGAAGATCTTTGTTGGCGCTGCCGAGGCCATAATTGACCCAGGCACCCATGCTCGGACGGCCAGCGAGGATGTCGCCCGTGTTCATCTGGCAAACGCTGCCGACGTGATTAAGCCCGTCGGCTACGCAGCTTCGCACCACCGCCATATCGTCGACGTGCTGGGCGATGTGCGGGTACCAATCGCTCACCCACGTACCGCTCTGGCCATGTTGCTTCCAATTGCGAGGTGAGCCCATCAATGAGTTGTTGCCAGTGCCCATCGCGGTGATGAGCTTGCCGAAGCTCTTGGGCATCGGTTGGCCGTGTAGCTCGTTGATCTTCGGCTTGGGGTCGAAGAGGTCGATGTGGCTAGGGCCGCCTTCCATAAAAAGGAAGATGACAGACTTTGCCTTGGGCGTGTGATGAGGCTGTGTGCTACGTTCAGCGGCGAGCATCGAAGAAAAAGCAAGCGCACCTAGGCCGCTCCCACCCTGGGTCAAGAATCGGCGACGATTGGTCAGGTTCATCCGGGACTTCCTCTAATTGATGTACAAGAATTCGTTCGAGCTGAGCAGCGTATGGCAGAGATCTTCGAGTGCGCCTTCGGCGCTACCGGCGATCTTTTCCTGCTTCTTCAGAAACGCAGTGGCGCTTGCGATCTCTTCTGGATTAGGAGTGCGTGTATAGGCCATCCGCAACGCTCGCTCGGCCTTGGCCCGTGTATCAATACCAGCATCATTATCGACGCGACGAGCGAAGGCGCGGGCCCATTGGTGGACGAGCTTGCCGTTCATGAGTTCCAGAGCCTGATCGGGAGTGACAGTGGCTTGACGGCGGTCGCAGCTATCGTGCGTGTCGGGCATGTCGAAGCTTTGAAACATGGGATAACGCAGGTTGCGACGCACAAAGATGTAGATGCTGCGGCGCAGGTTATCGTCAGAATCGGCGGTGGCTTTCCACAATTGATAGCCCTTAGGCAGAACCCCGTCCGGAAGCGGAGGAAAGACGCCTGGGCCTCCCATTTTTGTGTTCAACATTCCGCTGGTGGCTAGCATAGAATCGCGAATCGATTCGCCTTCGAGGCGACGGCGCGTGAACTTCCAGAGAAGTTTGTTTTCGGGGTCGACTTTTTCAGCCTCCGCGCGGCTGGTCGAACTCTGCTGGTAGGTGGCGCTCATCAGGATGCGCTTGTGGAGCTTCTTCATACTCCACTGGTCTTCGCCTACAAACTTGCTGGTGAGCCAGTCGAGAAGTTCTTTATGTGAAGGACGCTCGCCCATGACGCCCATGTCGCTGGGAGTGCCGACGATGCCGCGCCCGAAGTGATAGTGCCAGACGCGATTGACGATCACGCGTGTTGAGAGAGGGTTGGTGGGGCTAGCGAGCCAGTTGGCTAGTGCGCTGCGGCGGCCTGTCGATTCGGTGCTTGCAGGCGCAATCTTGAGATCGGTTGGATCGAGGATGCTCAGGAAGCCAGGCTGCACTTCTTCCATGTGACCATCCCAGGCACCCCCGCGCAGCACGTGTGTTTTTGGAGCCGTGCGTGAGGCATCGATAACGGATTGGGCCACATTGAGCGGCGCGGGTTTGATCGAGTCGAATACTTTCAATTCCAGCTCGAGCGACTTGTAGCGCAGCGATGCGTCGCCACGCAACTTGCCCCGGAGCTCGTTGTCGGTGAAGACGACTTGAGGCAAGGCCTTGTGATAGAGCATCCACTGTTCCGGGCTGCGCGCCTCTGGCTTCATGGTTAGAACTTCCTGAATGTCTTCCGGGTATCGCGTGAGGCGCTCCTGATAGAAGGCATCGCGAGCTGGCTTGAGAAGTGCCTGCATTTCGGTGCGGATCGTCGCTGTTGCGGATTCCCATTTGGCGAGTTGTTGATTGTAGCCACTTACTTGTTCTTGCCCATCGAGGACGACTCCATCATCGATGCGGACATTCGTGAAAAAGCTTTGCAGGCGGTAATAATCTTTGTGCAAGAGTGGATCGAACTTGTGGTCGTGGCAACGGGCGCAGGCGAGGGTGACTCCGAGAAAGGCGTAGCCCACGGCGTCGGTGATGTCGTTGAGCATTTCCTGACGGCGCAGCTTGATGTGGGCGGCGTTGTATTCGTCCGGGAAATGGCGATTGAAGGAGACTCCAATCTTTGCTTCGTTGTTGCCGGGATACAGTTCGTCGCCGGCGATTTGCTCTTTGACAAATCTGTCGTAGGGCTTGTCCTGATTGAAGCTCTGGATTACATAGTCGCGGTAGCGCCAGACATGGGCGCGGGTATCGTCGGCCTTAAAGCCGTCGCTATCGGCGTAGCGGGCAACATCAAGCCAGTGGCGAGCCCAGCGTTCGCCGTAGTGAGGTGAGGCGAGCAGACGGTCTACAACGCGTTCCCAGGATTTGGGCGAAATGTCTTCAAGGAAGTTTTGCAAATCTTCGACGGTTGGAGGAAGACCAGTGAGGTCGAGCGTGATGCGGCGGAGTAGAGTGGCTTTGCCGGCGGCGGGATTCGGGGTTAGCCCTTTGGCTTTAAGCTTTTCAAGGATGAAGGCGTCAATTTCGTTTTTGTCGCTGACTTGCGCCAACGGCTGGATGGCCCACCAACGCTTTTGCATCGTGGTGAAGGTCTTGGATTCTTCGGCGGCCAACAGAGACAGGAGTCCGGTTAGCGCAATCAGTACACGGGCTTGCACGCTCTTATCTTACTGCAATTTTAAACTTACGGATACGGTGGGCTTCGCTGTCGGCGACGTAGACAGTGCCCTTCTTGTCTACAAATACGCCGTGCGGGCGGTTCATCTTGCACAGCAGGGGGTTACCTTCGGGTCCGTCGCCTTTTTGTCCACTGCCCGCTACCTGGGTGATCTTACCGGTCTTGAGATCAAAAAGCTGAATGGCATGAGCTTCGGTATCGGCGATGTAGAGTGTGTTTTTGGGGCCTGCGGCGATTCCTTTGGGACCATTGAAACCTTTGGCCGCCAGAAGATGATAAGTGCCGCGATTGGGATCGACTTCATAGAGCGCGTTGCCCTGACGCTTGACGATGTAGAGCTTGCCGTCTTTGTCGATTTCAATGGCCCGTGGGGCGAGCAAAGGGGTGTCAAGCAACTTTGCGCCTTCCACAGGATCTTTCTTTTCGCCGTTGCCCAAATAGGTTTCGATGATGCCGCTGTTGAGATCAAGACGGCGAACACGGTCATTGCCGATGTCGCAGATCAGAAGACGGCCTTGCGGGTCGAAGACGATGCTGTGCGGCTGGCGGAGCATCGCTTTTTTTGCGTAGCCGCCATCGCCGCTGAAGCCGGGTTGCCCGGTGCCCGCGACGGTGGTGATGGTCTTGCGCTTTTTGTCGACACGGCGGATGATGTGGTTCTTCATGTCGGCAAAGAAGAGATTGCCTTTGCTGTCGAAGCGCACCTCATAGGGTTCGTCGAGATCGGCGGACGTGGCGAGTACGCCTTCGCCTGTGTTGCCCTTCTGCCCGGTGCCGGCAACGATTGTTGTCTTGCGGGTTTTGAGATCCATGCGCCGAACGACATGGCTATTGATATCACACCAATAAAGAGCGCCATCCGGGCCAATCACCAACCCGTACGGGTTGTTGACTTGCGTGTCGCTCAGGCCTGGTTTGCCGTCACCGATGAGCGTTTCAATCTGTTGGCCTTGCATCGTGGCGGCTAGCGCAAAAAGCAATATGAGTGTCTTCATGAGGAGCGTCTTCCATTTTTGCATTGACGCGAAACCCGTGCCGGGACGTTGCGTCCAACTGGGCAGGAGACATTTATGACAGCCAAGCTTCTGAGTCTCGCGTTGCTTACCAGCGGCGCAATCTTCGCCCAATATGGCGGCTATCGATCCGCCGATCCTTACGGTCGAAGTTATGGCCGGAGCAATCCCTATGAATCGGGTCAACGGCGAATCGATTCGATCCAGCAAGACCTGGCACAGATCGGCCAACGGGCCGCTTGGGATGGTTGGGCGCGCCGTCGCTTTTCAGATGTGATCGAAAACCTCGAGCGCTTTCAGCAAAGCGCATCACGGGGGAAATTTGATCGCGGACGTCTCGACAAAGCCGTCGACAATTTGAACCGGCTCCTGACTGCCCCGGAGCTTCGCCCGCGCGACCGGCAACGCATCGCGTATCATCGCGATCAACTGCAATCCTTCCTCGCGCGCAACGGATAAAATTAGAGGCATGCGTGAGCTTGCCCTCGTGATCCTGTCGTCGTTTGCCCTGAGCGCCCAGCCGCCAATCGTGCGGCCGGGCGCTCAGTCATCTATGCCTCCTTCGGACGCTATCGTACTTTTCGACGGCTCTGGTCTCGACCAATGGACCAAGCCCGATGGCACGCTAACAGGATGTTTGATCGACACCGATAAATCGATGCTCTGCGTGACTGGGGCTAAGGATGCGATTTCAAAAGTGAAGTATCGCGATGCCCAGATTCATGTCGAGTACAAGCTCCCGTCGATGCCCGATCAAAAAGGGCAATTGAAGGCAAACTCCGGTGTCTTTTTGCTCGATTGCTTTGAACTGCAAGTGCTCGACTCATTGAACAACGCAACGTATGCGGATGGGATTGCGGGTGCGCTTTATGGCTTTGCCGCGCCTCGCGTAAATGCATCGAAACCCGCTGGGGAGTGGCAGACATACGATGTGCTCTTCACCGCTCCCGCTTGTAGCGCAGAGGGTGTGATGGAGAAACCTGCGATGGCGACCGTGATTCATAACGGCGTGATGGTGCAGTTGAATACGCCGATGCCGAAGAAAGGTGGGGGTTGTCAGCAAGCTAACCTTTGCGAGCCTGGGGCTTTACGTCTGCAGGACCACTCTGGCTTTAAGAACGCCCCGCGTACGGAGATGCGCTTTCGCAATATCTGGCTTAGGAAGCTGAACTGATGCCGAGAAGGCTTTTGACTTCTTTTTCGAACTTTCTGAACGAGCGGGCTTGTCTTGCCTCCTCAAGGCTCAATTGCTCGGAAAAAGATGTCTGGTGGCGCGTCGGAGAATAGCTTTGCCCAGCGGGCATCTGGCTGGAGAGCCATTCCTTTGCTCCTTGAATCGACTCAGGGTCTTGGGGAGCTTGAATTCCATGTGCCAGGCCGCCGCATCCAGAGAGCGAGTTCAACGAAGCAAGGAACCATGCTTCGTATTCCATCTTCGCCAACACAAATGAAATCTGCAGGTCGGAATGGCTGGAGCGGCATTGAGCTTGAAACTTTGAGGCAAGTTCTTTGGGGCAATCCTTATCCGCATCCACTAACACTAAGAAAGGCTGACCTCGGCCAACCTGTCGGGATAGCGCTTCAATTGCGCGTTCCAACTCTCCTTCCCGAATTAACAGAGACTTTGGAATTCGTCTGACCGAGAATTTGATCGGAGAGTAGAAGCCATAATCTATTGCAATTCGCCGAATCAAAGCTGGCGCAGCAAGCTCTTCGCCGTGTCCTTCAACGATCAGGCCCCATTGCAAAGGCTGCATCAGTAAAGGCCGTCCTGGCGAAGGAGTTGTCCGGGAGTATACAAGCGATCCTGAATAATGCTCTTGGTAGCTGAGTCTAAAGGTGCGATATGACTTCCCATCTGATCTCTATGAACAGCAAGGATGCAATCCGCTGAAATTCCCTTGTCATCTAGCAATTCGGGGCTATGTGTAGTGACCAGAACTTGGCGCTTATTGCTTGATTCTCTAAAACTATCGAGCATTACTTGAATCGCCCCAGGGTGCAAGAAGGCTTCTGGTTCCTCAATGATGACCGGCGAAGCTGGGCGGCCAAGAGCTGGAGGCTCAAAAAGCTCCAGCAGCATATCCGCACAGTTGACGAGGCCAGCAGATGATTGCGCAATGTAGAACGGAGTCGCTTCTCCAGAGGGCGAGCTTTCAACAAACCGCAGCCACAATTTGTTATCCGATTCGACGACATCTATCCCTTTGAATGGTGGTGCAATCGCACGCATATACTGCTCAATAATATCCAAGCGATCTCGCCGCTTTTCACCTAATGCAAGGTATCGAGATGCTAAACTACGCCCCGTTGTCCCGCTATGTTGCAGCAGAGAGTGAATATGTGGCAATACTGATTCTGACCCAGAAAGGCCGCTCAAAAAATCAAAAATAAATCGAAATTCGGGAAGGCCAGAGGCATTCGCTAGAAAAATACGGTCTGGACTGAAAGCCGGGAATACTGCCGCAGTTCCGGTGACTTTTCCATCGCTTACTAGATAGGAATGCTTAACACCATCTGAATTTTCAATTAAGCACTCCTCACGTACTACGGTTACCGACCAATCGCTGGAAACATGCAGTTCCAAATGGAACTCGCAGCGAAAACTTTGCTCCGCCGAAATGTGATAGCTGAAGGTCATACTCGCCGGTCGGGAAAGAAATTGGTAAAGAATACTGTGAATGCCACCGCGAGTGATAATTGCCCTCTGCAAAGTCTCGTTGAGTGCGCTGGCAACAAAAAGAAGAGCATCCACAAAACTGGTTTTGCCCGATCCGTTAGCACCAACCAGAAATGTAAGAGGCCGAAGTTGAACGTCGCATTCCTTGATACTTCGATAGTTCTTAACTGCAAACCGGTCGATCAGGATTCGATTTTCCATTGACATCTTCAGTGTCTCATTTCTCTTAAAATCGCAAGATAACAGCTATCTGCGCTTGGGTCGCGGCGGCAATTTCGGGGCGTCAATCTTGCGGAATTTTCCCGGTGTCAGGCCTTCGAGACTCAGGTCTCCCATCTTGACTCGCAACAGGCGAAGCGTCGGCAGTCCTACAGCAGCCGTCATGCGGCGCACCTGCCGGTTGCGGCCTTCCTTGAGTTGAAGTTCGATCCAAGAAGTGGGGATCAATGCTCTGAAGCGGATGGGCACAGTGCGTTCCGGCAGCACTGCTGCTTCTTCATTCGATACCAGGCGAGCCTTTACTGGCTTCGTCGTATAGTCCTGAATCTTGACACCTGCCCGCAGCTTATCCAGAGCCTCTTCGGTTGCCTCGCCTTCCACTTGCACCCAGTACGCACGCGCATGTTCAAAGCGTGGGTCGGTGTAGCGATGTTGCAATTCGCCGTCGTCAGTAAGCATCATCAGGCCTTCGCTATCCCAGTCGAGACGTCCGACCGGGTAAACGCCGGGCTCTTTGATGAACTCGGCGAGCGTCAGATGCTTGCTGCCTGGTTCAGGCGTGAATTGGCTTAAGACGCCATAAGGCTTCCAGAAGAGAAGGTAGCGGTGAGCCACCTTTAGCCCACAAACGCGCTAAGGTAATTACGGCTGATGATCAGGCTGCGCTTGCGTGCTTCGAGGCTGCCTTCATAAGCGCGATCTTCCACTTCGATCGCAAGCGGGCCGTCGTAGACCTCTGCCAGGGTGCCGCAGAATTTGCCCCAATCGACATCGCCCATGCCCGGAAGCTTGGGGGTGTGATATTCGTTCGGGTGCGCCAGCAGGCCTACCTCGCTCAGACGATCATGATCCACGCGCGCATCCTTGGCATGCATGTGATGAAGGCGGTCTTTGAATTCACGCAGCACCTTGACATAATCCATGCCTTGCCAGACGAAGTGGCTGGGGTCGAAGTTGAGACCGAAGTTTGAAGTGGGCAGGTCGTTGAACATGCGACGCCAAATCACGGGCGTGGTGGCGAGGTTTTTGCCGCCGGGCCATTCGTCTTTGGTGAAGGACATCGGACAATTTTCGATGCCGATCTTGATGCCATGTTCGTCGGCGCAATCGAGGATCGGTTTCCAGGTAGAGAGAAAGCGAGGCCAGTTGTCGTCGACGCTCTTGGTCCAGTCGCGGCCAACGAAGGTGTTGACAACGGGGATGCCCAGCAGCTTGGCCGCAACGATGACGGCCTTGATGTGTTCGGCATAGACGGCGGCTTCAGCCAAATCGGGCGTGAGTGGATTCGGGTAGTAGCCGAGCCCGCTGATGGAGACGCCCTTGGCGGCAGTGAGGTCCTGCACGCGCTTGGCGTCGTCTTTGGTGAAGCCTACGACGTCAATGTGGGTGATGCCGGCATAGCGCCGTTCCGCTTTGCCCTTGGGCCAGCACATTACTTCGACACAGCGGAATTTTTCTTCCGCCGCAAAGGTGAGAACTTCTTCGAGTGTGAGATCGGGCAGAATCGCCGATACAAATCCTAGTTGCAGCATGATCGTTGTTCTTCCATCAAATCACACCCCTGCGATGGGCGAGGGCGAGGCCGCCCAGAGTGCCTGCGCGCGGGCCTATGAGGGATGGCTCGATGAGGAGCTTGTCGACCGGAAACATGCGCACGCGACGGGAGACTTCATCGCGCACTGGATCGAATAGCGGCGCTCCCATTTGTGCGAGGCCACCGCCGAGGACGATCAAGTCTGGGTGGATTGCATTGACGATGTTGGCAATTCCTATCCCCAGATAGCGAGCGGCGCGGTCAATCGCGGCGGCAATCGAAGAGTCCGTGCATTGGGCCATGAGAAGTGTAGTGACTCGATTCAGGTCGCCATCAACTCGCTGAATCAGGTCTGGTGCCTGGCCCATCTGAATCAGTCTCATCGCCTCTGCGGTGAGTGCCGGTGCACTAGAGAGAACTTCGAGACAGCCGTGCGAACCACATCCACAGAGCGGCCCACCTGGAAGAACTGTCTGATGACCAAGCTCGCCTCCAACGATTCTGAGACGGCCATCAAGCACGATACCACCGCCGATTCCAGTACCAAGCGTATAGAACGCGAAGTTGCGAACTTGCTTTCCGTGCCCATGATCCAACTCTCCAAGGGCCGCCATCCGGGCGTCATTGAGAAGATAGACGGGGCAATTCAGACTTCGCTGCAGGATTTCAGCAACGGGCACGCCGCGCCATTGTGAAGGCATGTTTGGAAGAAACAGGGTTTGGCCGCTGGAGAGATCGCAAAGCCCTGGAACGCCAAGGCCCAGAGCGTCAATGCCCTGAGGGGCCAGCGATTGAACAAGTGCAGCGATTCGATTGAGGACGCCTTCTGGCCCAAGGTGGCTCCCGGTTGGGATCTGCGCCTCGCGCAGGATCGATCCGCCGGCGAGTCCAATCGCGGCGGCAATATTGGTTCCGCCAAGATCGACACTGCCTAGAGCCATGGCTTGTCCTTGGTAAACATTTCAGGGCAACTGAGGGCGTAGCCGTTCTGGCGGCGAAAGGGATTGCGCTCGTCCTTCTTCAGGCGGAACTCGTCGCCCTGGCTGTATGGGTCGGCGAGGTACTTTTCGCGGGCACGCTCTTCCGCCCGCAGGGCCTGTTCGATTCTCTCAGGATCATTGGCACCGATGTAGCGGAATTGTTCGCGAGGCCAGCCTATGGCTTCACGGTGCAGGCCGGCAAAACGGACACGCTTGAATTCCCAGCTCACAGCGGTGACTATCTCAGGAAGATGACCGGTGACTTCTTTGAAGCGGCAGATTCCAAAGAGTAGATTCTCGAAGCTGTCTCGAGCAAAGTCTTCGAGATAGGCGCGCTCCTTAACGTGTGGGTGCCCGAACCAATTAAAGTGTTCCGCGACTAGCCAATAGCTGAGAGACTCTGTTCTTGGGCCGGCTTCGATTCTGGTGGGCCCACCGGAGAAGAGGAGCAATGCATCGGGGTCAGTAGCGGCCTCTTGAACAGCACGCTCGATGTGCCCGATGTATTTCTTCGGCTCTCCTCGCTGAAATTCGAGCAAGAACCAGCCAGCATCTTCTTCAACCAGATTGATGTCACGCACGATGGCATGACCAGCGACGAAGATGAGGTTCTTCACAGGCGGTTAGAATGCCTTGGCAACACGGAAGGAGTAAGGGTCGGCACCTGCTTCAATAGTGCCATCCGGCAGAATGCGGATCATCGTGGGTGCAGCACCGGAAGAGAAGCGTGACCGGAACTCGATGCGGTGACCGCGATTCTTGAGACCTAAAGCAACTGGCCGACCGAAGCGTTCATCGACAAGCAAGCTGCCAGGATTCATAGCGTGATTGTCGAAGCTGGAAACAAGATGCCGCGACTGGAAACGGGGTGCGGCCACGGCCTGTTGCGCATCCATTCCAAACTCGGCAATATTCAAGAAAATCTGCACCAGACTTTGATCCTGGTTGTCACCGCCTGGAGTAGCCATGACCATTGAGGGCTTGCCATCCTTGACGATCAGGGACGGGGTGAGAGTTACGCGAGGCCGTTTGCCAGGGGCGACATCGTTGGGATGCCCCCCGATCAGGTAGAAGCTCTGCGCGCGCTGCGTGAGCGGGATGCCGGTATCGCCGACGATGACGCTGGGCAGCGCTGCACCGCTTGGAGTGGCGCTGAAGAGGATGCCGTCTTTGTCAATTGCATTCACAGAAGTCGTGTCGCCATACATCAGCGCGTCGTCTATCTGGCGGCGAACGAGTTCTTCTTGAGAGGGATGGGTTCCATTGGCATTCTTAACTTTGCCAGGGCGGAAATCGAGACTTGCCATTGCGCCAATCTGCTTAAATCGATCTTTAGCGTATTCCTTCGAGAGCAATTCCTCTGCGGGGACCTTGGTGAAATCTGGATCACCATAGTAGGCATCGCGATCAGCATAGGCTAGCTTCATTGCCTCGGTGAGGTTGTGTATGTAATCTTCCGAGCCGAAGCCCATCCTGGCGACGTCCATGTTCTCGATCAGATTCAAAAGTTCGATCGAGGCGGGGCCCTGGGTGTAAAAGCCGGGCTTGTAGATCGTGTAGTTCTTGTAGGTTCCCCCAAGAGAGGGCTCGGGCTTGAGACGGAAGGTGGAGAGGTCCTCGTAGCGAATCAGGCCGCCATTGTCGCGCGAGAAGGTGTCGATCTTACGAGCAAGTTCGCCGCGGTAGAAGTAATCGCGCACGGCGTCAATGCCGGCCGTACGTGGCTTCTTGAGTGCGGCGGCGCGTTGTTCTGAGGCCACCATTGCACGGAGAGTTCTTGCAAGAGCCGGCTGTTTGAAGATTTCACCGGGGCGTGGCAAACGGCCTTCGGGCATGAAGTAAGCCTTTGATGTGGGCCAGCGATCAAAGAAGGGGCGCGAGTAACGGACGACGGCGGCGCGCATGTCGTCAACCACCTGCTCATCGGCGAGGTCGAGTGCAGGAGCAATCACTTGTTCAAAACTGAGAGTGCCAAACTCGCGCAGAGCTACAAGGCCGGCTTCGACCATTCCTGGCACGATGGCAGGCAGGAGCCCGGTCACTGGCAGGTAGCGAGGCAATCCGTTGGGTTCGGTTGTATCGACTTCGAGAGGCTCCATCTGGTGCTTCTTGAAGTATTCCAGCGTTCCAAGCTTTGGCATGGTGCCCACGCCGCTGATGGTAAAAACCTTGCCGTCTTTGGTTCGGATGAGGATTGGGGCTTCGCCGCCAAAGCCGAAGTGAGAATACTCGGCAACGGCAGCAGCGAACATGGTCGCTACTCCCGCGTCGACAGCATTGCCGCCCATTTTGAAGATGCGCATACCTGCGTCGACTGAGGCTGCGGTGCCGCCAGCAACCGCTCCATTCTTGCCTCGTACAGGTTCCCGCGGAATCAGCGGTTCAGAAGGAGAACGCTTGACCGGTGGTTGGGCTTGTCCGCAAGAGAGGAGCAAACCGAAAAGGGTAACGATTGCAATTGGCCGCCGCATGGCTGTGATTGTAGCGCCGTTCATATAATGGTGGAGTTATGGATCAGGACGTGACGCCAAAAGAAACGTTACCCGGAAACGCGGAACCGTTATCAGAAGATCAGCCCATGCTTTATTGCCCCGTATGCAGTTTGCGCCTCGAACAGCGCAAGTGCAAGCTTTTCTGCACCCAATGTGGCTACTACATGTCCTGCGCAGACTACTATTGAGGATTTTCATTTCATGATTGAATTTGATGAGTTACGGGGCCGATATTGGAGCTGCGGCGTCAGTATCGTTATTTTTGCGACTGCACTGGGTGCGGCTGAAATCAACCTTTCAAATGAAGGCCGCCGCTGGTGGGCGCATGTGGAGATGATGGCCAAAGACGAATTGAAGGGGCGTGACATCGGGAGCGAGGGCTACGAGATTGCAGCCAAGTATGTAGCGTCTGAATTTGAGAGGGTGGGTTTGCGGCCTGGTGGTAGCGCATCGAACTATATGCAGAAGGTACGCTTTCTGAGCCGCAGGATTGAGGAATCAAAATCCAGTCTGACAATAGTTCGCGATGGCAAAGAGGAAAAACTGACTCTAGTTGAAGATGCCAACATTGGCATTCGCAATGCTCCGGCGCCGAAATTGGAAGCAGAGATGGTGTTTGTGGGCTACGGCACAAAGGTTCCTGAGCACAACTACGATGACCTTAAGGCTGTCGATCTAAAGGGCAAAATTGCCGTTTACATCAGCGGACAACCCGCCGGGATTCCGGCCGCACTGGTTAGTCACTACCAGAGTGCTGGCGAACGTGGCAAGGCATTGAGCGAAGCAGGAGCTATTGGCACTGCGATGATCAGCAATCCTCGCACAAGCGACATTCCGTGGTCTCGTTCGACACTGGCGCGGCTGATGCCAAGTATGTCGATTGATGAAAAATCGCAGGCAAAAGATGGCCTGAAGCTGAGCCTGACGATCAACGCCGCGCACGCGTCCAAATTCTTCGCTGGAAGTGGCCACGCAATTGAAGAGATCTTTGAGCTTGCCAATAGCCGCAAAGCGCTGCCGCACTTTCCTCTCACGGGAAGGCTTAAGGCGCGCGCCGCCTACCGTCAGTCAAAGGTATCCAGCGAGAATGTCATTGGCATTCGGGAAGGCAGCGACCCTCTGCTCAAGAATGAGTTCATCGTAGTTACAGCGCATCTCGATCATCTTGGGGTAAACGATAAGTTGATTGGTGACACCATCTACAATGGCGCGATGGATAACGCGAGTGGGGTCGCCAGTTTGATTGAAGCAGCTCGACACCTGAAAGAAAGCAACATCGACCTGAAGCGAAGTGTGGCCTTTATCGCTCTGACTGGTGAGGAGAAGGGGTTGCTGGGCTCTAGCTGGTACGCGCAGCATCCTGCGTTTGGCAAAGAGAAGAAAGCGAAAGTGGCCGGTAATTTGAACATGGATATGTATCTGCCGCTGTTTCCGCTGAAGGGTCTAGTGATCCTCGGTGTCGATGAGTCGACGCTGGGCGATCTGGCTCGTAAAGGCGCGGAGGAAGCAGGCATTGAAGTTTGGGCCGATCCGGCACCGGAGCGCAACAGTTTTGTTCGCAGTGACCAGTACAGCTTTATCCGTAACGGCACGCCTGCGTTGGCCTTCAAATTTGGATACAAGAAGGGCACGCCCGAAGAGAAGATGATCCAGACCTGGTTGCGCGAGCGCTATCATGCACCTGGGGACGATCTCAATCAGCCAGTTGACCTCGACGCAGCAGCCAAGTACAACCGCGTGCTTGCTTCGATGATCCGGTCGGCAGCAAACACAAATGAAGCTCCGAAATGGAAGGATGCGAGCTTTTTCAAGAGGTTCGCGAAAAACTAGTTGGCAAATTACGTAGTAGTTCTTACGGCGAATGAAGAGGAAAAAGACATCCTCATCGCTGATCTTTTTGAGGCCGGCACCACCGGCGTTTCGGAAACGGAAGAGCCCAATGGGCGGTGGATCCTTCGCGCCAGCTTCGACACCAAAGAGGCCGCGAGTGGCTTTGGCGTCGAAGTAGAGGTGGACGACACGGATTGGATCAAGATTAGCCATCTGGCCTGGAAGAGCCGGCTTGTTGGCGAGCGCTTCTTTTTCACTCCCTCATGGAGTGAAGAACCAACGCCACCAGGACGCTGGCGAATCCACTTTCAGGATGGGGCAGCGTGTGGCAGTGGCGAGCACCCGTCCACCCGGCAATGCCTGGTTGCGATAGAAGAATATCTAACCCCGGGGATGCGCATGCTAGACCTTGGTTGCGGCGCGGGCATCTTATCTCTTGGAGCCAAACTTCTCGGAGCTGGATTCATCGTTGGAGTTGATGTCGAGACCGACAGCTGCCATCTCACCCGCGATCTCAGTGGCGTGCCTGTTGTTCAAGGGATGCCGGATTGCCTTGCCGGTGAACGGTTTGATCTGGCGGCAGCCAATATCAGCGCTACGGTGCTGGTAAATTTTGCCGATGAAATCATTCGCGCGGTAAAGCCTGGAGGGCGAATTGTATTAGCTGGCTTTGGTGTCGAAGAGGCAAATCTGGTGAAACAAGTTTTCGGGCTTGGGATGCTCAGTGAACGGACAGAAGGGGAATGGAGTTGTGTCGTACTCGACCTACCCTTAAACTAGAAGATGTACGTGCACCCGTAGCTCAGGTGGATAGAGCATTTGCCTTCTAAGCAAAGGGTCACAGGTTCGAGTCCTGTCGGGTGCACCAGTCCCTAGCTTCTTTTGCGATTCGTCTCATAAAGGAACCCCGCGAATGAAGCCACTTGAGCAATCAGCAGCAAGAACAAAATAAGTATTGGCAGCGTCACTTTCGGGTCACGAAATAGAGCCAGTAAAAGTCCGGTGTGGAACTGCTTCGAACCCAACTGGAATTTATCTCTTCGACAAGCACGGGCGAGCGATAGGTGGTAATCTCCGCGCCCATAGGTAAAGTGCTGACGGAAAAATCGCTGTGGCGAAAGGTCATGCCAGTGGTCGACTCGCGCTTCAGGCACAAAGAGGTGTTCTTCAAATCGTTCACTTAGATCTCGATCTTCGGCTGCTGCTAGTGGAAACGTTTCATTAAAACCACCATGCGCGATCAGAGAAGCCCTACTTGCCGCACAGTTGTTAGAAGTGAAGAAACGAAACCGGGGAGCTCGTCTGGGCAATACATCGTAGAGATAATCTACTAGACATTGGCTCGCCGTAGAGTAGAGATTTGAGGGCAATGCATTCAGAGTTTGCCCGCCAAGCAGTGCGTTGGGCTGCTGAAGGTGAGCACGGAGCAAGGTGATTAGCCAGGTGCGATGGGGCACGCAATCGTCATCAGTGAAGGCAATAAAGTCGCCCGTGGCAATTCTGAGACCTGCGTTGCGCGCTTGGGCAGGGCCGCCGTTTTTCAGACTGACTTGAATGATCCCAGCCATTGCGGGCACCGGTGGCTCGCTACCGTCATCGATGAGAATAACTTCGATTCCTCCACCTGGGTCCACCAACGCAAGGCACGCGGCCACACAGCGTTTTGCCGCTTCAGGCCTATTGTAGGAGGGGATGATGACAGAACACTTCATACTCAGTGATTTTTGATCTCTTCAAAGATTTCTACCAGAACTTGATTCCAGTGTTGAATTTCAAAATCCCTCAGGATTGTGAGTCTTGCATTGATGCCCAGATCCCGGCGTAAAATTCTGTTTTCAGCCAGCGATTCGATTGCTGCAACTAGTGCTGTGCAGTTCCCCTCCTCAACTAGAATCCCAGATAATCCACTCTCCACCAGCTCTGGAATTGCGCTATGGATTGTCGACACGACTGGCAACGCGGCAGCCATCGCTTCCATCAATGCAACAGGGATGCCGTCCATTTCGCCATCAGCTTGTTTGTGTGAAGGGAGTAAAAAAAGATCTGCCGAGTTCAAGGCGATAAGGATTTCGTCTGCAGTCCTGGCACCGAGAAATTCGATTCGTTGAGCAAGCCCAAGACGCCCGGCTTGTTGTTCAAGCGCTGATCGCAAAGGCCCATCACCGATAATCTGGTAGCAAAATGGGAAGCGCACACAAGCCAATGCTTCAAGCACTTCGGCAATTCCTTTCACAGGTACCAGCCGGGCAACAGTAAGTAGTTTGAGAATCTGAACATCAGGATACTCAGGTCGAAGTTTAAACAATGAAGGGTCCACTCCCATACGATGGACCCGGGCTTTGCCGGGCGGACAACCAAGGCGAATGATTTCGAGACGGCCTTTATCGCTGACAGGAAGGAATAAGTCGCCTTTCTCGAAGAGAATTTTGTAAATCGGAAATGCAAACTGGCGAGGATACTTGTAGATGTCATCACCGTGCATAGCCGTGATAATTTTCCCTTCAATCACTCCTGCTTCGCGCAGCAGAACAGCTTTTCGACCATGGGGACCGAAGTGGCACAAAATTACATCGAATCGACCCGAAGGGCCAATGAGCAGCCGACCACGCACTGCGCAGCGAAATTGCATCCATTCCAAAGCGCAGCGGGTTCATCGCAGGCAACGGAAGCACAAGAGGCCATGCAATCTGGATATTGGCTGCACAGGCATCTATTCGTAGTGAACGGGGACCGAAGCTGAGAAACCCAACTGGATTTGCTCTGATGCATGAGGGATGCGCTCTGCATAAACTTCTACATGGTGGCCACGATCCAGAAGTTCCCAATTTGGATTGTCCTGGTGGATCACAGAGGCAATCGTTTCCTGCAAGAGCGGTCTTCGATTTCGTGTCGGCGCAATGACAGTGAATTCAGGCACTGGCGGCACGTAGATGCAATGGCACTCCGGCATGAGCACAGAGTTGAGAAAATCGAGCAAGAAACTCATCCTTATTGTGGATCGCATTCACCCATTGGCGTGCTTCCATGCCTAGCTTACGAGTTGTTTCTGAATCGCACAGCAGGCGGCGAACTGCATTGGCAAAGGCATCGAGGCCCTCCATCCCCGTGCCATCATAGCGACCTACAAAAATTCCAAAGCGGCTTACTGTGAAGCCAGGATCCTGGCAACTCACAACAGGCGTCTCACAGGCAAAGGCTTCGAGAAAGCTGACCGCCAAACCTTCATATATGGACGTGTTTACACACACCCAGGCTTCACTCAAGATCCTCAACTTGTCAGGACGCGGCGACGATGCCGCCGAGTGCCGCCGAGTGACAATGCATTCACGCAATAGAGCCCTTGAGGAAGGCCTTCATCTTCTCCCGGCACACGGCAGGAATGCACCTTGTCCGCATCGGCTGGTGTGCGCGGGAGTGCCCTAAGATACCGACTGTAGCCTTGGTTATAGTCAATACTCAGCAAGAGATCAAATTGCTCTCTTCTCAGTTTCAGGACATCCCTGGCAGTTGATTCTGGTCGAAACAGAACGCGGCAGCCATGAGCGGTGGACTCCTTTTGATCGGCGGACTCTCGCAATTGACCTGAGATGAAGACTGGATCCACGTTGAATTCTTGATGAGAACCCAGGATCTGGGCTGCCTGCCAGGCAGCCCAGCCAAATCCTCCCATGCCTTGGAGCTTCGGATCGAAAAATTCATCCGACAGGATAGCCAACTTCATGGATGAATTATAGCTGTGATGACTACGCCCCAGAATGGCCCAATTTGTAGTATGCTGACCAAGGATTTACCGTTAGGACAACTGCGGCACACCCCACCAAATTCCATGCTTCTTCCACTCCTACTTCTACTCTCTGCATCGAGCCTCTTTGACGGCAAAACCCTGAAGGGTTGGGTCAACGTGGGTGGTGCGAATTTCCGCGTCGAGAACGGCGCGATCACTGCCGACAAAGGCCCAGCCGGTTGGTTGCGTACAGAGACGACTTACAAGGACTACGAGCTGAAGCTTGAATACAAGACTGCCGCTGATGGGAATAGCGGTGTGTTTCTGCGCAGCGATGCTACAGGCAAGCCCGACGAGACCGGATACGAGTTGCAGATTTACGATGATCGCAAGGACTTCAAAACCGGCTCGATCGTTGGCATTGCCGAAGCCACTCCATCAAAGATAAAGCCCGATGAGTGGAATACATTTGAGGTGATACACCTTGGACCTAAAATCACTGTCAAGCACAACGGCAAGAAGGTGTTGGAAACATCAGACAAGCGCAGCCTCAGCGGATTTATCGGCCTGCAATTTAATACTGGCAAGCCGGTTTCCTTTCGCAAGATCAGCCTCAAGGAACTTGTCCCCTAAGGAAGATATTTTTTCAGGTCTGGATTGACCAGCGTCTGGATATCTGGCTGATCCACATTGCCTGCCATCACCAGCTTAGGTTCGAGATTGTTGATTTTGGTGACTGGCTTGCCTCCGAGGTGAGCAACGGCTGCCATGACACTCTCGTAGCCCATTTTGAAGGGCTGCTGCACGACCAGGGAATCGATCACGCCCTTACGCAGATCTTCAATCAGCGGCGCAGAAGAATCGAATCCCACCATCTTTATCTTTGAGTTCGTGCGCCCACGCAAAGCCTGTGCAGCCCCAGCAGCGCTGGACTCGTTGGAAGCAAAGAGGCCATTTGCGTTTGGATGTGCTGTCAGCATATTCTCAGTGACCGAAAGGCTTTTGGCATAATCGGCCATGCCAAAACGCTTATCGGCAATCTTGATCCCGGGGAAGCTCTTGGCAATCGTTTCTTCGAAGCCACTCTCGCGGGCCATGGTTGACGCCGCACCAGGCTGGACAGCAACGATGACTACTTCACCCTTACCGCCCAGAATTTCTCCCATGCGCTGGGCAGCCATTGCCCCGGCAGCATAATTGTCAGTGGCAATCTGGCTGATGAACTTGTCTGTGTCTACGGCGGAATCGAAGATCACAACAGGGATCTTCTGAGCTGCGGCACGCTCAACCACACTTACCATCGCTTTCTTGTCGATCGGCGCAAGGCAAATTGCATCTACACGCCGGTTGATCATCGAATCGACAATCTGAAGTTGACCGTTAAAGTCGGTCTCGCTCGCCGGGCCATTCCAGGAGATTTCAACTCCTGTTTCGCGCGAAGCAAGAATCGCACCGGCTTGTACACTTTGCCAGAAGAGATGGGCACGGCCCTTGGGCACAACGCCGATGACACGTTTCTTCTCGCCGCTACACCCGGCTTCAAACAAAAGGGTGGCGGCCCCAATTCCGAGGCCGCCCAATACTGTCCGTCTTGATTTCATTCCTATTCCTTACTTGGGAAACGCGGTGGGCGCGACAAGCTTGGCCTGCCAGCCTTCTCCGTTGAGCGCCTTCAAGAACTCAACCAAATCCTTTTTATCCTGCGCAGTCAACTTCAATGGCTTCATGCGCTCGTCGAGGTTCTTGTTGGTATTACCGCCTTTGTCGTAATATTCGACGACATCCTCAAGGGTGGCAATGCTCCCGTCGTGCATGTAGGGCGCGGTGCGCGCAATCTCGCGCAGAGTTGGCGTCTTGAAGGCACCCCAATCGGCAGGATTCTTGGTGACAGCCATGCGGCCTTCGTCCGGGTCTGGTTTTTCAGTACCGACTCCGAGGTTATGAAACGCGTTGGTGGTGAGGTTTACGCCTTCGTGACACTGGTCGCACTTGGCCTTGTTGAAGTAGACATCAAAGCCACGGATCTGACTTGGCGACATAGCTTTCTTATTGCCCGCCTTGTAGCGGTCGTACGGAGAGTTGCCGCTGAGCACTGTGCGTTCGTAAGTGGCGATTGCCTTGGTCACTTCATCAATGCCAAATTCTTCGCTGCCAAAGACCTGCTTAAAGCGCACTACGTAGCCGGGAATGCCCCTCAGTGTCTTTAGAACAAGCTCGTGGGTGTTGCCCATCTCGATTGAATTCTGCATCGGGCCACCAGCCTGTTCTTCGAGGCTTTTGGCCCGGCCATCCCAGAACTGGGCGAGCGAATACGCGCGATTGAAAACGGTGGGAGCACTGCGGCCACCAGACTGCCCTTTGATGCCGCTGCTTACCGCCTTGTTGTCAGTGTAGGCATTTTCAGGTGCATGGCAAGTGGCACAGGAAACCGTACCGTCGGCGCTGAGGCGCTTGTCGAAATAGAGCAGGCGGCCCAACTCGCGCTTCCCGGGAGTGTATGGGTTTTCTTTAGGGAATCGGACCGGCAGTAGTCCGAGTGGCACATCAAGTGCCGGGTCTGCCGCCAAGATGGCAAAGGCTGGCGCAACAAGCGCCAGCCGTGACAAGTATGAAAACTTCATGCCTAACCTACTTTTTGGTGAAGCCGTGAACATAGATCGCCTTAACACCGTTGTGTGACCAAAGCGTACCGTTCACTTCGACGATGTGGGCTGCGTGTTCGATGGCAGAAGTGCGGAAGTCAGTCTGGCCATCGCGGCGCAAGTCATGCTCTTCTTCCATCAGCATGTAAAGCGAGCCGTCCTTGGCCAGCAAGCCAATAGGCTGACCAGCCTTGAAGCACTTTTGGGCGCAGGCGCGATGTTTATCACCACGCTTGCCAATTTGCAGGTAGCAAGAGAAATCGAGAACCTCGCCTGCGATCGTGACCGGCTTGGCACCCGGATTCGGCTTACCGTCAACGGAAGCACCAAGGGTTGTTGCAGACCACTCTTCCCCCGCCTTTACGGCTTCACCCAAAGTAGTGTGAGGCTTCTCATAAGTTCCTCCGTCGGCGGCAACGGTCATCTGGGGCTGAAGAATCTTCGAGCCCCCCTTCTTCGGGGTCTGTGCCACCAGCATCGTTCCAAGCAGGCAAACACTAACACCTGCGATTGCGGCCATCCAATGTTTCTTCATATTTTTTCTTCTCCTCTAAAATCGAAATCTTAGCCGCGTGTCGATGCGGCTGGAATCTTGTTCAACAGATCTTCCATTTCGGCGCGGCTTTCGCTGCCGATCGTGAAGCAGTCTGTCAGGCCCTGAGCTAGATGCCATTGAATGGCTTCGTCGGCTTTGGTGCGGAGTTTGCCTGCACCGAGAACCTTCATACCGATGATGCCCTTTCCGGCTGCCTTCATCTCCTTCAAAACTTCAGTGACAACTTCGGGCTTGTCGTCCATCGCGAAGCCTGCCGGGTTGTAGCGGGCCAGATCTACTTCTACCCACGGGCTTTTGGCCGCTGTCTTAAGCGCACCAAGCGTGTGGCAGCTTGTGCCCTTGGTACGGATGATGCCTTTTTCTTTGGCTTCACTCAACACCTCCATTGCGCCCTTCATGCGCACATCCCAGTCACTATCCATCATGCAGTGGAGCAGGACGATGTCGATGTAATCGGTGCCGATCTCACGACGGAAGCGATCCAGGTCAGCCCGCATATCTGCGGCGGTCAAAGCACGCGATTTCGACATGATGGTTACTTTGTCACGCGAGACAGTTTTCAAGGCTTCTTTAAGGTGC
>JAYSVS010000056.1:0-6631 GCA_043718395.1 Acidobacteriota bacterium
GCAGCCCACTTCGACGATGCGCTGGCCGAGGGGAGCCATGGCCAAGCGGGCCTGCCACTCGAAATAATTAACGGCGCGCGACATGCGCTGCTGGTCGCGGACGGTGTAATCGCTGGTTGTTGAGACTTCGCTGGGGATCAAACTTCTATTCTAAGCCAGCAACGGGACGGTTACACTGGTGGTTTACCTACACATGAGCAGCCTACTGGACCGCCTCAAGCAAGGCATCCAAAAAACGCGTAGCGGCTTTGTTGGATCTCTCGATCATCTGATTCACGGCCGCAAGGAGATTGATCCCGATTTGCTCGAAGAACTCGAGTATTCGCTGATCAGTTCCGATATTGGTGTGCGCACGGCCACCGAGATCCTGGATAGCATCCGGCAGCGTGTCGAACGGCAACAACTGTCTGAGGCGACAGAGTTGCGGGCGATGATCCGGCAGCAGTTGCTCGATATTCTCGAAGCCAATGAGAAGCCGATGAAATGGGCGGCGACGCCGCCAACTATTGTGATGATTGTTGGGGTGAATGGCGTAGGCAAGACAACGACGATCGGGAAGCTGGCGAACCGGTTTAAGAGCGATGGGCAAAGCGTGCTGATTTGTGCTGCCGATACGTTTCGAGCGGCGGCAATTGAGCAGCTTGAAGTCTGGGCCAAGCGCAGCGAAGTGGACATGATCCGGCAGCAGAGTGGTGCTGATCCAAGTGCTGTGCTGTTTGATGCTCTGGCGGCGGCTCAGGCTCGATCTTCGACGCTTGTGTTAGTGGATACCGCAGGACGGCTGCATAACAAAGTACACTTGATGGCCGAGCTGGAAAAGATGACGCGGACGGCGCGAAGAGTGATCCCGGATGCTCCGCATGAGGTTTGGCTGGTACTTGACGCGACGACCGGGCAGAATGGCCTTGAACAAGCCAAAAAATTTACTGAGAGCGCGGGTGTGACCGGGATTGTTCTGACCAAGCTGGATGGTACAGCCAAGGGTGGCGTTGTGGTTGCGATTGCTCGCGAGATGAATTTGCCCATCCGGTTTGTTGGGGTCGGTGAGCAGATTGACGATTTGATTCCATTTGAGGCGGATAAATTTGTTGCATCCCTATTCGACAATTGAACGCATTGAAGTACTGAACCCGTACATGCGCGAAGCGATGGATCTGGCGCGCGAGAGGATGGGGCAGACCAGCCCCAACCCCAGTGTGGGCTGCGTGGTAGTGCGTGACTTTGAAGTAGTTGGGCGCGGGGCGCATATCTACTCAAACAGAGATCACGCCGAAGTGGTGGCTCTTGCGCAAGCGGGTGCTCTGGCCAAGGACGCAGATGTATATGTGACGCTTGAGCCATGCAGCTATCACGGGCGGACTGGGCCTTGCGCCGATGCTTTGATCGCCGCTGAAGTGAAGCGCGTATTTGTGGCGATGCAAGATCCCAACCCGATGGTGTTTGGTGCCGGCATGCACAAGCTGCGCGAGGCTGGGATTAGCGTCGAGATGGATCACATTGCCCAGGTTGAGGCTGCCAGGATCAATGAGCCGTTTACGCACTTTATGCGCACGCAGCGGCCGCTGGTGACGCTAAAGAGCGCGGTGACTCTGGATGGCAAGATTGCAGCGCCTGAAGACAACGAAGGCTGGATTACGAGTGAATCGGCACGCCGGCATGTGCAGAGCATCCGTCACTGGAGTGACGTGATGATTACTGGCATTGGGACGGTGCTGGCCGACGATTGCCTGTTGACTGATCGCACCGGCGTGCCGCGGTCGAGGCCCTTGTTGCGCGTGGTGCTGGATTCCCAGTTGCGGTTGCCACTGTCATCGCGGATGGTGGTGACGGCGGCTGGCGATGTGATGGTGGCGACGACAACGGCAGCATCGCCGGCACGCCGGAAGGCGCTTGAAGATAAAGGCGTTGAAGTAGTTGTGTTTGATTCTGAGACTGGACGCGTCAGCTTTGAGCTGCTGATTCAGGAGCTTGGACGGCGCCGGTATCTTTCGGCGATGATCGAAGCGGGCAGCAAGGTGAATTGGGGCGCACTGGATAGTGAAGTGGTGGACAAAGTGTTCTTCTATTACGCGCCCAAGATTCTAGGGGGATTGCAGAGCTTGCCAATTGCGGGCGGGCTGGGGCGGCGGCGGCGGGCCGATGCGATTTTGCTTGAGGATGTTCGATTGCATCCCGTTGCGCCAGAAGAATTTGCCGTTGAGGCATGGTTGAAGAAGAACTAGATGTTCACTGGATTGATTGAGGGCTTGGGTGAAGTGCTGCAAAGCGGTGCGCGGCTGAGGGTGCTCGCGCCCTGGATTGCCGAGGGTGCCAAAGAAGGGGATTCGATCTGCGTGAATGGGGTTTGCCTGACGGCGCTTGAAATTGCGGACGGCGCTTTTTCCGCCGATCTTGCGCCGGAGACTCTGGCTCGCACGGGGCTGTCGAGTTTGAAAGCTGGGGACATGGTGAATCTGGAGCGTTCGCTCTTGCCGACTACGCGGCTGGGCGGGCATATCTTGCAGGGGCATGTGGATGGGGTGGGCTCAATTGTCGAGTTAAAGGAAGTGGGCGGCGGGAACTGGTGGCTAACCATTGAGGTGCCTGCAGAACTCGAGCGATATCTGGTTTTTAAGGGCTCGATTGCTATCGACGGAATCAGCCTGACGATAGCAAATGTTGAGGGCCGCCGGGTTGGCGTAACGATTATTCCTCATACATGGACACATACAAATTTGCATCGCCGAATGGCTGGCGATAGCGTGAATCTGGAAACCGATGTGATTGCGAAATATGTGGAGAAGATGTTGAGCCATATTTCTTTGCCCAAGTAGATGAGATGGCGCAGAGCAACTTGCTGCCTTTGAATGACAGTGTGTTAGCATCCTCCCATGTGAAAGAGGCTGGTAGTGCCGCTGTGCCTGCCGAGTTCAGTTTGCCCGTCCGGAACGAGTAGAGACTATCTCTTTTGACATCGCTGTTCAGAACTAGGATTGAGGAGACTTTTTCATGTGGCCGGCCATTCGAGAACTGATGGAACAGTTTGATGAAGCCGTCATTGTGCTTGACGAAACGGGCGAAATTGCGGTGATCAATCAGGCTGCGCGCGGTCAGTTGAATCACGAAGGCACGCTTGATGGCAACCCAGCGATTCGCGTCTTGAGGCTTAATGTAAAGGGCGAGACGAAGCTGGATCAACAGCAACTCGAATTCGCGCTCCCCCAATTGGATTCGGCGGGTTCCAATCTGCCCGTCATTCTGGCAATTCGTTCCTCAGAGCGGTACCTTTACGTAAGCCAGGCTTATGGACGGATCTTTGGAGATGAGCCAAAGTCGCTCTTCCTGTCTGCAGCCTCCGTGTTGGACCGGGTGCATCCGGAAGACCGCGAAATTGTACGAACGCGAATGGAAGCGGACCGGTCTGGGGCCCAGCAGGATTACGAGTACCGGATCCTGAATGGCTCTGGCGACTATCGACGATTAAGAGTGAGAGTCCACCCGTTCTTTGAGGGCTCCTCAGGTGAGATGCTGATTGCGTCTCTGGCTGAAGATATCACTGAACTTCTATTGCCTTCAGATGCTGGCAGGAAGACGGGGCCTACCAGTTCGAAGGCGGTGAGTTTGGTTGAATTCCGGCAGGCACTAGAAGGTTGTGTGGATGAGTGGTGCTCGACGGAATCGGCATCTTTCTTTGCGCTTTCGTTTATTGATCTGGCGAGGTTCCGCGCTGTCAACGATTCGTTTGGCTATAGCGAAGGGGACAGGTTACTGGAGGAGGTGAGCCGGCGGATTGAAGCGGCGCTGCTACCGGCGGATCGATTGTCCGGATTTGGAGCAGACCGTTTTGCCTTGCTATTGAGAAGCGCGATTGATGACGAGAGAGCTGGAGAGCAGGTGAGGGCAATACTGGCGAAGCTGGCTGAGCCGTTTGCTTTGGGAGTGAATTCCATCAGTATTTCCGGGCGAGCAGGTCTTGCGTATCCAGAAGGAATTGATTGCACGGTGGACATGCTCTTGCGGAATGCGGACGCGGCATTGCAGTTGGCCAAACAGCAGAGAGAGCCGCTGGTGGTTTCGACAATCTCACGATCTTCGAAGTCGATGGAGCAGGCCTCGCTTGAATTCGATTTGAGCCGGGCTCTCGACCAGGATGAGTTTTTCTTTGAGTTTCAGCCGGCCTTTGATCCGGGCACTGGCAAAGTCAACTTACTTGAGGCGCTGGTGCGATGGCGCCACCCGCGGCTGGGGATGATCTCACCGATTTCGTTTATTTCGCTGGCGGAAGATTCCGGGCTGGTTCTGCGTCTGGATATGCAGGGGCTGGAGCGGCTGGAGCGGCAGCTTGAGTTTTGGCATTCCATCAGGCCCCGGATTGGAAAAGTGCCGGTTAGTATCAATATCTCCGGGCGGCACTTTCCGTCTTTCGTGATGGAGAAGCAATTTCTGCGGCTCTTGCAACAACCGGCGATCCAGAAATCGAAGATCATCTTTGAACTCACCGAGAGCGTGTTTGTGAATTCGAATCCCCGCACGGCAGCGGGACTCGGGCGGCTGAGGGAGGCTGGAGTGCAGATCTGGCTGGACGATTTCGGGGAGGGGTATTCGTCGTTCCGTTACCTCTCGCACTTTCCGGTGGATGGGATCAAGATTTCGGAAGCGTTTGTGAAAAACTGCGTGAGGGAAGAGAAGTCACGTGTGATTCTGGCCGGCCTGTTGACGCTGGCTCGTGGCCTTGGAATTCAAACTGTGGTTGAGGGAGTGGAGAATCTGGAGCAACTGGAAGTGCTGAAGGAAATTGGGTTTGATTCGGTACAGGGCTTCTATCTGTCCCGGCCTCTGGCGGCGAGTGAAATTCCGCGACTGCTTGGCCAGGCATAGGGGCCAGGGATGATGCAGCTCGCCCGCTTTTTGGCCCTTGAGGGGCACAGCGATTATGGCTCATTGCACCGGTGGTCGATTGAATCGGCTGACGAATTTTGGCGGAGCTTTCGACGCTTTGCGGATTTGCCTGCCGGGGATGATGAATTCAACTTTGCCGAGGTGCTGCTGCGGCATTGTTCTGGTGAACCGGCATTGTTGTACCGGGATGAATCGGGGGCGCAAGCTACCTGGACTGGCGATGAGTTACGGCGGGCTGTGGCGGTGTATGCAAAGCTGCTGCGGGGGCGTGGAATTGTAGCGGGAGACCGGATTGCCGCAGTGCTTCCCAATCGGCCCGAAACGATAGCCCTGATGCTGGCAACGGCTTCGCTTGGGGCAGTCTGGTCTTCTTGCTCGCCCGATTTTGGAGCGCAGGGGATCATTGATCGATTTGCGCAATTGGAGCCGCGTATATTGTTTACGACACGGCAATATCAGTTTGGCGGGAAGACGTTTTTACTTGCGGAGCGCATGGCTGAAGTTGTGTCGGCGATGCCGGCGCTGGAGGCCGCACTTATGGTGGAAGAAATTCCCACTGGGGGTGAGGCAGAGTTGCGCTTTGAACAACTGCCCCATCGTCATCCGCTCTTTATTCTGTTTTCGAGCGGCACGACGGGCTTGACGAAGTGTATTGTTCATTCGGCGGGCGGGACGCTGGTGCAGATCGTAAAAGAGCAGATGCTGCACGTCGATTTGAAGCGCGGGGAGCGGCTTTTCTATTACACAACATGTGGATGGATGATGTGGAACTGGCTGGCTGTGGGACTCGCGTCAGGGGCTTGCCTCGTGCTGTACGACGGATCGCCGTTCTATCCGGATGCGGGCGTGCTGTGGCGGATTGCCGAGAAGGATGGCGTGGCACATTTTGGAACCAGCGCGAAGTATCTGTCTTTGCTTGAGAAGCAGGGGTACCGGCCCTTAGAGCATCACCAGTTGGATGGCTTGCGGCAGGTACTTTCAACAGGTTCACCTTTGTTGCCTGGCAGCTTTGATTTTGTTTGGCGGGATATCAAGCCGGGCGTCCATTTGGCATCGATTTCAGGAGGCACCGATATCATTTCGTGCTTCGTATTGGGGAATCTATTAGGGACGGTGACACGCGGGGAGATTCAGGTGGCAGGGCTGGGGATGGATGTGCAGGTTTGGAATTCCGAAGGCAAGAGAGTTTGGGATGAGGCCGGCGACCTGGTGTGTGTCAACCGGTTTCCATCGATGCCGCTTGGCTTTTGGAATGACCCGGAGGGCCGGAAGTTTCACGATGCCTATTTTGGTCGATTCCCAGGCGTTTGGCATCACGGAGACTGGGCGATGCAATCCAGCATCACTGGAGGATTTACGATTTACGGGCGGTCTGATACGACGCTGAATCCAGGTGGGATACGGATTGGCACAGCAGAGATCTATCGCCAGGTAGAAACGATTGATGAGGTGGAGGAATGCGTAGCGGTGGGGCAGGAGTGGCAGGGGGATGTGCGGATCGTGCTGTTTGTGAAGCTTCGAGAAGGCAAGTTGTTGACAACCGGGTTGGTGGAGAGAATCCGGCACACCTTGCGCAAGCAGGCGAGCCCTCACCATGTGCCGAAAAAAATTCTGGCAGTGACGGCGATTCCAAGGACGGTGAGCGGAAAGATATCAGAAGCGGCAGTCAGGGATGCGATACATGGGCGCGCATCTGCCAACTTGAATGCACTGGCCAATCCAGAAAGCATGAAGGAGTTCGAGGCGCGCCTCC
>JAYSVS010000057.1:0-6606 GCA_043718395.1 Acidobacteriota bacterium
CGCCGCCAAACCCCAGATCGGCGCCCGGCCAATCAACACGGCTTGCGCGCCGAGCGCCACTGCCTTCACGACGTCCACTCCTCGCCGGATGCCGCCATCGAAGAACACCGGGATCTTGCCCGCCACGGCATCGACTACATCGGGAAGGGCATCCAGGCTGCCGATCGCGCCGTCAAGCTGACGCCCTCCGTGATTGGAAACAGAGATCGCGCTGGCGCCGCGTTGCACAGCCAACTCGGCATCGGCGGGATTAAGAATGCCCTTCACGACGATCGGCATCTTCGAGGCGGCGCGCGCCCATTCAATCCAATCCCAACTGAGATTGGGCGTGTGCGGCATCCACATCGCCGGTTTCGCCGGACTGCGTGGCGGCGGCACGGGCTGCCCTGGCTGCGGCACGCCCGTCTGCATGTAGCCGTAGTCGAAGCGGTTGCGGTTGTTGCGATCGCGATTGGACTGGTAGGCGTTGTCGACTGTGAGGACAATGGCTTTGCCGCCGCCGTCTTCTGTTCGCTTGGCGAAATTGACCGCTTGTTCCTTCGTGGGCTGGCCGATGCCGTTGATCCACCAGTTGAGGGGCTCGCCATCGTCGAGAAGTTTCCTGGCACCTGTGGCTGAGCAGAGTAAGGTTTTGGACTTGAGGGCAGCTTTGGCCACGACTTCGTCAGCGCGGGGCATGACGAGTTCCTTACCTCCGGTGGGGGCGATGATGATCGGGGATTCGAGATGGATGCCAAAGAGGTCGAGCGAGGTGTCGATACTGGTGACGTCTACCATGACGCGGGGGACGAGGTCCCAGTGGGCGTAGGCGTCGCGGTTGGAGCGGAGGGTTCGTTCGTCTTCTACGCCTCCGGCGATGAAATCGTAGGCGAGCTTGTGGAGTTTGCGGCGGGCGATGTCTTCGAATTCATGGACATTGACAGGGCCGTAGATGTCGTCATCTTCGGCGCTGAAGAGGGGTGAGGCCGCGACGTGCGCGGTAAATAGTCTGAGGGCGGAACGGCGATTCATCTCGGTTGCGATTCTATCGCGTTACCGCAAAAGAAGCTGAGACGAAATGGGCTACCTTGCGCGGCGCGGCCGGGCGCACTGGTGGCGTGGGCCCGGCTTGGGTGGTTATTCGGGTTCGGATTTCAACGAGCGGTGGCCTGTTGGGGTCTGGTTAGAGGTGGTAGTTATGAGGTTTGCTTATTCAACGGGTTGAAGCGGTAATTTTTATATGCAGGAGGCGGTCTGCTGGTAAGAGGGCAAAAACGCAGCGTTCGAAAGTTTTGATTCAGGAGCGTCTTTTTGGCTTCGTTTGTGCGAATTGACCTCGAAGTTGGTTGTGGGGTGGGGCTGGAGGCCATGAGCGGGCTTTTTGTGGTTTTTGTTTTGTGTTTGCAAGGTTGATCGTTTCCTGCTTTTGAGTGAATTCAGGAGACGAGAAGCGGCTCTCCGATTGATGAAACTACAGGACTGGATGGGGGGCTTCGAAGCGGAGTTGGGGGAAGTTGTTGAGGGGCGTTGAGATAGAGTTCAAAAATTTCTGTCAACTGGTTTGGGTGGCAGGGATTATGGCGGGTGAGTTGGTGGGGCAAGTGCGCGGATTCGAGCTCCGGGGATACGGAAGGATGAGGGCCGCAGCTAGCCAGAACGGGACTGCTAGTTCGCTTGGCGAGTCTGGGCTCTTTTGCGGCGATGGGATCGCAAAAAACCTTCTGGCTGACGCGCGGCAGATGCTGTAGCTTACACTCAAACTACATGCTCAACCGGGGATATGCATGCACCTCCATTATCGGTAAGGTACATCATGGGCAAGTGCTGCTGACCCACTTGACCAGGGTCTACCCCCACTCAACCCTCCAAGGCTGGCAACAAAAACTGGACTATGGCGAAGTCACGCTTGACGGCATCACCGCCACCGGACGGGAATCGGTGGCTTCAGGCCAAACTCTTGTCTGGAGCCGGCCACCCTGGATTGAACCGGATGCCCCCCGGAAATTTGAAGTCTTGTATGACGACGTGCATCTGTTGGCCGTAAGCAAACCCAGTGGATTGCCTACCCTGCCTGGTGGTGGCTTCATGGAGAACACACTACTGCGCCTGGTGCAAAAGCAGAGCCCCCACGCAAACCCTGTGCACCGGCTGGGCCGGGCCACCACCGGCATCGTTCTCTTTGCCAAAACGCCGAAGGTGGCCTCTCAGCTAAACGCAATCTGGAATACACCGAGAGTTGAAAAAATCTACCGGGCGCTGGCCCAAAACATTGCGCGTCAGGACTTCTACGAAATCCTAACGCCAATCGGTTTGGTGCCACACCCGCGTATGGGTTCAGTGTGGGCCGCCAGCGCAAGTGGCAAAGCGTCGAAGTCATTGGCAAGGGTGATCTCACGCGGCACCAGCACCACGATATTTGAGGTAAGTCTGAATTCGGGCCGGCCTCATCAAATTAGAATCCATCTGGCGTCGATTGGGCATCCTCTGGTTGGGGATCCCTTGTATGGCGCAACGGGTCAGCCTCTTGAGAATTTGCCGGGGCTGCCTGGGGATGGAGGATATTTCCTGCATGCACAGTGGCTGAGATTCGAGCATCCGGTCAGCTGTGAGCAGATCGAACTTGAGGCGGCTTTGCCGGGCGGGTTCTAATCGCAGCCGTAGTTTCACGGCGGAGGGCTACAATTAAGTCGGCACGATCATAAAGTCGAATCTTGTTTTTTTCATCACATTGCTCGCCGCTTGCCTCGTCCGCTGCTCTACCATACCGCCGCAAGTCTTGTCCGACAACAAAGCGACGATTCTCCGCTCCCAGGCCGAGTTGTAGAGCAAGGGCAACCTTGCTGTGGCAGATGAGCTGTACTCGCCGGACTTTAGAGGGGGTGATCGCGATGTCTGGCAAAGTGTTGTGGGTCGACTGTATCGGCTCTGGTCTTGCAGGGCTGACGATGCTGGTGTTTCGGGAATGGCTTAGCGGTCTGTACTCTTTGCCGGTTGAGTTTATTGTGGGCCTTGGGGTGGTGAACTTGATGTACGGGGCTTTCTCTTTCTCGCTTGCGGTGCGGCGGAAGAGGCCGCTGGGGCTGATTGTATTGCTGGTGGTGGCAAACGGGGGTTGGACTGTAATTTGTCTTCTGGCAGCGGTAATGCTTATGACCAAAGCTTCCGCATTTGGTGTCACGCACCTGGTGATTGAGGGCCTGTATGTCGGCTGGCTTGCCAGGGTGGAGTGGAGCCAGCGGGAAGGGCTTCTGGTGGGCCCGTGAGCACGTCTCAGCACAAGGGGGTGACCGGCCTCGAGGGTGATTGTTGTTGAACGTGCTCGTCTAGCTTATTCGTGCTGTTGCCTTGAATGCATAAATTGGGGATGATGAGGGCTTGGAGAACTCACCTCAACGCTTCCGCAATTTGAAAGTAAACGGTTTTCGCCGCCTTGCAAATGTCGATCTGGAACTGCGACCACTCACTGTTCTAATCGGTGCAAATGGAGTTGGGAAGTCTTCCTTGCTGGAAGCGCTATCCATCCTTGCCAGTTCTGCGCAAGGCAATCTCAACTCGACTGTCAGCGAAATGTCCGGTTTGTCGGCGATGATGACATACGATCACGCCGAAGAGGTTGGTTTTGGGATCTCGATGAGTGTTCCAGCTTACGAACCCCTGGACTATTCGCTGCGGCTGCGGCCCCAAGCAGCTGCCTACATTATTGACGGTGAAACTCTAATTCAGCAAAGACAGGGTTATTTGCAGCCCTTTAAGCACATTGATTCGCGTGGAACGGACATCAAATATTTTGAGCTGGATCAAGGTAGACTCGTGCGCCCTAACTGGGAATACAACCCATTAGAGTCTTCACTTTCTCAGGTGCCCAAGCTGTTCCAAGCCCCCGAAGAATTCCGCCGTCGCTTGGCTTCTTCGACTTTTTATCATGTGCTGAATGTCGAATCAAGATCTCCGGTGCGTCTTCCCCAGGCCATGCGGCCCGCTTCGCTTCCAGGCAAGAATGGCGAGGATCTAGTCTCCAGTCTGTACTATCTTCGCGAGGCTGAGCCTGATCGCTTTGAAGCAGTTGAAGACGCATTGAAGGCGGCCTTTCCGGGCTTTAAGAGGTTGGATTTTCCACCCGTTGCCGCTGGCACGCTTGCAATGACGTGGCGCGAGAGCAACTTTACCAAACCGCTTTACATGCACCAGATCTCCGAGGGTATGCTTAGGTTTGTTTGGCTCGCGACTCTTCTACAAAGCCCTGGACTGACGGCACTTACTTTGCTCGATGAGCCGGAAGTAAGTTTACATCCAGAATTGCTTAGCCTGCTGGCGGGCCTACTGAGGGAAGCCGCGCAGAGAACACAGATCGTCGTGGCAACTCATTCAGACCGCCTCGTCCGCTTTCTTCAACCCCATGAAATAGTCGTGATGGATGCAGGAGACGACGGAATTACTTCATTGACTTGGGCTGACAAGCTGAATCTCGATCAATGGTTAGAGGATTACACGCTCGATGAACTCTGGCGAAATGGCCGCCTTGGGGGGCGCGGGTGAAAATCGCGATTCTGATCGAAGGTGAGACCGAAAAAGTATTTCTGCCCTATCTGCGCGAGTTTCTAAGTGCGCGGCTTCAAGGTAGGATGCCGCGCCTGATTCCTTACAAGTATGACGGTAGAATTCCAAAGCAAGAGAAGCTTAAACGAGTAGTGGAAGGACTTCTTCAGGCACCGAATCCAGAGGCAGATCATGTGATTGCCCTTACCGACGTCTACACAGGTTCCGACGATTTTCAGAACGCCGACGATGCAAAACAGAAAATGCGGAACTGGGTCGGCCCGAATGAGCGATTTCATCCTCATGTGGCACAGCATGATTTTGAAGCCTGGTTGTTGCCGTATTGGCCGACCATCCAGCAATTGGCCAGACACAATCGAACAGCCCCGGCAGGCAAGCCGGAAACCGTCAACCACAATCACCCGCCCTCCCATCACATCAAGGAGATTTTTAGGACCGGCCGGGGGCCTAGGCACTATACGAAGACGCGCGATGCCAACAGAATCCTGCAAGGAAAAGACTTGAGCGTTGCCGCTGCCGCTTGTCCCGAGTTGAGAGCCTTTCTGAACACAATCTTGTTGAAATGCGAGGGAGAGGCGGTTTAGCCCGAGGCTTGTTTTGCTTTGAGCTTCACGAGGGTTGCGTGGAGGGATTCGGCGGCCAGTCCGTGGAGCATGAGGCGGTAGCCAGCTTGTAGCGTGGATAGGGGGACTAGCGGGTGTTTGTTGTTGACCAGGCCAACGTAGCTTAGGTCTCCGATCAGTCTGGAACAGTAGATCGCAAGCGTTTCGTCTAATTGCAGGGAGTTGCTGGCTCGCCAGAAGTCGCTGTCGGTGAGGAAGAGTTGGTATAGGGGCGTGTAAATCTCGATGGCGGTTTCTACGTCGAGGAAATTCATGGGAGTGTTTGGCAGGCCTTCGCGGTCGAATTCGAAGGGGCCGGTGGTGATCATGTCGAAATTGAGATTTGGCTGGCGCTCGATTTCGATGCCCTTTTGTTTCATCTCTTTGTTTAGGCGGATGACGAAGTTGAAGATGTTGAGGTCGTGCTGTAAGAACACATTGTCGATCAGGCCTTCGAGGTTGCGGGGGCGCAGGGGCATCAAGGGAATTTCTATGCCGGGGATGTTGGCGGCGACGAATTGCAGCAGCTCCGAGCCGATGTGGAAGTGGCGGAGGATCAGGTAGTTGCCTTCGGGACGGACGAAATACTTCAGGCCCCAGTAGATGGTTCGGTGGAGGATGGCCGAGGAAGTGAAGCGGTTGGGGATGAAGACCTTCAAGACTTGCTGGGCCATGATGGTGGCCTTTGCCAGGGGCCTGATGAGCGGGAGGAGGGATTGGCGGGAGCGGGAGCTGGCATTTTCGAGCAGAGCACATTTGACATCGCTGCCGAGGGGAAGGCTGGTGTCGAGATAGAGGGCCAGCCAGGGGCTGGGGTCTTTTGGGTCGAAGTCGAGTTGCTCAAACTGGTCGTGGGCTTTCATTCGCGTTTGCTTCCCTATTAGAACTTGTCGAGCTCTTCCAGTTGTAGCGCGTAGAGACGGCCGGTGACTTTGGCGCAGCGGATGATGTCGTCGACGAGTGAGTCTGTGAGGATGCCGTGGGCGAGACGTTCGAAGTGTTTGACGTCGCTGGCGGAGTGGTAGATGAGGAAGGAGACGTGGTCTGCGGGGAGGTTGAGGTGGGACTGGATGCGCTCTCCCCATTGGCGGGCGACTCGCTGGCCGAGGCCTTCAACGATGAACATCGCGCCGACGAGATCGAAGGGGTTTTCGCGGTTGGCGCGGTGGAGAACGTAGGAGGAGAGGGCTTCGCTACCGATGTTTTTGCGGCCGGCTCGGATGTCTTCTATGTTGCCGCCGGCGGATTGGTAGTTGGGCTCGATCATTTCGTAATCGCGGTGTTCCTCCTGGGTGTGGGCGATGAAGGCGCTGCGGAGGGGGAAGTATTCGGCAGTAATGTTGGAGGCGGCGCGGGCGATCCAGCGGGAGCCATCAATGACTTGTTGACGGAGGTTGAAGAGGAGGCGGCGATAGTTTTCTAGCGTGAAGTCTGGGCTGTAGAGCTTTTGGATGATGGGGACGCGGTG
>JAYSVS010000058.1:0-22121 GCA_043718395.1 Acidobacteriota bacterium
TCCGATCATCATCTTCATCTTTCCCGTGCTCTTTGCAATCACTCTCGGCCCTGCTATGATCAGCGTATTACGAGGCCTCGCGGGAGGCATCGGCCAGCCGAAATAGCCTCCTTGATAAACTGTTGAGCGATGCGCACCCTAAGCCAAATCGCTCTATTCGCGACTCTCGCCTTCTCCCAATCCATCTCCTTCGTCAAAGGCCCGGTCGACTATCAGGTCTACCAGCGCGGCACCGACGGTAAGGCCGACATCCCTCTGGAACTCAGTGTTTCGAGCGGCGACGGCAAAGATATTTTTCTCTCGCTCAAACGAGGCCTCGTCCCCGTCGCTGGCTTCATCGCAGCCAACTTGGGCAAGGTGGAAAACGGCAAGCTCATTACTACAGTCAAAGGCGTTCCCACCGGTGGACCCTATCGTTTTGAACTGAAGACCTCCCGAATGGGCGCCGTCATTGCCGCCCGCTCCAACATCCTGGTCGGCGACATCTGGCTGCTCGCCGGTCAATCGAATATGGAAGGTGTCGGCGACTTGATCGACCTCGAAAAGCCGTCCGATAAAGTAAATTCTTTCAACTTGTCCGACGAATGGGTGGATGCAAAAGAGCCCCTTCACGAACTGCCCTCCGCCGCAGACCGTGTCCACTGGCGCAAGAACGCAGCAGGAGTAGTCGAGCGTCTTGC
Organism: Acidobacteriota bacterium; assembly: GCA_043718395.1. Taxonomy (GTDB): domain Bacteria; phylum Acidobacteriota; class Terriglobia; order Bryobacterales; family Bryobacteraceae; genus Bryobacter. The sequence continues at coordinate 681 of JAYSVS010000058.1, forward strand.
CGGGGCCGAGCTGGAAAGTTTTCGCACCAAGCGCAAGAAAGGCGCTGGCCTTGGCCTTCCCTTTGCGATCGAGTATGAAAAGCGCACCGGGGTCCCCGTCGGCCTCTTCCCCTGCGCGCATGGCGGTACCTCAATGGCTCAATGGTCACCCGAACTCAAAGACAAGGCCGGAGACTCGCTCTACGGCGCCACCATCCGCCGCGCCTTTCTGTTAGGCAAGATCAAGGGCATCCTCTGGTATCAGGGCGAGTCCGACGCTAACCCAGTCGCAGGCCCTATTTTCCAAGAGAAATTCGAACAAATGGTCGCCGCCTTCCGCAAAGATCTAGACCAGCCCGATCTCCCTTTTCACTACGTCCAGATCGGCCGCCATGTCAACAGCACAAACATTCAAGCCTGGAACCTCGTGCAAGAAGCCCAGCGCCTTGCAGAAGGCCGCCTCGGTAACGCCGTCATGTTCTCTGCCATCGATAGCGATCTGGATGATGGCATCCACGTTTCGACTCCAGACCTCAAGCGCCTCGGCCGCGCCATGGCCGCCGTAGCTGCGGGCAAGGCCAACAAAGGTCCACACTTCGACTCTGTATCAATGGATGGGCAAACCGTTCGTGTCAAGTTTTCCGAAGTCAATGGCAAGCTCACAAGCGCCGGTCGCATCAGCGGCTTCACTGCCCACACCGCCCAGGGCGACATCCTGCCTTTGTTCTACAAGGCCAGCATCGATCCGAAGGATGCTTCGACAGTCGTTCTCCACTTCCAAGGGAAGCTCCCCGAGGGCGTACAACTCATGTACGGCCACGGCAAAGACCCCTACGCCAACCTACGCGACGAACTGGGCCTCGGCGCACCCGTCTTCGGTCCGCTCCCAATTGCAAAGTGACCTTTTCAATTCTTGCTAGTCTAAAGGTACACGTGAAAAATTTTGTAATCGCTCTCGCACTCAGCGCAATTGTTGCGTTCGCACAAGCTGGCAAAGTCGTCGCCTCCATTAACGGCAAGCCCATTACCGCCAAAGACCTCGAAGAATTCTCCGCGGGGCTCCCACCCCAGTTCCAGCAGTTCTACCAGCAGGACAAAGAAGGCTTCCTCAAGCAATACGCCGTCCTGATGAAGTTCTCAAAGCTGGCTGAAGAAGCAAAGGTCGATCAGGCCGCCCCCTACAAGCAGCGCCTCGAATTCACTCGCCTCCAGATCCTTTCGCAGGCCTTTGTCGAAGACTATCGCAACAAGATCGCAGTGGCCGATCCTGAACTCGCCGGTTTCTATGAGAAGAACAAGGACAACTACACCCAGGCCAAGCTCCAGGTCATCCTTGTTAACTATTCGGCCACTCCAGCCAAAGAGGGTGAAAAGCCCAAGCTTTCTGAAGCCGACGCACAGAAGAAAGGCGATACTCTCGTCAAGCAAATCCGCGCCGGTGCAGACTTCAAGAAGCTAGTTGCCGAATCCTCCGACGACGCGGCCTCCAAGGCCAAGGGCGGTGACTTTGGCACTATCCGTCGCAGCGACCAGATCCCGGACGAACTCAAGAAGGCTATCTTTGCCCTCAAAGCCGGCGAAGTCAGCGACCCCGTCAAGCAACCCAACGGTTTCTACATTTTCAAAGTTACCGAGTACACCGCCCAGCCCATGGAAGAAGTAAAACCCATGCTCACCAGCCAACTGCGTGATCAGAAATTTCAAGAATGGCTCAAAACAACTCAGGACACCGCAGACGCCAAGATAGAGGATCCGGCCTTCTTCGGAAAGCCGGCAGCAGCTCCTCCAGCAGCCCCCAAGCCCTAACGATTACCTTCAAGCGCCAACTCCGCGCGCATCGCGGCAAGCTTGAAACTGGGCCCGGGCCAGGAGACGAAGTATTTGCAGCGAGTTTTCTCAATCGTCGCGAAATTGTATTCGACACTGGTCTTTTGGCCCATGCTCCAGACTTTGTCGCAATCCTCGCCCACGAAATTTATCATTTCGTCTGGCGACGCTTGCCCAATGCCGAACGTAAGGCCTGGGCAGATCTTTTAGCCGCAGAGAAGCGGCCAACACACACAGGTCTCTCATCCAGCGTTCGATATGTTCCGGGTGCCGCCCAGCAGTCTAAAGACTACATCTGCGAGGCTTTCTGCGACACAGCCGCCGCTCTTACCAGCACCAACAAAAAGATTTCTTTGCAACGACGCCGTTACTTTTCTCGTCTGAACAACAAGAGAAGGTTGCCGGTATAAACTAAGCACAGGAGCTCCGCCATTAAACTCGCATCCGCAACCACAATCCTTACCCTCTCATTGGGGCTTATCTCTTGCTCCACAGAAACCAAGGCCGACGCCGCTAGCGTGCGCCCCACGAAAGATCGCAAGAAGGCACCTGAGTTCAAGCTCAAAGACGCTGACGGCAAAGTAGTTTCCCTGGCTGAATACAAAGGCAAAGCCGTCCTCCTCAACTTCTGGGCCACCTGGTGCGGTCCCTGCAAAGTAGAGATTCCCTGGTTCGTCGAATTCGAGCAGAAGTTCAAAGACAAAGGCTTTGCTGTCCTCGGCGTCGCTATGGATGAAGAAGGCTGGGAAATCATCAAACCCTACATCATCGACAAAAAGGTGAACTACCGCATCCTCGCCGGCGACGATTCCACCGCCCAGCTTTACGGTGGCGTAGACTCCCTCCCCACCACCTTCCTGATCGATAAAAACGGCATGATTGCCGGCGTCCACGTCGGCCTTGTTTCAAAGAGTGAATATGAAAAAGACATCCTCGCTTTGCTCGGCTCTCCTGCTGGCAAGTAGCTGCTTCTCGCAGTCCATCAACGCAGTCACAGTAGACCCGCCGCAAAAGGTAATCATCGAGCGCGGTAAGAGTGTCACCTTCAAAGTACACGCCAAGATCGCCCCTGGATATCACGTCAATTCCAACAAGCCGAACGAAGATTACCTGATCCCGCTACGCATGAATCTCACGGCCGAACCCCTGATCGTCGAGATCCTGAAGTACCCTGCGGGCCACGACGAGAAGTACAGCTTCTCCGAGAAGCCTCTCAATGTTCTCACTGGCGATTTCGACATTCTGATCACCATCAAGGCACCAGAGAAGATCGCTCCCCAGATGCACGTTCTGCTCGGCAAGCTCCGTTATCAGGCCTGCAGCGACAAAGCCTGCCTCGCCCCCAAGACTCTCGAAGTGCGCGTCACCGCCGACGTCCGCTAAGATGCGCAGGCTCGCGATTCGCCCTGGCGGCATCGGCGATTCCATCCTCGGCTTTCCTGCGCTCGAACACTTGGCTCAAGACGCCACTCTCGAAGTCTGGGCCCGCGCCGAAGTCCTGTCCCTCATCCACTTCGCTGCAACAAGTACCATCGAAGGCACCGGCCTCGGCCTTCTGGGAATCGAAAAGCCCAGCTCGCAACTCACCTTACGTCTCCAGCAATTCGACGAGATCTACACTTGGTATGGCTCGGCGAGAGATGACTTCCGCGAAGTACTCACCGCCCTGCATCCACGTGTGATTTTCTTAACAGCCCTCCCCGCAGATGGTTCCATCCACGCCGCAGACTACTTCGCTACCCAGGTCGGCGCACCCCTCCCGGCCATCCCGCAGATCAAAGTTAAGCCCGAAAGCAACCGGCTGATTCTGATCCACCCCTTCAGTGGCTCGGCCAAAAAAAACTGGCTCCTCGAGAATTTCCAACTGCTCCAGCGTTGGCTCGAAGCCACTGGCCGCTCAGTGCAATTTGTAGTCGCCCCCCACCAGCGCATCCCCGGCGCAAGAGTAGTTGAAGACTTGAGCGAGCTATCCGCTCTCCTGGCCGGCGCTCTTCTCTACATCGGCAATGACACTGGCATCACGCATCTAGCTGCGGCCTCAGGCGCAAACACTCTGGCCCTCTTCGGCTCCACTAACCCCGCAGTCTGGTCTCCACGGGGCAATCGTGTCCGAGTCCTACACTCAGAAAATCTCGACAGCCTGAGCGTCGAACGAGTTCTTGAGGCAGCTTTGGCTCAGACGGGTTTTGAACAAGACAGCGCGTAAACTGCTCAGCGTAGTCCCGCTTCAATCAGTACCACCCCCAACTCCCGTGAATCCCCTGGCACCGCAAACACAGCATCACATTCCACCGTCAATACACCCTGCTCAACACCTGTCTTCACACCCTTCGCACTCACCGTATACAAGCCATCTCTGGCAATCGACAACTCCGCCACCCGCACCCCGTTCCATTCCACCCAGACCCTGCGAGCCTTAGCCATCGCCGGTACATACACCGTCGCGCTTACCTCATTCACTTCCTGTTTCGGAAGCAAGATCAACCGCGCCTGTCTGCCCATCCAGCGGCTCTTGCCATCTTCCAACTGATAAGCCCCACTCAGCAGATGTTGCTCAGCCTCAGGCGCACCCATCGGTACATAGCTGAGCGTCGGCTTCCTCTCTACCACTCGTTCCAGACGAACCCGGTCCACCGCCGCACCTCGAACATCAAACGGAAGCACTCCGGCACCGGCGTCTGAATAGCCGCTCCTCGCCCCAAGCCCGATGAGCCGCAACGGCAAGGTTGGCACAATGTCCAACCGCGCAATCTCCACCAATTGCCCACCACCCACAGTTAACGGCAACGGGAACCCCAATTCGCTAGTCAGCACCATGTCACCCGGCCTCACCGCCTGCCCACGCGCGAGCGGCAGCGCACCAATCGCCTCGGCGTAATACCGGGCAAACTCACCATTCACCCAAACCCGGCTCCCGGCAATCTCTGTTCGATGCGAAGCCACGAAGTTACGATAACCAGACCAGTGTTGGTAGTTAGTAAACGAAAGCGCCAACCCCAAAAACAGATTGCATGCGAACCCCGCATAAAGCCACACCGGCCGCTTCTCCAGCTTCGAAACAACCATCATCACCACAGGTGCCGCCATCGGCAACAGATACCGTGCCGACCCCGCAAAGAACAACACTAGTGACGCCGCAAAGAACACATGGGGCCACCACCCATACTTCCGCGTCCCCTGCGTCAGCAATCCAATGGATGCCACCACCCCAACAAGATAAAGCGGATTCCATTCAAAGGCCGCCCACAACAAACCTACCAATAGCCACTTTGATCGAAATGCCACTATTGGCAGCAGCGGAAACACCATCCATCCCAGATGCCCCATTAACGCCTTCGCACTTCGTATCTTCAGTGCAAGCTGCTGCAAGCCATACTCTTTGAAATACCCCGCCGTCACAGCCAGCGGAGGCGCTTTCCCGCCCGTCGATTCCATCACCTGATACACAACCAAAATAAGTGCGGGCGTCAGCGCCACCAGATAAGCCAGCCACCACACGGGCCGCCTCCGCCCGATCATGAACCACAAAATCGGAATCGCCACCACACTCTGATAAGCCGCCAAGCCCGCGAGTCCCAAGGGCAGGGAAGCCAACATCAGCCAACCCACGCTCTCACGCTCAAGCGCCTCCACAAACACTGCCATACCTACCATCCAAAATGCCAAGAGCGGCAGATCGCTCTCAAACGAATTGCCGTTTACAACAAAGGCAGGCACTGCACAAAACAGCAGAGTCGCAACCAAGGGCAGTTCACAAAACCGGCGCGCTAAAAAATACATTCCCAATGCAGCCAACAAGCTAAAAAAGGAATATGCCGCATGAAACGGCACCTCCCGCACATCCCCCACGACCGCCAGCAACCCGGCCAGCACAAACGCATTCAACGGCGGATGCGGATGCCCCGACATCGACACCATCCGTCCCTGAAACAGATACGAAGCCTGATGCGGATGCAGCGGATTCGTCTGCGCATACTGCGCTCCAGCAAGGTAATAAATGTCATCACCCTGGATGGGCTGCGTAAGGAAAGGCACACGCAAAGCCACAACCAGGGCGAGGATAATCAGCAGGTCTCGAAGCACTTTAGACGCCGGCGTATTTGGTGTAGTCCGCAGCGGTCATCATGCCTTCGCTCCTCAGTTCAGCCAAATCTTTCAGCTTCACCTTGATCAACCAGGCATCGCCATGGGGATCAGAATTCAATTTCTCAGGCGCCGTTGTGAGTGAATTGTTCACCTCGATCACCTCGCCGCTTACCGGGCTGTAGATATCGCTAACAGCCTTCACGCTCTCGACACTCCCAAACGTCGCGTGTTGTCCAACCAGAGATCCAATCTTTGGCAGATCCACATAGACAATATCGCCGAGCTCACTTTGTGCATGATGAGTAATACCGATCGTTCCGGTATCTCCATCAACAGAAACCCATTCATGTTCTTTTGTATAAGTGTAATTTTCTGGATACATTAATTATTTCGCTCGCTTGTAGAAGGGGGTAGGGACGGTTTCGGCTTCGACACCGTTGCCGCGAATTACAACTTTGATTTTGGTGCCGGGCACCGCCAGATTACTTGGCAGATAACACAGGCCAATATTCTTGTTTAGTGTCGGCGCAGGTCCACCGCTGGTCACCCAGCCCGCCTTTTCGCCGTTCACTTCAATCTCATAGCCATCGCGCCCGATGCCGCGCTCACGCATTTCAAATCCAACCAGCTTCCGCTTCAGCCCGCCAGCCTTCTGCTCGGCCAGCGCGGTCTTGCCGACAAAGTCGCCCTTGTCCATCTTGACGGTCCAGCCCAGCCCAGCCTCAAGCGGAGAAATTGAAGCATCGATCTCATGCCCATAAAGAGCCATCTTCGCCTCAAGACGCAATGTATTCCGGGCACCAAGCCCGCAAGCCAGAATGCCGAATTCCGCCCCCGCCTCAAGAATCGCTTCCCACACGGTCACTGCTGCATCAGGAGACACATAGATTTCAAATCCATCCTCACCCGTATACCCGGTCCGAGCAATCCGTGCCACTACTCCGGCAAACTTGCCATCAACAAACCAGTAATACTGAATCGGAGCCAGCACCGAAGAAGTCAGTTTCTGACAAAGCTCAAGAGCTTTTGGCCCTTGCACTGCAATCTGCGCATACCGCGCTCCTGCATTCTCAACCGTCGCCTGAAACTTGTTATGCGCAACAATATGCTCGAAGTCTTTATCCTGGTTTGAAGCATTTACGCAGATAAAGTATTCATCATCGCTGACTTTATGCACAAGAATGTCATCGACGAATCCTCCATGCTCATAGAGCAACCCGCTGTAATGCACTTGCCCCACAGCCAGGTTACTCGCATCGTTTGAAGAAACCCAATTCACTAATTCGAGAGCCTGGGGCCCCCGCACCACAATCTCACCCATGTGACTAACATCAAATACGCCCACCCCCGTGCGCACAGCCTTGTGCTCATCGAGAATGCCACGGTATTGCACCGGCATGTCCCAGCCGCCAAAATCGACCATTTTGGCACCCATCTGGCGGTGTACCGCATTCAGTGGCGTCACTTTTAATGTCTGAGGATCGCTCATTCGTTTCCCCAATCTAGCAAACTTAAAGCATGTCGCTAGCCCCAATTTTCGACACTCCATACTATGCCGTCATCTTCGCCACCATCCAAACCGCAACCCTTGAAGGCTACGGCGAGATGGCCGACAAGATGGAAGCCCTCGCCGAACTCCAACCCGGCTACCTCGGCATCGACTCCGCCCGCAGCAACATCGGCATCACCGTCTCTTATTGGCGCACCCTCGAGGACATCAAAGCCTGGAAAGCAAATCTCGATCACACAGCCGCCCGCAACCAAGGCCGTCGCCTGTGGTACGAACAATACACCGTCCGGATCGCAAAAGTCGAACACAACTACGACTTTCATTTGCCATAATAGAAGCTCGCAGACGGGAGAGACTGCATTGCGCAGCGCCGAAGGAGCAACCGCCCCGGAAACTCTCAGGCAAAAGGACCGTCGCGTGATGGAAATCTGGAAAGAGGCCTGTGGCACTGCCGCAGACCCGCCGACGGGATAACACTCTCAGGCAGCAACGACAGATGGGGCGCTAAACCTTGAGGAGGATAGCGCACATGCGTCAAAATACTGCTGCAACTACATTTGAGCGAAGACACATCGGCCCGTCATCAGGCGAGATCGATGCGATGCTCGCCACCGTAAACGCCAATTCCATCGAAACCCTGATCGCCGAAGCCGTCCCCGGCTCTATCCGCCAAAAGGACGCTCTCAACTTCGGCGAAGCCCTAAGCGAAGTGGCCGCTATTGCTCGCATGCGCGAAATCGCCAGCAAGAACGAAGTCTTCACTTCGCTCATCGGCACCGGCTATCACGGCACACTCCTGCCCTTCGTCATCCAGCGCAACATCCTCGAAAACCCCGCCTGGTACACCGCCTACACCCCCTACCAGCCCGAGATCAGCCAGGGCCGCCTTGAGGCCCTGCTCAACTACCAGACGATGATCTGCGACCTGACAGGCCTCGACGTTTCAAACGCTTCTCTCCTCGACGAAGCCACCGCTGCGGCCGAAGCCATGACCCTGGCCCAGCGGGTCACCAAGGTCAAGTCCACGGCATTCTTTGTCGATAGTGAAGTCCATCCCCAAACTCTGGCCCTCATCCAAACCCGCGCCGAAGCCCTCGGTTGGACGGTCATCTCTGGTAACCCACACATCGATCTCGCCAACGCGGACGTCTTCGGCGCTATCTTCCAATACCCCGGCACACAAGGGGAAGTTACCGACTGGACCGAAACCATCACCGCCCTCCAGGCCAGAGGTGCCATCGCCGTAGTCGCCGCAGACCCTCTCGCTCTCACGATCCTGAAGAGCCCAGCAGAGATGGGCGCAGACATCGCCATCGGCTCAACGCAACGCTTTGGCGTGCCCATGGGCTACGGTGGCCCTCATGCAGCCTACATGGCCGTTAAGGATGCGTACAAGCGCGCAATGCCCGGCCGCCTCGTCGGCGTCTCGATCGACGCCAAAGGCCACTCCGCCTATCGTCTAGCTCTTCAAACGCGCGAACAGCACATCCGCCGCGAGAAGGCCACCTCCAACATCTGCACCGCCCAAGTTCTTCTCGCCGTCATTGCCTCGATGTACGCCGTCTACCACGGCCCCGAAGGCCTCAAGCACATTGCCAACACCGTAGCTACCAACACTGCGATCTTAGCCGCCGGCCTCCGCCGTCTCGGGTTTAAGATCACCAACTCGAGCTTCTTCGACACCCTCACCGTCGAAGCCGGTGAGAATCAGCAGGCCCTGATTGCAACGGCAAAGCAACACCGCATCAACTTCCGCGTCCTCTCCGGCAAACTCGGCATCACGCTAGACGAAGCCACAACACCAGAACTCATCGAAACCATCTGGAAGATCTTCGGAGGCAACCTCAGCTATTCCGAATTCCCTGCAACCCACGCCCTTCCTGAACGATCAAGCGAAATCCTCACCCACCCCGTCTTTCACCGCTACCGCAGTGAGACCGAAATCCTCCGCTACATGCGCAAGCTCAGCGACCGCGATCTCGCCCTTGACCGCGCCATGATTCCCCTTGGCTCCTGTACGATGAAGCTCAACGCCACCGCCGAGATGATGCCCGTCACCTGGCCTGAATTCGGCAGCATCCACCCCTTTGCGCCTCTCGATCAAGCCACAGGATACAACGAGATGTTTGAACATCTCAAGGCCCAGCTCTGCGCCGTCACCGGCTACGACGCTGTCTCTTTACAGCCAAACTCAGGGGCGCAAGGCGAATACGCTGGTCTACTTTCCATCCGCGGCTACCACCGCAGCCGTGGCGACATGAATCGTACGGTCTGCCTGATCCCAAGCTCCGCACATGGCACCAATCCTGCTACAGCCAACATGGTCGGCATGGAAGTAGTGGTGGTCAGTTGCGACGCAGAGGGTAACGTTGACGTCGATGATCTCCGCGCCAAAGCCGAGTTGCACAGCGATAAACTGGCGGCCCTGATGGTCACGTATCCTTCAACGCACGGAGTCTTCGAAGAGCGCATCTCGGAGATCTGCGAGATCGTACACGCCAACGGCGGTCAAGTGTATCTCGACGGTGCCAACATGAACGCTCAGGTTGGCATCTCCCGTCCCGGTGATTACGGGGCCGACGTCAGCCACCTGAACTTGCATAAGACCTTCTGCATCCCTCACGGCGGTGGCGGGCCCGGCATGGGGCCTATCGGCGTCAAGTCGCACCTCGCGCCTTTCCTTCCTGGTCACCCCTTCTTAGACAACGGCACCGCCCCGGTGGGCCCGGTCTCGGCAGCCCCTTATGGTTCCGCGTCGATCCTACCCATCTCCTACATGTACATCCTGATGATGGGCGGCGAAGGCTTGCAGCACGCAACTGAGATCGCGATCCTCAACGCCAACTACATTGCCAAGCGCGTAGGCGGCTCCTTCCCGGTCCTCTACCAAAATGCGAAGGGCCGCGTTGCGCACGAGTGCATCCTTGACCCACGTCCCCTCAAGGACATCTGCGGCGTAACGGTAGACGACATTGCCAAGCGCCTGATCGACTACGGCTTCCACGCCCCCACAATGAGCTTCCCCGTTGCTGGAACTCTCATGATCGAACCGACCGAAAGCGAATCCAAAATCGAGCTAGACCGTTTTTGCGATGCGATGATCCAGATCCGCAAAGAAATCGCTGACGTAGAAAGTGGCAAGCTCCTAATCACGGAATCCCCACTCCGCCACGCCCCCCACACCGTCCACGATCTGGTCGTAGCTGACTGGGACCGCAAGTACACCCGCGAAGAAGGCTGCTTCCCCGAAGGCACAGCCCGAGTGGATAAATACTGGTGCCCGGTCTCCCGCATCGACAACGTCTACGGCGACCGCAACCTCGTCTGCAGTTGCGTGCCGATCGAAGAATACTCTAAAGCCTAGAGAAAGCTTCTCAAGCTAACTTGAAAGTAGGTTGCCAGCTTACCGGCCGCCTCCCGGCTAATCGGTCGATGTCCAGATAGAATCTGACTAATGTATGACTTACTCCCAAGGACGGGAATCAAGTCGACCTGCCTGAGCCACCGTTCCTCCATCAAGAACTTCAACACCCCAACAGGGGACTCCTCAGGCCCAGGCTCAACCTCGTCCTCGTACTGCATCACCAGTGCGGTAAGCGTTTCAATAAACCGCTCCATAGCAGGCGGCTGCACGTCTTCATTGGCCGCCAGGCTCTCAAGCAGCGCAGTCATTTCCGCCAGCTCCTCACGATTGCGAGGTTTTGCTGGCTGATGCACCGCCCGGATGAGCACCACTGAAGGCGATGCTTTTTGTGCCAAGGCTAAATAAGCATGAAAATCATGGTCCAGTGTGAAGCAAGCTCTTTCCTCGCGTCGGGCAAACTCCATAATCTAATCTCCAAATCCTCAGAACAGTCAAGTCCCACGTCGATAACATGCAACGCATCCCACCCCTGATTGCGTAAGAAGCGAGCAGCGCTTGGAGACAGCCCTTGATCCAGTAAAATGCGCTTCACGCTACGCGATGAAAATCGTGGACATCATCGTCCACCGCCGCTGCCGCATATCGAAGCACCTGCTTAAGATCCTCTTCAACCAGGTAAGGATAATCCCTGAATATCTCCTCGCGATCACGATAGGTTGAAAGAATTTCAAGCACGCGTCGAACGGTAATCCGCATTCCTCGAATACACGGTTTGCCCCCGCACTTCCCGGGTTCTATGGTGATTCTATCGAATGCTGGTACCTGCATCTTGAATCTATCTTAGCGAGATTCACGGCAAATCGTTGCCATCCTATCCTAACCAAACGCAAAAAGAGCGAGCCCGAAGGCTCGCCCTTTTCAACTGATTTGTACTATCAGGCCTAAGCGTAAGCTGGCTTGCGACCAGCGGGCTTCGCACCCTGAAACTTCAGCTTCTTCGCTTTTACAAACGAATGCTTCGGTTTCGGTGAATGCTGAAACGCGCCTTTAATCGCCTTCTTAACGGCGTACGGTGTACGCGCCGGTTGATACTCCTGCTCGTCAAAACCACCGGTATCGGCGGGATCGGGAGGAAGCTCATGCGGCACAACCTGCAGTGGCAGAGAAGTCTTGATCGCACGCTCAATCTGGCGTACTGCACCACGCTCGCCACGAGTGGCGAATGTCGACGCGGTACCCTTATTGCCTGCGCGGCCAGTTCGGCCGGCGCGGTGGATAAAGTCTTCCGGTGCCTGCGGCAGATCGAAGTTCACAACGTGTTCGATGTGATCAACGTGAATGCCGCGCGCGGCTACGTCGGTTGCGACGAGCACGCGATAGTAACCGTCTTTGAAGCCTTCCAAGGCCTGTCGTCGCTGGCTCTGTGTACGGTCGCCATGAATGGCAGCCGTCTTTACCCCAGTCTTTGCCAATTTCTTGGCCAGACGATCAGTGGAATGCTTGGTGCGGGCGAAAACCAGAAACGATCCCGTCTTCTCCGCCAGAAGATGCCGCAACAAACCAAGCTTGCGATGACCCTCGACTTCATACAAATGAAGATCGATGTCAACACCAGGCTTTGTTGTCGCGCCAATCTCTACACGCACCGGGTTCGGTACATGCTTGGCGATCAGCGGAATGATCGAGCGTTCGATCGTCGCTGAGAAGAAGAGGGTCTGACGCTGAATCGGGATCTGCTGCAGGATCTGCTCAATCGTGGGCAAAAAGCCCATGTCAAGCATACGATCCGCTTCATCGAGAACGACAAACTTCACCGAACCAAGTTTGACGAGTCTGCGTCCAATGAAGTCGAACAGACGACCCGGAGTGGCAACGATTACCTGGCTGCCGCGCTGGATTTCGAAGAGCTGCTTGCTTTCGTTTAGGCCACCCACAACCACCGTCGCGCGCAACCCAGTATCCTTGGCCATCTTGGTGAAGACTTCCTGGATCTGAATCGCGAGTTCGCGAGTTGGGGTCATGATGACAGCCTGAACTCCCTTAACGGGGTTCTGCGAGAGCGATTGCATGATCGGGAGCAAAAACGCAAGCGTCTTGCCGGTTCCGGTCTGGGCAGTAGCAACTACGTTTGACCCGGCAAGCGCTGGGGGTATGGCCCCTGCTTGCACTGGTGTGGGCTGAGTGAGGTTGTTAGCTGCCAAATTGCGCTGCAAAACCTCGGATAAGGAAAAATCAGAAAATTTCATTGTTGTTTAGTAGCGACCCTTGCGGAAGCCGCCGCCGCCGCCGCCGGGACGTCCACCGCCACCGCCGCCGGGACGACCGCCACCAGGACGACCACCACCACCGCCGCCGCCGCCGCGAGGACCATCGGTCTTCGGACGTGCTTCATTCACGCTCAGGTTGCGGCCATCAAGCTCGCGACCATCAAGTGAAGAAATTGCATTCTCCGCTTCATTGCGATTCGTCATTTCGACAAAAGCAAATCCACGGGGCTGGCCGGTCATGCGATCGGTAACAACGTTAACGCGCTCTACTGCGCCGTATTCTTGGAAGATGGCAAGAAGCTGATCTTCAGTGGTATGGAAACTAAGGTTTCCGACATATAGGTTGGTCATGGGAGACTCCTGTTGCTTTCAAAAAAAGGTTCTAATAGCAGCCAGGAACAAAGGAGTGAATAACAACTAAATCAAAGCCGCGGTTAGCCGAATTTCAGAATAGCACGCCCCAACGCTACTCCGCTTGCGATACGTTGATAAGGATGCTTGAAGGATCGCTGCAACGGCAACTCGAAGAACTGATCGCAAGGCAGGCACGGGCTAGCGAAATCGCGGAACTCGCCGCTAAATGTCAGATGCGGGCCGGAATGCATGCTGCCGAATGGAAAGACTTCCTTGGCGCTCTCTCCCGCTTGGCTATTGACCCATTCCCCTGGTTTTCCCCCGGCGAGACCGCACTCCTCCACTTTGGATCCGCCCGCCAAATCGCCATTGGCCTCACAGAATGTTGGCCCTTCCAGTCAGAGTCTATGGAAGAACATGAACTTAAACAGCTCATCGGCAACTACGTCAATTGGCTCGCCACTCAACCCGATGATCGAGTCTGCGCCTTCTGCTGGGCCATCCTCCGTGCTCAACCCCGCCGGCAGGGCAGCGTCTCTCAATCTCCCATTTACTGGCTCCTGCGCCAAGGCCGACTCAATGGCGACATCGACCTCCCCGCCATCGAACTCGCTGTAGCTCTTACCGATGAAGAAACTGCAATGTTCTGGTGGCCCGACCAGCGTTGGCAGGTCACCGATTGGACAACTGCCGCAAGGCCATACTTGCATTTTCTCGATCACCCAAGTTCCCTGGTTCGCGCTGCCGCTGCCAAAACTCTCGGCCGTCTCGATACAGGCCTTCGCGGTCGCATAGATACCCCTCCAATTCCTGAACTCCTCAGAATGATGGCCGAACGCGAAGCCAGATCTCCAGGTGTCGCCGGCCCCTTCCTTGAAGGCTCCGACTGGGGTATAGACGATTGGGCCGATCTTCTCGGCGACTTCGACATCCGCGGCTGGTTCCTCGACACCCTTCGCAATAGCGGAAAAGAACCTGACTGGCCAGAAGCTCAGGCCCTGGAGTTCTATGCCCAGGAATTTCTGGCAGATGATGGTGATGCAATTGAGCAGATGGTAGAGATGGGTCGCGAAGACCTTGCCCTTGTGACTGCCACCAGTGTGGCTGACAACGTTGAACTCCTCCGCCCTGTCCTGGAACGCATGGCGCGCTCGGAAAACCCCAAAATCGCCGCCGCCATCCAGTCCTATCTTGCCGAGCACGGCCAGTCCACCGGCCGCCGCTGGCTCAATTAGCCATAATCTCTAGTGAGAACTAGAGATTTATAATCATATTATTATCAATAGTTTACATTTGCTAGAAAAGAATTCTGTTGACGAAACCAAGGAATCATCCTATACTCCATATAGATGAAGAATTTATGGCAGGACATCCTCACCGCACTCCTTAAATGGAGTGAAGGACTCTCTGCCTGAACTCTTCTGTTCCTTTCGTTTTGATCTCACCTTTCAGCTCACGCTAGCCCGCCCTAATCGGCGGGCTTTTATTTGATACCTTCCAGCGCCTTCACTCCAGCTGCAGCAATCTGCCCGTCCTGCGCCGAAGTCACACCGCTCACCCCAATCGCGCCCACAAACTGTCCATCCACCATTAGTGGCAATCCACCTTCCACACCAAGAACATCCGGCAGCTTCAATACGGCATTGCGCCCACCGGCAATCATGTCTTCAAACGCCTTCGATGGCCGCTTCATCTTGATCGCCGTCCGCGCCTTCATTTGCGCAATCTCGATCGATCCGATCTGCGTCCCATCCATTTTCTCGAGGTAAACCAGATTGGCTCCGTCATCGACGACACTGATCACCACATTCCAGTTGTTCTTCTTTGCTTCAACCTGCGCGGCAGAGGCAATGGTCTTGGCCGCCTCCAGCGTAAGAGTTTTCTTTGAGGCCATTTGGGCCGATGCTGTAAGCGTCATAAGGGTTAGGGCGAGTACGAATTTTCGCATGCCCAATAACTTATCAGAATTCGAAGCGCATGCCCATCTGTAGCACCCGGTTATCCTTGGCTCGCGCAATCAGCCCACCCGAGATTATATCCACCCGGTTCTCCGGCAGATTCAGATTCACCCGGTTCAAAGTATTGAACGCCTCAAACCGGAACTGTGCTGCCACCCCCTCTCGAATCCTGAATCGCCGTGACAGCGACGCATTCATATTGAAGGTCCCGGGCCCATCGAGAATATTCCGGCCCGAAGAACCAAAGCGGAACCCACCCACCGGAACCACTGGAAACTGAGTCCGGTCAAACCACTGTTCGGAACTAGGCCCCGCCAGCGTCCCCTTACCAATCCGGTCCGGCCGCGAAGCTTCCCCATTCAGGTAATTGAAGTTCGCCACCCTTGGCGTAAACGGTGGCCCCGTATACATCGTAGTAGTCCCCGATAACTGCCAGTCCTTAAAAGCAAACCGGCGCGACACTTTGGGCTGAAAAATGAAGCTCCCCGTAAACGCATGACCAAAATCGAAGTCCGATCGCCCGCGCTCCCCTTTCAAGTTCCGCGAGTCCTGTGCAGATCCGAAGTTATATTGAACCGTGCCGCCCGTATTGGAGGTCTCATCAAGAGACTTTGAATATGTATAAGCCATCCTCACAAAGAAGCTCCGCGAGAACCGCCGCCTCACCGTCACCACTCCTGATGTGTAGATCGAATTCGACCCGTCATTGATAAAGTTGATCGTCCCAAAGGCAGGGAAGGGACGCGGGTTCCCAGGCACTCCCCGCAACTGCTGATTCAGATCATAGCGGCGCTGCAAGTGCGTTCCCTTCGATCCCGCATAAGCCACCTCAATCACAGTGTCCTTGGCAAACTCATGCTCACCCGTTAGATTCCAGCTCTGCAAATATTGAGACTGCGGCTGATTCTGCTGCCCATTCGTATTCGTAATCCCACCCACAGAGCGTCGAGATACTGGATAAGGATTCGACAGCGTCACAGTCGTCGGGTCCGTCGTCACTGCCGCATAGCTCTCATTCACAGAGAAAGGAAACGTGTCATTAAATTCATCGAGTCGATAGATCGAGCTCGACCCATAGAAGAGCCCGTACCCACCACGCAGCACACTGCGGTTGCCCTTGAATGGCCTCCATGCAAATCCAAGCCTCGGCGCGAAATCATTCCGGTCTGTCTGTGTAATCGTTCTTGGCAACCCGGCCGCATCGGCCAGAATCACCGAATTCGCAATCGGGCTCGCCGCAATCAATTGATCAAAATTCGACACATTGCCCTTACCTGCAACCACGATCTTCCCAAGCTCAGGATTAAACATTGACCATGCTCCAAACTTCTCCCTCGGCGGCTTCATCAACTCGTATCGCAGGCCAATATTCAACGTCAGCGATCGCGACACCTTGAAGTCATCCTGCACAAAGGCCGAGTAGTTCGAGATCAGATGATAAGGCCCTGCCGCATCCAGTTGCCGCCGCGTTGTCTGCGGCCAGCCCAGCATCCAGTCCGCCATGGGCTCATTCGTAAACCGGCCCAAAAACGTTACCCGCCCACGCATGTCGCCATAGTTTCGCGTGAAGTATTGCATCCGCAAAAAATCAGCCCCAAATTTGATCGTGTGCCGGCCCTTGATCCACGTAGTCGAGCCTGCATATTGATAGTTATTGAACGACCACACCTTCGGGTAATCATAGGCAGGCCCTAGCGGAATGTACCCTGAAGCATCCAACTGCGGCAAACCGCGCGCAACCGGATTTTGCGTCGTCCCGCCAAACCCAACTTCTCCGGCCCAATCCTTATCACCCGACAATGGCCAGCGCTGGTTATTCGTCTTGCGGGAGAAATTCGCCGACAGTTCAAGGTAAATATTAGGCGTCAGCGGACGCAGGTACTTCACATAGCTCAAGATATCGAGCGTATGGTTGGCCAACCCAAACAGCGGAATCGGAGACCGGCTGTTCACCACCGGGTCATAACTCATATTCGGCCGCCAGAATGTCGAAAACGTCACTCGATCTTTAGCCGAAAAATTATGGTCCACCTTGATCCCGAAGTTGTTATTCGACGATGACCCATTCCCAGAAGCAATGTAGTTATTCGCCGACCCGCTCAGATTCGGTGCAGGAAAGAAAGCAGCCAGTTTCAAACCCACCGGGTCCAGCCGCGACACCGGAACCTGATTCCCCGGAAAAGCCCGCCGCGCATTGAGCGGATCAACAATCGTCAGCGGACGCCCAAACGCATCTGTAGCTTTAGAAAAATCTCCCCGCAGATACTCAGGGCGGGGAACAATCCCCCGCTGTGTCTTCCCGTCCACCAGCCGCAACGATTCCCAGGTAAACATAAAAAAGGTCTTGTCTTTAATCACCGGCCCAGACAGCGTCGCCCCAAACTGATTCCGCCTCAACTTCGCCTTGTTCACATCAAAGTACCCCGTCGCATCCCACACATCATTGCGAACAAATTCATACAGCGACCCATGAAACCGATTCGATCCCGACTTAGTAACTACCGTCAACATTCCACCAGCAAAGCGGCCATACTCCGCTGCAAACCCCGACGTAATCATCTTGAATTCCTGCACACCCTCAATCGGAGGATTGATCACCGCACCCGTATTCCGGCGCTGCGTATTGTTCATCCCGTCCAGCAGGAAGCCCGTGTTATCGGCCCGTGCTCCATTCACGGCAAAAGCCCCATCCCCGCCATCCCCTTTCGGGATCACACCCCCAGTCAAAAACGCCAGGTCATTAAAGTTCCGCCCGGCCAAGGGGATATCGGATATCTCTTCTTTGGTAATAACCTCTCCCCGAGCACCCGAATCGGTGTTCAACACCGGAGGAGCCTCAGTAACGGTGATCGTATCCGCCACCGCTCCAACCTCCAGTGTCACATCAACCCGCAACACCTGATCGACAGCCAGCGTCAGCGCCGTCGACTTGTAGCTACGAAACCCCTGCGCCGAAGCCTCCAGCGAATACTTGCCAGGCGGCACGAATGGAATCGTATAGTCTCCAGTCCCACTTGCCACTGCATTCTGCGCAATATTAGTATCCAGATTCTTCAGTCGAAGCGCCGTACCCGGCAGGACACCTCCACTGGAATCCGTTACACGACCCGTCAGTGTAGCCGTAGGAGTTTGAGCCCAAAGCCTCGCACTAACAAGAAATACAAGCAAGCTGAAGCGCATAAAGCTACAAAGAACTGTATCGCACTCCGGGATGATAAACTTCCCTCCAAACATGTGGTTCAGATATCTCACCCTCGCTCTGATTTCCTGGCAAATTCTTAACGCGCAAACAGGCCGCCGAATCTTCGAAGCCCAGTGCGCGCTCTGCCACGGCCAGAACGGCGGAGGTGGCAAAGGCCCAAGTCTCCTCAAGCCAAAACTCACCAAAGCCCCAGACCAGGCCACCCTCGAGAAGCTGATTGAAAACGGCATCGAACCAGAGATGCCCGGTGCCTGGACACTCAGCCCCAAAGAGCTCACCCAGGTCGCCGTATACGTCCGTTCCCTTGGTTCCATCCCCCCACAAACCATCCCCGGCGACCCCACCGCTGGCAAAGACATCTATCGTAAGTTCACTTGCGCCACCTGCCACATCGTCGATGGCTTGGGCTCCGGCTTTGGCCCGGAACTAACCAACATCGGCGTACGCCGCAACGCCGCCTACCTCCGCCAGTCCATCCTCCAACCAGACGAGGCCCTCCCCGGCGGCTTCATGCTTCTCGAAGTCGGCCAAACCAAAGGCATCCGTCTCGCTGAAGACCTCTTCAACATCCAATTGATGGACGCAACCGGCCGCCTCCATTCTTTCAGCAAAGCGGGCACACTCATCACCCGCACCCCCAGAAAATCACCTATGCCCGCCTACACCAGCGCGTCGGCTACTGACCTCGACAACCTCATCGCCTACCTCGCCAGCCTCAAAGGATCGCCCCAATGACCATCCTCCTCTTGGCTCTCTTAGCCCAAACCCCCGTCCCGCTGGAGCGCATCGTAAGCGCTGACAAAGAGCCCGGCAACTGGCTCTCCTACTCGCGCACTTTTGATGGCCAGCGCCACTCCCCGCTGACACAAATCAACACCACCAATGTCGCGAACCTCCGCGTCAAATGGGCATACCAGTTCGCAACTCCTTGCAATCAAACCTCGCCCATCGTGGTCGACAACGTGATGTACATCTCCGGCCCCAACTCGGTTGCCGCCCTCGACACCCGCACCGGTCGCCCCTTCTGGCAATAGTCCCGCCCCATCCCGCCAGACTATCAATCCATCGGCTTCGGCCGCACCAATCGTGGCGTCGCCGTCCTCAACGACATGGTCTACATAGCGACCCTCGATTGTTGGCTCGTTGCCCTCGACGCCCGCAGCGGCATCCAGCGTTGGGCCGTCAAAGCAGGTGACTACAAACTCGGCTACAGCTTCACCGTCGCGCCTCTGGCCATTAAAGACAAAATCATCGTCGGTACCAGCGGCGGCGAAGCTGGCATCCGGGGTTGGCTCGATGCCTACAACGCAAAAACAGGCAAGCAGGAATGGCGCTTCTACACGATCCCCGGCCCTGGCGAACCAGGCCACGAAACCTGGAAGAACGACGCCTGGAAAACCGGCGGCGGCTCCACCTGGGTCACCGGAGCCTACGACCCCGCACTGAACCTCCTCTACTGGGGCATCGGCAATCCAGCCCCCGATTGGAACGGCGACTCGCGCCCCGGCGACAATCTCTATAGTTGTAGCTTCATTGCCCTCGACGGCGACACTGGCAAGCTCAAATGGCACTTCCAGTTCACCCCGCACGACGTTCACGATTGGGATGCCGCCCACGTCCCGATCCTCTTTGACGCCGAAGTCCGGGGGCGCAAACGCAAGCTCATCGCTAACGCCAATCGTAACGGCTTTTACTACCTGCTGGACCGCCAATCCGGCGAATTCCTCTCTGGCCGTGACTACGTCAAACAAACCTGGGACAAGGGCCTCGACGACAGCGGCCGCCCCATCGTCCTCCCCGGCAGCGAACCCACTGCGGAAGGCACTGTGGTTTGGCCCAGCCTCAACGGAGCCACCATCTGGTTCAGCCCTTCTTACAGCCCAATAACAAAACTCTACTATGTAGCTGCAAGAGAAAAGTCCTCGAAGTACTTCAAGAGCGAAGCCGAATACAAACCCGGCACCTTCTTCGCCGGCGGTGGCGAGCAGAACCTCGATCCCAACGACGAATGGGGAGCTATCCGAGCTTTGGACGCCCTCACCGGCCAACAGAAGTGGGAGTTCAAACTGGTAACGCCACCCTGGGCCGGCCTGATGTCCACGGCAGGAAACCTGCTCTTCGCATCATCCAACGAAGGCAATTTCTTCGCTCTCGATGCAAGCACAGGAAAGCCCCTCTGGGACTTCCAAACCGGCAGCGCAATCAGTGCGAACCCAATCTTCTTCAACATCGAAGGCAAGCAACACATAGCGATAGCCTCCGGCTACACCTTGTACGTCCTCGGACTCTAGCAACGATTTCGATTGGCGATTGGGTCAGCCTGGTCTCCCACTCCATCCAACTGGACTTCTGCATCAGTTCCACCAAAAACTTGTAAACTTCGGCATTGGGGCAGCCGCAGACTTGAAATATACAGCCGTTTTAGAATGCGAATCTGATGGCGAATTCACGGAGTCTGTTCAAGTTCTTCCCGGTTGCGTCTCTCAAGGAGACAGCCGCCCAGAGGCCCAGCGCGACATCCACGAAGCAATCGAACTCTATATCGAAGACTGTCATCTATCGGACGATCCGGTCCCCGAAGAAGCTTCGCTCGAGTACGTTGAGTGGGTGACTGGCACGCGCTGACTCCCTCTCGATTGGTGTGTTTCTGGCCATCAACGGCTTCAAACTCGTGGCCGGTCAGTTGGACGCTATCCAAGCCACAATGGCTGTCGCCTCAGGAGATCTCGATGAACGAGGCATTTCTGCATTGATTGACAAGCACCGCGTACCGCGATAATCCGCGAATGAAACTTCCCTTAGCTCCAATACTGTTCACTTAAGGTGTTCTGATCCTGATTACGGGCTCGATACGCTGCGTCGGCTGCCGCTTACGCGGACGCAAGGGGTAATTG
>JAYSVS010000059.1:0-55623 GCA_043718395.1 Acidobacteriota bacterium
ATGCGATAAATCCCAGGGGTTTGGGGACAGAGTCCCCATCCGCAGGGGTGACAAAGTCGCTGAGCAGTTAACCTGACAGAATCGCTGAGCAACAACATACTAATGTTCGCGCACGACTTCCCCTCATGGTGGGCGGATAAGGATCAGCTGGTGGCTATTGACTGCGGATTCGATGAGAGTGCAAATAAAGAATCCCTTAACGGGAATATTCTAATTGTGTCCGCACTCATGGGAACCACTGGCAACGTTAAGAGGTTTACCCGCACATGGAATAGCTTATTGGGAAAATACTCCCGCCCTACTTCCACGCGAAAGACTTCCGCAATGGGAAGTCTAAATTGTTTAAGCATCTAGGCGAAAAACAGAGGGAGAAACTTTTGTCGGAGCTTTCTCTGTTGACCGTCAGATACATGGACCGAGGTTTTTCCGCCGTGGTAAATGTTGATGAGTATAATCAACAAACTTCTCAGCGGTTTCGAAGTCAGTGGGGATCGCCGTATGCGTTCGGCATTCAAACAATCCTCTATAACATCCACATGCATTTGAAAGAGACAGGTAAGCTCGACCAGGTTGTAAATATTCTGATCGAAGATGGTCACGCGAATGCAAGTGCCGCTATCAATCAAATCCGGGAGTCTAAGGAAACAGGTAGCGTGGTACTCAAATATGGCTCCTATGGTCTTGCAGGCAAGAGCGGAAACCCCATTCTTCAAGCCGCCGATCTGTTGGCTTATGGTAGTTGTCAGATTGTCGGGGGGATGAAGACTTGCATTCTCGACGAAATGCTAGACACCAAGAAGCTTCCCATTGTTCGTATTTGCGGCAATAAGTTCGTCGAGAAAATACAGCCTTATGTGGGCGAATACTTTAGCCGCTACAAGCGGGGCCTTATCGAGAGAATCCATTAGGGAGATACTTTGAACGTCATGAAGCCAACCGAAATGACAGAAGGCCCAACGGCCTTCCAGAACCTCCAGAACGCCATGAAGACAATCCTGAAGGCGAAGAAGGAGCCGAAAAAGGAAAAGCCGGGAAACCCTAAGGCTTCTCCGGCTTCTTCCCGCGCTTCAGGCGCTTAGGATCAGTTGGTCGTTTCCAATAGCTTGCCAGTGACTTCGGCATAGGTCAGGCGCTTGCCAACGATCTGCGACAGCGCAACTCTGAATCGGTCCTCATCCTTGCAGCCTAGACGGTTGTTGTAGCGAAACGACTGCTCGTCCAGGTAGCGGAACAGGTGGAACGGTTCAACGCTGATGTAGGTGCCGCTGATACCGCGCTTCAGCAAACTCCAGAAGTTCTCTAGTCCGTTGGTGTGGATCTTTCCATCAACGTACTGGACGGCGTGATCTACAACCTGATGGGCGTAATCACCAGCAAGGCCTTCGTAGGAGAGAAGGGCATCAGAGTACAGAGCGGAGCCAGCTTGTACATGCTCTTTAACTTCTTTCTGAAGTGTCTTTTTCTTACGGTCGTTCACTACCTTGGTCTTGACCTTGCCGCCGCGCTCAAGGATTCCGATAACGGCGGTCTTATCCTTGCTGCCCCGTCCGGTAATGCGGCGATTGCGAGCTGATACATGCATATTGCGAGCCTTGCCGCCAATAAAGGTTTCGTCTACTTCAACTTCACCCTTGAACTTCTCAAAGGTTCCCTGATTCAGAGCGAGACGAATACGATGGGACATGAACCAAGCCGATTTCTGAGTTACGCCCAGAGCCCGATGGATCTCATAGCTGCTGATGCCGTTCTTGCAATTCACAACCATCCAGATCGCAGCAAGCCACTTGTCTAGGCCAATTGCGGAGTCCTCAAAGATGGTTCCAACCTTGAGGGAGAACTTAGCTTTCTCGTGCTTGCCGTAGCACTTCCAGACTCCAGCAGCCTCAAGGTAGGTGACCTTAGACGAGCCACAGCGAGGGCAGATAACTACGCCATCCGGCCAACGCATATCAACCATGAACTGGTGGCAATTCTCCTTGTTGCTGAAGTACACGATTGCTTTTTGAAGAGTGGTTGGCTGTTCCATGAATCCAGTATGGCCGAACAATCGTGGTCAGTCAAGTATATTATCGCCATCGTTTTGGACAACCAAGGCGGGACGCAGTTTTGCAGTTTGAAGATTGGAGTCTGAGAACAAGACCAGGACAACGTCACCGCGGCGGCAGTTGATCATAAATATTCATTTCAGGTCTTGCCCAATCCTCAGCGAAAGTGGAGAGGCGATGGCGCAAGTCGAGAGCTTGAAGTTCTTCGATACCGAATGACTCGAGAGCCGCCGGGCGTGACGGATCGACCCAAGTGACAATTACCCTGGAACCTTCAGCCTCAACAATTGGCTCAGTCAACTCAACCTTGCCATTGCGATAGATACCTTCGACAGACTTGAGCATGTCCTAATTATGACTCCATTTCAGGTCGGGACCTGCGCAGAGCTTGCATGCATACCAGTGGTAATGAATCTGGAGTTGTTGATCAACCGAAGTGGTTGCTCCATGTTAGACTGCCGCAATGAGTTTGAAGGCAGCAATGCCGCGCAGTGTGGTGTTGATGCTGGGGCTAGTGATTGCGTTGAACTATGTCGACCGGAGCAGCCTGGCGACGGCGGCTCCGATGATCCAGGACGAGTTCGGGTTGACGAGTGCGGAACTGGGATTACTGCTTTCTGCTTTCTTTTGGGTTTACACGCCGGCGCAGTTGCTGGGCGGTTGGTTGGTACACCGGTTTGATGTGCGGCTGGTGCTGGGGATTGGGGTGTTGGTGTGGGGAGCGGCGACTGCGGCGATGGGACTGGCGGGTGGATTCGCTTCGATCTTTGTGCTGCGTTTATTGCTGGCGCTGGGGGAGTGCGTGACGTTTCCCAGTATCCAATTGATTGTGAGCCGCAATGCCAGGATCGAAGAGCGTGGGCAGGTGAGCAGCCTGATTAGTTCGGGACAAGGGATCGGGCCGCTGCTAGGGACGCTGCTGGGCGGGCTAGCGATGGCGGCGTTTGGATGGCGGGCGATGTTTGTGGGGCTGGGCGTGATTACTGTGCTTTGGTTGTGGCCCTGGAGTGTGGCTTCGCGGGGGAGATTGAAGGTTGAGGCGGAACACGCGCAGGAGGCGCAGGTTTCTTATGCTGCAATTCTGCGGCGGCGGGAATTTTGGGGGATGTCGCTAGGGATGTTCGCATTGAACTATTCGTTCTACTTTGTATTTATCTGGCTGCCCTCATATGTTGTGAAGGCTGGTGGATTTAGCTTGAGCGATATGGCCAGTTGTGTGGCGGCAATTTACGGGGTCTATGCACTGATGACAGTGTTGACGGGGAGGATGGCGGACCGGTGGATTGCCAGGGGGAATTCGGCGACGCGGGTGTGGAAGCTCATCGTTGTGGTGGGCGCGCTGGGGCAATTGTTGAGCATCGCCGGCTGTGCGTTTGTAGAGCCGCAACTGGCGGTTTGGTTGTTGGGAATTGCCGGGCTGTTCTTTGGATTGGGCACACCGGCTTTGTATACGCTGACGGCAACACTTCCTGGTCCGCGGGCAGGGGGACGATGGGCGGGAGCGCAGGCGGTGGCGGGGCAATTGGCGGGGATTGTGTCGCCGGTAATCACGGGGTTGCTGATTGACCGAACGGGGAGCTATTACTGGGCGTTTCTGGTGGCAGGAGTGGCGTCCTTGATAGGAATGTTTGGGTGGGTTGTTGTGGTGAGGAAGGTGGAGACGTTGGACTGGGATGAGGTGACTGAAGCGGCAGTGTAGGGCTGGGTTAGATTTGGTGGTGGGGATCTTCATGCAGATGAGCTATGACGAGAGGGTGCGGGCCGAGAAGTTGCAATACGACGCTTGTGAGGATGTTCATGAGTTGCCGGACATTTTTCACTACTGGTCGAACCGGTATCTGAAGCCTCGGCTTGAGAGTTATGGCTTTGCAGGACCGGATGACTTTTTCCTGAAAAGTCTGGAGAAGGTTGCTGGGGAAACGATTCTCGCTTTGAGTGTGGGGTCTGGGAATTGTGATCTGGAAATAGATCTGGCGTCGAAAGTGACGCGGGTCAGGATGGATTGTCTGGATCTGAACCAGACCATGCTCGACCGGGGAAGAGAGCACGCCCGGAAGCTTGGATTGATAGATCGAGTGCGGTTTCTCGAAGGCGACTTCAATCAGCTCAGCCTTGAAGATTCATACGATGCGGTGATCTTTAATCAATCCTTACACCATGTGACCTGTCTTGAATCGTTACTTGATGAAGTGAAAAGAAAATTGAAGCCAGGAGGGAAGATCCTGGTTTCAGACATGATCGGGAGAAATGGACATGTTCGCTGGCCCCGCGCACTGCACTGGATTTGGCAATTCTGGTGTGAGATGCCGCCCTCATACCGGATTCACAGGCAGATGCAATGCTATGAGGAACTCTATGTTGACAGGGATTATTCCGGGGTTGGGTTTGAGGGGATTCGAGCGGAAGATATTCTGCCGGAGTTAATGCGGAGGTTTGAATTTGAATTCTTCTTTGGGTTTGGGAATTTGATCGATGCTTTTGTAGATCGTGGTTTTGGGCCGAATTTTGATGCCGGGAAAGCTTCTGATCGAGCATTCATCGACCGGGTCCACGCCAAGGACCAGGAGTTGATTGAAGCGGGAGAAATTCCTCCGACGCATCTACTGGCAGTGCTTTGCCACCAGGGCCAAGCGGCTGAGGTCAGGCAGAATTTAAAGCCTGAATCTTGCCTGGAGAGCAGGGTGAGGGCGAGCCTTCCGGCTGTGCGGCCGGAGAACCCTTATGGGGTTGCGTTTACACAGGTAGATCCAGCCGTGGAGTTACTTCGTCTTAGAGGACTTGCAGTTGACTATGAAGCGCATTGCGACCTGGCGCGGGCACGCATTTCGGAACTGACAGAGCAAGTAAAGCAGCAGGGAGATTGGGGATTCGGGCTTGATAGGAAGCTGGATGAAGCGCAATCTCTAATCGTCGCTTTGCAAGTGGAAGTGATGGAGCGCAATCAGTGGGCGCTCGACTTGAACGCTGTAGTGAAAAAGGCAGAGATTGAGCTTCAATCGCTGCGCGAGGAGTTGACCGATCTAACGACCTGGTCTCAGCGGATGGAATATGATTTGAAGCAGCGCACAGCGTGGGCTGTGGATCTGGACCGTGAGCTGGGGCAGGTCAAAGAGCAGAATGCGAGACTGGGGCAGGAGTTGGCGAAAGTGCAGTGGCTGGTGGATTTTCGCCGTTGGATAGGCTGGCTTTTTACTTCAATTCGCGGCCGGTGATGAGCTTGCAGATAGCGGGGGTGGGGAGGCCGCCTGCTTCGAGGACAGACTGGTGGTAGTCGCTCAATTTGAAGGCAGAGCCCTTCACTTGCTTTGCGATCTCACGCATACGGATGTGGTCGCGCCAGCCGGCAAAGTAAGTCACTAGCTGGACGCTGGACAGCTTGGCCCGCTGTAGCTTGCCTTTGGCCTCTTCCTGTTCCTGGAAAGTCTCGTCGATCATGAGGCGGATGGCTTCGCCATCGGTCATGCGGCCGGTTTGGAGTTTGATGTCCAGGATGGCGTTGGCAATCATCCGTAGTTGTTGCTTGAGAAAGGTGAGCTTCAAGTCTGGATCGTGATTGAGATAGCCTTCTTCAAGCAACATCTGCGTCGAATAGATGGCCCAACCTTCGGCTGAGGCGCTATTTGCATAGACGCTGCGGAGGAGGCGGCGGCCACGGGGTTCGATGCGATTTGCGTATTCGAACTGGACATAGTGGCCCGGCATGGCTTCGTGAATCGTGAGTAGCTTGAGGCCGTAGAAGTTGTACTCGCGGAGCTTGGATTCAACGCGAGCCTCGGGCCAGTCCGCAGGGATGGGCGTAAGCCAGTATTGGGCACCCAGGGTAGGATCCATGGCAGGGGCAGGATTGAAGCCGCCGACCGAATAGATGCCTCGCATGAAGGCGGGAGTCTCGATGACTGTCAGGTTCTTGTTGGGTGGGAGTTTGAGCAGGCCTTTTTCAGCAACAAAAGCAGTGGCCTCGGCGAGATCGCGGCGGGCGTCGCTAAAGTAAGTTTCGCGCGTTGCGTGCTTGGTTGCGATATTGTCCAGACGCTTGCGGATGATGGGATTGATGTCGCCTTTGCCGGCCCAGCCGGAGAGGCGGGCCATCTCTTCCCGGACTTTCTTGAGTTCGGCCTCGGCGGCGGCGAGGAGTTGGTCTGGAGTTTCATTGGTGCCGAGTGTGAGCTGAAATTTTTTGGTGTAGTTGGCGGTGCCGAGGCGCCAGTCGAAATCTTTGCCTTCGAAGTCTTTGGTGAGGAACTGAATGTATTGGTTCAGGGCTACAGTCGCCTTGCCGGCGGCATCATCAAACTTTTTTGAGATGTCAGCAGGGCGCTCTTTCTTGAGCAAGGCGATGAGGTCGATGTTACCTTTGGTTTCTTCGATCGCTACGTCGCGCCAGACTTTAGGAGCGCTGACGAGGTTGCCCTGGGCTTGCAGGACCCGGGAGGGGATGCGCTCCATGCGTTTCAGGATGTCGTAGAAGCGTTTATTGCGGGGGCCGTATTCCTGGGCGTACGGAACGAAAAGCGCATTGCCGATGACTTCGGCGTAGAGCTGTGGGGCGTGAGTCCAGGGGGCGAGAGTCTCGATTTCGAAGCGGGCGAGGGTGAGGAGTTGGCTCACAAGGTCATAGTCGGCGCGGTCTTCAGGTGCCAGCTTTTCGGGGATGATATCGCGTTTGAGGCCAAGAGCGAAACGGCCATAGTAGGCTCGGTGGCGCGCGGCGGTGGCTGGGGAGAATTCATCGAGTAGTTCGTCCAACGGGACACCGGAATGGCGATGATAGCCGGCGGCAGTGGCTTGCGAGGGGGCGAAGGTGAGGGTATTGAGGACGTACTCTTCGGCGATGGTGGAGAAACGTTGTGGCTTTGGGGTGCAGCCCGCCAAAGTGAGGATGAGGGCGAGGCTGAGTACGGCGCGCATAGTTCTAGGATGTCACTTGAAGGGGCCCGTGAGATTCTTTGTAATCCAACCGCCGTAGAAACCGCTCTTTTGAGGCTGGACTTGTTCGTCACCGACGATGCAAGCGTCCATCGGGGCGGCATAGACGGCGATGTAGCCCTGAATCGATTTGAAGCCCGGGGTGGGAGTTTCGTAGCTCCAGGCTACTTTTTCGGCTGATTTGCCGTTGAGGGTGATTGTCTATTAGGTGGCGATGCCTTTCCATTTGCAAAAGGTCTGGCCGGTGACTTTGGTGAGGCTGCCGGGGAGAAAGTCTTCTTTCGGAATGTAGTAGGTGGGTGGGTGTGAGGTCTCCAGGACTCGGATTGCGCGGGAGGATTGGGCGACTGTGTCTCCGGCGAATTGAATACTTATTGTTTCTGGAACGGCTTCTGCGCGAGGGGGACGTGGGTAATCCCAAACGGATTCACTTGCGAGCATGCCGTTAAGATTCTGTGGAGCTATACTTTGGTGCATGAAACTCGCATTGCTCGCGTTTTGCCTAAGTTGTGTAGCAGTTGCACAGGTACCGAAGACCTGGGATGAGAAGATGCTGAAAGACTGGTCGACGCCACTAGCAGGGCTGGGCGTCAGGCCAGGGCATTTTAGCGAGAAGGAATATTACGCTTCGCCAGTCGATAACTACAAGACTTATCCGGTTTATGCGGCAGGGCGTGGGCCTGAGGGGTACTTTGATCGATTGAAGGCGTTGAAGCCGGAGCCGCTGATCGAGCCCAAGAAGCTAAAAACGAAAGCGGACTGGGTGAAGGCGGGTAAGGAGGTTTGGGAAGGGTTTGACATTGGGGCGTTTCGCATGTGGGACCCGAAACTCATTGAAGAATTTCGGGAGGCGAAATCGAAGCGAATCTCCAGGGTTAAGCCATATTCAGATGGGCGAATCCCCGGTGTGCGGTGGATCGTTACCGAGAAGGGCCTGGGACTGACGGCAGAAAATTGCACGGGCTGTCATGTCCGGGAACTGACGGATGGTGGGTTGCTGAATGGACCCGGGACTGGGGATTTGCGGGCATTTGGAATGCAAGGAGTCATGGCAGAAGCAGCGAAGGTGGGAGGAATGTCGACGATGCCCTTGCCTGGGGATGATGACAAGCGTGCCATGTGGCGGAGTTTTGCGGCACCGTGGATAACAGGCGATGTTCACGAAGAATTGCTCACAATGTCAGATGCGGATTTGGGCAAGCGCTTTGGTTCTGCAATGGGGCCAAACCAGACCCCGAGGTGGAGCGGGAGCATTTACTATCCGACGAAGATCCCCGATTTGATCGCGCTTAAAGGGCAGAAATTTATCGACCATTCCGGGGTGCACCGGTACAGGGGGACGGGGGATCTGATGCGATATGCCGCTCTGGTATCGTTTGCGGATCGTTCAGATTTTGGGCCACACCAGATGCTGAGCGAACAGCAACGCAAGGTTCCTTTTCATGCACCGGATGAGTTGCTCTATGCGCTGGCTTTGTTTGTAGAATCGCTGGAAGCGCCGGTGAATCCGAATCCCCGTGGTGAGGTGAGCGAGGCGGGCCAAAAGGTGTTTGCGCGGGAGGGTTGCGCGGGCTGCCATGCTGGGCCGAATTACACCAGCGGAAAACTGACGCTGGCTAGCGGGTTTGTGCCTTCAAAGGAATTGCTGAAGGCTTATGACATTCTGCCGGTGTCGGTGGGAACCGATACGGGGGTGGCGCTCAAGACTCGCAAAGCGACCGGAATGTACAAGATTCCTTCCCTGCGCGGGGTTTGGTATCGGGGAAGATACCTGCACGATGGCGCGGTGACTTCGCTTGAAGAAATGTTTGACGCTCAGCGGCTGCAGCCGGAATTTGTACCGAGCGGCTTTAAGGGGCTGGACAAGAATCGGGCGGTGCCGGGGCACGAGTTCGGATTGAAGCTTAACGAGACGGACCGGAAGGCGCTGCTGGCGTTTCTGCGGACGCTTTAGTTTCTTTGGACGGCATCAGGTTGGGGTCGATCTTTTGGAGTTCGGCCATGGCCTTACGGAGGGCTTCGGCTTTGTCGTTAGGCCAAGCTTGGCCCCGGTTCTGGTTGTAGGCTAAGGAGAATTCTTCGACGGCCTGAACCAGTTTATTGAAGCGTTCTTCAAAGCGGCGGAGCTGTACTTTTTTCAGATAAGCACTGGGGCCAACCTCGGCGGGTTCGGTCACAGTAGGAACCTGGCTGCGGTGAATGGCCACAGCAGCTTCTTGGGCACGGACGGGATCCGTGGGGTATTGAAGCAAGCAGAGCATCAAGGTGACGGCATGCATTTGTTTGGGCCTCCAATTCGCCAGAAATGTTGTACTGAACTACAGTGTACGTATATTTCAT
Organism: Acidobacteriota bacterium; assembly: GCA_043718395.1. Classification (GTDB taxonomy): domain Bacteria; phylum Acidobacteriota; class Terriglobia; order Bryobacterales; family Bryobacteraceae; genus Bryobacter. Next base: position 9,312 of record JAYSVS010000059.1, read on the forward strand.
TTCGGTTACAAGAAGGAAAAACTTTAGTGCATCATTTTGAGGTGCGCATGAAGCGGCTTCAGTCGCGGTAAGACGGATCGAGCTTATCCATCAGGCGCACGAGCGCATGGAACTCAGGGTTGGGGCGGCGGGAATATCCATCGCCTCCTTTGGTTGAGAGGAAGGCATCGGAGCGCTCGGCGGAGAGTTCGCAGATTTCTTTGGGGGGAATGGAGAGCGGAGATCCGGTGGCCTGGGCAGCGAGTTGAACCTGGCAGGCACGTTCCAGCCGAAACATGCGGATGAAGGACTGAGCGACAGTTTCGCCACAAGTGAGCAGGCCGTGGTTGCGCAGGATCAAGACGTTGTTGTGGCCGAGGTTTTTGCCAAGGCGGGCGCGTTCTTCAAGGTCAAGACTGGGGCCTTCGAAGTCGTGATAGCTGACTTGGCCGTGATAGCCGAGAGCGTACATCGAGATCGGCAGCAAACCATCCTTGATTGCAGCGATGGCCATTCCAGCAGTCGTGTGAGTGTGAACAATGCACTGAACATCGGGACGCATCATGTGGATGGCGGAATGGATGACGAAGCCAGCCGGGTTGATTTCCTGAGTCTGGTCGCCGATGATCTTGCCTTCGGGGTCAACTTTGACGAGGTTGGACGCGGTTACTTCGTCGAAGCGGAAGCCGTAGGGGTTGATGAGGAAGTGGTGACCGGGGCCAGGAAGACGGACTGTGGTGTGGGTCCAGATGAGTTCGGACCAGCCGAGGTGATGGATGATGCGGTAGGTGGCAGCGAGTTGGGTGCGGAGTTCTCGTTCGATGGGGGGCATGGCTTTGATATAGTGACGGCTGAAACAAGGAGTTTATTAGAATGTTTGAGGCGAAGTCTCGTCGATTTTTTATGGGGGCGGCTGCGGCTGCTTCGGCAATGCGCGTCATGGGTGCCAATGACAAGGTGAACCTGGCGATTGTGGGCCTGGGCGGGCGGGGCAGCGCGCATTTGAATGTGTACAGCCGGTTGGCTGAAGCCAAAGTTGTGGGCCTGTGTGATGTGAATCAGGCGGCGCGCGAGAAGGCGCAGGCAACACTGACTCGCAATGGTGGCGAGAAGGCTAAAGAGTTTGAGGATATGCGCGAAGCATTTGCCGATGGGACGGTGGAAGCAGTGTCGATTGCGACTCCGAATCACTGGCATGCTTTGGCTGCGATCTGGGCGATGAAGGCGGGCAAAGATGTCTACGGTGAGAAGCCTGCCTGCTACAACATCCACGAAGGGTTGAAGTTGATTGAGGTTTCACGGGCCACCAAGCGCATGATGCAGGTGGGGTCTCAGCATCGCAGTAACCCGTTCAAGATGAAGGCCATGGAGGCAGTGCAGGGCGGTTTGATTGGTAAGGTGTATGCGGCGAAGGGGCTTTGCTACAAGCGCCGGGCATCGATTGGCAAGAAGCCGGATACGCCGACGCCGCCTGGAGTGAACTGGGACCTGTTTCTTGGCCCCGCGCCGATGCGCGCGTTCAATGAGTTGCGCTTCCGTTATAACTGGCACTGGTTCTGGGATACGGGCAATGGCGATATCGGGAACCAGGGCGTACATGAGCTTGGGCTGGCGCGTTGGGGCATGGGTGATCCTGAATATCCGAAGTCTGTTGTTGCCTACGGCGGCAAGTATGCCTATGACGACGATCAGGAGACACCAAATACACTAACGTCAAGCTTCGACTTTGGTGGACGTGAGATCAGTTTTGAAGTGCGTGGATTGCTGACTGGCGGCGAGGGTGGCGTGCCACGTGGCCGGGCTCAGGGTCCGGCCGCTGCCGCTCCGACAACGACTGCTCCGGTAAACGGCGCGCCGCTGACTGTCATGGTCGGTAACTTGTTCTATGGCACAGAAGGCTGGGCGGCCATGAGCGATCAGGGCTTCCAGGCGTTTAAGGGCGAGAGCAACGAAATGGTGATGGATCTCAAACCCGAGCGTGGCCCCAATGGCGACCCGACCGGATTGCACATGCAGAACTTCCTGGCTGCTTGCAAGAGCCGGAATTACAAGGACCTGCACGATGGCGTGGAGAATTCTGTAATTAGCGCCAATCTGTGCCATCTGGCGAATATCAGCTATCGCGTGGGACGCAAGTTGACACTGGCACCAGGGCCGAAGTTTGTTGGAGATGTTGAGGCCAACAAGATGATGACCAGGAATTACCGGAAGGGCTACGAAGTCTAGGTATAAAGCCTTAGTTGCTTAGTGCCGATGGAGTGGATATGCGTTGCATTCTGCTCCATTTGCTTTTGGCAAAGAAGTCCTGGGGAAGGATTGCAGAAATATAAGTGTTCAAGCTTGCAATGGAAAACGCCGATAAGATCAGCATTCAAAATCAAGAGCCGGTTTGCCTTGAAGGAACAGGGGACTGCGCTGGAGCGTGTCCTATGGCGTTGTCCATAACCCCGATTCCCGCTGTGAGTGCGGAGAGTCCGAAGCGTATTGTGAGCGAGTTTTCACAGAGCCTGGCGAAGCTATCTTCGGGGCTGCAGCAAAGTGGCGCAGGAGCGCGTCCGGCTGACTATGCTGACCGCGAAGAAGGCAAGGTGCAGGCAGCGGAAATGTCAAAGAGGATCCGCGATACCAATGATGCAGTGACAGAGGCCCGAACGGCGGATGACGGGCTAAAACAGATTGGAGATCTGCTGGTTCGGGCCCGTGGCCTGGTGTTTGGCGGAATCAATGAGCCAGGCCGGAAATTGAAGGAAGAAGATCAGGCGGAGTTTTCGCAGATGTTGCAACGCATTGACGAAATTGCTCGATCAGTGGTCTTTGGGAATGGACCTTTACTCGCTGGCAGTCAGATATTTGGTGTAGAAGGAGGATTGGCCAAGACCAATGTCAGAAGCTTTACGGCTTCGATTGGGGCAATCCAGGTAGTAGACCGGGCAATCAGCGAAGTGGGAGATCAGCGGGGGTTGTTGGGAATTTTTCAGAGTAATAAGCTGGCCGAAACGGGCAGGATCCTGCGCGGTGGATTGGGCGGGCTTGTATCGTCAAACAGCGTACTAAGAGACAAGACGGTAGCCCTGAACCTGGCGCAGAGTGCCGCAGGGGAGTTATTGCGCGAGCGTGAATCGAGCTTGCTCGGAACCGGGACTGCAGCGGCGCAAATACTCGCATCGATTGTAGGGAGGCTCTAATGACGCAGTTGAACCTGCTGATACAGTTGCTCGACCAAGCGATTGCCGGGATTGAGCGCGGGCAGGTTGAAGACTTGCTTGAGGCTCAATATGCAATTTATGGAGTGGCCCAGGGGGCAGTGCCCGTGAGGAGCAGTGCAGATGAGAAGGTGGTGCTTTTGTGTGAGTATTGCATCGATTGCCTGAGCCACGGGGAGCGGGCCGATGAGCGGGCGGCAGTACCCGTGTTGAGGGAATTGCGGCAAGGTTTTGCCGAGGTGGCAGGCAGGAGTGTTGAGGCGCGCGAGGTGGACGAGCTGGTGGATGTGTCCGTCTAAGCTTCCGTCTGGGCCATTGGCGCTAGATTCCCCCGAGGAATTGATCGCTGGTGATTTTGCCATCAGCGACGGTGTACAGACCTAGTTCCCTGCCCGTCATGCGCTGGCCAGACTCTTTGTTGGTGACATCCATATTGAAGACGACGGCAAAGTATTCCGGGCTGACGAAGGGGCCATCAACGGTAAGGGAGTGAATCTCGTGAGCATTTTGCCACCATTGACCCTTGGCAAGGATTGCAGCTTTTCCTTCGGACTTGCGCGGCATGGGGCCATACGCCATGGGTTCGAGGCTGGTGGCACTGTCGGCATAAAGCGTATCAACGGCGATGTGAAATTTGCCTTCCTTGCAGAGGGCCAAGAGTTGGGTTGCGATTTCATTGATGGTCATTCCTGAGAGCGTATCAGAATTCGGATGCCGGGTATTGGCTGACCTGTATGCCACAAGTGATAGCTTTCAACAGCCCAAGTGCGAATTAGCGGTAGAAGGGCTGCCAGGTGAGCCAACGTGGGCCGTAGCGTAGAGGCGGCGCGCCCACTTCGTACGCCCCTAAATCGGGGGCTTTGCCGATGAAGCCGTCGTTGACGCCCGGGATTGCGATGCCGGCATCTACTGGTTTACTGCCGGGCTTGATCTGGAAGTTGATGTCCATGGCGTGATAGACGGCGAAGGGCTTGGATGGGTCTGGAGGTGTGAGGCGGTCAAAGATGTCGTAATCCACTTCGCGGCTGTGGGTCTCCTGGCCGGTGGCGGCTTGAAATTCAGCTAGTGTTGCGAAGTTCTTCCAGTCGCCCGGTTTGGGCTCGTAAATCTTTTGGCCTTTGGGTGGGGAGAGCCAGCCGTATTGCGCTTTGACGCCTTTGTTGGGGCGGTAGCCGTTGTAGTCACTGGTGTTGATGTCTGTGGCGTTGCCTACGTGCATGATGCCCTTGTCAGGGGTGTCGCGGCCGAGGAAGAGGTTGTTGCGGAAATGCATGTTGGAAGAAGTGTCTCCCGCATTGTGCTCGCCAATGATCGTGTTGTGATAGACGAACAAGCCGGCGGGCTTGGCGGAGAACTTGAAGGCTACGCCGTTGGGGGAGTGATAGAGGGTGTTGCGGATGAAGTAGACAGGGCCGCCAAAGACGGGTTGCGAACTGTAGCCGCCCATGGCGGAGTTGGTACCGCGATTGTTGAAGACCCGTACGTTATGGACGCCGCCGTCTGTCTCGACGAAATCGTCGTTGAACATGTGCATGTCGTTGTTGTAGATGTCGATGGAGGAGGCCCGGAGGTCTGGATCAGAAGGCGGGGTGCCGTAGGTGGAGATGCCGATGGCGTCATGGAAATAGGCGATGGAATTGTGGGCGATGACGTGGCCCTGGCCATAGATCTTGACGGCGTAGTAGCTGACCATGCGATGGGATTTGTAGAGGGGTTCCTTCCAGGTGTTGCCGCCGGGTTGACGCTGGCGACCGCCCCAGCCGATCAGGCGGAAACGATCATCGCGTCCGAGGAAGAGATTGTCAGCGATATAGAAATCGGAAGAGCCAGCGAACTCAGTCCAGACGCCGAAGCCGATGTTTTCGAAGCGGCAGTTTTTGACGGTGAGGCCAACGGCCCCAATCACTTCTTTTTGACCGGCGAAGATGGCGACGTCGGTGTTGCGAAAGGTGAGGCCGTCGATGATGTGGTGGGTGGATGCCATGACATCGAGGAGGCGGTGATTGTTGTCGCCGTCGAGGACAACTTCACCGTCGCCGGCGGATTTGATTGTAATGGGTTTGTCGGCGGTTCCTTTAAGGGTGAGCGACATGGAGCCGTCGAAGGGAGCCATCATTGGGTCGACGTAATCCAGACGCTCGGGACGATAGAGACCTGCGTGCAGAAGGAGAGTGTCGCCGGGCTTGGCGCGACGCTCCCAAACGACAGACCAATCGCCGAGTCCCGCTCCGTAATAGGCATCAAGGATGCCGGTAAAGCTGGGCTCCTGCCTGGGACCGAAATAGTCTGGCGGGTAGACGTGGAGAGTTCGGCCACCGCTGTAGGGTTGGGGCTCGGTGCGTGTTTTGACCTTGACGGTTTGAGTGGCTTGGCCTGAGACGCCGTCCGGGTCAGTCATGACGAAGTTGCACTCGTATTCAGTTCCGGGCTGCAGGCTGAGGATCGAGCCCGCAAAACCCTCGGGGACGGTGTAGTCGAGGTTCTCGCGGCGGCGGTAGACGTTTTCTCCACCGATGCGGACGAGGGGGAGAGCGTTACGCCATTCGCTGTCGCCGACCTTGCGGAATTTGACGGCGACTGTCGAGTTGCGATTGGCGTCGCCAGAGATGGGCCATTCAAAGCCGAGGTTCAGGAGGGTAGGGTGCTCGACGTGGAATTTTCCAGGTTGAGTTGCGTTCTGCGCCAGGGCGCACGCGGCCAAGAGAAGGAAGAGGTACAGTGATCGAGAGCGCATAGTTGCGCCAATTATATATAGAATATTGCGTGTGAGAAGCCTACTGGTCGGATTCATTGTCCTTTCCCCTTTGCTGGGGGATCCTGGCGTTGAATTTTTCGAAGCGAAGGTGCGCCCATTGTTGGCTACGAAATGTTTCGGCTGCCACAGTGCAAAGCTCGCTTCGCCAATGGGTGGTTTGCGGTTTGACGACCTCAGTGTGCTTAGGGCGACCGTAAAGCCAAACGATGCTGATTCGAGCCGGCTGATTCAAGCGGTGCGTTACCAGACGATCGGAATGCCGCCAGGTGGAAAGCTGAAGGACGAGGAGATTTCGGTACTTGTGAAGTGGGTGGAGATGGGAGCGCCAGTGCCGGAAGTGGTGGTATCGAAGGCTGTCGTCTCAAAGAGCCCTGTTACGCATTGGGCCTGGCAGCCGCTCAATCCTGGCGGTGGATCTATCGACGAGCAAGTGCGCTTGAAGCTTCAGGAGAATGGGCTCAGTGCGGCTGCACCTGCGGACCAGCGCACGATCATCCGGCGTTTCAGTTTCGACCTGACCGGCCTTCCGCCCAGCGGTAAGGATTTTGGATTGACGCTGGAGAAAGCAGTGGATCAGTACCTGGCATCGCCAAGATTTGGTGAAAGGTGGGGGCGTCACTGGATGGACGTTGCCCGATATGCCGATACGGGGTTTCTGAATCGCGAGTTTCTGATTTCGTTTGGATACAGGGACTGGTTGATCGAAGCATTTAACCGCGACCTCCCTTATGACCGATTCGTCGCGATGCAGCTTGCGGCAGATCAGATGAAAGGTATCGATAAGAGGGATCAGGCTGCATTGGGATTTTTGTCTCTGGGCGTGAATCCCAACCGGGCTGTCGACTTACCGGATGTAGTGGATGACAAGATTGATCTGGTAACACGCGGGCTGCTGGGACTTACTGTGAGTTGTGCGCGATGCCATGACCACAAGTTTGATCCGATTCCGACCAAGGATTACTATTCACTCTATGGTGTCTTTGCCAATACCCGGTATGGCGTGGATCCGGTGCGAGTTGGGACTCTGCCCGAGTTTTATGAGAAGCGCGTAGCGGCGCGGAAGAAGTTGCTTGTGGATTACATCGGAGAGCGGCTGGAGGTGCTGCGTACCGAGTTTCGTGAGCCCAAAGAGATTCGCCGTTACCTCGATGCATTGTGGGGGGCGCGCAAGTTGGGGCCGTCAGGCCTTGAAACACTGGCTCGCGAGAAGAACCTGAATTCGCTGGTGCTTTCGCGCTGGGCCAGGAGGATCTTTGATGGACGAAAAGACGACCCTCTGCTTGAGGATTGGAGGAAAGCCGAGAGCAATCCAAGTGCGGCTTATGAAGCTTTTCTAAGTGCGCCAGTAAGTGAGAAGTGGAAGCCCTTGCTTTTTGGACCGGATGCGCCACCAGAAGTACCGATCGAAGAATTCCCATCGATCATGAACGAGGGCGATGCGAACACCACGCGGGATCTGCAGTGGCAGTATGAGGAGATGTTGAATGACGCCACTTATCGTGGGTCGCGGGCGATGTTGCTTGGGGCGCAGGACAAGCCAGTGATTCAGCCGTCATTCATCTTTACGCGTGGGAATCAGAATGATTTGGGTGAGGAGACACGGCGATGTTTCCCAACGGTCTTGAGCCAAGCGCCAACTTGTTTTGAAAATGGATCAGGGCGGTTGGAACTGGCGAATGCCATCACCAACGAGCGCAATCCCGTGGCGGCAAGGGTGATGGTGAATCGAGTCTGGCAGCATCTGTTTGGAGAAGGGCTGGTGAGAACACCGAGCGACTTCGGCACGCGAGGGGACATGGCGACTCATCCGAAGTTGCTGGATACTTTGGCTGCGGAATTCATGAGCGATGGCTGGTCGATGAAGCGTTTGATTCGGCGGATTGTGCTCTCCAAGACCTACCAGCAATCCAGTGCGGATCGAGCCGAGGCGCGGCAAAAGGATCCGGAGAATAAGTTGCTTTGGCGGATGCCGAGACGGCGGCTTGATTTTGAGGCATTGCGGGATGCGATGTTGAGTGTTTCCGGGCGTTTGGATGGCAAGATTGGCGGGCCATCGGTTTCGATAGTCACCGTGCCAGCCGACCCAAGGAGAACTCTGTATGCGCGGATCGAGCGAGAACGTCCACTGGCATTGTTAAAGACTTTTGACGTTGCTGACCCGGAGCAGCATTCTCCCCAGAGGTATCAAACGACGGTTCCGCAGCAGGGACTTTTTCTATTGAACAGCCCGTTTGCGGGAGAGATGGCACAAGGCCTGGCCGCACGGGCCAAGGATCTGAAGGACCTATACCGATTGGCCTTTGGCCGAGAGGCAACACAGACGGAGCTGGAGCAGGGAATGCCTTTGTGGAATACCCGCGCGGAAGAGAAGACAAGTCCGGATCCGGGGCCATGGAGGTACGGTACGGCGAGCCTGGATATTGAAGCTGGAAAGGTGACTAGCTTTGAGCCTTTTCGTTATTTTACGGGCAAGGAGTGGAGGAATGGCTCGGGGGGAGTTGACACAAAAACTGGAGTGGCCGAGTTGACGGCAAACGGAGGAGCGCCAGGCGATGATTTGTCTCGAGTTGTGGTGCGGCGCTGGATTGCTCCTATCGATGGATTGATGGATGTGCAGGGCAGACTGGTGTTGTCGGTGGGAGCGTTGCAGCAGCGATTCAAGCTAAGCAACGGAATTCGCGGATGGGTGGTTTCGAGCCGGAAGGGTGTGCTGGGCAAGTGGCGGGTGGAGAATCCGCCGCCGCCTGCCGACGGACTTAGCTATAGAGCGAATCCAGGAGTTGCGGCTGAGCTGAAAGGCATTATTGTGGAACAGGGTGAGATGATCGATTTTGTGGTTGATTCGATTGACGACTATGAGGCTGATCATTTTGAGTGGAGCCCGGTGATCGTCGTGGGCGAGAAGAAATGGGACGCGCAGAAAGAGTTTGCCGGGCCATATATCCGCCTGCTGACTCCTCGCGAACAACTGGCGCAGATACTGCTGTTAACTAATGAATTTGCATTCCTGGACTAACTGCTATGAATCTACTGAATCGTCGTGAACTTTTTCGCCGTGCTGGCACCGGTATGGGTATGTTGGGATTGGCTGGTGTGCTTGAGCAGTCGGGATATGCCGGGCCACTTACGCCGCACAAGCCACAGTTCCCGGGCAAGGCCAAGCGCGTGATTCATATCTTCGCTAATGGCGGCCCTTCGCAGATGGACACCTTTGACCCTAAGCCGGCATTGGCGAAGTACGCGGGGCAAGCCTTGCCGGTACACTTGCGAACCGAGCGCAAGACCGGAACGGCGCTGCCTTCGCCTTTTGAATTTCGCAAGTATGGCCAGAGCGGGATTGAAGTGAGCGATGTTTTTAGCAAGGTTGGGGAGCACGTGGATGACATGTGCGTGATCCGGTCGATGCATACGGACGTTCCGAATCACGAACCCTCGTTGATGATGATGAATTGCGGTGCCCAGCAGCAGAGCCGGCCGAGCTTTGGATCGTGGGTTGTTTATGGACTAGGTTCTGAGAATCAGAATCTGCCTGGATTCATTTCGCTTTGTCCTGGAGGCTTGCCGATTCGTGGTGCACAAAACTGGAAGTCGGCGTTTTTGCCTGGAGCCTATCAGGGGACGCATATCGACACGCGGGAGACGGGATTGGACCGGCTGGTAGAAAACGTCCAGAACCGGCTGACACAAAGAAGCGAGCAACAAAGGCAGTTGGACTTACTGGCTGCCATGAACAGGGAGCATCAGAAAACGCGCGCGGAAGATGAAGCGCTGGAGGCGCGGGTACAATCGTTTGAGTTGGCGTTCCGGATGCAGATGGAAGCAGAGGACGTGTTCGATTTGTCAAAGGAGCCTCAACACATTCGCGACCTGTATGGTGACACCCTGCATGGACGCCAGATGCTGATGGCGCGCCGGCTGGTAGAGAAAGGCGTGCGAGTGGTGCAGGTGTGGCATGGGGCAGGACAGCCCTGGGATACGCACGACGATGTGGCCAAGCGTGTGAAGCGATTGGGGCAGGAATCGGATCAGCCGATCGCGGCGCTGCTGACGGATTTGAAGCAGCGCGGAATGCTGGAGGACACGCTGGTGATTTGGGGTGGAGAATTCGGGCGAACGCCTGTGGTGGAGTTGCCGTCGTTTGGATCGAATGCCGGGACAGCAGGCCGCGATCACAATTCCTACGGCTTCTCGATCTGGATGGCCGGGGGAGGAGTGAAGGGTGGGACAGTGTACGGGGCGACGGATGACTTTGGATTCCGGTCAGTGGAGAATCGAGTGCATGTGCACGACCTTCATGCGACACTGCTGCATCTGCTTGGGTTTGACCATGAGAAGTTTACGTTCCGGTATGCGGGGCGTGACTTCCGATTGACCGATGTGCATGGCCAGATAGTCAAGCCGGTGCTTGCTTAGACCAGGATCTCGCGGATGACCTTGCCGTAATCGATATCGATGCGCTTGCGCCCGGGGACATCCAGGCGCCTTGGGTCAAGGCCAAGCTGGTGCATGACAGTGGCGTGGATATCGGTGACATAGTGACGATGCTCGACAGCGTGAAAGCCGATCTCGTCGGTGGCCCCATGCACCATACCCGCCTTGATTCCTCCACCAGCTATCCAGACTGAAAAACCGTAGGGATGATGGTCGCGGCCGTTGGATTGTTCGGCACCGGGGGAGCGTCCAAACTCGGTCGCCCAGACGACAATGGTTTCGTCGAGGAGGCCGCGCTGTTTTAGATCTTGAAGGAGACCGGCAATGGGCTTGTCGGTTTGCGCCGCCAGATCGCCATGATTCTTCTTTAGGTCCTTGTGCGCGTCCCAGGCATTGCCGGCACCGCCATGGTAGACCTGCACAAAGCGGACGCCACGCTCAGAGAGCCTGCGGGCAGCAAGACAAACTTCCCCGAAAGACTTGGAATGTTCCTGATCGATTCCATAGAGGCGTTTGGTCTCTTCGCTCTCAGCCTTGAATTCGATTGCCTCGGGTGCGGCCATTTGCATCCGGTAGGCCAACTCATAAGACTTAATGCGCGCCTTGAGGGCCGGGTCAGAAGGATACTCAACTCCGGCAAGCTTATTGAGGCGGCTGAGGAGTTCAAATTCCCGCGCTTGCTCCTCCTTGTAGACGCTGGGCCCTGGGGTGGAAAAGGGTAGAGGATTCTTGGGGTCAACGGCAAGGTGAACACCCGCGTGTTCGGGCCCGAGGTAGCCGGAGCCATGGGTGCCCACACCGCCACAGCAATCGCCTGGCCCCTGGCCGAGTACGACAAAGGACGGGAGGTTCTCGTTCATTGAACCCAGACCGTAATGGGCCCAGGAGCCGAGAGTGGGAAGATAGCCGTCAAAGATGTGACGGCCGGTGTGAAACTGCAGGATCGCGCCGTGGTCGTTGTCGGTGGTCCAGACCGAGCGGATCAGGGAGACCTCGTGCATCTGGTCGCCCATGTGGGGGAACCAATCGCCGACGGCGACACCGTTCTTGCCGCGCTCGCGGAAGCCGCTCTGCATCGGGTAGAGAGTCATTTTGACCTGATGCTGGCCGGGGACGAAGGCGTTGAGGTTTTCTTTGACGAAGGGGTTGGTGAGGACGTCACGCAGCGGAGTTTCGGAGAGCTGCTTACCAGCGTACTTATTGAGCTGAGGCTTTGGGTCAAAAGATTCGACGTGGCTGACACCACCGAGCATGAAGAGCCAGATGACACGTTTGGCTTTGGGCGGGAAGTGTGGCTTGCCGTCCGGGGGCGTCCAGGATTCTTCAGCAGCCAGAGCTCTCCCGGGCAGCATTGAGCCCAGCGCCAGACCCGTCAATCCCATTGAGGTATCGGCAAGAAAGACCCGGCGTGAGCGGCCGTCGGAACAGAGTCGATTATCAGGCATTGAGTTTCTCCATTAGCGAACCGTTACAAAGTCGTTGTGGTTGAGCAGTACATGAACGAGGCTCTCGCGAGCCCGCTGTGCTGGGTCGGCGGAGGGTTTGACGAGAGCTTCAGGGCCGCTGGTAAAGGCCGTGAGTTTGGCTGGATCCTGATAGAGAGCAGTCTGGGCGCCTAGATAGCTAGCCGACTCGCGCACCTCCTCAATCGATGGAGGCCGCCCGAGGAGGCGCTCGAAGGCAGCCCGTACAAAGGCTGTGCCGGTAGTTCCGGCACTGGTTAGCTGACCGGCAAGAATTCGTGAGATTGAAAAGCTCAACTGCCCGTTGGCCATGGCCAGAGCCTGCTGCGGCACGATGCTCTCGGTCCGGGCAAAACATTCGATGGGGCTGGCGGCATCAAAGGCCTGGAGGACATCCATCTGCAAGTCAGGGGCGGTGCGGAAGTAGATGCTGCGACGATAGACCGTATCGCCCTTTTTCTCGTCGATGTCCGGGCCACCCATGGCGGGGTCAAGCTTGCCGGCGAGGGAGAGCATGGAATCACGCACCACCTCTGCCTCCATGCGTTTGACGTTCATGCGCCAGAGATAGTTATTGTCTGGATCGACCTTGGCCTGAACGCCGGAAGCACTGGAAAGCATATAGGCTTCGGACGTCACCATGAGCTTGTGCATGGCCTTCATGTCCCAGTCACGAGCCATAAATTCGACCGCCAGCCAATCGAGCAACTCAGGATGGGAAGGAGCTTTTCCGCTGCGTCCGAAGTTGAAAACCGTCGCCACCAACGGCTTGCCAAAATGGCGCATCCACATGTCATTGATCGCGACGCGCGCGGTGAGAGGGTTTTGTTTTGAAGCAATCCAGCGGGCCAGGGCCAGGCGGCGGCCCGTGCTGGTGGTTGGGTATTTCAGACCGACGGGAGTGTAGCCTTCGGCTGGCTCTTTTAAAGCCTTGACGGCCTCTTCGAGTTTTGCGGTTGCCTGGGCAATCTTCATTTCATCCTGGCCGGCTTGCTCAAATTCATGCTTAGCGGCGACGATGGCGGCCTCGGCGTGCAAACGATTGGCGGCTTGTTCGAGCTTGCGTGCTACTTCTCCCAATTTCTCGGCATCGGGCGGAACGGGCGTCTGTATGGAGGCCATGCTGGCGCGAATGCGGGCTTCAAGTGCGGGCACATCGGCCCTGGCAGCTTCGAGGCGCTTCTGGGCAGCATGCAGCAGCGGCGCGGGCTCGGGCTTGGCCTGCGCCTTCTTGAGATCGGCATCTGCTTTTTCGATCTTTGATTTTGCATCGGCGATCAGATCTGAAGGAATGAACGAGCGGCTATTGGGAAAGTACGCTTCAACTGGCAGATCGACGGGCGTTATCTTCAGGCTGGTTGTGCCAAAGAGCCTGGGCACTGCTGGCTCGAGCTGAACGGTTTGATCCGGGTTGTTCTCATTGCCACGAATGAAGCGATAAGTTGGCCGTGTGGCATCGGCGTCATAGACGCGCGGCAGACCATCCTTGAGAATGTCGGCCTGACCGGAGACGCGATCCGTACGTACCTCATGTGGCTCGAAGAATGCGCGAAAGCGGTAATAATCGGCTTGCGGAATCGGATCGTATTTGTGCGAGTGGCAACGGGCGCACTTCATCGTCAAACCGAGGAAGCCTGCCGATGTGTATTCCACGATGTCGCCCAGCCAGACGTTGCGATTGAAGCGATACCAGCTACGTGCGAGATAGCCAGTTGCCCGCGCGACAGACGCATCGCCTGGTGCCAGTTCGTCGCCAGCGATCATTTCCTCGATCATCCGGCTATAGGGCTTGTTTTGGTTTAGAGATTCTACAGTCCAATCGCGCCAGCGCCAGATGTGACGTTGCGAATAGCGCACCTGATCGCTGCTCCGATAGCCGTACCAGTCGGAATACCTCCAGATGTCGAGCCAGTGGCGGCCCCAACGCTCACCGTAACCTGGACTCGCGAGCAAGCGATCCACCAGCGACTCGTACGCTCCGGGGTCATTGCTCGAAACGAATTCCTTCACTTCGGCGGGAGTGGGCGGAACGCCGATCAGGTCGAGATAGAGGCGCCGGATCAGAGTGGGCTTGGCAGCCAGGGCCACTGTTTTCAACTGGTGTCTGGCGCGCTCAGCATGGAGGAAGGCATCGATCGGATTGCGCTGCTTTGTATTCGCGGGAATTGCGGGACGCACGGGATTGCGAAAGGCCCAGTGCTTGCTTACTTCGGCTGGGTCTACCCGGTCAGGATCAATGGCAGGCCCGCCAAAATCAGCCCCGCTGCGGATCCACTCGGCGATGCGGGCGATCTGGGCATCGGGCAGCTTCTTGCCTTTAAAGGGCATGCCCGGTTCTGTAATCCTGGCTACGGATTTATCGAGTGGCGATAAGTCCGGCTTGCCAGGCAGAACGACAGGCCCATGCTCGCTGCCTTTCAACATGCCTTCGCGCGTGGAGAGATCGAGCCCGCCCTGCTTTGCGCGAGCGTTATGACAAGGGAGACAGGAAGATTGAAAGAGCGGCTGGATGTAATCGCGATACAAATCGGGAGGCGTAGCGGCATTCTGCGCGAATCCGCTGCATGCAGTAAGCAGGAAAGCGACGGCAAGAAACAATTTCCGCATAATACTGTCAGGTTAATCCAACCGGAAGACAAAAACGATAGGATCTTTTCATGCTCGTCGATTGTCACAGCCACTTCTGGGAATATCCCAAACATTTTTCGACTGACTTCAGGATGCAGGCGCTACGTGCACGAGGCGATGTTGAAGTGGATCTTACCGTGCGTTGGGAAAACTATAGCGCCAGCGCCGAGGGCTGCGACAAGACGATTGTTTTTGGCGGCAAGGCCCGGCTGTCGGGTCTCTGGGTGCCTGACCATGAGATCGCCGCCTATGTGAGCCAGCACCCCAACCGCCTGATCGGCTTCCTCTCAGTTGACCCCACGCAGCCTGGCTGGCACGACGAATTAATCGAGGGTCATCAGGATTTGAAGCTGCGGGGCATCAAGCTGCTTTCGATGTATGCGGGCTTTAAGCCCAACGACCGCAGCCTCGACTATCTCTGGCATTACGCGACCAAGAATGGCCTCCCCGTTCTGCTGCACACGGGTACGACATTTGTGTCTCAGGCACCGCTTGAGTGCACTTTACCTCGCTGGCTCGACGATGTGGCTACCCGCTTTCCCGAGGTGAAAATCATCATGGCTCATCTCAGCCATCCTTACGAGGGTGAGTGTATCGCTACGATTCGAAAGCATCCGAATGTTTATGCGGATTGTTCGGCGCTGCATTACCGGCCCTTCCAGCTCTATCACTCGCTGATGCTGCTGCAGGAGTATGGCGTCTGGCACAAACTGCTTTTCGGCTCAGACTATCCATTCACCACAGTGACTGCCAGCCTGCAAGGCATGCGCAAATTGAATGACATGCTTGAAGGGACCAAACTCCCGCGCCTTGACATGGACAAGATGGAAAAGATGTTCTCCCGCAACACGCTGGAAGTGTTGGGCATAAGCGAATAGACTCTGAGGAAACATGATGCGAGTCATACACAACTTTGCGGATATCGACTTCGATCTTCCGGGTAAACATCACTACCAGGTAGCCTTCCATTGCGATGGCACATGGGGCTATTCGCTGGTGCCTCTTACGGTGATCAATGGTCTGGGTGGAACGAGTTCGAACGGCGTACTTTGTTTTGGGGGCACGCACGGCAATGAGTATGAAGGGCAGGTTGGCGTAAAGAGACTTTGCACGGATCTTGACCCTGAACAGATTGCTGGACGAGTCATCCTTATGCCGCGACTGAGCGAAAGCGCCTGCGAAGCGAATTCACGTGTATCGCCGCTGGACAACGTCAATATGAATCGGGCCTTCCCGGGCAGCCCGCACGGTACGATCTCTTCGCGGATTGCGAATTTCGTCAAGACGCGCATCTTTCCGCTGGGGCGTGTCGTGATCGACATTCATTCAGGAGGGATGGAAGGAGCCTTTCCGCATTGCACTTCTTTTCACCCGATTCCCAATCCTGCACAACAGTCAGAAACAGCTCAGGTGTCACGGCTCTTTGACACTGGATTCACCTTGATTTATTCGAGCGCGATGGCCTCTGGGCTGCTCACTGACGAAGCCGAGGCAGAAGGCAAGATCACGATCGGGAGCGAGTTTGGGGCGGGTGCGTCGGTAGATCGCCTGGGAGTGCAACATGCGTATGAAGGTGTCAAAAACGTGATGCGGCACTATCAGATGATCGAGGGAGAGGTTCAGAAAATTCGTCCGGCTGGAGCAGCACCAACCCGGTTGATTGAGGCGGCCAATCTCGATTCCTACATCCCTGCCCCAAGAGATGGTGTGTGGGAACCAGTGATCGCGCCAGGGCAATTTGTGCGGCAAGGAGCGCTACTGGGCCGCATGCACGACTTCGCGGATCATTCTTCGCGGGCGTTGGAGATCATGGCTCCAAGGGACGGCTGGGTAGCGATGCTGCACCTCTCGGCAAGACCGCACAAAGGGCAAACTCTGTTTGTCATTGCCACCGAAGTGGATTGGAGCACCATCGTCCAGTGAAGATTGTTGACGTCGAATTGATGATTCTCAAATCAGAGGGCCTCTACAATAACCCTGAAGGCGCGGAAGAACCATTGGGCCCCACCTACATGGGCCTGGTGAAGGTAACAACCGATAGTGGTCTGGTTGGATATTCGGACATGGAGACTGCTGCCTCTGTGGCGAAGGCGTGCGTCGAGACCCCGAAGTGGAGCACGGTGGAAGGCATGGAGTTCATGGACGGGCTAAAGTCGCTGTTGGTGGGTCAAAATCCACTTGAGGTGGAGCGGCTTTGGTACCGCATGTATCGCGGAACGATCTACTTTGGCCGGCGCGGCGCAGCACTGCAGGCGATCTCGGCCATCGATATCGCACTCTGGGATATTTGCGGCAAAGCTTACGGGCAACCCATTCACATCCTGCTGGGTGGCAAGTGGCGCGACAAGGTGCGGGCTTATGGCAGTACGCTTTTTCGATCTACGCCCGAAGCCATGCGCGAGGCTGCGCGAGGGTATCTCGACCAGGGCTTTACGGCGGTAAAATTCGGCTGGGGTGTATTTGGACAAGACCGCAGGCTCGACGTCAAACTGGTTGAAGCAGCCCGGGAAGCGCTGGGGGCCGAAAACGACCTGATGGTGGACACCGGTTGGTTTGTCGAGCGTACGGCCAAAGAGGCGATTCAGGTTGTCAAATCGATTGAGCAGTTTGAGCCTTACTTTGTCGAAGAGCTGCTGCATCCGGAAGACTACGATGGCTACCGGCAAGTTGCCGAGGCGACCACGACACGTATTGCCTGCGGCGAGCAGGAGTCTACCGACTGGGGATTTCAAATGCTGATCGAGCGTGGAGGTATCGATGTACTGCAACCCGATCTGTCACGCTGCGGCGGGTTGACGGTGGCCCGGAAGATCGTGCATATGGCTGAGCGCGCGAATCGCCTGGTGATTCCGCACTCCTGGTCGAGTGATCTGCTGACCGCTGCATCGCTCCACCTGACGGCCTTCCAGCGCCGCGCCGAGTTTGTCGAATTCAATACATCTCAGGGCCCATTGAGCCGGAAGCTAGTCAAAGATCCACTCCAGTTAAAGGATGGGTTTCTGGCAGTGCCGCAGGGCCCGGGTTTAGGCATAGAGGTAAATGATGCAATCATCCAGCAATATCGAATCGCCTGAGCCAGGCTACGGACGAGGTGCGGCGCGACGTCTTCAAAAAGTACGGAGTGCTGTAAGCAACCTATGAAGATCCAGCAGATCGAATGCATTCCGGTAGGTGTGCCGATACGGCCAGAGTTCATTATTCGCGGCAGCCTGGGTATTCATGCCGAGTCGCCGTTTGTCATCCTGCGTATTCACACCGACGAGGGCATCACAGGCTTGGGTGAAGTTTCGTGTACGCCGGTCTGGAGCGGTGAAGATGCGGTGACGGCGATTCACATCATTGAGAATTTTCTAGAGCCTGCTTTGCTGGGCGAGGATCCACGCGATATCGAGCGCCTGACGGCCAAGATGCGCCGTACGGTGGCCGGTCATCCGTTTACGAAGTCGGGCATCGAGATTGCGCTGTGGGATATTTTGGGCAAGTCGTGCGGACTGCCTGTGTTTCGACTTTTAGGTGGAGCAGTCCGCGAGACGATTCCAATCAAGATGTCTGTATCGGGGGCGGCACCTGAGAGGGCGGCGGAGATTGCCAATTGGGCACTTGCGAAGGGATTGACCGCGCTCAAGGTGAAGGTTGGAATCGAAGTGGAATCGGATATAGAACGCGTAAAGGCAGTGCGTGCTGTGGTCGGCACCAAGTTCCGCATGGGTATCGACGCCAATGGCGGTTGGCCTGTGCGGGTTGCCATCCCTGCGATCCGGCACCTTGTCGAAGAGTGCAGCATCTACTTCGCCGAGCAACCTGTATCATCGCTCGACCTCGCCTGGCTGGCCGACGTACGCCGCAATGTGAGTATTCCTGTGATGGCTGATGAGAGTTGCTACACGATTCAGGACGCAATGGCTATTGCGCGTGCCGGGGCGGCAGACATCCTTTCGGTTTACGTTGGCAAGGGTGGTATCGGCCCGGCGCGGAAGATCACCTCACTCGCCGAGGCGGCAGGCATCACGTGTACAGTAGGCAGCAATCTGGAACTGGGCATCGCCAGTGCCGCCATGGCGCATCTGGCGGCATCAAGCTCAGGCATCGGTGCCGAGGAGTACCCCTGCGACATTCTAGGCCCGCTCGCTTATGAGCACGACCTGCTGAGGGAACCAATTGAGTATCGCGACGGCGCGGTGCGAGTGCCAGGCGGCCCGGGCCTCGGAATTGAGCTGGATGAGCAATTACTCGCCCGCTACCGGAAATAAACGATTAGCCATACTCACGCCAGAGTGGGCGTTGATCGCCTACCTTTGGGTAGCCTATGTGCTGAATCACGCCGACCGGCAGGTGGTGTACACGCTGCTACCGGCTTTGCAGAAGTCCTTTCAGTTCAGCGACACCATGCTTGGGCTCACGGGCGCGCTCTTTCTTTGGGTCTATGGTGCGTCTTCACCGATTGCGGGGATTGTTGGGGATCGCTACTCGCGCACCAGAATCGTCGTCTGGAGCCTTGTTGTCTGGAGCGGCTTCACGATTCTGTCAGGGCTAGCCCCAAACGGAACTGCATTGCTCGTTTGCCGGGCGCTGCTGGGCATCTCCGAATCGTTCTTCATGCCTGCTGCCTTTGCCTTGATGGCCAATGCTCACGGGCCTAAGACACGATCACGTGCGGTCGCGATCTTCGCCACCAGCCAGATGGCGGGTGTTGCGCTCGGGGGCTCACTGAGTGGCTGGATCGCACAGGAGTTTCATTGGCGCTATTCGTTTCTGCTGCTGGGGGCGAGCGGGCTTCTGTTTGCGATTCCGCTCTTGCGATTCCTGGCGAAGATCCCGCCGCATTTTGCCCAGATCGGGACGGAGAGCCCGGCCAGTCTCAGGAGCTTCGCAGAGCTGTTCAACATTCCTACTTTGCGTATCGTGACGATCTTTGTTTCGGTTGCCACCTTCGGCCTCTATCTCGTCTACACATGGCTGCCGACCTTTCTCTTTGACCGCTTCTCGATCAGTCTCTCGCGCGCGGGAGTTGAGGCTAGTCTTTATCCACAACTGGGCACTGCCGCAGGATTATTCGCTGGCGGATTTGCGGCAGACAGGCTTTACGGCAGGCGCAAATCGGCTCGCTTCTGGATCATCTTTATCGCCTTCCTTGGTTGCGCGCCCTGCATCTATCTGATTGGAGCGGGAGCAACGCTTGAGGCCACCCGCATTGCAGCAATCTGTTTCGGCTTCTTCGCCGGATTTGTTTCAGGCAACCAGGCACCGAGCGCCTTCGATGTAGTGCCTGCCTCGCAGCGCGCCACGGCGGTGGGAGTGCTTAACTTCACCGGGGCGAGCATCTCCGGCTTTGCGCCGTATCTTGGGGGAGTGGCGCGCAACACGATTGGCATTGGTCAACTTATGGCATTCACGAGCGCGGCGTATCTGGCCACCAGCGCAATCATCCTATACGCCATCCTGCGTCACTTCGACCGCGATCATCTGCGTGCAAATCAGGACCGCACGTAATCGATCCAGGCCTTGGCAACTGCCTGGGTGATCGCGGTGCGATAGCGGGTGCCTTTCACGGCGGTGGCAAGCGAGGGGCTGTCAGTATGGCCATTGATACTTTCCCAGAAGCCATGACGTTCATCTCGATAAGCAGCAGGCTGCATCATTTGCTTGGGGCTGGCTTCGAGATTTCGCTGCGGCAAATCTCCGGCCACCAGTTCCGGACGCAGCGATAACATCAGCGAAGTTTCAAAGTCTCCCGCGTGTCCGGGCAAGTGGTTCGCATCCATACCGGCATCAAGCAGTGCCTGCCAGGCAATATTCCAATACGATCCGGCGGCAGCGCAAACCGGGTGTGTCAAAACAATATCGCGTACCGCAAGCTGCATCAGTTCCTGATTGCCGCCATGACCGTTCAGTAGAAAGATTCGAGTGAAGCCGTCCCGCACCAGACACTCCACCAGTTCATAAAGTACGCGCCGGTAGGTCTCGGTTGTGAAAGACAAAGTGCCGCCAAAGACAAGATGATGATGTGAAGAGCCAAATGGCAACGCGGGCGCGACCACCACATCAATCTCAGAACCCGCGATCACGGCGGCCTCAATGGCGATCGCTTCGACGGTGAGAAAATCCATACCGGTGGCCAGATGAGGGCCATGCTGTTCTGTGGCGCCAATGGGGAGCACAACCAGTGATTGGGCGGCGATTGTCCGCAACTGCTCCCGGTTCATTTCAGCAAATCGTTTCATCATGATGTTTTCACCATCATGGACGCAATCGGTGCGTCCTGCATAGACCCGTGAAATAATTCAGAGCGAAAAATGAAATCCACAATTGCTTATGTCAGCGACGAGATGTACCTCGCCCTTTCGGGAGTCCTTGCCGAGTTCGAATTTCTTGACAGTGGAGATATCACGATTCTGGAGTCCTCGCCACGAGGTGCATTCTACGCGGAACTCCCTGCTGGCCCTTATCGAGTCACGCTGGTCAAGGCTGGCTACGGGTCGAAAACGGTTCAGGTGAAACTTGAGATTGAAGAGCCGATACAGTTTCGGCTGCTGTCGGATGGGCTGCTGGGATACATGTGGCCGAAGTGGGTGCGTGGGGGAGAGTCGGCGGAATTCCGAGTGCATTCCGTTGAGCAGTACGAACTCTCGTTGTGGCGTTATGGCCTAGAGTGCGAACGGATTCAAACCGTCACCTGGATGGATGAACACGGGCCACAGGCGAACCGGCAGATCCTGCCTGACGGGGACTTCACCCAGACGGGCTGCCGCTGGAACACCGCCGGTTATACAGATCCTCCAAAGCTTGCGGCACCGGAGCGGAGTGGCCTTTATTACCTCTGGGCGCGCACGCCATCCGGACGCAGGTTTTCATTTCCGTGGATCGTCGCGCCGGCAGAGTCGCGTGCCCGCATCGCGGTGCTCGCATCCACCAATACCTGGAACGCATACAACAGCTTTGGCGGTCGCGGCAACTATGTCAACGCTGATTGCCTGCCCGCCACTCCAATCGTCAACTCGCGACAGGATTTGCATCGCTATCAGAACACTGCGCCCTTCGGTACCTGGCTGCCGGGGGACGAAGATTATCGTCCTCTGTCCTTTGATCGACCCGAACCAAATAATCACCTCTTCGACAACCCTCAAGCCTGCGACCCAGTGCAAGGAAGAACGCAGTGCGGGCAAGCTCCTGGCGAATGGCGCCTTTATGCGTGGCTAGAGCGGGAGGGCTTTGAGTATGATCTTTACGCTGAAGGCCAATTGCACGACGGCTTGTTGCCGCTCGATTCATATAGCGTCTTGATCGCTGCAGTACACCCGGAATACTGGAGCCGCGAAATGTACCTAGCGGTAAAGAACTGGGTCTTCCAGCGGGGTGGCCGCTTCCTGTATCTCGGTGGGAACGGATTGAACTGTGAGGTAGTTTTTGACACCGATGGATCGATGCGATGTTTGTCTCATCTGCGCAGCGAGCACGGTGAGATGGGCGGCAAGTCCCCCGACGGCACAATTCAATATGACAGCCGCATGCATCGCACATTTGAGTCGGAAGCGAATCTGCTTGGGGTAGTCTGTACGGAGACCGGAATCATGACGTCGGCCCCCTATCAGGTCATTGATGATGCGCACTGGATCTTCACGGGCACCGGACTTCGCAACGGCCAAATGTTTGGTGAAAAGACACTGCACGAACGCATCCCTGGTGGTGCATCCGGGCATGAGACTGATAAGCGGAGTGCATTTTCACCGGCAAACACGGTCTTGCTCGCCAAGGGTACAAATCCGGACGAGGGTGGCTCTGAAATCGTCATGCACGAGCGCGAACATGGAGGTGCCGTATTTTCGGTTGGCTCGATCACGTGGGTCTCGGCCCTTTTGATGGATGATGCCGTATCCAGAATCACGTGCAATGTTCTGAAGAATTTTCTAGCTCGCCCTATTTTTTGACTTGCGGCGGGCTCATCATAATGTGGGCTCCTGCTGTACCCGGATACATCAACCAGGGTTCCGTGCCAGGCTTGATCGACAGGCCGGTGGATTCGGGTGTGGCATAGGGCGTGTAGACGACCCAGCGCAAATAGGAATCGACGATCTCGCCTTTGGCTGCGTCGAAACTAGTGCCGGTGAGGACATACAGCATCCGCGGCTCACGTGGCATCTTTAACTTGCCCTCATCTACTTCCTTCCAGCGTTGCTCGTGGCGTTCCTTGCCTTTGTACTGGGCGGCGAGTTCGCGGCCCCTGGCCATGAACGGCTCCAGATCCTTGTGGTAGCAGGAGACACTAATTGCCTTAACAGCAGGATCGTCGGCGAGGCAAATCAGGTCATTGGTTCCCTGCTTCACGGTGACTAGAGTGCCTTTGGCGTCATACCCGAGAACGGTCGCGGCTTCACGCCGGTCTTTGGGGGCGGCAAGGATTGCGGCAGCGATCTGTTCGGCGGATGTGGCCGGCTGTGCGGCGAGAGTCGAGGCGAAGGCAAGAATCGCCGTCAGCCCAATCATGTATCGTTTCATTTTTTTGGGGTCTCCTATTCGTCTCTCATGCAGTGGCTTGCGCTGGTAGAACGCAGTCTGAATTATAAGTGAAGACGAATCGTTCGCCGTCGCGCTGCCAAATAGAGGTATCGGGAGTCACTGTCAGGTACCAGGTTTCGCGGGCCAGCGGCTGACGTGGACGAAGGGCGTTGGGATTCAGGACGGCGTAGCACAGGCCCGACTCAGGGTCGCGGACCGACTGATAGGCGATCCACTGCTTGTCGAGTGCGCGGGCCTGACGGGCGAGAGACTGCGTAGCGGTGTAAGAAGTGAGATGCGTCCAGAGAGCTTGCCATCTTTTGAGTGGAGGCTGGGTGAGGTCAAGCCCGTGGCCGGTGGCACCAAGTTGGAAGAGAGTTTGGGCTGCTGCTGGGATGGTAGTGAGGCCGGGGCTATCGCGGAGAAAACGGCAGCGCCAGTAGCCCATCTCGGCACAGGCTGTGCGGCGGTGAGAGGCTGAGTACAGGACGCCAGTGTCGGACCAGAGGCGGAAGCGGGATCCGTGTTGCGACGGAGGGTACCGAAAGGGCGTGGCAAGCAAGTAGTGGAGCTTGTGCGCGGCATCGGGGAGTTGGGGTTTATTCTCTTCGAGGATGCGCTCGAGAAGTTCCTGCTGAACAGGATCACTCGCAGTGAGGCGTAGAGTGGAAACAATATGCTGGGCCTCGACGGCGCGCCATGATTTAAAGGTGCGTTCGCGGCTGGCGGAGCCGACGAGTTTAGACGATGGCGCGCGAAGCATCGAGATATTGGACTACGGAGACAATTCCGGTAATTTCGCTCAAAAGGCTGATTGGCGCAGCGGCAAGTGCAGTGTTTTGGTTGCGGAGCCAGTTTCTTGAGACTTCGTCATTGCCGCCGGTGATCGAATCCAGCGAGCGGAATAAGCGGACAAATAGAGCGGCGAGTTGCCATTCTTTGGAATCTGGATCGAGGAGGTAGCGACCAGCAGCCATGCGGGAGACGCTGGCCGGGCTGAGGCCGAGAATTCGTGAAAGTTCTGCTTGCGAAACCTGAAGGAGGGCTGAAGCTTTAAGGGTGGCAACAGTAAGGGTATGACGGGCAGCTTGAGATCGAGTGCCTGCGGAGGGATTACTAGAAATGAAGGGCTGCATCAAAACTTTCTCCTGCAATTATTATGTCATATTGTTTCTCTTGCAATTATTTGGATCAGCATTCGAGCTAGATCTGGCGTGGACCAAGGTCATAGTGGCTGGTATGATGTCGGAACGGTGGAGCTATCGTTTGCCGAGTTTCGAATTGACTTGGCCCAACGCCGGCTTTATGAAGGTGCGCGAGAAATCAAGTTACAACCGAAGACCTTCGATCTTTTGCTCTTTCTTTGTCAACACGCCGGGGAGCTGTTATCGCGGGAGACGATTTATCAGGCATTGTGGCCGAATACCTTTGTTGACGATCATTCTTTGTCGGTTCAGATTGCGGATCTGAGAAAGGCTCTGGGCGACAATCCGAAGGAGCCCCGTTTGATTGAGACTCGTGCCAGGCGTGGCTATCGATTTTTGCCGCAGTTGGAACGCGAATCGTTACAGGTGCCGCTTCCTCAGACGCTTTATGCGAGGTCTGGCGATTTCAATATTGCCTATCAAATGATCGGCAGTGGCCCGATTGATCTTGTTTTTGTAATGGGGTGGGTGTCTCATCTTGAATATTTTTGGCGGGAGCCTCACTTTCGAGAATTCTTATTGAAGCTGGCTTCGTTCTCGCGACTGATCCTTTTTGACAAGCGGGGAACAGGCCTGTCTGACCGGGTACCGAATCAGCTGCTGCCGACGCTTGAGCAGCGGATGGATGACGTGAGAGCGGTGATGGAGGCGGCGGGGTCAGAGAAGGCGGCGATTTTGGGAGTGAGCGAAGGTGGCCCAATGTCGGCACTTTTTGCGGCTACCTATCCCGAGAAGACGCTGGGGCTTGCCATGGTGGGGAGTTATGCGCGGCGTTTGCGGGATGTGGATTATCCCTGGGGGCCGACGTTACAAGAGCGTGAGGAGTACTTACTGCAGATTCGCCGGAATTGGGGTGGGCCGATTGGGATTGAAGATCGTGCGCCGACGCTCGCGCAAGATCCAGCATTTCGGGAATGGTGGGCGACATACCTTCGAATGGGCGTGAGCCCGGGCGGAGCTGAGGCATTGACCCGGATGAATGCGTCGATCGACGTTAGAGCGATTCTGCCGATGGTGCGTGTTCCCACGCTGGTGTTGCACCGGCAGGATGACCGGTGTTTGCTAGTGGAAGAAGGGCGGTATCTGGCTAGTTTGATTCCAGGTGCAGAGTTTGTGGAATTGCCGGGCGCGGATCATCTGCCATTTGTTGGAAAGCAGGAGGAAATTCTCGGGCCGATTGGGGAATTTCTAGTGGGGATTCAGGAGGCAGAATCTCCTGATACACAGTTGGCAACGGTACTCGCGATGCGATTTGAGGGGAGTCTTGAGGGGTTACCTGAAGCGGCTGGCGCGGAGATTCGCCGTTATCGTGGACGTCAGGCTGGAGTCTCAATGGACGTGATGACCTTTGATGGACCCGCGAGAGCGATCCGTTGTGCCGCAGCGATTCTGGGTCATGCGAAGAACCTTGGCTGTGCAGCAAGTGCAGCGCTGCATACGGGTGAATGCCTCATACCGTCACAGGGCGCGGTGAAAGGGCCCGCAGTCGCATTTGCAAAGGCGATTCTGGTACACAGCAGGGGAGAGAATCGTTTATTATGTTCGCGCGTTTTGCATGATCTGGTGGCGGGGTCTGGCATTGAGTTCAGCCCTGCGCCACTCGGTGAGGTTTCATTCTCGGGTGAGGGATGGCCCATCTACGGGGTCGTCAGAGTTTAAGGGTGTCATCCTGGTCGGGCACGGCCAAAAGCTTCTCGAATACCGGGCCAAGTTCCGTCACGGATGGAGGTCTGGATCCCAGTTGTAAACCTGAATCATTAGCTCACGGCCCAGCTTACGCGCCGCAACCCGAAGAAACACCTCTTGCTCAGCGGCGAAAGAACCAACTGATACCCCAGCCGGCGAGAAGCCCCACCAGCAAGCCGCCTCCGCCAACGTACTTCAGAGCATTTACTGCTTCATCGAGCAAGACGTTATTGAAGACATTGGCCGATAAGTGCAACCCAACGATCTTCCATTCGCCATTGATTCGGGCGAGGGTGGTTGTCCACTTAGAACTCATACGAAAAGGACCGCGAATCACAGGGAAGAATTCGTCTTCCATGGTTCCATCGGCGACGGCGACGTTGCCGTCCCCAAGAAAACGTGCGTGCCCGTGAAGCTTTGCCGATGTCATGTACTTCGTGAGGATGCGGTCCTTACCTCTCACCATGCGTTCATAGTAGGCAAGAACCTCGGATGGTCCACGTGAGACTTCGCCATTGGCCCAAACTACGGTGACATTCGCGTCCATCTGCTGGGACATGCGTTCGAGGCTTTGGGAGTTGATGCTGTTTTCCACCTCATGAAAGATCTTGAGCAAATGCTCGCGGTCTGCCGCGTGAGGATCAGGAGAAGGTAGATCTTGAGCCATAGTGATCAGTGTAGACAAGATTAGGATTGGCAGTCGCATGTGGAAGCCAATTCATTATCATAAAAAGGTGCCAAGTGTCTATGCATTAAAGCCTGGCTTTCAAAATCTGCTGAGCCCGTGCGTCAATCGGTTGGCGGCATGGGGTGTAACACCGAACCAAGTCACGCTATCAGCCTGTGGTCTTTCTGTAGTTTTGGGACTTGATCTCGCCATCGGCAAGCAGCTCTGGATCCTGCTGCCGGTCTTTTTGCCTGTCCGCATGGCATTGAATGCGATGGATGGCATGTTGGCGCGCAACTATGGCCAGGAGACACGGGCCGGAGCAGTTCTAAATGAGCTGTCTGATCTAATCTCTGACGCAGCTCTGACACTGCCCTTCGCGCATCTGGCTAACCCGCTTGGAGTAGGCGTAGCGATATTTTTTGCGGCACTGACAGAGGTGGCAGCCATCGCCGGCGGAGGCCCACGCCGGAATCATGGCCCATTCGGAAAGAGTGACCGGGCCGTTGTCCTGGGCTTCTGTGGAGCGTGGTTAGGGCTTGGCTGGCCGGTGGCGGCAGGGGTGCTCGAAGCTCTGCCACTAATATGGATTGCACTCAGTGCAGTCACAGTCTGGAACCGGGGAAAGGCATTCGCGGGATGACCAACACAGCGCTACGAAATGAGCCTGAAACTGGCCGGATTCGCCAGATGGAAGAACACTACTTCGCCGCACAAGATGGGGTCCGTTTGTTCTTCCGCTATTGGCCGGCAAGCGGCCACCGCAAAGGGGCGATCCTCCTGCTGCACCGTGGCCATGAGCACTCGGGCCGCGTAGCGCACCTGGCGGATGAGTTGAACCTGCCCGATTACGCAATCTTTGCGCTCGACGCCCGGGCTCATGGCCGGTCTGGAGGCGAGCAGGGAGCGAAGACGACAATGTCCAGCTTCGTGCAAGACCTCGACGATTTTGTACGCTTCCTGGGCGTGAGTTTCGACACCGGCGACGAAGATCTGGCCATTGTGGCGCAGAGTATCGGGGCGGTGATCGCTGCGGCTTGGGTGCATGACTACG
Organism: Acidobacteriota bacterium; assembly: GCA_043718395.1. GTDB lineage: Bacteria > Acidobacteriota > Terriglobia > Bryobacterales > Bryobacteraceae > Bryobacter. Next base: position 36,876 of record JAYSVS010000059.1, read on the forward strand.
CCCCAGGCTTGCGCTGCCTTGTGCTGGCCTCGCCGGCCTTCCGCGTCAAGCTCTATGTACCATTTGCCCGCTTGGGTCTGACCATTGGCCATGCGCTGTTCGGAGATTTCTTTGTTAACTCCGTGGTGAAGGGCAGCGCGTTGACCCATGACCAGGAGCGCGCTGCATCGTATGCAACTGATCCATTGATCACGCGGCCAATCCCGGTGCGGGTTTTGCTCAGTCTGGATCAATTGGCCGAGCGTGTTGTCGATGATGCCGGTGCCATTCGTGTTCCGGTGCAGATGCTGATTTCCGGTAGCGATTGGGTAGTAAGAGAGAAACCGCAACTGGACTTTTTCAATCGCCTTGGCACAACAGAACGCGAGTGGCATGTCTTCGAGGGATTCCGTCACGACACCCTCGGCGAACGAGACCGCCACTTGCCTGTCGCCAAGGCGCGCGCTTTCATTGAGCTCCAATTTGCCGGGAAAACAAATCGCAAGACAGATCTGTTACCCGGCAACCCCTTCACGCAGAAACAGTACGAAGAGATGCAGCAGCCATTACCATGGTGGTCAGCCAAGGGACTTTCGTTCTCCGGCCAGAGGCTGTTTCTGCGCACGTTGGGGCGCTTGGCTGGCGGCGTCCAACTGGGTCATGAGACAGGCTTTGATTCAGGTGCCTCGCTCGACTATGTATATCGCAACGAGCCCTCCGGCATCTCGCCGCTGGGCCGCCTCATCGACTGGATCTATCTGGAGGCGATCGGCTGGCGCGGTATCCGGGTTCGCCGGAAGATGCTCGAAACGCTGCTGATAGAAGCCATGAATTCATTGCGGCAGCAAGGCCGTGCAGTGCACATTCTGGATGTTGCGGCGGGACATGGGCGCTACGTGCTGGAGTGCGCAATGCAGAGCAGTGTCCCAGCGGATAGCATTCTCCTGCGTGACATCGCCCCGGAGAATGTCGCGGCGGGACGAGCGGCGATCACGCGTTGCGGCCTGGCTAATGCGCGATTCGAAGAAGGTGACGCATTTGACGCTGCGGCGCTAGGCTCGATCCAGCCCCAGGCGAGCATATCGATTGTCTCTGGGCTCTACGAACTGTTTGCCGATAACCGGGCCGTTGAAGAGTCATTGCGCGGCATTGCGGCCGCTACGGAACCCGGAGGTTTTCTGCTCTACACAGGACAGCCCTGGCACCCTCAACTCGAGATGATCGCCAGAACGCTGAGCAGTCATAGAGGTGGAGCGCCTTGGGTAATGCGGCGGCGCACCCAAGAGGAAATGGATCAACTTGTGGCGGCAGCCGGATTCCGCAAGGTAGAGCAGCGTATAGACCCCACTGGCCTGTTCACCGTTTCTCGTGCGGAACGGGTCTAGATGGAACACACCGTCCAACGGCCTTATCCCAGGGCCGCTGTCTGGCTGGCACTGCTCGGTTCGTTCTTTTTTATCAGTTACAACGCCGCGAATGGGTATGCGGCCAGCCTTGAGTATGTGCCCTCCATCTATTTCCACTGGGAGCGGCAATTCCCTTTCATGGCCTGGACCATTCTGCCGTATTGGTCTTGCGATCTTCTTTATGCATTCTCTTTTGCACTCTGCCGTACGCGTCAGGAACTGGACAGGCACGCTTGGCGATTGCTCGCGATCCAGATTTTCTCGGTCACCTGCTTTGTTCTTTTTCCATTGCGTATGAGCTTTGAGCGGCCCCCGATTGACGGCTTGGCAGGTTGGCTCTTTGGCACCCTTGCCAGTTTCGACAAACCCTTCAACCAGGCACCTTCGCTGCATGTGAGCATCGCGGTGATTCTATGGCTCTGTTACAGGCGGGTTCTCACCGGCTGGGCGCGCCGCATTGCAGCGGCCTGGCTCATTCTTGTAGCGATATCTTCCTGGACCACGTACCAGCACCACTTCATTGATCTCCCGTTGGGCTTGTGGGCCGCACTCCTGGTTGTTGCAGCGATTCCAGAGCGAAGCTTTGCCGATGCCAGCCGCCCCAAACTGTCCGCACTTTATTTATCTGCGGCGAGTGCTCTTGTGTGTGTCGCATTTTTCTGGCGTGGCCCCATGTGGGCTGCCTTGTGGCCAGCCTTCTCGCTGTCGATGGTGGCTTGTGCCTACTGGGCTGGCGACCCGGCCTGGCTCTCCAAGCGCAATGGCTGCATCGCCTTTTGGATGTGGCCATACACGCTGTGTGCCTGGATCAACTCACGCTGTTGGACCCGTGGACAAGAGCCCTGGCAACATCTCGCGGATGGGGTATGGATCGGGCGAGCACCAGCCCCCGGTGCCGGCTTCGCCACCGTCATTGATCTCACTGCGGAGATGCCCGTGCGTGCGCGTTTTAACATTCAGGTGCTGGATTTGACTGTGCCCAATTCCAGCCAAATGCAGGCAGCGGTTAGCGCGATCACAGAAGCCGAACGGCCGGCTCTGGTTTGCTGTGCGCTCGGGTTTTCCCGCAGTGCCACGGTAGCGGCGGCGTGGCTCATGGCGGCTGGGCATGCTGATTCTGCGGAGAAGGCAATTGCGACAGTGAGGCGGGTTCGTCCACACATCGTGCTGGGAGAGGAGGCGTTACAACGTGTACAGGCATGCGCCAGAGTCAACTAGAACGGAAGCTTCATTCGATTGCCGGGCCACCGCAGCGCTGCTGAGGTCAATGCGCGCTTTGGAGTGGGCCTCACATATTGGCGCTGTGCTGGCGACCAGCAACGCCATGTGGTTGCCGCTTTTAGCGTGGGGCCTGGTGCTCTATTTCGCCGTCCGTGTACGGCTGGACGCAGAATTATTAGAGATGCTGGCACACGACCCAGAAGGCACCCCAGGCGGATTGGACCAATGGCTGACGTGCGCCGGATTGCGATCCAGCAGCGGCGAGCGCAGCATTGAAGACAGGTGCCGAGGGGCCCGGCACCTTGCTCGCTATCTAGTTTGCGCCGTTCTAGTGCAATTCGCTGTAACGGCACTGGTCTTCTGGAGTCGCAACCCATGATCGAGGCGCACTTGAAGTCGCTCTCCCTTCGTGCTGCGCGCTGGATCGCCGGCGCCCAGGGGCGATGGATTGAAGGGGAGCCGGCTCTTGGGCAGCGTATCTATTGCGCCAATCACACCAGCCATCTCGATGCCGTGCTTCTGATGGCAGCTCTTCCGAATCGTCTGGTGGAGAATACGCGCCCCGTGGCGGCCGCAGATTATTGGAGGGCCGACTGCGTCCGCAGGTATCTCACTGAGCAGGTGTTTCATTCTGTGCTGATCGAACGTGACAGCAATGAACTGAACCCGCTAGGGCCTGCCTTTGAGGCCTTGCGCCAAGGCGATTCACTGATCTTCTTTCCAGAGGGCACGCGCGGGCCTGGGGGCTTCCTGCAGCCGCTGAAACCAGGTATCTATTGCCTGGCGCGAGCATTCCGGCAAGTTGCGATTGTTCCGGTGTGGATCGAAAATTCGTCCCAAGTGCTGCCCAAGAGCGCGATGCTGCCAGTACCGGGGACATGTGCATTGTATTTTGGCGCATCGCTGAGCTGGGATGGCGAAGAAGACGCAGCCGCCTTCTTGTCGCGGGTGCGCACGGCCATGGAAGCACTCCGCCAGCCAGCCGGCAAGATATGACTCCGCAAGTCTGGACGATCTTTAAAGGGCTCTTCGCCGCGCTGCTACTGGCTAGCGCAGTGGGATGGTGGCTTGGGTGCCGCCGCCCCTCGCAAGCGATCAAGAATCTGAACGCACGTATCTGCTCGTGGTGGGTGATGATCGTGGTGGGCGGTCTCGCGATAGTGCTAGGCCGCTACGCCTTAGTGCTGCTCTTCGCACTGCTCTCGTGGTTTGCCTTGCGGGAGTATGCTTCGTCCGATCCCTCGGGACGGCCGGGATCTTGGTATTTCATTGCGATTCCTGCACAGTATCTGGCAGTAGCCTGCGGCTGGAAATGGTTGGCGCTACTCTTGATTCCGCTGGCTGGCGCGGCCTTTGGCAAGCAGCGCTGGCTGGGCCTCTTGCTCTGTGTCTATGGCCTCTCTTATATCCCGGCGCTGGAAAAGGCAGAATGGATGCTCTACCTGGTGCTGGTGGTTCAGGCAAGCGACGTCTTGCAATATCTGTGGGGCCAGTTGATAGGGCGGCATCCCGTCGCTCCGCGAATTTCTCCTTCAAAGACCGTTGAGGGACTGGTAGGCGGAGTGGTTAGTGCGACCGCGCTCGGAATGTGGCTTCACCGCCTGACACCGTTTGGAGTAATGGATGCGCTTGGGGTGGCACTGCTTATCACAACCGCAGGATTCTCCAGTGGGCTGCTTCTGTCAGCGATCAAACGGCAGCGCCAGATCAAGGACTGGGGCACAGCGATAGCGGGCCACGGCGGAGTCTTGGATCGCATGGACTCGCTGTGTCTTTCTGCACCAGTGTTCTATTGGCTAGTGAAAGCGTTCTAGCACTTGCTCATAATTTCTCCCCTCAATGATCATAGGTAAGACAGCCGACGCTTATCGCGCAGTGTACGTCATTTTGAAATTGATGCGGCTGAGCATCCCACTGGCAGATTTTCATCATAATGGGGTCATGCAACGTATTGGACTTTTTCTTTTGATGACGGCTAGCCTATATGCGGCGAGCCCTTTTGCCGGGCGGTGGAATTTCAACCTGACCACGCCGGGCGGGACGCGGGCGAGTTGGCTGGGAATCAGCGAGAAGGCCGGCACTCTTGAGGTCTGGTATCAGCCAACGGGTGGAAATGTGTATCGTCTCGAAGATGTGCAAGCCATGGGAAAGAAGCTGAAGCTGACACTGGGGAAGGCGACGGATAAAGGTCCACGGACGGTTTGGGAACTGGAGGCGGCTGGCAACAAGCTGACCGGAAGCTCCAGGCGAGGAGAAGTGGCGCAGCCGATTGAAGGAATGCGAGCGCCTGAGCTCAAGCGCAAGGCACCCAAGGCCTGGGGGCCGTCCGAGGCGATGTTCAACGGTAAGGACCTGTCTGGGTGGGAACCAATGGGGAAGGAAAGCCACTGGACCTGGAAAGACGGCTATCTCGTGAATGAAAGCAAGGGTGCCAATCTGAAGTCTGTCGCGAAGTTTGAAGACTTCAAATTGCATTTTGAGGTGAACTATCCGGACCATGCCAATAGCGGTTTTTATCTGCGTGGACGTTATGAGATTCAGCTTGAAAGTGAACCGCTGACATCAAACCCTCCGGAGCGGCGAATCGGATCAGTGTATGGCCGGATTGCACCCAAGGGTGATCTGCCACGCAAGATTGATGTCTGGGATACGTTTGATGTTACGCTCGTGGGCCGCATGCTGACAGTGATTCGCAATGGTGTAACAACGATCGACGCTCAGGAGATTGAAGGCATTACTGGCGGGGCACTCGACGCCAACGAAGGTGAACCTGGGCCGTTTTACATTCAAGGCGATCACACCGGCGGGTTGAAGTTTCGAAACATTATGGTTTCGACGCCGAAGAAGTAACGAGGCGCGAGATCAACCAGCGGCCCGAGGCAGTGCGCGTCCAGGTGACTGAGTATTTTCCACTCAACTGGACGGTGCTGCCCTGGGGCGTTTTGAGTTGCTGCTGGTAGATGATGGATTGTTCGGCGGTGTCGCCAGCGATTAAGGGCTTTGAGGGATCGAGGGCAAACTCGATTACCTTGAGGCTTGCAGTGCTTGTGGTGAGGTGTTGCTGGATGGCTTTGGTGCCGCGAATGCCGGGTTCGAGGATGCCATCTTCGGTGAAGAGCGAGGCGATGCCGAAGTGATTGGCGGAGCGGACGTATTTGGCGTAGAGGTCAAGCTGCTTTTCGATTTGTAGCGCGTCGTCCGGTTTACTGCAGGCGGCAAGGATGAGGATCGCGATCAGAGGTAATCTTCGCATTGGTTAGAGGTAGTGGATCTCGAAGGGCTTGTTGGTGATGAAGAGGACGACTACGTCTTCGCTGGCCGTAGCGCCGTGCTCCATCGTTTCGCCTTCAGCAAACCAGACGAAGTGGCCGGGGCCATAGTTGCCTTTGTTGGTGACAAGCGTGCCTTCAAGGACGTACATGCCGTGAGCGCAAGGATGAGTGTGGAGTTTGTTGATCACCCCGGCAGGATACTTGACGATGCGCACCTCCATGCCGGTGTCAGGATCGGTGACGAGGTTCTTGCGAAACAGAGTCTTCTGAAGTGTTTCGTTCCAGCGGTCTTCCCAGGGGAGTTGGTTGGTGTCGAGAGCGATGAAGTTAGACATTAGGCGTACTTGTGGCGGACGGCAGTGAAGTTAGTCTGGCCGTATTCGCCGAGGTTGACGGTGCCCTTGAGTTGACCATCTTCGACCGACGCCGAGAAGTCGAAGCTTAGGCGGGAGCCGATGGTGGCGATGTTGCTGCGGAAGCGGAGCTGATTGCCAGATACAGTGCCGGTAAGATTACCGCCGTCGAATTCGCCGCGATGCGTGCCGAGCAGTTTGGCCCCGTCCTGTTCGAGAACCAGCGTGTGCATCGCTGAACCGCGGCCAAAGTCAAGATGGAGATCCCACTGGCCAGCTACCGATACAGAGGGAGCGGCCGGGGCAGGTGTCGCAGACATAGCGGGCGGAGCTGACAGAAGACCATAAAGCTTGCTCGCAATAATTTTTTCTTCGCCGGGCATGAGCATGTAGGCAACGATGTTGATGGAGTTGGACGATGGGTTGGCAACAACGATGCGCGGCTCGGTGTCGAGCATAAGCCTGGCAAGTTGAGAGCCGGTGAGATTGAGTTTGCTCGTGTCCCATTCGACGCGCAAGTGAGGCGTGCGATTGGAGAGACCCGCCGGTGGCTGCACCAATTGCGAAGTGACGGCTGGAATTGCGGCGATCTTTCCAGCGATGTGGGTGAGCCGGGATTCGAAATTACGCCATTCGGCCTGATGGTCTCGTTTGACCCAGGCTTCGATGGCGGCAAGCATGCCCATGATTTCTTCTTTGCCGACTTTCATGGAGCGGCCGAAGGCGTGGTGAGGAGCGCTATTGGTCCAGGCAGCCTGCAGGAGCGCCTTGTCGCCCAGCAGGAATCCTGCAGCCTGTGGGCCACGGATGCATTTGCCGCCACTATAGGCGACGGCGGTAGCGCCCCGGCCGAGGTGGACGTTGGGGATCGTGAGAATTTCGGCAGCGGCATCGACGAGCACCGGAACATTCTTCGCTTTCGCAATGGCGGCAATGGCGGCAGTGCCAAGCGGGCCGTCGTCCTTGGGCCCGGCGAGGATGTAGATCAAGGCCGTGCGGCCGTTGATCGCCGGCTCGAGTTGAGTGATATCACTGATCTCGATAATCTTGACACCCAGCATGCGGATGCCATGATCGTACTGATTGCGCGAATAGGTGGGGATGATGACTTCGTTGCGCAGGCCAGTGAGATCGGGCAGGCGCTGCATGCGCTCCGGATTGAAGCCGGCGATCGCGGCGGCGGTGAAATGCGAAAGGCCGGCGCTGCAACCGTTGGTGACAATCGCCCAGGGGGCTTGTGTGATCTCGGCGATACGGCGGCCGGCACCTTCCATGAGTTCGTCGAGGTGGACGTAGTGGCGCGAGGCTTCAGCCATGGCTTGCTTTACCTCGGGTAGAGACTGCGATCCGGTGATGATCGTAAAGGTGCCGCGGGCGTTGATGACGGGTCGTACCCCGATCGATTCGTAAAGCGTGGTGCCCAGATCGAGGGGAGCGGCTTTGGTGGCCTGGCCGGCAGCGAGCAGACCGCCAGTGCGAAAGAGATTGCGGCGGGAAGTGAAGGGATTCCAAAAAGCCATATTTCTTAGTCTATGCAACTGGGGAACTATGATGAAAGGGCGAGGGGTAAATAAAGCATGGAATGGTATCAACTCGAAGCTTCGGAGGCTCTGTCCAAGCTGGGTAGCAGCCTTGATGGCATAGCTTCTAGCGAGGCGGAAAGGCGAATCAGCGAGCATGGCAGGAACGAACTGAGTGGCAAGTCGAAACGCGGCCCGGGGCGGATTTTCTGGGAGCAACTTAAGGCGTTCATGATGCTGGTGTTGATTGCGGCAGCCCTAATCTCGGCGGCGATGGGTGATTACAAGGACGCGATTGCGATTGGCGCGATTGTCGTTTTGAATGCGGTTCTGGGATTCAGCCAGGAGTATCGGGCGGAAAGGGCTATGGCCGCGCTCCAGCAACTGGCGGTGCCGATGGCACGCGTCAGGCGGAATGGTCAGATGCAAGACATTTCATCTGCGGAACTTGTCCCTGGAGACATCCAGTTTCTGGAGGCAGGCAGCTTTGTGGGAGCCGATTGCCGCTTGCTTGAGACTTTGCATTTGCAGATGCAAGAGGCAGCGCTGACGGGAGAATCCGAACCGGTTCGCAAGCAGTCTGACAAGTTGGAAGGAGAGGGGCTGCCGCTGGGGGACCGCCTGAATATGGCGTATCGCGGCACTTTTGTGACGGCCGGAAGAGGGACGGCCCTGGTGACGGAGACGGGCATGAAGACGGAGCTGGGAAAGATCGCGACCCTGATTCAGACCGTTAAGCAAGAGCAAACTCCTATGCAGAAGCGGCTTGATGAAGTGGGCAAGGGATTGGCTTTGGTGGCCTTGGCGATTGTTGCAGTCATCTTTGCGATGGGCTTGTTGCGCGGTGAAGATCTGAAGTTAATGCTGCTCACGGCAGTCAGCATTGGAGTGGCAGCCGTACCGGAAGGACTTCCAGCAGTGGTGACGATCGCGTTGACGCTTGGGGCAAACAGGATGCTGAGGCGAAATGTTCTCGTGAGGCGGTTGGCAGCGGTGGAGACCCTGGGTTCCGTTACTGTCGTGTGTTCAGACAAGACTGGAACCTTGACGCAGAACCGGATGCAGGTAACGAGGCTGGCCTGGGCAGACACCATGATCGAAATCAAAGAGACGGATCAAGGGCAGGAGTTGACGCCGGGAGGACGCCTGCTGCTCTTGGGTGGCGTTCTTTGCAACGATTCAGTACTGTCCGAGAAGCGACTGGGAGACCCGACTGAAGTTGCGCTGGCGGTTGCTGCGGCGCAGTTTGGACTGGAGCGGCCGAAACTGGAACAGGTCTTGCCGAGGGTGGAAGAGTTTCCGTTTGATGCTGAGCGCAAGAGGATGACCACGATCCACCAGCAAGTGGCAGACAGCGGTATGCTGCCTGAGGTAATGAAGGATTGGACTCGTATCGCGTTTGTGAAAGGTGCCGTAGACGGGCTACTCGAAATTTCTTCACACGTGTGGAACGGGGAGCACCCGGAAGAGATCAATCCGGGTTGGCTAGAGAGGACTGAGCGGGCCCAGCGGGAGATGGCAAGCAAAGGAATGCGAGTGCTGGGAATCGCCATTCGCGGATTGCCTGCATCAGGTGGACAATCGATGGATCAAGTTGAGCGAGACCTCACCTTTGTGGGGATGGTAGGAATCATGGATCCTCCTCGAAGAGAAGCTGCGCTGGCGATGGCGACTTGCAGGAGTGCAGGGATTCTGGGTGTGATGATTACGGGGGATCATCCGTTGACCGCGAAATTCATCGCTGGCGAGTTAGGTATGACTGCTGCGGGAGATGTCCTGAGCGGGAAGGATCTGGATCTCCTCTCTCCGGAGGAGTTGGAATCACGATCGGAATCCACTGCGGTATACGCGCGGGTCACGCCGGAGCACAAGCTAAAGATTGTAGATGCGCTGCAGCGCAAAGGGCATATCGTCGCGATGACCGGAGACGGAGTGAATGACGCGCCCGCACTCAAGAAAGCCGATATCGGGATTGCGATGGGCATCACTGGAACGGATGTTGCAAAGGAGGCGGCCGACATGGTGCTGCTGGACGACAACTTCGCCAGCATCGTGGCGGCAGTGGCAGAAGGCCGGATCATTTACGACAACGTGCGGAAGTTTCTGAAGTACATTTTGGCGACAAATGCAGGCGAGATTTGTCTGATGCTTGCTGCACCTCTGGCGGGAATGCCGCTGCCGCTGTTGCCATTGCAAATTCTATGGTTGAACCTCGTCACTGACGGGTTGCCCGCGTTGGCATTGAGCGTTGAGCCGGCGGAGAAAAATGTGATGGAGAGGCCACCACACGATCCCGAGGAGAGCGTTTTTGCCCGAGGCCTGGGCTGGCATGTGGTGTGGGTCGGGATGCTGATGGGGATCCTGTGCCTGGGCGTCGGGTATTGGTACTGGAGTGAAGGCAAAGAACAGTGGCAGACCGTGCTATTCACCACGCTCACCTTCACGCAAATGGCACATGTCATGGCAATCCGGTCTGAGAAGCAATCGCTGTTCCGGATTGGATTGCTATCGAACCCGATGTTACTCGGGGCTGTGGTGTTGACTGTGGCACTTCAACTGACGCTGATTTACACGCCATTTCTTCAAGCCTTCTTCCATACCACTGCTCTCGGCCCGATGGATTTGCTGATCACCATCGCCCTCAGCATAGTTCTGTTTGCTGCAGTTGAATTTGAGAAACTGTTGCGGCAAAGCAGGAAAGCGGTTTAGTTAAAGGGGCCAAGAGGGCTGCCGGGCCAATTGATTGTTTCGACGCTTTAGCTGAGGCGTTTTCACAAGGTTGACCTGGTCGATTTTCAAAATCAATAAAGAGCGTCAAGAGAACAGTCTATGGGCTAGACGGCTTGAATCAGAAATACTTCGGGATGCCAGATGAAGGCCCCTGCTTCCTCCGGCATCCCGTCAACTTCATTTCGAATTCTTGGCGATCTCCTCATGCATGGCAGCCATATCCCGCATCATCTTTGCCGCCTTCTTGCAGTGTTCGGCGAATGTCAGACAGTGTGATGCAGTATCCGGGGCACCAGGGCGCTTTGATTCGCTCGCCGTCGGATTCGCCTTGTATTTACCGGCTAATTCCAGATGTTCTTGTGCCTCAGCCTCATGCTTGGAAGCAGCAGCAAGATAGTGCGCTGCAAGTTTACGATGATCCGCAGCGGTCTTGGCATTTGCCACCAAGTTACTCAACTGCTTCTTGCTCAGGGTTTGCCCCGGCGACTGCGCGCGGCCGGCCATCGACAGCATCGTAACTCCGCCGAGCAGGGCAGAAAATGTGAACGTGCGGCGCTTTGAATTGATTTGTTCCATGACAAGTCTCCTTTAGATTTCCGGCTGTTCCGGTGATTTACTGCGTGAATATCGAATGGAGGCCAGGCATTCAAGATTCTGAATCTCGTTTGCTTGCCTGGCCAATCCCATATTTTGCAATCGCAACTACTTCGACTCTTCTACGGTTTTGATTGAGAAGCCCTTGACACCTCCCTTTGTAATCATCGTTCCGGTAACTTTGACCTTCTTCTCGATGAAGGGCATCAGCTTCTCGTTCTGATTCTTATGGTCAGTAGCAACCGGGATATAAATTGTGCCGCTGGCTTCATCAAGCAGCGCGAGCGGAACTCCGGCCTTTGCGCAAGCTCTGGCGCAGCTTTCATGCTTCTCGCCTTTGCTGTTGTGTGCCAAGTAGCAGCCAGTGTCGATCACAAGGCTGGTCATTGTCATCTCCTTACCGTGGTCGCCGTGATCATGCTGGGCTATCGCCAGTGCGGCCCCAGTAATCAGCATCAGAATGATTGTTCTCATTAGTTTTTTCCCTTTTTTCTTGAGTTGCTTTGGATTTGCGAACCGTCATCACCATACGGCGATGATTGCGAACGCAGGTGCGGTATGCCAGTGCATCCGCCTAATGCTCACTGCCGCCTGAGCCCGTCTGAGCTTCGCCCATCGATTTGGGCATGCCGGGTCCGGCACCGCCTCCGAGCAGTAGTCCTTGAATCTCGATGGCGCGTTGCCACGTGTTGACCAACGCCGCCACGTAGCTGTCTTGAAACTGAAAGAGGTTCCGCTGGGCAATCAGTGCTTGCGGATAAGCTCCGGCCATCTGGCGAAAGTTTGAGAGGTACATGTCATATGCCTGTCGAGCCTTTGGCAGAATCCGGGTTCGGTATCGCTCCACAGCCGCTGCGGCGTCACGATAATCCTTGTACTCAGATGCCAAACGGGCTCTGAGGGAAAGTTTTGTCCGCAGCACTTCGAGGCGCGCGTGCTCAGCTCCCGCTTTTGCCGCTTTTACCCCGCCCTGGTTCCGGTTGAAGATCGGAATTTCAACCCCAACATCGAATATCCCTTCGAGCCCACGACGCTGCGAAGGGCCGAATGGCCCTACCTCGCCAAATTCGCGATTGTTCCGTAGACCGCCCCGAATGAAGAGATTGGGGATCTTCTCAACTTCTGCCCGCCGCACTGAAAAATCAGATTGACGCACAGCCACCTCGGCCGCTCGAAGTTCAGGGCTATCCCGGTAGATCAACTCCAGGGCTTGATCGACATCAAGCTTTGGGATCTCTTCCAGATTGCCCGCGAGTGGTGCGGGCTTTAGCGTTGGGTTGTTCAATACAGCAGCTAGCTGTCGCCAGGTTCGATCCCTTGCATTCCGGGCGCTGACAAGCTCGAGTTGAATGCGCTCCGACTCCGTCTCCGCTGAGAGAAGATCGGGCTTGTCGGCTTGTCCGACGTTTGCCAGTTCTTGCGAAACAGACACCGCGCGCGTTGCCAGATTCGCAAGGTCAGCGCGTACTTGAATCAGAAGCTGATCGCCGAGGGCCTGATAATAGAGCGTCCTGACAGAATTGAGCAGCCTTTGTTTTTGAGCATTTTGATGCTCGATGAAAACCGCCTGATCTTGCTGCGCAACCTTTCGGTCCAGGCCAAGTTTGCCAGCCGTGATGAAGCGCTGCTCCACAAAGCCGCCTATAGCTCCACCGCCCGTCACTTTAGAAACGTGTTCACCATTTGCTCCAAAGGTTGGGTTAGGCCACAAACCAGCCTGTTGTGCACGCCCTGCCGCCGCATCAACCAATGCCTTTGCCTGTCCAATCGTAGGGTTCGCCTCAAGCGCCATCCGCTCCAAATCTTCGAGTCGAAGGCCTGTAGCTGCAGCCGATGCCTGAATGCCGGCCAAGCCAGGCGCTTCTTGAGCCAATCCCGGCAATCGCAGAAAAACGGTGGTCAACAGGGTAATCCTTGAGATCCTCATACGATGTTCACTATTCATCTCGATCCTGCTTCCCGTGCTCGTGATGTGGCATGGCATTTGGTGCCTTCTTGTTTTTGGGCTTGGCATCTTCAGCCATTTTTAGCTCCATGATCTTGTCGTACACCTCGGGCTTAACCACGCGGACCAGTGTCATCATGCCCATCATGGAACCTGTCCAGCCCTTGCGCAGCCCGTAGTTTTCAGGCTTAGGCGGAATCACTTCGTCCATCACCATCCACATATCCTGCGGATAGCCAGGTATCTTTTTCTTCTCGGGATCGTCCTTCGGATACATCTCCATCGGATCGCCCGGCTTTGTCATTGCATGACCAGCGTGACCTTGATGCGGGTCTTCAGGAGGCTTCGCCTGTGTTGCGGCAACTTCACTGCCTCCGGTCCCCACCAGATGTGAAGTGGCCCTGTCCCGGTCGGCACTCATACCGAGACCGCGTCCCAGCGAAGGCCCAAACTCCTCTGAAAGTGCGTCGCCTTTCTTCAGCATTCCCATTCCATCGGTCATGCTGCCACCCGTATGCATTCCGTGTCCGCCGTGCGTGACCGGGCCAACCATTGACACCATCTGGTTCATCATGTGATGGGGTAAGTGGCAATGCAGCATCCAATCGCCAATGTATTTGGCTTCGAATTCGATGACTCTCGCTTGGGCCACTCCGACAATGATTGTGTTCATGTCGTACCAAAGTTGCTGCGGCACCCGCCCGCCTTCAGTCCCCGTCATGACGAACTGCATGCCATGCAAGTGCATCGGATGGTGATCCATGCCGATGTTAACCAGCCGCAGGCGTACCCGCTCCCCTTGTTTGACAATCATCGGAGTGCAGTCAGGCCCAGACTTACCATTCAAGCTGAGCCAGTTGAATTCCATCGAAAGCGTGTTGGGAACATTGTTATTGGGAAGCAGTGCCCACTCTTGCAAAACAAGGCCAAAATCCCGGTCCACTTTGGGTTCATAGGCCCGCTTGGGATGCATAATAAACATCCCGAGCATCCCCATCATTTCCTGCATCGCAAAGTGCGAGTGGTAGAAGAAGGTTCCGTGTTGGTTCAGCTCCCACTCATAGACAAAGCTGCCACCAGGAGGAATTGGGTCTTGCCCCAAGCCGACGCTCCCATCCATTTCCATCGGAACTTCAAACCCATGCCAGTGTATGGCGGTCATCTCTGGAAGCCGGTTTTCGACAATCACCCTAACCCGGTCCCCCTGGTTCACTTCGATGGTCGGGCCCGGGATGCTCCCGTTGAATCCCCACGCGGTCATCGGGCGGCCAGGCATCAACTCGGTCTCAACTACCTCTGCGATAAGTCGAAATTCCTTGACGCCGTCCACAAGCTGGAATGGCAATTTGGGGAGGTCAGGCATCTCTACTGGGAGATTCGCCGCCATCCGGTGCGCAGCATGAGGGTCCGTAGCCGCAGCCCCAGGCATCTTGTGTCCTGCATGTGGGTCCGTAGCCGCAGCCCCAGGCATTTTGTGGCCTGCATGTGGATCGGTTTTTTGCGCAGTCGCATTACGCCCAGCCCAAAGCGCTGTACTCAGCGCGGCTAAACGTGCGAAAAATGTTCGTCTCTCTGTCATTGTCAAAATCCTCTTCAATGCTCTGAATGCAATTACTCTCAATGAGTTTCATCGGCCGGCAAGCTATATCTAACCTGCAGGGATAGCGCCTCACCGCAAGCTCGCGGTTCTGCTTAGTTTTATTGTTTGAAGTTGTAAGGAGGTGCGGGAAAGCTCAGATTCGAAGGATTGAGCTGAGGATACTGGGACTGAATCTGGGGAAAGTCTCATCCACTATAACGAGTGGTGAATTGACAGTCACAGGGATAAATTCGACTACATCTCGGACGGTGATAGACCAAATTGCTTGCAGATCATCGATAGATGAGATTTTCGAAAGCTTCTCTGCAACAAACTCACGATGAGAGCACGGCGGATCGCTCGCCGGCAGCTTCGAATTCTCTTGTTCGCCCTCGTGATGGCAAGGCATAGCCTGCTCTGCTGCCTGACTGGTTTTTGTATGGCGCTCAACCGGAAGGAATGAGCATAACTCCACGCACTGAGTGCAGCCCAAAACGGCACCAATAAGCATGACGGCCACGAGTTGGAAAAACTTTGCCACCTTGCTTGATCCTAACCTATTTTCTGCATTGAGCAATATTACTTGCCGCAGGATGTCAAAACCCCTAGCCCATCCGGCCAAACTTGATGCGCTTTGCTGCCGCCGCTGCGGACTTGCGCTGCCGCAACCGCAAAATCAGATTCATCACGAGGCCCTCTACCTGATCGCGCACCTCGCGATGCACGCCCAGAACCTCACCCACAGGATCGCGAACCCGCCAGACCTCTAAAGGGATATCCGTAGCAAAATGAGGCACAGCAGCGCCGCTTATATTGATCAGCAAATCAGGCGGCGGCGTCAGTGCCTCTTCTAGAGTTTTCGGATAATGCTCCCCAAGTGAAATTCCCCGCTCTCCCATTACGGCCTTTGTATTCGGGTCCACAAGCATTGCAGGTGACAATCCTGCGCTTGTGGGATCGATCACATCATGCCCGTAAGAGCGAGCAAAGCCCTCTGCCATTTGCGAACGGCAGGAATTCCCGATGCACAAAAACAATACCCGTTGCTTCATTAGCCTACTAAGTCCATAAAGAGTCTGTGTACGCGAGTATCGCCGGTAAGCTCTGGATGAAAAGTAGCCGCAAGATGTTTACCCTGTCGAACGAGCACAGCATCCCCAAGATACCTCGCCAGTACTTCTACCGCCGGGCCGGTCCGGCGAATGATCGGTGCACGAATGAACACCGCCTCAACATTCCCAATGCTGGATTCCAGTTCGATGATGCGCGAATCGATCTGCCGGCCGTAGGCATTCCGCTCCACATCAATGTCCATCACATCGAGCGACTTCTGCGCCGGAGAACTCACGCCACGCGCGATCAGGATCGCCCCGGCGCAAGTGCCAAACATTGGCTTCTCAGCGCCAAATGCTTTTAGGGGCTCAAACAGATCGTAGTAATCCATCAGCCGCAACATCGTAGTCGATTCGCCACCGGGAAGCACCAGTGCATCGATGCGGCGTAAGTCATCAAGGTTCCGAACTTCACAGTGCCGTGCACCAGCATTCTCAAGCGAGTGCTGGTGCTTTTCGAAATCTCCCTGCAGTGCGAGTACGCCGAATAGTTTGCCTTTACCAGCCACGGCCCGCCATCAACTCTTCAGCTTTCATTTGGCGAATATCAAGACCCGGCATGCCGTCCGGCAGCTCTTCACAAGCTTCCAGCACCTT
Organism: Acidobacteriota bacterium; assembly: GCA_043718395.1. Taxonomy (GTDB): domain Bacteria; phylum Acidobacteriota; class Terriglobia; order Bryobacterales; family Bryobacteraceae; genus Bryobacter. Next base: position 53,184 of record JAYSVS010000059.1, read on the forward strand.
GGCCGGATCCTTGTAGTTGAGCGTTGCCTTCACGATGGCCTTGGCGAAATTAACGGGGTCCGGGCTCTTATAGATGCCAGAACCAACAAAGACCGTCTCAGCGCCCAAATGCATCATCAAAGCAGCATCGGCAGGAGTGGCAATACCACCAGCCGAGAAATTCGGCACCGGCAACTTGCCAAACTTGTGGCAATACTCGATCAGCTCAAACGGGGCCTGGTGATGCTTGGCCGCAACCATCAACTCGTCATGAGCCATTACCGACAACTGACGCATCTCGCGAATGATTGTGCGCATGTGACGCACGGCTTCGACAACATTACCCGTGCCAGCTTCACCCTTGGTGCGAATCATCGCCGCGCCTTCACCAATCCGGCGCAAAGCTTCACCCAGATTGCGGCAGCCGCAGACGAAGGGCACGTTGAAAGGGTGCTTGTCGATGTGGTTCTCGTCATCGGCAGGGGTCAACACCTCAGACTCATCGATGAAGTCCACCTTCAATGCTTCAAGCACCTGCGCCTCGGCAAAGTGGCCGATCCGCGCCTTGGCCATCACAGGGATCGACACCGTCGCCTGGATCTCGCGGATGCAGGTGATCGGAGACATGCGCGCCACGCCACCCTCTTTACGGATGTCGCTCGGCACCTTGATCAGCGCCATCACGGCAACTGCTCCTGCCTTCTCTGCAATCAGTGCCTGTTCGGCATTGGTGACGTCCATGATGACGCCACCTTTCAACATTTCGGCCAGGCCGATCTTCTTTCGAAACGCTTCGTTCAGAATCATTTTTTCAACTCCTGAAATTGTAAATCAGACCATCGCCATCTCTGGCAAAGGGTCTTGGTATCTTGAGGCGATTTTTGCCTCTTCTTCAAACAAAGGGCCAAGCCGTCGAAGCCCGTCGACAATGCGAGCGGGACTCAATCCGGCAAAACTCAAACGGAAACCTTCATTCATCGGCGTGCTGATGCTGAAGTAGCGCCCAGGCAGATACGACACACCCTCGCGGCGCGCTTTCTCAAGTACAGCCGAACTGTCGCAACTTCGCGGAAGCGTCACCCACAGGTTCATGCCGCCCTGCGGCCGCGTAAAGCTTGATCCCTGCGGCAACACCTGCTCAAGCGTTTCGAGCGTTGTAGCCAGCCTTAGCCGGCCAGCCTCCAGCACACGTGCCAGATGAGCATCCAGGCGGCCACTCCTTGAGAACTCAAGCAAGATCGCCTGAGATAACTGATCGGAGTGCAGATCGGTCCACTGCTTTGCGGTGGCCAGCTTTTGTATCAGAGGCTTTGAACCAATCACCCAGCCGACACGAAGACCAGGGAAGGCGATCTTCGAGAAACTGCGCAGCAACAGCGCTTGCGCTCCAGCCCCCAAAGACCGAATAGTTGGCAGGGCTTCGCCGGCATAGCGAAGCCGCGAGTAGATATCGACTTCGATCAACAAGCGCCTCCCCATCCGGGTAGTCTCGGCAATTGCGCGTCGCTCAACCAGGCTCATCGTGTAACCAGTCGGATTCTGAAAGCTAGGAGTTACAACAGTTGCCTCAACCGCAGTCTGATTGGCATCAACAGTCAACGCCTTTTGAAACACATTACGAAGCCCTGGATAGACAGGCTCCTCGGCATGCACCAAGCCCCCGGGCCCAATCAGCGCCTTGTGAATTAAGTCAAGGGCTTGCTGACAACCCGAGGTAATCAGAAGATCATCCTCTGCTGGATCAAGCACCCCTTCATGGATCGCTTCCTGAATCAAATATTCGCGCAGTGGGGCATACCCAAGGGGCGAACCAAGCTGCAATACCTGCGCGGCAGAATGGCGCATTACCTCGGTTGTGACCTCGCGCACTTCCTCTAGTGGGAACAAATCCTCGGCTGGCCGAGAAGTCGAAAAGGAGATTTCGCGTGCTTCCACTAGAGGCTTGTTTTGGACATAACTTCCCCGCCCCACCTGCCCGTTCACCAGCCCATCTTCTTCGAGCAGCGCATAAGCCGCGCTCACCGTCGCCCGGTTCAGACTCAATTGCAAGGCCAAATCCCGAGTCGGTGGCAACCTGTCCCCATCTTTGAGCGCACCAGCCAATATACTGTCCCTGAGCCCTTCATAAAGCTGGCGGTATAGTGGAATCTCGGATTGGCCGTTGATTTTTGGCAATTGGAGCATAGCCAGAATGCTTAATGGTAGTCCAATTGAAGAATTCAGGCAAGCCAAAATTTTTCGCGATTCAGGACGAGTTGGAACAGTAGCTCAGAGCAGGAGCCCCTGGGCCGATACATTTCCAGTTTTGGTTGGCTTTAATAAAGTTCGCTCGGAGTGCGACCGGGGAGCTTGGGGGCATCCTTGATGGCTTCGATTTCGACATTTTCGCCGTGGCCGATGTAGGCTTCGCGCTGGGCGATCTCGGTGCGGAGGATTTTGATCGTGCGCTGAATTTTGGTGG
>JAYSVS010000060.1:0-21940 GCA_043718395.1 Acidobacteriota bacterium
GCCATCGGCGACGCCGTCCGCGTATCACTCGTCAAGATTGACCTGGCCGAGAAGCGCCTTACCTTCATGCTGGTAGGTCCCTAACAATAGCTTGTTAAACTAACCACATGTCAGCTCGTGCAACTACCCTCAAGGGGAATCCTCTTCCTCTCGCCGGACCAGAACTCAAGGTCGGCGACAAGGCCCCTGAATTTGAATTGACCGGCTCCGATTTGAAGCCGGTACACCTCGGCGAAGGTGGAACGGTGCGTATTTTCAGCGTCGTTCCCAGCCTTGATACTCCCGTTTGCGACGCGCAAACCAAACGCTTCAACGATGAAGTTTCAAAAATGGAAAATGTCGAAGTGATCACCGTCTCGATGGACCTGCCCTTTGCGCAGAGCCGTTGGTGCGGTGCTTTTGGCGTCGACAAGATCAAAATGCTGAGCGACCACAAGACCGCCAGTTTTGGCACAAATTATGGAACTCTCATTGAGCCGCTGCGCATCGAAAGCCGCGCCATCTTTGTCGTTGACAAGAGCAACGTGATCCGTCACGTCGAGTACGTTAGCGAAGTGGCCGACCACCCAAACTACGACACGGCACTGGCCGCAGCGAAGGCGTCCGCTTAAGCAAGTAAATCAAGGCCGCCGCCAGTGCCACCATTCCAAGAGTCGCAGGCTCGGGAATGGGTTGGAAAGCTGGCGGCGGTTCTGTTTGTGGAGGCCCCGGGGTCTCACCAGGTGGACCTGCAGGCGGCCCCACAGGCGGCCCCACAGGCGGACCACCGGGAGTCACAATCACAGGAGGAACCACGACGCCAGGAGGGATGAAGATAGACGGCGGCGTCGGGCCCGAGATGACGATTGGCGGGGCGAAATAGACGGGCGGAATGAAAAGCACTGGAGGCAAAGGATTGTCAATGAAATAGAATATGTGGCTTCCAATTCCAATGGGGGCTCCATTGATGAAGTTTGGTGGAAGCTGGTTCAAAGCTACTTCAACCGGAGTGATCGAAGGTAGCAGAATGCCAGGGGGCGGGATGTTGAGGGGCTGCGAAAATATATAGATGAATGGCGAGTTGTTGATGATGATCTCTCCACCCTTGCCGGGAGGAGGGAGCCCACCGGGCAAACTGCCGCCAATCATTCCAGGGCCAATCACTGGGGGTGCAACGGTGAAGTACGATTCCGGGATCTTGGCCGCGATCGTAAGCACGGGCTCTGGACCATTTCCTGGTAGCGAGAATAGTTGCGGACGTAAATCCTGCTCTTTGGTCTGCTGGGCCATGGCCTGAAAAATTGGATTGTCCCAACTCGGGATATCGAAAACTCTCTCTGTTGGTTCACCAAACCTCTGCATCGGCGCGAGGGGCAAACGTGAAACAAGATTGCCGCATCGTCCGCGAATCATATGAATCCCGTCGCTGAGCAGGATTTCTCCAGCCTTTAGATAGAGCCGCCGGGAAGTCCAGAAAATGTGGCTGCCGATGCGGTAGGAAACATAGCCCTGAAAGGGCTTGGTGAGTCGAAAGGGCTTCAGTTTGTCGATCAAGATGCCCTTGTAATGCTCACGGACGATCGGATCCCTGGCGACCTTGTCTTTTACTTCACTGCGATTTACCGTGCCGCCAGGGACGATTGAGTAGGGAAAAACCTTACGTTCTCCCGCGTCGAGCTTGAAGTCGCCCGGCAATTCCAAGGCCTCGAGCGCTGCGTCAGCATGGACATCGGGCTTCTGTTCACGTGAGCACGAGAACAGGAATACGATCAGCGGGATGCATGGCAGCAGCTTCAGCATTAAGGTCTATACCTTAGAGCTTAGCGCCTAGGCATGTTGTTACAATCGAACTTTGGTACTAAAAGATCTAGTTGAGCGCCAAGGTCTTGATGCAATCGTAGTTTCGACGCTGGTCAATGTGCGTTACTACACGGGGTTCAAAGGCTCCAATGCCCTCCTTTTGGTGACTCGAAAAGGCTCTCTTCTCTTTACCGACCCCCGCTACACAACGCAGGCCCAGCAGGAATCGAATTGTCCAGTCCGTATTGTGGCTGGCCCGCTTTTGAAGGCTCTGGCTTCGAAGCTCAAGGCGTTGGGGGCCAAGCGAATCGGATTTGAAGACGCCAAACTCTCTTATTCCCTATACTGCGGGCTGTCAGAGCTTGGGAAGTTGGTGCCTCTTGGAGATGCAGTAGAAAAACCACGCTGGATCAAGACCTCCGCAGAAATTGAAGCGATCCGGGCGAGCGTGAAGCTGAATTCAAGTGCGCTTGAGCGGGCCATGAAGCATTTCAAGGTGGGGATGAAAGAGAAAGATCTGGCCGCTGAGATCGATCACCAGATGCGGAAACTAGGGGCTGAGCGAAATGCATTCGATACGATCGTGGCCAGTGGGACACATTCGGCTTTGCCTCACGCCCATCCAAGAGATACCCGGATCCAAGCCGGTTCTTTTTTGTTGATCGACATGGGTGCCTGCCTGAACGGCTACATGAGCGATATGACGCGAAGCTTCGGAGTTGGAAGCGTACCGCGCAAGGCTCTTCGAATCTATAAAGCTGTGCTTGAGGCCCAACTTGCCGCGATTGACGCTGTAAGGCCCGGGAAACTTGCTGGACAGATTCATGCCGCAGCCGTCAAGGTATTAAAAGGCCACGGCCTCGACCAGTATTTCATTCATTCTACTGGACACGGTCTGGGTCTCGAAATTCATGAAGCTCCAAGATTGGGTAAAAAAGTTCAGACACCACTTGAAGCAGGAATGGTGATAACGATTGAGCCGGGTGTTTATGAAGAAGGTTTCGGCGGGGTGCGGATCGAGGATACGGTGCTGGTGACAGAAAATGGAGTAGAGGTTCTCACAGAGACCCCAAAAGGTTGGACAATAGTAGGCTGAACCCTGAAATGAATATCGAAGAGATCAAAGAACTGATAAAGCTCGCCAACGAGAGTGGCGTGGCGGAGCTGGAAGTACAGCGAGGCGAACACCGGGTTCGTATAAAGCGAGCTGGGCTAGAGCGGGAGGTAGTTGTGCCTGCAGCAGCGGCAGCAGCGCCTGTCACCGTTGTGCCGGCGGCTCCTTCGCCTGTTACCGAGAAGGACAACCTGGTAACGATCAAGTCACCGATCGTAGGCACTTTCTATGATTCGGCGTCCCCAGAGGTGAGCCCATTTGTGAAACCTGGTGACACGGTGACTGCAAAGACAACCGTCTGCATCATCGAATCGATGAAACTGATGAACGAGATTGAAGCCGAGGTATCCGGCACCGTGGTCGCCCGTCTGGTAGAGAATGGCAAGCCGGTTGAATACGGCGAAGCGCTGTTTACTATCCGGCCCAATTAACACGACATGTTCCAAAAGATTCTCATTGCCAATCGTGGCGAGATTGCCCTACGCGTGATTTGCGCGGCGAAGGATCTCGGCATCAAAACGGTCGCTGTCTATTCTGAAGCAGACCGGCACAGCCTGCATGTGCGCTTTGCAGATGAGGCCGTTTGCATCGGCCCAGCCAAGAGTGCCCGGAGCTATCTGGATATTCCAAGCGTGATTAGCGCGGCTGAGATCACCAACGCCGAAGCAATTCATCCTGGCTATGGCTTCTTGAGCGAGAACGATCGTTTTGCGGAAGTATGCAAAATGAGCGGAATTAAATTCATTGGGCCGACGCCAGAAGTCACGCGGATGATGGGCCTGAAGCAGAAGGCAAGGCAGGTAATGAAAGAAGCCGGAGTGCCGGTATTACCTGGATCACAGGAAGCTTTGACCAGCGCCGAAGAAGCCCTCGAATTTGCCGAACAAATTGGCTATCCAGTCATTCTGAAAGCGGCGGCCGGCGGGGGCGGGCGCGGTATGCGCGTAGTGAATTCGGCAGAAGAGCTGCCAAACCTTTTGGCGCAGGCGCAGAACGAAGCGGGAGCGGCATTCAGCGTACCCGACATCTACCTTGAGAAGTACATCGGCGCACCCCGGCACATTGAATTTCAAGTGCTGGCCGATGAGCATGGCAACGTTGAAGTGCTCGGCGAACGCGAGTGTTCGATCCAGCGGCGCCATCAAAAGCTGATTGAAGAGGCACCGTCCCCGGTGATGACGCCCGAGCTTCGCGATGAAACCGTTGCGGCGATCAAGAAAGCCCTCAAGGCCATTGGTTACCAAAACGCTGGCACCATCGAATTTCTTATGGATGAGACGGGCAAACTCTATTTCATCGAAGTGAACGCCCGCATCCAGGTAGAACACCCGGTAACGGAAATGATCACTGGTATCGATCTGGTGAAGGCGCAGATTCGGATTGCAGCCGGACATAAACTCGACGACATCATTGGCGGCCCGATCACTTTGACCGGACACGCGATGGAATGCCGGATCAACGCCGAGCATCCAGACACCTTCGCTCCCTGCCCCGGCAAAATCACCGGCCTGAACCTGCCCGGCGGCATAGGTGTGAGGGTGGACACCGCTGTTTATACTGACGGCGTGATTCCACCTTATTACGATTCGCTTGTAGCCAAGCTGATTGTGCATGGGCGTGATCGAGCCGAAGCGATCGCACGCATGAAGCGGGCGCTCGATATGTTTGTTGTTGAAGGCATTTATACGTCGATCCCCCTGCAGAAGAAGATCATGAACGATCCTGACTTTGCCGAAGGTAAGATGGACACCACCTTTATTGCTCGTAAACTCGCTTCATTCCAGAAGCCCTAGGAGATCTGCATGTCGATCAGCTTTGACCCGCGCAACCTGCTTGCGTCGATGGTAGGCGAAGAAAACGGCCTTACACAGGCCGAACTGGATGGGGGCAAAGACGCAGCGATTGCCGCTCTGAAAGGATTCAGGAAATCCTTTGAAGAAGGCAAATACGGCTTCCCGGATCTGCCACTCAACAAGACGCTGATTCAGGAAATTGGAGCGATGGCAAAGAAGCTCTCAGGCAGCTACGATACTGTCTGTGTGATTGGCATTGGTGGAAGCGCCCTCGGTTGCTGGGCTCTCGATTGTGCAATGCGTGGGCCACACCCGGTTCAGGGTGAGCATTCGTCCAAGAAGCCGCGGCTAGTGATTCTCGACAACGTCGACCCGGACTTTCTGAACCACGCCCTCGACAGCATGTCGCCCAAGAAGACGCTGATAGTTGTTATTGCCAAGTCTGGTTCCACTGCTGAAACGATGGGTGGATTCCTGATCGTCCGCGAATGGCTGATGAAGGCGATTGGCAAGAAGGCAGCCAGCCGCATCATCGCTGTCACAAGTGAAGGCCGAGGAGATCTTAAGGTCCTGGCAACCAGAGAAGGCTATGTGACCTTCCACATTCCAGAGAATGTTGGCGGCCGCTTTAGCGTTCTATCCGCCGTGGGGCTTGTGCCTGCTGCGCTGATCGGCGTCAACATCAAGCAGCTCTGCCGTGGAGCAGCCGCGATGACCGAAGCAGCATGGTCGGATGATCTCGAAGCTAACATAGCCCTCAGTTCTGCTTTGCATCATTGGCTGATCTTGACGGTCAAGAAAAAGAGCATTCAGGTTGCGTTCCCTTACAGCAATTTTCTCTGGGGCACTGCATTCTGGTTCCGGCAGCTCTGGGCTGAATCGCTTGGTAAGGCCAAAGACAGAACCGGTGCGGTAGTGCATGCCGGCCAAACTCCCATTGCCGCACTGGGCACCACTGACCAACATTCTCAAGTACAGCTTTACATGGAAGGCCCGAACGACAAAGTCTTCAGCTTCTGGGTGGTCGAGAAGCACAAGAAGCAGGTTAAGATTCCGAAAGCAAAGCTGGGCCTGGACGGCTTTGACTATCTAGGAGGCCAAAGCATGGGCAAGCTGCTCGATGCAGAGCGCCGCGCAACCGAAGCCGCCCTTGCCACTAATGAACGCCCCAATTGCAGCTTCACGCTAGAACGTGTTGACGAAGAACATCTTGGTGCGTTCTTTCAGATGATGGAATTTGAAACAGCCTTTATGGGCGAACTGCTGAACATCGACGCCTTTGACCAGGAAGGGGTTGAACTTGGTAAGAAGTTCACTTACGCTTTGATGGGCCGTGCAGGCTGGGATGAGTTTAAGGAGCGCTTTGCTGATTACGAGAAGAAACGCGGTTAGTCTTTTCGCCCGCAGGGGAGAGGATCTGATCGAAAGCATCGAGACACGTCTTCTTTGGGAAGGTAAGCAGAGCCGTGAGTGCTGGTTTCATCCGAAAGTGGCGCGGACCAGGAACTCCCTACTGATGACTGTGCAGTTGCTCACAGACTCTGATGTGATGCACCAGCCGCATTTCTCAGAAAGTTTTGACGGCGGCAAGACCTGGGCTGTGCGCAAGCCGATTCCAGCGCTGGAACGCAAGGTGCTTGGTGGAGGCTATGAGGATGTCGTCAGCGACGTTGTGCCCGAGTATCATCCCAGGACAGGCGTTGTTCTTTGCCTCGGGCAAGACGTCCACTACAAAGACGAAAAATTGATTCGCCCGGGCGAGGATCGCTGGATCCGCTATTTCGTACGGAAGGCTGATGGATCGTGGACTCAGCCGAAAAAGCTTGAGTTTGCCCACCCGGAGGCGACAAGGTTGATGAGTACCGGTTGCAGCCAGCGGTGGACACTTCCAAATGGTGATGTACTGGTGCCGGTAACGATGCTGGCGGGCAGGCCCGATCACTCTGTCAGCACGCTCCTGTGCTCTTTCGATGGAGTTGACCTTAAGGCAAAGCGCCTTGGAAACATATTGAAGTTACCGGTGAAGCGGGGGCTGCTGGAGCCTTCGGTCACCAAGCACGGTGGAAGGTTCTGGCTGACCATCCGGGCGGAAGATGAGCGCGGTCACTTTGCCGTCTCGCCTGATGGCCTCAGTTGGGAGCGTCTGGAGACACACACGTTCGACGATGGCTCACCGCTGATCACATCAACGACGCAGCAACACTGGATTGCGCATCGTGAAAAGCTCTATCTCAGCTACACACGCAAGGATGCGAGCAATGAGAAGATCTTCCGTTGGCGTACGCCTACTTTCATCGCAGAGTTTGATTCGCGACGAAGGGTCTTATTGAAGGGAACTGAACGAGTGCTGGTGCCACGCGATGGAGACGCTATGCATGGCAACTTTCATGTCACGCATATCAGTGCCAGAGAAACGCTTGTCACCCTGGCCGATATTTTGGTGGATAAACCATTTCGAGGCGATACGCTGATCACTAGCATCCGTTGGCGGCGGGACAATGATTCGCGAACGAATCGTTGAAGTCGCGATCGCGACGATACTTGCTGTTGCTTTGAGCACCGAGTTGCTCAGCGCCTTTCATGCCATCAATCGCATCAGCGTTACACTTCTTTGGCTTCTGATCGCCGCGCTATCCATCGCCGCTCTTCGCAAAACACGATGGGCATGGAAGTGGGACTGGGCAGTTGGCGTGATCAGCGTGACAGCCGGTGCCATCTGGGCTGTTGAAGGCATTGCGGCAATACTGAGCCCGCCAAACTCATCGGACGCAATGGCTTATCACATGCCTCGGGTCATCTACTGGATCCAGCAACGCAGCGTCGAGTTCTTCGCGACGCCATACCTCAATCAGATCATGCTGCAACCTCTGCATGAGTACATTACGATGCACTTGCAACTCTTGAGCGGCAGTGACCGCTTTGCCAACTGCGTGGCATGGTTGTCTACAGGCGGCTACATTGTTGGAGCCAGCTTGCTCGCAAAAGCGCTTGGGGCTGGCGGACGAGGCCAAGCCCTCGCGGCACTGCTGGCAGCTACGCTTCCCAATGGGATTCTGCAGGCTACCGGGGCCAAGAACGAAGCGTTACTGAGCTTTCTGCTTGTCAGCATGGTGTACTTTGCGCTGTCACAGCGCAGGTGGATGGTGGCGGTTGCTTGCGGGCTTGCGTGCTTCACAAAAGCGACGGCTTTCATCTTCGCCGCACCGTTGTTGATCCTGCTCATCCCTCACGCGCTTCCGCATGTGGCGTTGGCGGTTCTGCTGATTAACGGCCCATTTTTCTGGCGCAACATCGATCTAAGCGGGTCTCCCTTGGGCTTTGATTCCGCTCAAGCGGACGGCAATTTTCGGTGGAGAAACGAATATCTGGGCTGGCAACCCATGACTTCCAACTTGATCCGGCATCTATCCGAACAACTAGGGGACCGCAACGAATCATGGAATCAAGGGGTTTACAGATTTGCGCTAGACGCCCATTCCGCTTTGGGATTAAATCCGGATGACCCCGCCACCACCTGGCCCGACACCGGGTTTCTCGCTCCGCGCAGCGCGAACCATGAAACGGACACAAACAATCGTTGGCACCTTCTTTTGATTCTGACGGCGGCGATCCCATTGGCAAGAAGCAGAGACAAGCGTCCTCTACTGATTCTTGGTGCGCTTGCCGCAGGAGGTTTGGCATTTTGTTTTTACCTGAAGTGGCAACCATTTATGCTGCGGATGTGGTTGCCGTTGTTTGCCGCCGGAGTTGGAATCGCCGCCGTCGCACTGGCTCGCAGGCACTGGATGATTCAAATTGCCATTTCTGTATTTCTGCTTGGAGCTGTACGGCTTCCACTTTTGAAGAGCTGGATCCGCCCTTTGGCCGGCCCGGAAAGCGTCTTTGTCGTGTCGCGCGAAGAACTGTACTACAACGATATGAAAACCTACAAAGTGCGGAAGCAATTCAATGAGGTGATGAAGGGAATCAAGGCCTCACCATGCAGAGAGATTGCCATGGACATCAATCAGTTTCAATTGGAATATCCAATCCTGGCGTTGACCTTGCGAGATCATCCCGAAACGCGATTTGTTCATGTGAATACAGTGAACCCATCGCGCAAATACGATAATCGGATGACTAGCATCCGGCCCTGCGTGCTTGTTTGTCTTGCTTGCGACAAGTGGTTAGACTCGCCACAAACTCCACGTTGAATATTAGCTCTTGGTGCGAGGCGTAAACTTCAGCGAAGCCGAGTTCATGCAGTACCGCAAGCCAGTGGGCTTGGGGCCGTCTTCAAATACGTGGCCCAAATGGGCATCGCAACGCGCACACTGATTCTCAACTCGTGCCATGCCAAGAGTGCTGTCAGTGATGTTCTTCACATTCTCTTTGGCAATCGGACCCCAGAAGCTAGGCCAACCGGTGCCGGAATCAAACTTCGTTTTCGAATCAAACAAGGCAGTGCCGCAACAAATGCAGCGATAGACGCCATCGGCATAATTTTTGTTGAGTTTACCGCTGAAAGCACGTTCTGTGCCTTGTTTCCGCGCAACGTAAAACTCTTCTGCAGAAAGCAGCTTCTTCCACTCTGCCTCGGGCTTGACCAGCTTTTCCACTTCAACAACGCCAGTTTGCTTTCCCGCATCGTCAAACTCGACGATCTTGAGTTTCTTCGGCGCAGCGCTTAAACCAAAGGCCGAGAGTGTGAGCATAAAGTTCCTTCGTTTGGTGAGTTTCATTACTTCCTCTTTCTGACGCAGCCCGGGAACTGCTTCTTCAGCTTTTCCACCTTGGGGTCGCTTACTGCTACGACGTAGCCAGTCTTGTTGTTGGCTGAATAATTCTGGTGATAGCCTTCGGCTGTGTAGAACTTGTCCACTGGAACTACCTGGGTCACGATCGGATTTTTCAGCACATGGGCAGCATCCAGTTGCGTGATATAGGCTTGTGCAATCTTCTTCTGTTCTTCGTCAGCGTAGAAAATCGCGCTGCGGTATTGCGGCCCGATGTCGTTGCCCTGACGGTTCAAAGTGGTGGGGTCGTGAGCAACGGCGAAGAAGATCTTCAGAAGTTGTCCGTAGGTCACCTTGGAGGGATCGTAGGTGACCAGAATCGCCTCGGCGTGCGCTGTGCGTCCGCTGGAGACAATGTCGTACTTCGCAGTCTCCTTGGTGCCACCTGAGTAGCCGGAGATGACGTCATCGACGCCTTCCATAATTTCAAAGACAGCTTCTGTACACCAGAAGCAGCCGCCAGCCAGGATGGCCGTGGCCTTGCCCTTGGCCGGGGCAAGCTTGGCATCGATAGCCGGGTCTGGAAAGTCAGCAGCCATTGCAGGAGCTCCTTGGATAGCGAACCATACGCCGAGAGCGGCAGGCATGAATTGTTGGATCAGTTTTCGCATACGACAACCTATTGTCTACTTTACTGGATGATTTAACGGCGTGTGCAAGTGCAGAATTTGCAAAACCGATTTGAGCAACCCATCGAGCGCAATTTACGTCATATCAATTGGAGGATGTACCCATTGAAGATGAATATCATTTCTGGACTGTTTCTGGCCGGAGCACTGATGCTGCCGGCTCAAGAGGTTGCAAACGCAACCAAAAAGGCTGCAAAGGCTACCGAAAAAGGTGCCAAGGTTGTGGCCAAGGAAACGGCGGAGGTATCTAAGGACGTTGCTAAAGGTACCGTCAAGGGAGCCAAAATTGTTGGCAAACATACCAAGGAAATCAGCAAGGATGTCGCGAAGGCTACCGAAAAAGGTGCAAAGGCCGCAGCCAAGGGCACTGGAAAGGGCTTAAAGGCAGCAGGCAAAGCCGTCGAAAAGCCTTTCGAGAAGAAGTAACAAAAGCACATCCCTTTGTGAAAGTTTTGGGCACCCTTTTCAGGGTGCCTTTTTTTTTTGCAATGGCATCACGGAGTACACTGTTCGGTGTGGCATTTCCAGCAAGAACCGGGCGCGAAGCGATTCTGCAGACTGCCCTCGAAATCATCGTCAACCAGGGTTGGGACGCATTTTCTATGCGAGAGCTAGGGCGCAAATTGGGAGTGCGCGCATCCAGTCTCTACAACCATTTCACCGACCGTAAAGCGATCGAAGAAGCGCTAGCAATCCACGCCTCAAACCGGCTATTACTTGCAATGAAAGCAGCATCCAACGGGCTCTGTAGCGATGCCAGAATTCATGCGCTCGCTTTGTCTTACCTGGACTTTGCCAGCCAAAACCAAGCCCTTTATCAACTGATAGCCGTCAAGTATTCAAGAGATTGTGTCAATGGAGAGCAAGGAACGCTTTGGCAACTCCTAGTAGAGGCAATGGGCGGGCAAAATATGGATGAAGCCATCGCATTTTGGTCCTTACTGCACGGCTACGCCAGCCTGGAAGCAGCCGGGATGTTTGGCGCAAGCGGCGGGCGAAGCGGGCTTGAACGCAGCCTCTCAGCTCTGCTGAGTGGTTTGGCAAGAAAACAGAATATAATTTGAAGCGATAATCCTATGCTCCGTCGCACCTTCCTTTCCTCCACAGCCGCCTCCATGGCTTACGATCTTTCTGCACAGACCTTCGACGTGCAGAAGAAGCGCCGCGTAGGCATGATCGGCTCCGGCTGGTATGGCAAATCAGACCTGCTGCGCCTGGTGCAGATCGCTCCAGTTGAAGTTGTATCCATCTGTGATGTTGACAAGGTAATGCTCGAAAAAGCAGCCGATCTGATTGCCTCACGCCAGGTATCGAAGAAGCGGCCCAAGCTCTTTACCGACTATCGCAAGATGCTGGCGGAGAAAGACCTTGACCTCGTTGAGATTGCAACCCCCGACCACTGGCATGCGCTGCCGATGATCGAAGCCGCAAGAGCAGGTGTCGACATGTACCTGCAAAAGCCAATATCTGTTGATGTAGTCGAAGGCGAGGCGATGCTCGCCGCGGCGCGCAAGTACAAGCGTGTCGTGCAAATTGGCACGCAACGCCGGTCTACGCCGCACCTGATGGAAGCCAAAGAACGCTATCTTGACAGCGGCAAACTGGGCAACATTGGACTAGTGGAAATCTATTGTTACTACCACATGCGGGCAACAGAGAACCCGCCAGATGCTAAACCTCCAGAGAACCTCGATTACGAAATGTGGACTGGCCCGGCGCCCATGCGCCCCTACAACCCGATGGTTCATCCGCGACGCTGGCGCGCATTTAACGAATACGGCAATGGCATTGTGGGCGACATGTGTGTACACATGCTGGACATGGTGCGCTGGATGATGGGGCTGGGCTGGCCAAAAAGCATCTCATCGTCGGGAGGCATTCTCGTCGACAAAGCTTCCAAGGCAAACATCCCTGATACTCAGGAGGCAAGCTTTGACTTCGGTAATGTCAAGGTGATCTGGACGCATCGATCCTGGGGTGCGCCACCTGATCCCAAGTACCCTTGGGGTGCCACCTTTTACGGTGACAAGGCAACGCTCAAAGCAAGTGTTCAGGGCTATGATTACATTCCACTCGGTAAGGGAGAATCCGCCGTGCATAAGGATGTCACCTATGAGCTGGAACAGTACCCGGAGGACAAGACGGAGCAAGACCTTGAAAAGCATGTGGCCCCAGCCATCCGCGGGCACATGAGAGACTTGTTGGCTGCCATCGACAAGCGCTCCCGCCCGGTGGCCGATATCGAGCAAGGCCACGTTTCTACCGCCTCCTGCATCCTCGCTAATCTTTCAATGAAACTGGGACGCACCCTGAGCTACGATCCAGCGAAGATGATTGTCACCAACGACAGTGAAGCAACCAAGATGTTGCGCAGGCCGTACCGCAAGCCCTATGTTCACCCTGACCCGAAAGACGTCTAAGGCTTCGCGCCCTTCGCGTCGGCCACCCTGCGCTTGAGGATCATGAGGCGTGTGCGCTGGGAGTCTAAATCCGTGCGATCAGGATAGAGCTGCATGAACTTGTCGAAGAGGCTCTCGGCCTCATCCAGCTTCATGGCCGCAAGCTTCGTTTCGTAGAGCATCAACATCGCATTTGGGCTATCGGGTGCGTGGTCGAGGTATTCCAAAAGCAGCTTTTCGGCCTCTGGCAGTTCCTTTAGTTCCAGATAAAGGATGGCGAGATTCAGCTTCGCGGCCCAGTTTCCGTTGACGGCGATAGCCCGTTGAAAGAAATCCTTTGAAGCACCGAAGTTTTTTTTCTGGAATTCGATCTCTCCCAGGAAATTGAATCCCCTCCCAATGAAATCCCTATTGTTGTCGGCCATCGCCCAGTCGACGAGGTTCCAGGAGCGCGTGGTTGCGAGATCATACCGCTTTGCGCCCAGATAAATGCCCGACAGACCTTCGAGAGTGGTCAAGCCCCTGGGATTAACAGCAAAGTCATGCTCGTACAATTTCATCGGTGTTGCGTAATCACGGCTCCTCAGATGGCTCACGATTGCCAGGGGAACTACAGCCATCGCCACAATTGCGATGCGCATCCAGAACTTCGGAACCCATCGCCAAAGGGCCACCATAATGAGCCCGATCAGGGCTACCGAAGGCAAATACATTCTGTACTCCATGGCGGGCTCATATGGAATGGGGAGCACCGATGAAGTTGGTGAAAGGACAAGCAGGGGGAAGATCAAGGCAACAGCCAGCCATCTCGACCAGCGCAAGCAATAGACGGCTGCTGCAATGTAGAGGATAAGGAAAATCAGGCCGGGAACCCATTCCTGCCAGCTCTCGACCGGGCGAATGTAAGGGTAAAACTGAAGCTTCACCGGCCAGAAGAGTTTTGAGAAATAGCTCAGGATGACACCGCACTGGGCTTTGAAATAACCAAAGGAAGTGGCCAGCGGAGTGCCATCGGCAAAGATTTCATTCCGTCTCCCTCCACGCAGGTGATAGAAGCAGATCACGAGCCAAGTAGAAGTGAGAACCCCGTAATACTGCCATCGCTTCCTGAATGTCTCGACAACACCAACACCGCCCTGCGCCCAATCTACGAGAAACAGCGCTCCAGGCAGAGTGACCGCCACTTCTTTGCATAAGAATGATGGAATCGCCAGAAAGTAGCTGGCCCGCTCCCAACCACGCAACAGACAAGTCATTGAGAGGACGTAGAAGATCACCAGCAAAGTCTCCTGGCGGCACATGATGTACGCAACAGGCATGGTGGCAAATGGATGGATTGCCCAGATAAACATGAGTCCAGAAGCCATCCAGAAGGCATCCGGCTCAGCCTGATCCCGGCCGCTTTGCGTTTGCCAGATTCTCCAGATCGTAAGAAAAAGCCACATCATCAAGCCTGCGGCGATCCAGTGATGAATCAGATTGCTGACATGGAAGCCGCCAGGGTCGAGCCCAGTCCACTGGTAATCGATCATGAAAGAAAGTGCGGAAACTGGATGGTGATCGACAGCACGTACATCGTTATGCCCGCGAACAAGCTTGATGAGATTTGCCAGCGTCACGTGGCGGATTTCCGAATTATTCTGGATGCCAGAAGAATCGTCCAGCAAGAATGACCCGCTCATTGCTGGATAGAACACAATGATCAAGAGAGGCAGCAACGCAAGCCAGGCAAGGATTGGCTTTGAGACAGATCGGGGGGGGGGAATTGAAATTTCTTCCACGTCTTAGAAGACTAACATCGACTGGACCCATTATCGTTTGGGAAACTGCACGGAAGCAGAGCGCGGGCTCGGGCGAGATAAGGCAGGAGTTGAGCCAGGCTGCACTACGATGCGATTCAGAACCCGCTTTGCGCCAGACGATTTTGCCATTCGTGTCGCAGCCCCTTTACGCTGAGGAATTTTGACGGTTCCAGACCACTCCACTGTTCCGTCCTGCACGCGATATTGGAGGCCGTCCGATTTCAGCTTCGAGCGAGCCATTTTCGATTTCAGCCTCGACGCAATCAGCGCGTCTTCTGAAGCAGCCGCCCACATGGAAATCATAAGCACGAAACAGGCGAGGACACGCAGCATGAATGCTTAGTGGGTAAACCATGGAGAATATCTCAGCTTGGCTGTCACTGTCCTGTAACCCGAGCTTGGATATCCTTATAGATCATGCCCCGCCTCACAGGCCGCATCTTTCTAAAGCTCATCGCCGCAGTGCTCGCCGTTCTGATCACATCGCTTGTGGCAGTCGACTTCATGGCTTCACGCATCGCAGAAGACACTTACGTCGACACACTCAAGGCGGAACTCACGCAGAAGTGCAGGATCCTCGCGTTGGAAGAAGCCGAAATGGTCAATGACACCAAACGGCTTGCGGATCTTGCTCGTGCGGCCGGCGGTCGCATCAGCATTGTTCGCCGGGACGGCACGGTCTTGGCAGACACAGAACAAGTACCGGGCAAGATGGAAAACCACTCAAACCGGCCAGAGATCATCGACGCACTCAAGGGGGCCATTGGTTCGGACAAGAGGCGCAGTGCTTCGGTCGGCATCAACTATCTTTACGTGGCGGTAGCGGCTCCGTCTGGAGCTCTCCGTTTGGCGGTTCCACTTAAAGAAGTTCAGACTCAGGTCAACATCATCCGAGGTCACCTGCTCACGGCCACGGCAATTGGGTTCATTCCTGCCATCATCCTTACGGCATTTCTCGCCCGTTGGGTCTCTCGCAAGCTTGGACAGATTATCGATTATGCAGCGCAACTAGCCCAGGGAAATTTTCAGGCCCGCCTCAGCATCACTGGAACGGATGAACTTGGAATCCTGGGCAGCAAACTGAATGAAACCGGCGAAAAGCTGGAGGCCATGTTTGAACAACTCGAGCGTGAGCACGCAGAGCTCGAAAAGCTGGAACGTGTGCGTAAGGATTTCATCATTAATGTCTCTCACGAATTACGCACTCCCCTCGCCTCAGTCCAGGGCTATACCGAAACCCTTCTCGACGGTGCCATCGACGATCCGATCCACAACGTCAAGTTCCTCAACATCATCAGTGCCAACGCTGCAAGACTCGGTAGTCTTATCGCCGACCTCCTTACACTTTCTCGAATCGAACTTGGGATCACCAAATTCCAATTCGCCAGTTATTTCCTGAAAGGCCTCTTGCAGGGCTGTCAGGAATCTCTGATTCCGATTGCCGCCAAGAAACAGATCGACCTTGTGATTGAAGACATCCCTTCAGAAGCCGATGGCAGCCTTCTTGAAGTCTTCTGCGACTCCGAGGCGATCTATCAGGTACTCTCCAATTTGCTTGACAACGCCATCAAGTACACTCCACAGGGTGGACGCATCAATGTGCAATCGCGCATCTTCGACCATCCGGAATACAAAATTCCCTTCGTTGAAATCTCGGTGAAGGATACGGGAGCCGGCATCCCACAAGAGGATCTATCGCGGCTCTTTGAACGCTTCTATCGTGTCGACAAGGCGCGCTCACGCGAACTTGGCGGGACTGGGCTTGGCCTGGCCATCGTCAAACATATGGCCAAGGCACACGGCGGCGAGGTTGGTGTCGAAAGCGCTGTTGGAAGTGGTAGCCGCTTCTGGTTTACGCTCCCCACCCGTGACATTGGCCTCGAAGAGATCCAAAGCCTGCAGCCAGAGCTCACTGCCTCGGCATCAAACTAGCAAAGTGATCCATTCTTAACCTCGAAACTTCATTATTTCTGATAAAATTGGGCTCAACAAGGGCTCATGAACAACTTACGTACGCTGTTTCTCCTCACGCTGACTTATCTTGCCGCTTTCGCACAATCTGATCGCGGCACAATCACGGGATCTGTGTCCGACCCGGGCGGGGCACTCATCCCGAATGCATCCGTTTTGATCGCAAACCAAGCCACCGGCATCAAAGCTGAAACAGCTACTACTGGCACCGGTAGCTTTACCGTGCCCTACCTCAGCGCTGGTGTTTACGACATCACGGTTGAAGTGCAAGGCTTTCGCAAATTTGTCCAAAAAGGGGTTCGCGTCCAGGTTGCCCAAACCGCCGCCATCGACATCACGATGCAACTCGGCTCTGCCTCTGAATCGGTATCGGTAACGGCTGAAGCGCCGCTCCTCAATACCGAAAGTGCCGCAGCCTCTACGACGATCAGTCGCGAGCAGCTCAACCAGTTGCCCCTCAATTTCGCCATCGGTCAGGGTGCTATCCGCAACCCGCTCAGTTTCGCCCAGCTCTCTCCCGGTGCTTCCATAAACGGCTGGAACAACATCAAAGTGAACGGAGCTCCCGCAGGAACATTCAAGATCATCTTTGAGGGCCAGGACACCACCAGTGCTCTAGATGGGCGGGTCTCGGATGAATCTCAAGCTTCAGTGGAAGCGGTCGAAGAGTTCACACTCCAAACCTCGAACTACTCTGCCGAATTTGGTCAGGTAGGAGGCGGTTTATTCAATTTCACTTCACGTTCAGGAACCAACACCTACCATGCTTCTGTCTACGATTACTTTGTAAACGAAGCCTTCAACGCCGGCATACCTTTCACAAACAACGGCAACAACCAACTGGTGCGTCCCCGTGCCCGCCGCAACAACTTCGGTGGAACTTTTGGCGGCCCTGTCTACATCCCGAAGCTCTACAATGGCCGCAACCGCACCTTCTTCTTTGTCAATTATGAGAAATATCTCAACAAAGAAGGCAAGTTTGACGGCTTCGGCACCGTGCCCACTGACGCCTTCCGCAATGGCGACTTCTCTGCCGCTCTCACAGGCCGTAACCTCGGCACCGACGGTCTTGGCCGCCCCATCCTCGAAAACACCATCTACGATCCGCGCACCAGCCGCTCCGTCGATGGCCGCATTTACCGGGACGTCTTCGCCAATAACGTCATCCCACAGTCGCTCCTCGACCCGGTCTCGCTGAAGATCCAGGCCCTTGTCCCTAAAGCTAGCCTGCCCGGCTTGATTAACAACTTCGAGCGCCGCTATAACTTCCGTAAGATTCAGGACATCCCCAGCGTCAAGGTGGATCACAACTTTACCGACGCAACCAAAATCAGCGTCTACTATTCTCTGCAACGTACCGACAAAGACAATGGTCAGGAAGGCCTGCCAGATCCAATCAGTGCCCGTCGCGACCAGATCATCCGGTCACACACCACGCGCATCAATTTTGATACATCGCTTCGCCCCAATCTGCTGGTTCATTTGGGCATCGGCTACCAGCGCTACCGCAATCCTGACGCTTCACCCGAAGTGATCACCAGCTATGACGCCGCAGGTCAGCTTGGCCTGAAGGGTGGCTTCGATACTGGCTTTCCGCGCATGACCAATCTAGGCGGAAATCAAGGGGGCCTCGGCTTTAACATCGGGCCGACAAATCGAACTCTCTATCTGCAAGACAAGCCCACGGCAGTAGCTTCAGCCACCTGGATTAAGGGCAAACACTCCATCAAGTACGGCGGTGAATACAAGTTCGACAATTTCACGAACAAGTCTACTGGCGGCGTCGCCGGTATCTACGACTTCAATGTTGCACAAACCTCCATGCCTGCACTCCAGGGTGTGGCTCTCAACGGCGGCAACGCTGGCTTCAACTATGCCAGCTTCCTCATGGGGAACGCCAACACCGCCTCTGTATCCAACCCGCAGGATCCCCAATACCGTCGTCCTACCTGGGGCTTCTTCATCCAGGACGCCTGGCGCCTCACTCGCAAGCTCACCATCGACTACGGCATGCGCTACGACTATCAACCTGCCTCGACTGAGCTGCATGACCGAACCTCGATGTTCGATCCCACCCTGCGCAACCCCGCCGCTGGGAACCTGCTGGGTGCCACCCGCTACGCTGGCAATGGCCCCGGCCGCTGCAATTGCGAACTCTCAAAAACATATCCTTACGCCTTCGGCCCTCGCATCGGCGTGGCTTATCAATTTGCACCCAAGTGGGTAGCTCGCGCTGGCTTTGCAGTGAGTTATGCCCAAGTGGCCAACTTCGCCTACATCGGCGGTGGCAATTCGCTCGGCATGGGATTTAATACCATCGCCTTCTCTAACCCCGCCTTCGCAGAACCTGGTGCAGTGCTGCGCAACGGCATCTCCTACAGCGTGGCCGAACTCACCACTGCCAGCTATGACCCGGGTATCCGCCCCAGCACGGGCCAGATCAATTCCCCGCCCGCCCTCGTTGATCCCAACGCCGGACGTCCTCCGCGTATGGCCAACTGGAATCTTTCGCTGCAACGTGAACTTGGTTCTAACCTGGTTGTAGAAGCCGCCTACGTCGGTAACCGCGGCGTTTGGTTCCGGGCCGACGGCTTGAACGACTACAACGGCCTGACCGACGCCCGCCTCAAGACTTTTGGTCTCGACATCAACAGCGCAACTGATCGTGGCCTCCTCACCTCACGCATCGATTCCGCAGCCGTAACTGCTCGTGGCTTCAACAGGCCATACGCGAGCTTTGCCGGCTCAAACACGCTCGCCCAATCTCTACGGCCCTTTCCTCAGTTCGGCGGCCTGGGCAGCCTCTGGGCACCTCTGGGTAGCACCTGGTATGACTCTCTACAGGTCAAGGCCACCAAGCGCTACTCAAAGGGTCTGACCGGAACAGTGGCTTATACCTGGTCGAAGAACCTCACCAACGTTGAGAACCAGTCTGGTGGAATCGTACCCACCAATGACGTTTACAACCGGCCGAATCAAAAAGCCTTATCAGTCAATGATCAACCCCAGGTCCTAGTCGTTGGCTTCAACTACGACACTCCCAAGTGGAACAAGAACTGGGCCACCAAAGCTCTCGTCAGTGGTTGGACAGTGGGTGGTATCGTGCGCTACTCCAGTGGCTTCCCCATCCAGGCTCCCAATTCCAACAACGCACTAGGCAGCCTGCTCTTCCGTGGAACCCGCTTCAACCGTGTCTCCGGTCAGCCGCTCTACCTCAAGAGCCTAAATGACGCGAAGTCCATCGACCCCTTCAAGGACCTTACCCTCAACCCCGCCGCCTGGTCCGACGCCGGCCCAGGTCAATGGGGCACCGCAGCGGCTTACTACACCGACTACCGTACCGCCAGAAGACCCGACGAGCAACTCTCTCTTGGACGCATGTTCCGGATCAAAGAACGTTACAGCCTTAGCTTCCGTGCCGAGTTCTTCAACATCTTCAATCGCACATACCTCAATAATCCCGACAGCGGAAACCCGGCCGCAACCACGCAGCGCAATGCTGCCGGTATTGTCACGGCAGGCTTCGGACGCGTAAACCCTGCCAGCGTCTTCAACCCGCCCCGCAACGGACAGGTGGTTGCCCGCTTCCAGTTTTAAGATGCCGGCGCGTTTAGGGCACACGACGCAGCTTATCGAGGCCATTCATCGCGGCTACCCGGTAGGCTTCGGCAAGTGACGGATAGTTAAACACCGTATCGCACAGCAACTCCACCGTCCCTTCGGCCATCATTACCATCTGCCCGATATGCACCAACTCAGAGGCCCCGTCACCCAGAATATGGACACCCAGCAATTGCCTGGTCTCAGAGTGAAAGATTAACTTGAGCAGGCCGGACTGATCACCGGAAATCTGCGCCTTTGCCACCTCATCGAAATGCGAAATACCAACTTCGTATGGCACCCTGTCCGCTGTCAACTGGGCTTCGGTCTTGCCCACCATTGATATCTCTGGAATGGTGTAAATGCCGAAGGGGAGCAAGTCGGGACGTGTTTGCCGCTTGATGCCAAACATGTGGCACGCAGCCATTCTTCCTTGTTCCATCGACGTTGATGCCAGAGAGGGAAAACCGACAATGTCGCCTGCTGCGTAGATATGCGGCACATTGCTTTGAAAGAATTCATTCACTGCAATCTGACCGCGATCCTTAACCTGTATTGCCAGTGCCTCCAGATTCAATCGATCCGTATTCGGCTGACGCCCAATGGCATAGAGCAATGCTTCTGCGATCAACGTTTTGCCACTCTCCAGTCTCGCGACAGCCCGCAAAGGCGCATCCTCCGGTGCTTCCACGCTGACCACTTTTTCTCCCATGCGGAAGACCACACCGTTTCGACGCAACTCGTACACCAATGCCTCGGTGATCTCCTTGTCGACATGTGCCAGCAGACTATCCCGAGCCTCCACCACCGTTACCTGGCTGCCAAGCGCCGCAGCCATCGAAGCGTATTCCAGCCCAATCACGCCGCCACCAACCACAATGAGCGACTTTGGAAACTCTCCCCGGGTCACCTGAATAAACTCGTCAGAATCGTAAACCTGAGGTGCTTCAAAGGGAATATCCACCCTGCGCGCCGGTCGAGTGCCACAAGCCATTAATATGAACTGCGCCCGGTAAGTTTCCACCTCGCCATCGGGGGCGACCACCTCTACCAGGTGAGCGTCAGTTGTGAACCGGGCATGACCATTCAAGACAGTTATGTCATGACGCTGCAACTGATCCTGCACGACAGAATACTGCCGCTTGATGACTTCCTGCACGCGAAACATCAGATCTTCAATCTGAATCTGGGTCTTCACCCGGTAGCCCTTGCCATAAAACGATCGCTGGCGAAATCCGCTCAAAAAGAGCACCGCTTCACGCAGGGTCTTGCTTGGAATGGTGCCCGTATGCAGGCAAACCCCGCCCAGATCGAAGCTCCGGTCTGCCACCGCAACGCGCTTGCCGTTCTTGGCGGCCTCTGTAGCGGCGTGATGACCAGCAGGTCCACTACCAATGACAAGCAAATCAAAGTCGAAAGCGTTCTTAAGCATGAGGTTCAACTTCAATTTTAGCCAGCCTTTGAAAGAAATTCTAAAAATTTGCAATCCAATTGGCTATCCACCTACGTAACCAGATCACGAAAGGAGTACAAGCACACGCATATGCGTAACGTACAATCAGTAATCGCTGCTGGCCTCGCCTTAGTACTCGGCCTGCCAGCCATTAACACACCACTTCAAGCCGCCAATCATCGGGAGGCTCCGATAACGGCACTTGACCACAAAGCTGACATCACAGATTTCTTCGCCTTTGTCAGCTACAACGGTAGCCAGGCCGCCAATCAGCGTCCCACCAAGGCAACCTTTATACTCTGTGTCGACCCGCTGCTCGAACCAGCCAATGGCCCCAACTACTTCCCCTTCGATTCTGGAATCCTCTATGAGATCAAAATCGACAACAATCACGACGCCGTAGAAGATATTATCTTCCAGGTGCAGTTTGACACCGAACAGCGCCTCCCAAGCCTCTTCACGACGATGGCCGGTGCAGGCGAAGGCATCAGGACTCCTGCCAATTCCCCCGCACCGATCGCCCCTGGAACTCTACTGGTTCCTCCTCAGATCAGGAACTTCGATAGCCCAGGTCTTGGTCAGCGTCAGCCCTATCGCATCACTATGATCAAGGGCGGCAATGCCA
>JAYSVS010000007.1:0-27821 GCA_043718395.1 Acidobacteriota bacterium
GGGAGCATATGCAACAAACCACGCATTATCCTTGAGCTTGATGTTTCTGGCTTTTTGATACTCGTTTGAAGCCGTTTGGGCAGTGCCAGTCTTGCCGCACATCTCACCGCCCGGGAGGCGCGCATTCGTTGCCGTCCCATAGCCATTTACCACTTCGCACATACCGTCCATCACCATGCGGACATGATCCAGATTGAGGTCGGCCTTACGCGCCGGCTTCAGTGGGGCTTCTCCTTTCAGCAGGTGTGGAGTGTGCCAAATGCCACCCATTACAATGCCACCAATTGCGTGTGCCAGTTGGATGGGCGTGGCCGTCAGGAAGCCTTGACCGATAGAAACCGAAATTGTGTCGCCGCCATACCACTTCTGCCGCAATGTGCGGATCTTCCAGGTGCTGGACGGCAAAGTGCCCTCTGCCTCCGCCGGAAGATCGATCCCTGTTTTGGCGCCAAAACCGGCAACTTCAGCGTACTTGGCAATTTGGTCTATGCCGATCTTGTTGCCGACGTTGTAGAAGTAAACGTCGCAAGATTGAGCAATTGCTTTTTTGAGGGAGGTTGCGCCGTGGCCGCGTTTGCTATGGCAATGGAAGTAGCGTCCGGGAAAGTTCATGCCCCCAGTGCAAGTGAACGATGTCTCATTGGTAATTTCGCCGGACTCAAGAGCTGCCAGCGCAACGATCGGCTTGAAGGTCGACCCAGGAGCCAACTGCGCCTGAATCGCTCGATTCAACAGGGGCTTTTCAGGATTGGAGAAGATCTCTTTCCACTGTTTTGAACGCTCTCTTGAAGACAACTTGGTAAGGTCATATCCGGGCCGGGAGACCATGGCCAAAACCTCGCCATTGCGAGGGTCCAGGGCAATTGCGCCGCCGCGGCGGCCATCCATGGCCAATTCCATCACTGCCTGCACATCCAGATCGATCGTCAATTCAATCGATTTGCCAGGCACAGCGTTCTTTAGCCCCAGCATTCGACGTTCGTTTCCTCGATTGTCAACCAGAACTTGCCTTTGACCATCTTCACCAGTGAGGATATCGTTGTATTGACGCTCAAGGCCCGTTTTCCCGACAAAATCGCCCTGTTGGTACTTCGCAAAATCGGGCAGATTCAATTCCGGTTCAGAAACCTCTCCGATGTAGCCAATCAAGTGAGCAGCAAAGCCGTTGGACGGGTAGACTCTTCGCTCGGTATGGATCAGCTCCAACTCAGGATATGTATCTGGATCCCGGTGCGATTCCACAAATGCAATTTCAGCTGGCGTCAATTCTTCTTTAATTACGATAGGCAGGTACTTTGGCCGGGCCCGATGGCGCTTGAGTTGCGCCAGGATCTCGTCATATTCGAGGTCAAGCCCCTCGGCGATAGACCTGAGGTGTTCATCCTTTAGCGTTTCGCGAGAGAGCAGAACAGAGAAGCTGGAATGGTTGTCAACAATCACGCGCTTATCTCTATCGAGGATCTTGCCTCGTGGAGCTGGGATGGGAAGCGCCTTGATACGATTGCGTTCTGCCTTCAGAGAGTAAAGCTCTTCATTGCGGATCTGAAGATTCCAGTAGCCTCCAACGATGAACAGGAAAACACCTACGCTCAGATATTGAAGGAACGCAACTTTACCCTGCGCAAACTTGGATTCATCGCGCAAGAAGCGCATCCGGTCCTGGAAGTCTTCCCGTCGCGATTGTCCTGATAATTGAAACACAGCAATTCTTAACCGGCCATCAGCCTATCTCTCATCTTCTCTTAGTTTATCTAACAGAAAAAACAATGGCAGGGCAACGGCGGAATTGAGCAACGCACGCACTAGCTCGTCAAGAGCGTTTATATTGGGCACTTGCCCCAAAAGTGCACGCACCATCACCCAATAAAAAAACTGATGAAAAACAAAGAAGAAGGCGCACAGCAAAAAGCGGAGTGCGGGATTATTCACGTCGAATCTCAAACTTACTGACGCGGCAAAATAGCCAACAATCGTTTTGACTATTCCGAACATGCCGAGCGGTTGCTGGGAGAGCGAGTCCTGCATCAGGCCAATCGTGGCTCCAATCGCGATGCCGGCAATCGGCTGGCGCTTCATCAGTGAAAAATAAATGGTGATAAGCAGCGGGAATTCCAGTGTTCGTGCCGACTCGATAAACCTCGGGAGAAAAATGTCCAGCAGCACCGAAAACAAGGGCACCAGAAAGAACACAATGGGTCTGAAGCTTGAAGAAGAGCTTTTGCGCCGCCGGCCTTCAACGAAATTGGCTTCTGTGTATTCAGGGGAAGGCATACTGACGTCTAAAGATTCGGTGGCACCACGGCAGGAGTTGTCGCAGCCGGTGGGGTTGTTGCAGCCGGCGGATTTGCAATCGGAGGCGTTACCGCTGGAGGGGCAGGCTTGGGAGTGGCAACTTTGGGCACCAGCGGTGCGTTGAAATTGGGCACGCGTCCACCATTACCGTAGCTGATTCCCTGTTGTTCGCCGATCGAACGATAGCGGTCAGCAAGTCGATCTGCGTCGGTCGAGAACTTCTGATTTGCATTCTGTTTCGGAGCAGGATCCAGCGGAACCGGAACCGAATCGAGTGGCGGCGGAGCCATTGGCTTGGCCTCGGGCCCGACGTTAATAATCTGCGACAGTTCTGGAATCTGTTGATGCACACCCTCCAGCACAACCAGCACTTCCTCCATACCTTTTTCAAAAGCCGCCGGAGCCACGTAAATTTCCTTGAACAATTTCCCTTCCCGAGCCACCCTTACCGGACCAATTGGCAAGCCCTTCGGGAATATCCGATCATCGCCCGAGGTGTAAAAAATCTCGCCCACCTGAACTGCTTGTTCGTTCTGGATGTAATCGATCAGAAGCTGATTATTGCCCTGCCCGCGCGCGGTTCCATGGACACGTGTCTTATCTGAAACAACTCCGCAGGCAAAAGTGGCATCGGTGATCAGCATCACCTGAGACCCGGTAGGATAAGAAGCGGTAACTTTGCCGACAATGCCATCCGGAGTTATAACAGGCATTCCCTTCAGTACCCCTGATGTGGATCCGCGGTCAATGAATACAACCTTTGAATTCATCCCCGCGCCTGCTCCGATGATTCGCGCCCCGATGGTCTTACTTGGATTGCGTTGCACAAAAGAGGCCATGGCCTCCACTCGCTTGGCGGTGGCCAATTCTTCTTTCAGAAACTGATTTTCAAGCTTGAAACGGTCCACATCCGCTTTGAGCGTCCGGTTCTGTGATCGAATCTCAAGCAGTTGCCAATACTCTCCCGCCAAGCCAAAGGTATTGGCCCGGATCCCTTCCAGCACCCGCGCCAGCGGGGTAATGGCTGTGACTGCCCAGACACGAATCAGTCGGACATCCTGGTTGTTCTTGACTTGAACCGCAAGCAGCACCAACTGCGCCATGATGACAATCACCAGGACAGACAAATTGCGATATCTGCCTAAGAATCCATCCATGGTTTCCCGAAGGCTCTCCCCTATTCGATCGCGATTCGGCGAAGCAGCTTGAAGTCAGAGAGCATTTTGCCGATGCCAAGCACTACACAAGCCAGCGGGTCTTCAGCAATCGACACGGGCAGTCCGGTCTCCTGCCGAATTCGTTTATCCAGATTCTTGATCAGGCCTCCGCCGCCTGTCAGCACGATTCCACGGTCTGAGATGTCGGCTGAGAGTTCTGGCGGGGTGCGCTCAAGCGCAACCCGGATCGCATTCATGATCGTTGAAATGCCTTCGGCCAGGGCTTCGCGAATTTCTGCATCGCCGATGGTGAGTGTTCTCGGAACCCCTTCGATCAAGTTGCGCCCTTTGATCTCCATCGTGATTGGCTTGTCCAGTTCAGAGGCGGAACCAATTTTCATCTTGATTTGCTCGGCCGTTCGCTCACCGACCAGCAAATTATATTTTCGCTTCAGGTACTGGATAATCGCTTCGTCCAATTCATTACCGGCCACCCTTACCGAACGCGCATAGACAATTCCAGCCAGGGAAATTACCGCAACGTCGGTAGTGCCGCCACCAAT
The DNA here is from genome assembly GCA_043718395.1 of Acidobacteriota bacterium. Classification (GTDB taxonomy): domain Bacteria; phylum Acidobacteriota; class Terriglobia; order Bryobacterales; family Bryobacteraceae; genus Bryobacter. The sequence goes on from JAYSVS010000007.1 coordinate 4,013, forward strand.
GTCGACCACCATGTTGCCGCCCGGTTCGGTGATGGGCAGGCCCGCACCAATTGCAGCCACCATTGCTTGCTCCACCAAATGAACTTCGCTCGCCTTGGCACGGTAGGCAGAATCGATCACCGCACGTTTCTCGACCTGCGTAATCTCCGAAGGCACACCGATGACAATGCGCGGATGAACCAGCATCTTTCGTCCGTGAGCCTTTTGAATGAAGTAGTTCAACATTCGCTCGGTTACCTTGAAGTCGGCGATCACGCCATCCTTCATTGGGCGGATTGCAACGATGTTGCCGGGAGTGCGGCCCAGCATCTCCTTCGCTTCTTTACCTACGGCTTCAACTTCGCCGTTGTTCTTGTTGATCGCTACGATGGAGGGTTCATTGACGACAATCCCCTTTCCTTTCGCGTATACGAGGGTGTTGGCCGTGCCAAGATCAATGGCGAGGTCGGAAGAAAAAAGGCTGAAAAGAGAGCGGATATTCATGAATGCGTAAGACGCTTGTCTTTGTTAGAAATTTTGGAATGGCCTAGTGTTTCATCGAAATTCACAGAGCCTAAATTGAGCGTAGCAACAGCCTCGCGCTTTTGCATCTCTTTAAGAGATAGAAAACAAAGATTTTTGAAAACATTACAACCCTCATATGGGGGTACGAAAGAAATAGCTGAATACCCGCAAGGAAGTTTGAGAATCTCCCCATGTGGTGACTTTGCCACAGCCTGGATTCAAGGTACAACTGAGGTTCGCCCTAGGAGAGCAACGAAATGCTGGTCGATGTAGAAGACAATTTTGGCTATACCGTAAACCCGGAAACCTGCCGTCTGGTAGGAAAAGAGTGCCGGGATTGTGTAGCTTCCAGTGCTTCAGTTGTCGCCCTCCTTTGCCCATCGCTCGACGCCGCTTCCGCTCAGAACATGTTTTTTCGAATGTACCGGAATCAGGGGTGTGTCGGTATGGCCAGAGCTTTCGTGCGTGGATACCTGGAAGAAGTGGAACCCGATGCCTTTGATTCGATTCCAGAAGTAATCTCCGTTGCCTATCAGGTTGCTGCCTGCGCTTAACGGATCAGGTGAAACTGCTCCTTTCGGCGCAGAACCCACTGAATTTTCCCATCTCCATCCACCTGCCGGCCTAAGGTAAATTGTCCGGTGCCTGCTGTGTATCAAGAAAAATCATCGACAGCAGAGGCAAGCACAGCAATTTCATTCTAGATTTCTCCAGCTTGCAATCTGGTAGCGACAAAAGGCGTCTCAGATACAGTCGAGACCTTTGAGCTGCTCAGAATGCGAACCCATGAACGGGCCGATTCAAGGACAATCGTCGCAGTAAGAATCAAAAAGAGGCCGCAGATCGCCGCATCCATCCGTTCATTGAAGATCAACTGTTGAAGTTGGGCTACCTTATCGGCCGTAAGATTTCCAGCAGCAATCTGCCCCTCAATCTGGTCTGCGCGAGCAAGAAATCCGAGTCTCGGATTGGCGGCAAAAATCTTGAGCCAACCGGCTGAAAACGTCACGCTCAACATCCAGGCCAGCGGCAGAGCGGTTACCCAGACATACTTGGCCCGGTACATCTTGATCAGCACTGTTGTCGCCAGACACAAGGCAATCGTGCCAAGCAACTGGTTTGCGATTCCAAAAAGCGGCCAGAGCGAATTGATGCCTCCAAGCGGATCGAGCACTCCCTGATAAAGAAACCATCCCCAGCCAGACACAATCAGCGCACTGGCCACGATGACGCCTGGCATCCAGCTTGTCCGGCCAAAGGGTTTGTAAACATGACCCACCAGATCCTGTAGCAGGAATCGCCCAACTCGAGTTCCTGCATCGATAGTGGTCAAAATGAAGAGCGCTTCAAACATGATTGCGAAGTGATACCAGAAGCTGAGGATCGCCTTGCCGCCATCAGAAGTCATCGAAAGAGCCTGAGAAAAGATATGAGCCATCCCGAGTGCCAGCGATGGTGCGCCGCCGGTTCTGGCAAACAAGCTACTCTCGCCGACACTTCGCGCCAATTCTTCCATGTGCGCTACTGTAACCGGATAGCCCCATCCGCTGATCGTGCTTACTGCCGCCGCTGGCAAAGCGCCAACCACTCCACCGGGAGAATTGATTGCGAAGTAGACGCCCGGTTCCATGGCGCAGGCGGCAATCAAGGCCATTATGGCTACCATGCCTTCCACCAGCATGCCGCCATAGGCGACCGGTAACGCGTGGCTTTCTCTGGCCAGCAGCTTCGATGTGGTTCCGGAAGAAATCAGGGAATGGAAGCCCGACAAGGCACCGCAGCCAATGGTAATGAAGCAAAAGGGAAAGACTGATCCAGCAAAGATCGGCCCCGACCCGTCGACAAAGCGTGTCATCGCAGGCAGGTTGAGTTCTGGGCGGACGAAGAGCACACCCACTGCCAGCATTGCAGCCACACCCAGCTTGACGAAAGTGCTCAAGTAGTCCCGGGGCGCGAGAAGCAACCAGACTGGAAGGGCGCTAGCGCAAAATCCATACCCGATCAGGATCAATGCAAGCGTGGTGCCGCTAAAGGTGAACCAGGGAGCTAGTGTCGCCGATTCAGCCACCCACTGTCCCCCAAAAATACTGAGAACTACCAATACAAATCCAATCGCCGAAATCTCGATCACCCGCCCCGGCCGGAAGAATCTCAAGTAGAGTCCCATGAAAATCGCGATTGGCATCGTGGCCGCGATTGTGAAGGTGCCCCAGGGGCTGCCTTTGAGTGCATTCACAATCACCAGACCAATCACCGCCAGCAGGATGATCATGATCAGAAGAACCGTAACCATTGCGGTAACTCCGCCCACATTGCTGATTTCTTCTTTCACCATTTGCCCAAGGCTCTTGCCATCGCGCCGGATAGAAAAAGCCAGAATCAGTAGGTCGTGTACCGAACCTGCCAGTGCAGCACCAAGAATGATCCAAAGCGTTCCAGGCAGGTAGCCAAACTGGGCGGCCAAAGTTGGGCCGACCAATGGCCCTGGGCCGGCAATAGCGGCAAAATGATGTCCGAAGACGATCCACTTGTTGGTTGGCTCAAAATCATGTCCATTGCGTAACCGCTCAGCCGGAGTGGCTCTGTCGGCACGAAGACTCAGAATCTTTGTCGCGATAAAAGTGCCATAGAACCGGTACGAAACCAGGTAGACGCAAGCTGCGGCAACAACGATCCACATCGAGTTGATCGACTCTCCCCGATGGAAGGCTACGGCTGCCAGACATCCTGCTCCAAGCACTGAAATGGCTACCCAAAGAAGGATTTTTCCCACAGATTTCATATCTCAAAAGACTATCACAGGTGAACGATCTGAAATCCACTCTGAGCCAATAACCACGGGCCTTCCACTGGTAAGCCGGCGCGCTAGAATCGCGGAACTTTGGACAAAACCCGATAGGTATTCGAACCACCCTTTTGGTTCACGCTATCCACTACTTTCCAGTCTCGATCCATGGCCCCGATATAGAGCGCTTGCTTGCGCTCCCTTCCAGCAAGAATGATATTCAGGTTGCGTTGGGGGTATTCGAGAACCCGGTATTGCAGACTCTCGCCTTCGGCCTTCCAACGGTCTGATTGCGGTGTGCCGAGTTTGCGAACCACAGCAAAATAGTCGTCGTCCGGGCCCAAGCCGATGCTTTCCTGCACAACCGCTTTGTAGGAGACCATTTCACCCGATTCCATCCCCCGGTAATACGCAATCACCAGAGTCACCAATAGAACTGATCCGGCCAGAGCTACGAGAATCAGCCGTCCCACCTTTTTCTCCGAAGCGTCCAGGTGCAAGCCCGGCCTGCGCCTGCTTGGAGCGTTGTCTTCCGGCACATCCGCAACCCATCCCGCAGGCACTCTGGGCATCTCAATGACACGCTTGTGTACAGGCCATACCTGGCCCGCCTTGTAATCCAGCGCCCGGTTGAGCCCGACGATCATCACCGGCCGGTCAGATGCAGAGACTTCTCCCAAATACCGCCTGGGCACCCATACCTGCGTTTGATCGCCCTGATTCTCCACCAGAAATTCCGACCAGTTCGCCTCCAGCAGTTTCCAGAGGTTTGTCTCCAGATTGCCGATGGAAGGATGAAAAGAAAACTCGCGGCCGGCAAGCTGATCGAGCGGTGGAGAATAGGGGGCACCTGGTGTTTGCTCAGAGGGTTGCATCGGCATCCTCATTGGCCATATTCAAAGAATCCATATGCGCAAGCAATTCCTCACTTGCCGGCAGTATGGGTCGCACCAGGCTTTCTGGACTCACCGCATCGTCAAAAGCTCGAAAGAGACTCAACTTCGTCAGTGCGTATTCTTCGTTCCATTTCAACGCAGAACCCATTCGCTCCGCGCAAGGAAGAAGTGCTGCGGCCTTCAATTCAACTGAAACTTCAAGATGGGCAGCCCGGTTGGCTGAAACGGCAAAAACATGCTTTCGCCCCAGCATCCCTTTGAAGATGTACTGGTAGACAATTCCACTTGCCGCCGAATAGGATTTCTCCCTTTGCGACAGCGGTAATGGCTTCACGGCTTCTACCTTCTTCGAAAACCACGTGAACATGAGACTGACTCCAGTCTAGTATGAGGGTAGTGCAACTAATCGTTTATTTGTGGCTGATGTCGCAAGCCCCGGCTCCCCAAGTTCCAGCCGTGCCTGCCCCGGAGACGCCTCCCGTTTTTTCTAGCGTCACTGGGCCAATCCTTTTGCCCAATCTCTGCGCCGATGTCGACATGCCAGCCCTTGGGCTGACCTGCAGCGAAGCCGACCCCTGCCCCACCTACCTTGAATTCTCAAGTGTCGAGTCAGTTGGTACTGTGCTGTTGCTGGCCGGCAACATTCACACAACGGCTTCCACCCTGCACTCAGTTCTGCTGATCAGTGAAGATGGCGGGGCAAGCTGGAGACCGGCTCACGCACCGCTCAAAGCCAGTTCCCTGGAATCAATGCAGTTCATCGATTTCTCAACCGGCTGGCTGGTCGGCCAAACCTCGATTGGCTTGCCACGAGATCCCTTCATCATGCTCACCACCGATGCTGGCCGTACCTGGCGCAAAATCGACATCTTTGCTGAAACACGAGTCGGGGTGATCGAAGACTTTGCATTCCAGACAGCCAAACGGGGCTGGCTCCTGGTAGACAACCGTGGCAGTGGAGACGCTGGCAAATACGAATTTTACGAAACACAGACGGGCGGCACAAGCTGGGAACTGCGCGAGATCTCAAGTCGCATTCCAAAGTCTGCGCAACCAGGCCAGCGGAGCCCGGCAAACACTTCCCGCGTTCGTGTCGACGAAAAGAAAGGACTGTTGCGAATTGAAATTCGCAATGGCAACGCCTGGAAGGAAGTCAGCACCTTCAAGCTCAGACTTGAAGACTGTAAGCCGGGTCAGTAACCGGCACTTTGCGGGGCCGGGCATCCAGCTTTGCCGCGATGAGTTGCTTCTTCATCTGCTGCCCTTTGGGCGTCCCAGGCGTGCCGCCGCCTATCAACACATCTTCATCCGTGATTTCAAGCGCGGCGGGTAAATACTTCAGCAGGTAGTTCTTGATCCTGTCTTGCACGACGCGGAGAGGAGACTTGCCCAGGAGCACAAAGATGCTTTCGGCTGGGGCATCCATTAAAGCCGCATATACGAGAGATGGCTTTTGCAGCTTGGCGGATTTCAGCGTATTCTGCAAAGTCTTTGACTTGGCCTCAAGATTTTTCCAGCCATCAACTTCCCGCTTCGATAGCTTGCAGTTCTTGATGAAACTGAGCTTGTCCCTTGGTGTCCACTTCTCGCTAATCGTGTGGAGAAATAGGGAGAAGCGATCTTCTTTGAGGTGCGTCCCGAAGGGCACCATTCCCCGAAACTTCAGCAATTTTGTAAATCCGGCTGAGTTCAGATTCGCCCCGCCCAGGCCTGTGAAATAGAGATGCAGCAGCTTTTCCTTTTCGAGAGTTTCAAGGATAGGAAGCGGATTGAATTCTTCCCCAATCTTGACGATCTCCCGCCGCAAGGCCTCGGGCGCGATGAGATCTTCCACTTTGGCCTCGCGGGCTCTCTGATATTGGGCGCGCGTGCGTCCATCGAGTTGAAAGCCCAAGCGGGCCTGCAGCGTCACCAGCTTCAGAACACGGGACGGATCATCCATCAAAGTATGGCTTGATGCGGTTCGCAATTCTTTCAGCGCAAAATCAGAAAGGCCATTGGTTGGATCCAGCAACAGTCCGCGCGATCCCTGAGCCAGTGAGATCGCCAGGCAATTGATTGTGAAATCTCTCCCCTTCAAGTCTTCATGAATAGTGGCAGGTGCCACTTTCGGCATGGCCCCAGGTTTGGCGAATTTCTCAATGCGAGCCATCGAGATTTCGGCCAACACCCCATTCGGGAAGCTGATCTCGTAACTCTTTCGTACGTCGTCCGTGTTCACCAACCGGATGCCGGCTTCTTTCTCAAGTGCCTTCACCAGCTTCAGTGGAGAACCCTCAATTGTGAAATTGAGATCTCGAACCGGTAAACCGGCCAACATGTCCCGCAATGCACCTCCGGTGAGGAAGACGTTGACCTGCAGTTTCGCCATCATCCGCTGTACTTCGGAAATAACGAAATTCTGAGCCTCACTGAGGTGACTCTCCAGCATGAACATGTAGTCGCTCATTGTTTCTTGGCTTCCCTTGGATGAAATTGGTCAACAATCCCACGCAAGCGCTCTTGCTCGACATGGGTGTAAATCTGAGTTGTGGAAATATCTGCGTGTCCCAGCAAAGCCTGAACACTTCTAAGATCTGCGCCGCCTTCGAGCAGATGCGTCGCAAAAGAATGGCGCAACATATGAGGATGCAATGGCTTTGCGCTGCCCATTGCCAAACGCAACTGAGCCAAAACTTTCCAATAAGACCGGCTTTCCAGCTTGGGCCCTCTGGAGCTCACAAACAGGAATGGTGAAGTCTTGCCGCGCAAGAGCCGGCCACGGCCTTCGAGCATATACTGATCGATCGCTTTGGCGGCTTCGCTGCCAACTGGCAGCAATCTCTGCCGGTTGCCTTTGCCCGTGACGCGCAAGCGCATGGACAGCGCGTTGTACGCCGATAGCTGCACGTTTACAAGTTCGCTCAATCTCAATCCTGATCCATAACAAAGTTCAAACATGGCCCAGTCGCGCAATCCGCAGGGCGTTTCTCGATCAAATGCCAACGAGACCTCTGCAAGCCGTACTTCCGGCATTGCCTTCGGTAATTTCCGTGGCGGATTTGGCGCACGCAGAAACTCGGTGGGATCCTTGACCAATTGCCCTTCTGCCACAAGGTGCTGCAACAAACCACGCAATGCGGCCAACTTTCGGGCAATGCTTCTCGCACTGAGTTTTCGCTCCAAAAGGTAATGCTGGAAGCGCTGCAGAACAGAAATTTGCGAAAAAGACTCCTCGCGCAACTCTTGGAGCCAACAGGAGTAACTTTTAAAATCACTCTCATAAGCCTTAAGCGTCGCCGGGGAAAGACCTTTTTCGACTCTGCAGTAAGTCAGATACGACCTTACGGCAGCCGCCAAGGGTGCCTGGCCGGACATTGAGCCAATGATACAATACTGGCATTTGTGTTTGAAACAAATTTGCCCTTTTTTGGCCTGGAAGCTCCCCAGAAAGCAGGAAATTAGCCTTTGACTACGGTTTCGACAAAGAAAGCAATGGTTTATCGCTTCGAACGGGAGACCTTGGCTGGCTTTGTTGATTCTGGAAATTCCTTCGAAGGAAACCAAGTACAGTTCTTAAATCGTGAAGGAGTGGTTCAGCATTTGCCAGTGGAACAGGTGAAACTCATTTGTTTCGTCAGGGAATGGCTTGATATTCTGCCGTGGGCTCGCAGCCACTATGCAGCCAGGCCCCGTCAACAGGGCCTCTGGGTGAGACTTCGCTTTCGGGACGGGGACACGGTTGAAGCGACAATGCCGAATAATATTGGAGTTTTAGACCCAATCGCGATTGTTGTTTCCCCACCAGAACCGGCAATCGGCGTCCAAAAAGTACTCATCCCGAGGTTGGCACTCGAATCATTTGAAGTGCTCGGAGTAGTAGGAAGCCCGCTCAAAAAGCAGAAGGCCCCTCCAAAAAACCAGCTCAGTATGTTCGACTGAATTCAGGTAGAGCGGCTAAAGATGGGGCGGCCGGAAAGCTCCGCAAAGCAAACGATTTCAGGTCGGTCCAGCAATTATTAGATGAATTCTGCACGAAAACCACCCGGTCCAACAGGAATTCACGGGGTCCAGAGTAGGCCTTCCAGGCCAATCTAGCCTGCTCCAGCCGTTCTTCGACAGCAAGCGCTTCAAAGTTCTGAGCGAGCGTGATATGAGGGTGAAATGTATAGGGCTCATCAAAGGCCAAGGCCCCTGAATTAAAGCTTCGATGCAAATTCTCCAACTCCTGCTGGCCTTCTTCCACTTCCAGATAAATCACTGATGTCTTTGGAAACACGCTCAGATCAGCAATTTTGACGACAAAAGGCTGGATCTTGAGGCACATGGTTTCGATTTGTGATGAGGCGATGTAGGAAGGAAGTTGAAGAGAACGGGGAGGGAGAAGAGAAATGTGGGATCTTGCGTTGCACTGAGAAACAAGTTCTCGCCTCAACTGATCCAGATAGCAACCTAACTCACCGGGGAGGTAGGTAACCAATGCAAATTGATTAATCGGCTCATTGAGAGCCGAACAACTGCCCATATCCAAAAGTGTAGCGCAAACTCAGAATTTCTGCTCAGCCCTGGCCGCTCATTTCCAATTCACTCCCGCTCGCCGGGTTTGCGATCTGCTCCGGGCGAACCGCAACGACAAACCAGCTTGCCTGTTCCAAGCCCACAAACTTGAAAATGTGTAGTGTGCCGTCCGGCATTTCCAATAGATCGCCGACGCGAAGTTCTTTTGGCGTTCCGCGAAGCTCGTTAAAGAGAGCATAGGCGCTCAGGGCTTCCATCTCTCCATTTGGCTCATAGTCTCTTTGTTTGACCGTGGCTGGCCCGGCAGTATGGGGTGCCCAACGAAACTGGGACGAAACCTGTTCTTTCAGGCGGTGGATCTTGAAGCTGACCATCTCGATTCAAGTTAGCATGGGTTTAGTCTTACCGATGCGCCCCACTCATTGCACTTCTTGCGGCACAGCCCTCATGGAAGCACTCATTACCTATGAGGTTATCGTCAAAGAGGAGCTCTTTCAGATTGACGATGTTCCCGCACTCCTATGCCGAACTTGCGGAGAACAATGGATTGATGACGACGTGAAACAGAACCTGGAACTCATGGTCGATGAAAACGCCCGGCCAGAACCACATGTCCACTGAGCTTTCCGCATTGCTGGTCAAGCCCCGATGGAATTCCGGACGAAACTGGGATCATTCCCGCTTCGTCGGTTTCATCAGTGCCGCCAGAACCAGTTCAAATGATGGCAATCAAGATCCAACACTGGGAATGGAAGTTGCTCTTCGAACACTGTTCAAAGGAAATTAACGAATGAAGCGATTTGGACTCTTGCTGGCGCTTGCGCTGGCAGTTATCACCGGAGTTTTCATCTGGCGGTTCAACAATGTAGCCCCGCAGGTGCCGTCATATCGCGTGGCTCGTGGAGCATTTGAGGATCAAGTCACCACCAACGGACGTGTCGAACCAGACCACTGGGCTAGCGCTCGCGCCGAAAAGGAAGGGCTCGTCCTTAGCGTTCCAGTCTCAAAGGGCCAGCGTATTTCCAAAGGCACTCCGATCGCAATCCTGGACACAAAAGAAGCGGAATCAGAGCTCTCTTCTTCGACGGCGCGCGTGGAAGAAGCTCAATCGACGATTCAACTTCTCGAATCCGGTGGACGCAAACGCGAAATTGTCGAAATCGAGCAGGGCCTCAAGCAGCGCGAGGCCGAAAAGATTCAAGCAGAAAAAGAACTCGAAATTGCCGAGCGCCTCGCCGCCCGCAACGCCGGCACGCGTGAAGAAACTCGCATCCTCAAAGACAAAATTGAATTGCTGCAACTGCAGATGGCCTCGCTCAATGCCCGCCGGCCAGCTCTGGTTGCCAGCTCAGATTTAGTCTCCGCCCGCTCCCGGTTAAAAGAAGCCATTGCCTCGGCGGATTTAGCCCGGCGACGCATTCAGATGGGGATCATCCGGTCGCCGATTGAAGGAGTGGTCTACCATCTGGACGTCAAGCTAGGCTCTTTTCTTAGTCCGGGCACCCTCGTTGCCAATGTAGGCCGGATCGATGTGCTTAAAGTGCTCGTCTTTGTTGACGAGCCAGAACTGGGCAAAATCAAAAAGGGCATGCCACTCACCATCACCTGGGATGCGATCGAAGGAAAGAAGTGGAAGGGCGAGATCGACAAAATCCCCACTCAAATCGTTCCTTTGGGCACTCGACAAGTTGGCGAAGTGGAATGCCGCATTGAAAATCTTGATGGAGACTTGCTACCCGGCACCAACGTGAACGCTTTTATCCAGACTCGTAAGCAGGATTCCGTATTGCTAATCCCGAAAGAAGCCATCCGCACTCGCGACGGGGCTTCTGGCGTCTACCTCATCGAGAACAACGCACTGGTCTGGCGAAAAGTCGAGCTTGGCTCAGGCAATGTCACCAGCGTAATCGCTCTCTCTGGGCTAAAGGAAGGTGACCAGCTTGCCCTTGGCCCCGAAACGAATCTAAAGGATGGGGCCAGGGTAGAAATTGCCAAGCCCTAAGTGCCCCGTTTAATTCAGATCAAAGAGCAACAGATGCGATTGGCTGGCAGCTTGAATGGAGATCTCTGACTCGTCTTCCACCATTGCGCCATCTCCTGCGCTCAATTTCTGGCCATTGAGATCAATCTCGCCACTGGCCAGTTGCAGGTAGACGCCACGTCCCTTCTCAATGGAATAAGAAGCCTGATCACCAACGCCCAGATCCGCCACCAGAAAGCGGGCGTCGGCATTCATCTGCAACGATTCCGCACTGCCGTCTGCTGATGCAAGAAGCTGGAACTTGCCTTGCCGGCCGTCAGAGGAAAATGTCTTCTGGTCATAGTTTGGTGGAATTCCACGCTTCTCTGGCATGATCCAAATCTGAAATAAGTGTACGGGCTGATCGGGCGAGGGATTGTATTCGCTGTGGTACAAACCACTGCCAGCGCTCATGGCCTGCAACTCCCCTGGCTCGATGGTTCTTCGATTTCCCATCGTGTCGGCATGTTCCAGCTTGCCAGCCCGCACCCAGGTCAGGATTTCCATATCCCGGTGCGGATGCATTCCAAAGCCCTTGCCTCCCGCTACCCAATCCTCATTGATCACCCGCAGCCCACGAAACTGCACATGCTTGGGGTCGTAGTAGTCGGCGAAGCTGAAACTATGACGCGAGTCCAGCCAGCCGTGATTGGCCTTGCCGCGGTCCTCTGATTTTCTAATCTGAATCATTTGTGTTAGATCTCCTTTACTTGATCAGTTAGATGTCGTTGCAACGCAAACGATGCAAGTGGCTATGTTGCGAAACTGTTTTCTATGGGAACGCGTCGCTAAATACATGAGGCAAACACGATTTGCGGCCTTGATTGCCGCCTTCAGCCTCCTCGCCGCCACTGGGTTGGCACAACGGGGATCGAATACTTATATTGTGGTCTTGAAAGACCCTCCGCTCGCAGAGGCGGCGCAGAATCGAAAAGACCTTCTGCGCAATGAGGCCAGTGCCCAGCGCTCGGCAATCGTTGCCAGGCAAAGCGAGCTCAGTTCCAGAATGTCGACGGCTGGCATTCGGATTATCGACTCGACGCAGGTTCTACTGAATGCTCTTTACATCCACGCCAGCGGTGAGCAATTAGAACAGATCAAGGCCATGCCAGAGGTAGACCGCATACAGCGCATGCTGCCTCTCAAGCGCCACATCAATAAGGCCCTTGATGTGGTCAACGCGCGTTCGGCCTGGAATCAGGTGGGTGGCATTTCTGGAGCCGGTGCTGGCGTCAAGATCGCCATCCTCGACACTGGCATCGACCAGAATCACCCTGCTTTCAAGGATTTCTCCTCAAGCGTCCCGGCGGGATATCCCAAATGCAAAGCCGACAACAACGATTGTTCGTTCACAAACAATAAAGTCATCGCGGCACGCAGCTATGTAGACCTTCTCAACTTCGCTTTTGGCACCGATCCAGTGAACACTCGTCCAGACGACAACAGCCCGCGAGATCGCATCGGTCACGGCACCGCAACGGCCATGGTTGCCGCCGGGCAGGATCATGAATCCCCAAGCGGACGCATCTCAGGGATCGCGCCAAGGGCATTGCTTGGCAACTACAAGGTATTTGGCAGCCGGGGTGTGAACGACACAACTTACCCAAGCGTCGTGGTCAAGGCGCTCGAAGACGCGGTTGCCGACGGGATGGATATTGCGAGCCTCAACCTTGGTGCCCCGGCAGGATACGGGCCACTCGACAATTTCTGTGGCACACAAAAGAATCAACCCTGTGATGCCTTTGCAACTGCCATACAGAATGCAACACGCCTGGGCCTGATCGTCGTGATCTCGGCGGGCAACAGCGGCGACATCGGTGCCAATCTCCCGGCGCTCAACACAATTGAGAGCCCAGGCACGGCCCCCAATGCAATCACTGTTGGTGCCATCACAAACTCTCACATCTGGTACAACACACTTACCGTTTTAGGCAACGGAGTTCCGGCTGAGCTGCAATCGGTCAACCTGCGCTTTGGGGACGGCCCTCAAATAGCGAGCGCTATCGAAGCCCAAATCACGGACGTGAGTTCTGTCACCAGTAGCCGCCTGGCTTGTGACCCCCTCCCTGACAACTCTCTTGCTGGCAGAATTGCCCTGGTTGAGCGCGGCACCTGCCTGATCGCAAAGAAAGTAAATCATGCGCAACGCGCCGGCGCCATCGCCGTTGTCATTACTGGTCTTGAAGGCGCTGGCGTCTTCCAATTGGGCGGTCTCGACAACACAGCCATCCCATCCGCACTCATCGGCTTTAATGCGGGCAATGCATTGCGCACTTTCCTATCCAATCAGCAGCGTACCGTGCGTCTCAATCCGGCATTCCGGGAGGTAAGCGCCTCCGCCGATGAAATCGCCGCGTTTTCTTCTCAAGGGCCTGGCATTGGAAACTACGGGGTGAAGCCAGACATGGTTGCCGTCGGTACAGACCTTTACATGGCGACGCAAAGGACAGACCCGGGCGGTGAGATGTACAACCCGAATGGCTATGTCGTAGCCGAAGGCACCAGTTTCTCAGCCCCCATGGTGGCTGGAGCCGCTGCCCTTCTCAAACAGAAATCACCCGGCCTTCGCCCAGCCCAGATCAAGAGCGCGCTGGCAAACACGGGCAATACAAATCTGGTGGATTACGACAACAACGGTCGTCAAGTGCAGGCCGCTGTCACCGCCATGGGCGGCGGCAAACTCGACGCCAATCGCGCCCTCCAGTCCAACGTCGCCGTCGAGCCCAGCTCGATCGGCTTTGGAGTAATCGCTGCCGGCAGCTTCCCTGCGGCTCAAGGTCTGGTCATCTCAAATCTTGCCGCTTCGGGTTCACTCAACCTGAGCACTCGTACCGAGCAACGCAATTCAGCCTCTGGAATCACGATCACGGCAACTCCAGCTTCGTTCGCGCTGCTGGCCGGCCGCGAAACTCAAGTCACTGTCCGAATGTCTGGCACTCGACCAGCAAGCGGCAAATACGACGGCTTTCTAGTCATCTCTGGCGGGGCAACGGATATCCGGGTGCCTTACACCTTTTACGTTGGGCCTGGTGCCGCCTGGAACATGTACGCACTTGGTGGAGCTTTCTACGATGCCATCCCCGGATATGAGAAGAACATTCTGATGAAGGTGGTAGACCAATTTGGAATTCCGGTCCAAAACGTTGCTGTGAGAGGGCGCGTCGTTAGTGGTAACGCTCAGATCACCTTTGGCAATGAGCGTACCGACGAATATGGAATTGCAGAGGGCACCATCAGAGCCGGCTCCAATCTTGGAGAACAGGTAGTCCGCTTTGAAGCAGGCGCTATCTTCGCTGAGTTTGTTGGCAGGGTAATCGCTCGTCCGGCAGTTTCGACAAACGGCGTGCGAGACGCCGCCTCTGGAGAGGCTTCAGACGGCTTTACCGCCGGCCAGTACATTTCCATATACGGTGCCGCCCTAAGCCCTACGCTCAAGGTATTCAGCGGAAATGAACTGCCTCTTTCACTCGCCCGCGTCAGCGTAAGCTTCGATAACCCTTCTCAGCGTGTCAGCGCTGCCGGCCGGCTGCAATTCGTGAGCGACGGCCAAATCAACGTTCAGATTCCTTGGGAATGCGAAGGTCTGGCTACAGTGGATATGAAAGTTTCGATCGGTGAGTTCTCCAGCGCCGTGCAAACGCTGCGCCTCCGCGCCGCCAATCCCGCGCCTTTTGAGTACTTTGAATCCGGCACCAACCGCCGCTACGTCGCGGCGCTTGATGGGGCTTTCGCTCTCATCTCGGGCAACAATCCCGTGCGCCGCAGTCAAGTTGCACAGCTCTACATCAATGGCCTGGGCCCAGTCAGCGGAACTCCAGGCAACGGTCAGATCAGCCCTTCAAGCCCGCTCTCCTCAACCAGAGCGACACCCACGGTCACCATCGGGGGCCGTCCAGCCCAGGTCCTGTTCAGCGGCTTGGCTCCTGGAATCGTCGGGCTTTATCAGGTGAATGTCGTTGTACCGGCTGATTCTCCGACAGGCCCGGAAGTCGAGCTTACGATCCAACAGAGCGGAGTTAATTCCCGCCCCTCCCGCATTGCCGTCCAATAGACGGTTTAGAATGGGGGAGAGTAGAAATCTGGTGACATGATCGATATCAAGAAAAAACTGGTGGATGAGGTTGCTTCGCTCGAACACGAGTTGCGTAGTGAACTGCCCAAGGAGATTTTGCGCGCGCGCGAACTGGGAGACCTCAGCGAAAATGCGGAGTATCATGCGGCAAAAGAACGCCAGGGCTACGTACACGCTCGTATTGGACACTTAAAGCTGCGATTGCAAACCATGTCCATGGCCGATTTGAGCAAGATTCCCGTCGACCGGATTGGCCTTGGTTCTGAAGTGGTCCTTTTCGACACCAAGAAGGAAGAAGAAATCACCTATAAACTCGTCACCAGCGAGGAGGCAGACGCCCCTAACGGTATGATTTCAACAAGTTCCCCAATTGGTAAGGGCCTGCTCAACAAGCAGGTGGGCGACGAAGTTCAGATCACCATCCCCGGTGGCACCAAGAATTTTGAGATTTTGAAGGTAAAGACCATGCACGATCTCGCGGAATTAGGGTAATCTGGGCCAAACGGCATTCTCTCTAGTGGAACCCAAAACTACATGGACGGGAGCAGTTGGGCGAGCATGCAACATCTTGCTCGTCAAGATCGTCAACGGGTTGGCGCTCTCGCGGATCCATCCCAACGTCCTTACGTTTATTGGCCTCATCATTAACATTGGTGCGGCCTGGCTCTTGGCCAAAGGTGCTTTCTGGCAAGCCGGACTCGTCATTATTGGAGCAGGCCTCTTCGACATGGTCGATGGCAGGGTCGCCCGGCAAACCGGCCAGGTCACACGATTCGGGGGCTTCTTCGACAGCGTGATTGACCGGTATTCAGACCTCGCCTTGCTCATCGGGCTGCTCGTCTACTACGGCAATATCAACCGCCCTCCTTACGTAGTGCTGACCGCAGTTGTCATGATTGCCAGCGTTATGACCAGCTATGCGCGTGCTCGTGCTGAAAACACCATCCCGCAGTGTAAAGTTGGCTTTCTCGAGCGTCCTGAAAGAGTCGTGCTGCTCATTATCGGCGCTTTGTTTGACCGCATGGCCCCCGTTCTCTGGATCGCAGCCATTCTCGGTAACCTGACAGTAGTTCATCGCATGATCTTCACCTTTCAAGAAGCCAAACGGCTGGAAGACGCCCAAACGCGCGTTCCGTCCAACTCATCCAGTATCGCCGTCGGCCGCTAGACGCCTTCTACGATCACTACAGCAGAGACATGTGTCTTGGTGTGACTGAAGGAGACGTGCAGCCCAACCATGCCCCGCTCCCCGGCGATCCGTGCAGCCACTCTGTGTAGCACCATCTGGGGTGCGCCTCCAGGCCGTGCCACAAGTTCAAAATCGCGCCAACTCAACCCGTCCGCCCAGGTCGCCTGCAGTGCCTTGAACGCCGCTTCTTTGGCGGCAAATCTTGCAGCGAATCTTTCGTTCGAATTGGCCTTGCCTGAACAAAAAGCAATCTCATCCGGGGTGAAGATCCGCTCAAGAAATTGATCTCCAAACCGGTTGATCGACTCACCGATGCGTGTAACTTCCTCGAGATCAATTCCAATGCCAAGAATCATAAGTTTCGTGCCAGCGGTGATAGTGCAAATCTACCGCGCGCCTCCTCAAGTTTCATTCCAAAATCCAGTAACTGCTCTTCGTGCCAGGGCTTGGCGATGGCTTGAACCGAAAGTGGCATGCCATCATCATCAAATCCCACTGGGACGGCCAACGCCGGCAAGCCTAACAGGTTCGCTACGGTTAGCGGTGCCATAGATTCTACGCCAGGAAACTCCCCGCACGGCCATGCACCAAATCCTGGATTTGGCATCAAAACGATCGGATACTCGTCCATCGCTAAAAGAAAGCGCGCCCTTAAAGCATCCCTGGCCGCAAACATTTCCAGCATCTCAGAAGCGCTCGGCGGTTCGCGATCCAGAAACTCAGCAGTATGAGGCGTGGCAAATCCGATTGGATGCGCATTAACGCGCAAGAAAAAAAATCTCCAGACTTCATACAAGCGCTGCCAGGCTTGCCCTGGAAAAATCCCAGTCTCACCCCCCACCCAAGCGAGAGCCAGGCTCACATCCCGATGCTCGACGTAGCCAACCTTCACATCTCTAAAGCGCCTGCCGGCAGTGAACGGCACAGAGAACGGATCACTGTCGGCATGGCCCGAAACAACCTCAAACAGGATCGCCACATCCTCCACCGTCCTGGCCATAGGCCCAATCACTCCAAGCAATCCACCCGGATGACCCACAGCAGGAAAATGTCCTGTTGCCGGCACTCTGCCGGGTGTAGGCTTCAAGCCACAGATGCCCGTTAACCCCGCAGGCAATCGAATGCTGCCACCTCCATCTGACCCAATTCCACCCGCCGACATCCCTGCCGCGATCGCCGCACTCTCACCCCCGCTGGAACCTCCGGGCGTGCGCAGCAGATTCCAGGGGTTGCGTGTCACCCCGTAGACATCGTTAAAAGTTTCCCAGTTCATTAAAACCTCTGGGGTATTGGTCTTGCCCAGAATCACCGCACCGGCCTCCAAAAGGCGTTCTACGCACAGGGCGTTCTTCACCGCCCGGTGAGACAGTCTCGCTTTGTGCCCGCATACGGTCGGCATTCCCTCTACATCGAGCGAATCCTTGATCGAGAGCGGGATCCCCGCGAGTGTTCCAGCCGCCCCAACTCTTGAGATCGGCCGCTCAAAGGCCTGGGTGTATGCATTGAGCTTCCCCCCCAAACGGAGCATCTGCTTGGTGTGCGATTGCAGCAATTCTTCGCGGCTCAATTGCTTCCGGTCGAGCCCGTTTCGCATCTCCCGAATCGTCCAAAGGCACGGTTCCATCAAACTAACAGGTTAAACTGAGTTCTGGCATGGTCACATTGACTTTTTCCGAGGCGCGCCAGGAAGTACTTCGCCGTGTCCTCGTGCCCACAGATATTCCTACTGAGTCTTTATGGCTCACCGACGCGGTAGGACGCGTCTGCGCGACTGACATTCGTAGTGATCGCGACATGCCGCCACTGGCTCGCAGCGTTCGCGATGGCTTCGCCGTTCGCTCAGCCGATGTGTCGTCCAAATTGAAGATCAGCGGCGAAATTCGTGCTGGACAAATGCCTTCAGCGCCACTCACACCCGGCTCGGCAATCACGATCATGACCGGTGCGGTGATCCCGGAAAATGCCGACCAGGTAATCATGAAAGAGCACGCCGACAACTCGGGCACCCACATTTCCACCCAGCGCCCGGCCAGCCCCGGTGAGTGGATCAGCCCGGCTGGCAGCATGGCTCGGCAGGGTGACATCGTAATTCCCAAGGGCCGCCGTATGGACCCAGCCGCCATCGCCATGCTGGCCACAGTCGGACACAGCCAGGTTCTGGTAACCCGTCAGCCCATTGTGAGAATTCTCGCCACGGGCGACGAAGTGGTTGATATCGCAAGAACGCCTGATCCAACCCAAGTGCGCAACTCAAACTCCTGGGCACTGGCTGCCGACGTCCGGAGACTCGGCGGCCGTCCTGAAATCCTCCCCATTTCACCGGATGAGGAACAAATCACTCGCGACCTCATTGCCTATGGGCTTGAGGCAGACCTCCTGTTGATTAGTGGCGGCGTCTCTGCGGGCGAATATGATTTTGTCGAAACCGCACTTGCCAACTTGGATGCTGAATTCTACTTCGACCGCGTACTGATACAACCCGGCCAGCCCACCGTCTTCGGCAAAGCTAAGGGAACTTATTTCTTTGGTCTCCCTGGCAACCCGCTCTCAACCATGGTCACCTTCCGGATTTTTGCCGAAGCTGCAATGAGCCGGCTCTCTGGTATCGAGCAGCCGGAACTTCACTTCCACTCCGCCGCAATTCAATCGAATTACTCCCATAAGCCTGGTCTTACCCGCTTCCTCCCCGGCCTCCTGTCCGATTTTGGACAGAAGGTTGAAATTCTCTCCTGGCAAGGTTCAGGCGACATTCCAACGTTGGTGCGGGCCAACTGCTTTGTTGTCGTCGACGCACTGATAGAAACGTGGCAGGCGGGTGAATCCATACAGGTGCTGATGCAATGAGCAAACTAAGCCATTACGATTCCGCAGGAACCGCCCGCATGGTGGACATTTCCGAAAAATCGATGACCACTAGAACGGCAAGCGCGCATGCCTTTGTCCGCATGTCAGCCGAGGTTTTGGCCTCTCTGCCAAACAACCCAAAGGGAGATCCTCTAGAAGTCGCCCGTATCGCCGCCATCCTGGCCGCCAAGCGCACTCCAGATCTCATCCCGCTCTGCCATCAAATTCCAATATCAAAAGTAGATATTGATTTTGGAATCGAATCGACCGGAATTCGCGTCACTACCTTCGTAAGTTGTATTGCGGGAACAGGTGCCGAAATGGAGGCTTTAACAGCCGCCGCCGTCGCCGCCCTTACTATTTACGACATGACAAAAGCCCTCGACAAGGGCATAGTGATCACCGATCTACACCTGTTGTCCAAAAGTGGCGGTAAAAGCGGTGATTACCAAAGGGAAAAGAATGATTAAGAAGCTCTTTTTGTCTGCTTGCATAATTTCAATAGCAGTTGGCCAGGAAGTGGACACCGTCCTGCGGGTCACAACACGAACCGTAGTTGCACCAACGTCTGTCAAAAATCGCGACGGAAATGCGATCGAAGGTCTGGACGTCAAGGATTTTGTCCTTCGCGACAATGGCAAAGTACAGGACCTGAAACTCGATCAATCCTATGTTCCGGTCTCGCTCGTGCTGGTAGTCCAAAGAAGCGCCTCCACCGAAAAAGTTTTACCTACCGTCATGAAGATCGGTTCCATGCTCGAACCGCTGATCATCGGCGAGCGTGGCGAAGCCGCCATAGTCACTTTTGACCACCGCATAGAAACGATCCAGGACTTCACCAACGACACTGACAAATTCAAGCTTGCTCTCTCAAAACTTCGCCCAGGCTCTCAAACCCGCGCCATGTCGGACGCAGTGCTACAGGCAGCCCGCATGCTCAAGAAGCGCACGCCCGACCACCGCCGGGTGATTGTTCTGATCAGCGAAACACAGGAGAGCGGCAGCGTAGCAAAAGTGAAAGACGCCCTCCTCGAAGTAGAGCTCAGCAACATCATTGTTTACTCGATCAACATGTCCCGCATCATGAACAAACTGATGGCTGCGCCTGAGTACCCACGCCCCAACCCGATTCCACCCAGCGCCCGTCCGATGCCTGCCGGCATGGCAAACACGCCAACCACCCAGGCGCAGATGAGCGCCCTTGGCGGCACGATGGGCAACGTGATGCCGATCTTTAAAGAGATGTTTACCGCCACAAAGGCCATCTTCATCAGCAATCCGCAAGAAGTCTACACAAAGTACACCGGCGGAAGTGAATTCTCATTTCTAAACCTCCACGGCTTCGAATCAGCAGTTCAGAAATTGAGCGACGAACTGCAACACCAATACATCCTAAGCTACAGTCCGAGTAAGGCAGTCCAACTCGACGGCGGATGGCACACCATCGAAGTCGAGGTCCGGCGAACTGACTCAACCGTCAAATCGCGTAGCGGATATTGGCTCGCTGCCACACCCAACTAAAGCTGACTCGCTACCATAGTGAGCATGCGCCCTTTGCTTCTGCTCTGCTGCCTCGCTCTTGCCGCCTGGTCGCAGGATTCAGTTGTAGATCTCTCGATCCTGCACTTTAACGATTTCCATGCCCGTCTGTCGCCATCTGATAAGGGCATAGGAGGAGCAGCCTACCTCGCCACGGCGATTCAGCAGGAACGCAAAAACTGCCCACGCTGCATCCTCCTCAATGGAGGCGACAATGTGCAAGGCTCGCCCGTCAGCACGATCTTCCGCGGCCTCCCGGTTTTTGAAGTCCTCCGCCCTCTTAACACCGACGCCTTCGTCCTTGGCAACCATGAATTCGACTACGGCTACGAGCGCATCAACGATTTCCTTGCTGCAGCCGGGCATCCGGTGCTTGCTGCCAATTTCCTTAACAAAGATGGCCGCCTCTTCACTGAAGCCGGCAGCGTCATCATCAACAGGGACGGCCTCCGCATCGGCGTTGTCGGGGTCTTGATGGATGACGTCTTCCCTGCCCTTACCACTCAACGATTGTTTGGCCCCAACAAAATGTTGCCGGCGCTCGATACCCTCCGCGCTGAGGCCGCCCGGCTCAAAGACAAAACCGACATCCTCATCGCGCTAGTCCATCTCACCAAAGGACCCTGCGACGAGATCGTCTCGAACATTCCCGATTACGCCATCACGATTTCCGGCCACGACCACGTCGGTAAAGAGACCATGTTTCGCGCGGAAGACCGCATTGGAGTGCGCCTCCGCAGCTACGGCTCTGAGCTGGGTCGGCTGAACATCCGCTATGACAAGACCAATAGAAAAGTCGTCAGTGCCGATTGGAAGCGAATCCCCATCAATACTACTGACTATCAGCCCGACCCTGTTGTAGCGCAACTCGTCGAAAAGTGGGAGAGTAAAGTCCGCGCTGTCGTCGACTCACCAATTGGCGTCAGCAAATCAAAACGAGACCGGGCGCAAACCAAAGCGTGGATCGAACAAGTAATGAAGGATACTACCAAAGCCAACTTCATTTACATGAATCAGGGCGGCGTACGCGATTCCCTTCCTGAAGGCCAACTTCTCGCCCGTACTGTCTGGAACATAATGCCCTTCGATAACCTCCTGGTTGTTGGACAAATCCCCGGGCACCTGATCCCTGATTTCATCCGCGGCAACACAATTATCGAACCAGACAAAATCTACACGGTCGCGACCATTGATTTTCTCGTTGAGACCTGGCGGAATTCGAAGGAT
Organism: Acidobacteriota bacterium; assembly: GCA_043718395.1. Lineage (GTDB taxonomy): Bacteria > Acidobacteriota > Terriglobia > Bryobacterales > Bryobacteraceae > Bryobacter. Next base: position 25,586 of record JAYSVS010000007.1, read on the forward strand.
GAATCCACCCGGCAGCTTGGCCGTGCCATGCCACTCGATGGCCCTTACCTTCGCGACGCTCTGATCGACTGGATCAAATCCCGGCCATCGGTGGATTGACAATCTGCTCCCGCTTTCCCATCGATACCCCTGGCACGCCAAGCCCAACGGGCTGGCTGCGGCTCTGCTCGCTCATCAGAATGCGGGCAGGCCGCTCATCGATCTATCTGTATCCAATCCAACAATCGCTGGAATCGATCTCCCCAGCCCGTTCGACATTGCAAGTCTAATCGCAGATCAATACACTCCTCAGGCAGCAGGTTCGCTGTTCACCCGTCAACAAGTGGCGCTCTATTATGAGCAGGAATTTGGCACCAAGCTCGACCCCGACCGCATCCTCCTCACCACAAGCACCAGCGAAGCCTACAGCTATTGCTTCAAGCTGATTGCCAACCCGGGCGACACCATCCTGATTCCACAGCCGTCCTATCCGCTTCTTCAATTCCTCATTGAGGCGGAAGGCCTCAAGGCTGTGCCTTATCCACTTCACGAGGCGGGCGGCGAATGGATACTAGACCGTGATCATCTGGTGGAAGCCTGCAATCCAACCTGCAAGGCGATCATTCTAGTCCATCCCAACAACCCCACGGGTCACTTCCTTCGCGCCGAAGACTTGGCTTGGCTACTCAATTTTTCTGCTGATCGCCTTTGGCTGGTTTCGGACGAAGTCTTTGCCGACTACGCCTGGGCCTCCGATTTGGCGCACACACGCTCGCTCACGCAGCTCGACCCATCCAACGCCTTGATACTCAGTGGGCTCTCAAAGATCTGCGCCCTGCCCCAGATGAAGCTCGGTTGGATTGTCATGCCACAGGACAAAGCGATCCACCAACACCTCGAGCTCGTTGCCGACACGTATTTATCAGTCTCCGGCCCCATCCAGAAGGCTGCCGCATCCTGGCTGGCGAAGCGCGCCGAATTTCAGGCTTCGATACGAGCCCGTTGCCTTGCCAACCTCGAGAGCATCCCCAAGTTGCTCACCAATTCCGAATGGGCGCTTCTTTCGGTCGATGCCGGTTGGACGGCAATCCTCAAGGGACCTGCGCGTCACAACGAAGAAGATTTGGTTTTGAGCCTTGTGCGACAGAACATATCCGTCCATCCCGGCTTTTACTATGACCTGCCGTTTCAGCCAGCCTTGGTCATCAGCCTGCTGACTCCGCCCACTCATTTGGCCGCTGGTCTCAGCGCAATCACTTCTTCTTGAAAATAAGGATGTGCTGCCAGGGCAAGTCCTCTAGTACTTTGTCTAATTCAAACCCACCGTCTTCTACTTCAAGCTTCGCTTCCTTCACACTCATCTTGTGTTCGAGGCGAATCGGAACGTATGGATCTTCCTTACGGTACTCAAGCAAGACCAGCCGCCCGCCGTCCTTCAATGCTTCTTTCAGCTTCCCCAACATTTCCTGAGGGTGCGAAAACTCGTGGTACACATCCACCATCAGAATCACATCGCAGCACTTGGGCGGCAACTTTGGGTCGTGGTCGGTTCCCAATATGGGCTCAACATTGCTAACTTTCTTCTGCCGCAATCGCTTCTTGAGAATACTCAGCATCTCCGGCTGGATGTCGTTGGCATAAACTTTTCCGGTGGGCCCGACCAGTTCGGCAATGCGAATGGCGTAGTAGCCGCTTCCAGCCCCTACATCGGCAACCACCATTCCCTTCTCGAACTTCAATAGATCCAGAGCTTTAGCGGGATTCTCCTCGCTCTCTCGTTCACTTCGTTCGAGCCAGTCCGCACCTGCTGCTCCCATCACTTGAGCTATCCTTCTGCCCGATTTGGGATGCTGTCCCTGACCAAACAAGCTCCCGCTCGCCGCCCCGGTCAGCAGTACTATTGCAAAAATCAATTGCACATAGGATTGCCAACGCACCCTAAATTGAATTACCCTCATACCGAGTAAGATGACACAAGTTCAACTGCGGTTCCATTCCCGTCGAGGCTTTTTATTTGCCACCACTTCTGCTTTGCTCGCTGCAGCGTCCTGCGCACGGGAAGGATTAGAAACAGATGCCAAGATCAAAACGGCTTCAAAAACCTTTAAGATGGGCGAACGCGCAGGCGTTGGCAACCTTACCTACAACGTATTGGAAGCCACTTTCTTTACCCAGTTGGGAGATTTGGGTAAGTCGCGCATCCCAGAAAAGCGCTTTCTCGTAATTCGTATGTCTATCACCAACGGCGGAGCAAAAG
>JAYSVS010000061.1:0-55271 GCA_043718395.1 Acidobacteriota bacterium
CCTCTTTCCCAACCAAAGCCCAAAGCCAAAACTAAAAGCCAAACCCTTATGCGATATCTTGTTTCCAGGCAGCCGTGCAGATTGGCAAAGTGTCACCCATCACTCCGGTCGCGCACTCACTTCTTCGCGAACATAGTGGAGACGAATGATTTTGGGAGCTTCGCCGTCGTCAAAATGACAGGCTACTGCGTCCTTGACCATAGTCTGAAGTTCCTGTTCTGAGTCCGCCGATGTGAAAATCGAGTGCCCAAGAGCCCTTGCGGAATAGCCACCTGCTGGTGAGTCCTCAACTAGAAAAATGATCTCGTTCATGACTGCCTGACCTCTATGCTACAACGCAATTTGAACTCGCTTCCAATCCCGGTGTGACACCTTGCGGGCAAACGCTTCTCTTTGGATATGGGGAGCCGCTCCAATACTGAACGATACCTAGGCGATCAATAGCTTCGCCTTCACCCGGTATCTATTTACGCTTGATCTATGAACGAATCTCCAGCTCAGGATCCAAAGTAGCTCAAAGCGGCTAAGTTATGCGGTACACGTAGGCGTCCTGCACAAAGCGATCACCGATCATTTGGCCGCCAAGCCGCATTCCGTTTACGCTCATGGTCTTCCCAAATAATCGGCGTATCTCCTTAATAAACGGGTCGCTAGTAGGCAAAATGAGGATTGCAGGGTGTTTCCTCGATGGGACTTCCGCTCTCGATAAAGAATCGTGCAGGAGTCGATACGCATCTCTGGGGTCTGCCGTATCGAACTGACGCGAAGCAACCACAAGACGCCAATCTTCAAACTCTGAAAGAAACATCCAGAGCGCCACGAGCACCTTCACTTTTGAGCGTTCAAGGGCTTCAAGAATCTCTGATCCTTGGCTTACGTCTATACTCACCATTGTTGCTTTATCCAAGTAATTACTCCGTGCCGCCGATCACTCACTGCTGCCAACAGCGCATGCGCGGCTTCGCGACGATGTCTTCGATAGCGGCTCTGTTCAGACCAGGACTGTACAAAATCCCAATTGGATTGAAAAGCCGGGTTTTTTTCCGCATGAATCGAGCACTCTTTGTCCAAGCCAGCAACCTTGATCAACTGAAGCAAGTTGTGAGAGTGACTGGATTCAACTTTCTTCTTGTCCGGAAATTCACCTCGCCGGGTTCCCTTTGCGATGCAGGCCTTTAGACCGCACTCGACGGCATAGCCCGCAAGATAAAACGCGCCGTCAAAAAGTCCGAGCTCAAGCAGAGCGGTTGCCTCTTTGAGCCTGATTTTTGACAAGTCTTGCAGTTCCTTTCGATCCACACCGTTCATGGTATCGCCTTCCGGTTCTCAAGATCGCAATCCGCAAGAAACAGGAAGGCTGTTGATCCCGGGCAGTTGCTTCGGAGCGGCAATGTTTGCGGCACATCCATCGGCACTACAGAATCAAAACACTGCCCGGCGCAGGCAGCCTAGTTGCCACACGTGACATGTTCATTCCAGCATCCACCGAGCAATAGACGTTACCTGCTCTATCAACTGCGGCAACTATTGGTTCATTCGCAGAAATGTTGACTGTATTAACAACGCCCGCCTTAACAAGCGGTGAGTTCCCATTCGTCCGCCAGTACACCCACCCCTGATCCGCAAAATGATCCGTCGCGGCCATCCCTAAGCCAGGATCTCCTTCACCACCCGGCCACCGATATCGGTAAGCTTCTTATAGCGCCCAGCGTGTAGATAGGTAAGGCGATTCTGATCCAGGCCCATCGCATGAAGAATCGTTGCATGAACATCGCGCACCGGAATCTCCTCAGCGGCTGCCCGCACTGAGAAATCATCAGTCTCACCGTAAGTTGCCCCCGGCTTGATCCCGCCTCCAGCCATCCAGACCACCAACCCATACTGGTTATGATCGCGGCCCGGCTTATCCGTGGTGAGGTTGTTATCAAAGGGCGTACGCCCCATCTCGGAAGCCCACACAACCAGCGTCGAATCGAGCAATCCTCGCGCCTTCAAATCTTTCAAGAGGCCAGCCACCGGCTGATCTACTTCCTTGCAGTGTACTGGAATCCGCTCCCCGATCGCTCCGTGATCATCCCAGCGATCTCCACCCGCTCCATGCAACAACTTCACAAATCGAACACCCCGCTCCACCATCCGGCGCGCCAGCAAACACTGCCGGCCAAACGGCTCTGTCACCGCATCATCCAAGCCGTACAACTTTTTGGTAGCATCCGATTCCTGCTTGAGATCCACCAACTCCGGTGCCTTCGACTGCATCCGGAACGCCAGCTCATAAGAAGCAATGCGAGCCTCAAGCTCGCCTGTCTCAGTGCGAGTTGCCGCATGCTGCTCATTCATCCACTTGAGCAAGTCCAGCTCACGCCTTTGCTCGACAAGAGACAGCCTCGGATTCAGATCGACAATTGGCGTATCGCCGTTACGAAAAAGTGTCCCCTGATACGCCGCAGGGAGATAACCATTTCCCCAAACGCTTGCGCCGCCAATTGTCGCTCCACGACGATCACCCATCACGATGAATCCCGGCAAATCCTGATTCACCGTTCCCAAGCCATAGGTCAACCACGCTCCAATCGAAGCACTGCCCGGAAACATATTGCCAGTAAGTGTGTGATACACGGCAGGGCCGTGGTTGTTGTTGTCGACCTTGACACCGTGCAGCATCGCCACATCATCAATCGTCGACGCCAGATGCGGCAACAGATCAGACACCCAGCGCCCGCTTTGCCCATACTGCTTAAATGGAGCCACCGGCGGAATCACTCGATTCGGAGCAGCCGAAAACGTCGCGATTTCGCCTACTGTGTTTTCGGCCTTCGGCATCTGTTTGCCTGCATGCTTGATGAGTGCCGGCTTGTAATCAAAGGTATCCATTTGACTCACGCCGCCTTCCATAAAGAGAAAGATGCAGCTCTTGGCTTTGGCCTCACGATGCGGCTTACGCGGGGCCAAAGGCTGATCGGCAGCAAGCAGATCGCTGAGCGCCAGCCCACCCAGGCCAAGATACGAATTAAATAACAAGTGCCGCCGTGAAGTCATTTCCATTTACTCCGTGTACAAGAACTCATTTGAATTGAACAACACACGCGCCAGCGCATCCAGCTTACCTGGGAAACTCGCAAACCGGTCAATCTCTTGCGCCTTCGGCCCTCGTCCCAGCACGAGCTCAAAGAGCCGCCGGATCTGGTCAGGCCTCTTCTGGCCCACTTCATTCTCTATGCGCTTTGCCAGATGCGCACTCTCTTCTTCCACCAGATAGCCGTTCATCATCGACAAAGCCTGCAATGGCGTAGTCGTTGAACTCCGCCTTTCACAGGATTCACTAAACACATTGGCATCAAAGGCCGACATCATCGGCAAGGGCAAAGACCGCCGCTGGAAGATATACACAGACCGTCTATGAGCATCATTTTCCTTCTCATTCGGCTCCCACATCAAATCGCCATTCCGGCCATAGCGGGCAAAGTCGGCCAAATCCGCAGGCAGAGGAGGAAACACACTCGGGCCACCCATCTCCAGATTCAGACGGCCAGACACTTGCAGGATACTGTCGCGAATCGCTTCGGCCTCCAGCCTCCTCCGATTAAATTTAGACAGCAAGCGGTTATCCGGATCAGCCGCGCTGTTATCCGCCGTTTGCCTGTAAGTTGCTGAGGTAAGCATCAACTTATGCATCGCTTTGGTATCCCAGCCGCTATCCATAAATTGCACCGCCAACCAGTCCAGTAACTCAGGGTGAGAAGGCCTGTCTCCATTTACGCCAAAATCGGAAGCCGTTCGTACGATGCCAGCGCCGAAGTGCTGCTGCCAGATGCGATTCACCCATACGCGAGCCGTCTGCGGATTCTCTCTTGAAGTAATCCATTTCGCCAGAGTCATCCGGCGCCCGCGCGTCACAAACTGCCGGTAACGATCCGTCTCAATTTCTGCCGCACTCGAATGCCCGGTGATAGCGGAAAGAAATCCAGGTTCAACCGCCTCGCCCGGCTGCCGGTAATCCCCACGCAATAATATCCGCGCCGGCGCAACGTCAGGCCCACTGGGTGGCCCCGCCACATTCGCGACCGAGAGCACATTCGTCTTCCAACGATTCAACCGTCTTCGAAATACGGACAACTTTGCGCTCAGATCTCCATGGCGGGCTTTCTCCTCAGAACTAAAGATTGACTTGCCTGAATACTTCGCCTCCGCCTCTCGTTTGACATCGGCCAGCCCCAGGGCATCAAATCGCTTCGACGCATCCAACCCCTTTGCGTATGCCGCACGCAACCGCTCGATCATCGGTTTCTCTACATCATCAAGCGCCTTTTGCTCCTCAGCATCGCCAGTACGTTCAGCATCTTCAAGCAACCGCGAAAACCGCGCCACATCCTTCGCGCTGAACACCCCACGTTCAGTAGCATCAAGCTTCACCTCAAGCCTCAAGTCAGCTTTGGTGAATTCCTTCTGCACCGCAGCTTGGGCTTTCCGTCCCGCCACCAGCTTCACCAGCAATTCCTTTTCAAACGCGTCGAGCTCTTGTTTCTCGGGCCCATCCTTCAGGCGCTTCTCATAAATGGCAATCTGCTCTTCGGCTTTCTTGGCCATAGCCTTGTCTGCGTAGGGTACGGCTACATCTCTCCCTGCCTCCGTCGCTTGAAAAAACGCTTGTAAACGGTAATAATCACGAGTCGGAATTGGATCGTACTTATGGTCATGACAACGCGCACAGCCAACTGATAAGCCAAGAAACACACTACCCACAACACCAGTAACTTCAGCCAGATAATTCTGCCGCACATCATCAGCTACAAGATTGGATCGATCCCAAGGGGCTACACGCAAGAATGCGGTGGGCACAAAGCCCTGCACATCGGGTTGATAGTTGTTCCGCGTCTTGGAATGTTCATCCCCGCCAGCCAATTGCAACTTCACAAACCGGTCATAAGGCATGTTCGAATTGAATGCATCGATCACCCAATCGCGATACCGCCAGGCATTGCCGATCGCTCCATCCCCTTCAAGCCCGGAAGTCTCCCCGTATCGTGCGACATCCAGCCAATGCCTGCCCCAGCGCTCTCCATAACGAGGGTCAGCCAAGAGGCGGTCTACTGTCCGTTCATAGCCCTCTTTGCCAAATTGCGCTAGTTCTTCTGCGCTGGGGGGCATTCCAGCCAGATCGAGATAAAGCCGCCGGACGTGAGTTGCCGAAGTAGCTTCCAGCGCCGGCTGAATCCCCTTTGCCTCAAGCTTCGCCAGAACAAACTGGTCCACCTCATTGCGCACCCAGGCTGTATTTTTCACAACCGGTAACGCCGCCTTCACTGGCTTCTCATAGGGCCAGCGCCAAGCAGCCTGCACCGTCTGTCTCTCGGCTGGCATCGAACGAACCCACTCCTCGAGCAGCGCAATTTCGCGAGCATCGAGAGACCCGCCAACCGGCATTTTTGGAGCAATCTCTCCACGAACCATCCGAATCAGCGGGCTCAATTCCGGATGCCCACCCACCACCGCCTTGCCATGCTTGGTGCCGCCTGAAATCGCAGTCGCCACAGTCTCAACTGAAAACCCGCTGGTCTTCACCTTCCCGTTGTGACAAGCTCCACACTTTTCCCGCAGCAGGGAGTCCACCTCGGCTGCAAAGCCGGATCCACCAAAAGAAATAAGCGAGATCAAAAAACAGTGAAGGCGCATCACGATGCTCTGATTATATTTAATTCATACAACGATTGCTCGTTTCAATGTACTAGAATTCGACTCTGTGGACTTTCAGCCTCAAAGCGTCCTCGGAATTCTCATTGCGACGCTCGGCGGCGCAGCTATTGGTTTAGAGCGGCAGCACTCTGGTCACGCCGCTGGCCCTCATTCCCGCTTCGCAGGCATCCGCACATTCACCCTGCTCGGTGGTCTCGCTGGTACCTCAGCCTATCTTTGGACTTCTGGCTTTGAGATTCCCGCCGCTATCCTGCTCGCAGGCGCTGTCGCCCTCATCCTCGCTGCTTATTTTGCTGCCAGCCGTCGGGATGTCGACGCCACCACCGAAGTTGCCGCCCTAATTGTTCTCGCCGCCGGCTTCCTAGCGGGACTCGGTGCCTGGGCATTAGCCAGCGCACTAATAGCAACAACATCCGTTTTGCTGGTCGAGAAGTCCCGGCTTCACACTTTTGTCGCAGGCCTCCCAGAAGTAGGACTGCGAGCCGGTTTCCGCTTCGCCCTCATGGCTTTGGTGATCTTGCCGCTGCTGCCAGAAGGCCCCTACGGCCCACTTGGCGGCATCCGTCCGCGAGAACTTTGGATTATCGTCCTCCTCATATCTGGCCTTAGTTTCACGGGCTACGCTGCACGGCTCATGGTTGGTGCCAGCCACGGCTATGTTGTCACCGGTATCCTTGGCGGTCTGATCTCATCCACCAATGTCACCTACACCCTGGCCAAAATCAGCACAAAAGAATCAGCCAGCGCGACGCCACTCGCCATTGGTGTCCTTACCGCCTGCACCATCATGTATCTTCGGGTCGCCACGATCAGTGCAATGTTGAACCCAAAGCTTGGCCTCGCCCTGATCCCCTACTGGCTGCTCCCCGCACTTGTAGGCGCTGCCATCAGCATCCTCGGACTTCGCAGCGCCGACAAGTCCTCTGAAACCGGACCTCTACCCAAGAACCCCCTGGCAGTCGGGGCGGCCCTCCAAATGGCACTTCTTTTCCAAGGTGTCCTCTTCGCAATTGCAGCCATTCGCGATTCTTGGGGCCAATCGGGGCTCATTGTCTCAGGAGCCATTCTCGGACTCACCGACGTAGACGCGCTCACCATCTCCATGGCCAAGTCTGGACAGAACGCCGATCATCTTCCCACGGCCGCCACTGCGATCGCTGTCGGCTGCCTTGCAAATTCTTTCTTCAAACTCGGCATTGCCCTCACCCTGGGCAGCCGCCCCTTCAGCAAAAAAGTAGCCTCCGGCTTCTTTGCACTCATTGTGGCCGCGATCGCCGGCATCGCCTGGGGCGACTTCAAGTTCTTTGGCTAGACACTCAGCACGTCACAGCCTGACAAGCGGATCAGATCATGAGAATTGCTTCTCAGCCGGCCCATAAAATCCTGTATCCGCCCACGCCCAATGACCAGTAAATCCGCATCTTCACGTTCAACTACACGGCGCACACCTTGAAGCAGGCTCGCGTCTTCGAGAATCTCAAGCTCAGGAATCCCCTCCATCCCCGCCGTAGCCACCGCGTAGTCTTGCCGTGCCACCGACAAAGCAAAATGATGCGCCCCTTGCGCAATCCCGCTCTCAAATTCTACGGGCACTGCTGGCCGGGAATGCAAAATCTTCAGCATGGCCCCAAAACCTTCTGCCACTTCCTTTCCGCGACGAACCACATTTGCAGTTTCGGGACCGCAATCTACAGCGCAAACAATGTTTCGCGGCACCTTGCCTTCACAACATTCAGCAACGTGCGCACTTGTCCACACTGGCACTTCGCTGTCGTGCAAAACACTCGCCGTCACAGAGCCCAATAACATCTGCCGGAAGCGCGTGTAGCCCATCGTAGGTATCATGATCAGGTCAACGCCGTGTGCCGCCGCATACTCGACGATACTCTTGCCCGCATCACCCTTTACTTGCACTCGCGCTACACTTGCGCCTTCAAATTCTTTCAGCAGGAATCGACTCAACTGCGTGGCTGCTAAATCTGCTACCAAGTTCAGCTCTGCCTCTACCGGCAGATTCTCAACTGCCTGCATCCCCGCCCCTTCAAACACATGCAACATCGTAATGCGTGCCCCAAATCGCATTGCCCAAGCCTTCACGACACCGCAAGCAGACTCACTCTGCGCAGAAAAATCAACCGGAAATAAAATGTGCTGAAACACTGGAGCGCCCCCAAGTCGATGCTATCACCTGGAGGCAACCCAAACTCAGGCAGCAGCTTGATTAGCTGAAATATCCTTGATGCCCACCATCAGACGATTCAAACTATCCAACACATGTTGCGCCGAAGGAGCCGGCCGTCCCTGCAATAAGTCTTTCGGTGCCCCGTAGTTGCCATGCGAACTCATTGGCAGATCTTCCGCCACGGGCGCGGCAACAATCGGCTGCGCCACATCCACAACAGCAGCTTCAACAACCTCCCCACCCCGCGCCAACTCCACGTATTCGCTCATCAACGAATCCAACCGCTGACGTTTCATGACTACCATTTCGTGGATCTGCGAGGACAGCGCCTCTGTCTGGCGCAGTTCCGCCATCAGGCCCTGGATTTTTTCTAGCGTTACTGCAAGTGTTTGTTGTTGAGCGACTTTAGACATACTCTACCTGCACCTTCCATCGGAATTGCCCTAGGAAACTTAAGTAGGCCTGTCGATTTTGAGGAGGTAGTCCTTAATGGGCCTCGTCATCTCCAGTTCGCACCACTCCGCGCGGCTGCGGATTCTTCCGGTCTTCTTCTACGATCTTTCTCACCTGCTGGGACAGCGTCGGTGCATGATACGGAATCCCGTCTTTGATCGTCCACTCGATCTTCCCGGACTGCGGCACACCTTCCGTCTTCGGGTACAAAATCCGGAAGTCAGCCAGCGGGTTCCCGTCGATGACTATCAAGTCCGCCAGATAGCCCGGCCGCACATATCCAAGCTCATTTTCTTTGCCCATGATCTTTGCATTATTTGCCGTCGCCTGAGTAATCACCTGCAGCGGATGAAAGCCGGCCTCCTGGTGCAACTCCATCGAGCGAATCAAGCCAAAGCCAAAGAGGTTGTAAATGAAGCCGGCATCCTCACCAATCCCGATCACCCCGCCACGGCGTCCAAAGTCACGAACCGCATCCATCCACAAGCGATAGTTCATCCGCCACTGGGCCTCATCCGCGCTGGTCCAGTTCAAAAAGAAACTACCGTGACTATTCGGATCTGGAGCAAAGAATTTCTCCAGCGCCGGATGCAGGTACTCCTTGAAGAAGGGTTGTGTCTGATAGCGCAACAGATCCCTTGCCGCCTCATAGATATTCAGAGTGGGGCTCCAAGCCACCTGCGCCTTGACCATGCCATCCAGTACCTGCCCTAACTTGACCGGATCTGCCTGCCGGAACAGATGGCCCGCATAGCGAAAGCGATCCACTTCGTACTGATGGTTGAATGATGCGGGAAAGTTCTGTACTCCATCCTTTAATGCCGCATCGGGTATGCCATACCAGTGTTCGATTGAAGTTGTGCCGTACTTGATGTCGTGCCAAGCATTGGTCTCCGCCACCGCCGCATGATGTGCCGTCCGGAGCCCCTGCTTGTGCGCTTCATCCTGCATTACGCCCATCGCCCAATCCGAAATCTCGAAGAACTTCAAACCATCCGCACCGCCACGCTTGATCTGCTTTACCCGCGCCCGGATCGCCGCTTCATTCTCGACCGACGGAGCCGGATTCATCCCCAACACCGCATACAGATACAAGCGAGGGGCTACAATGCTGTTTTTCTGCGACTGCTCCCGCAGTGCTTTCGACTTGTCAAAATTCGAGCCGACATCCCGCACACTAGTAATGCCAGAAGCCAGCCACAGCCCAAACTGATAGTCCTGGCGCATTGGCCAGCCAGCCCGCTCATCCTGGATATGCGCATGAACGTTGATTAGCCCAGGCAACACATACTTGCCCTTGGCATCAAGCACTTTGTCACCGGCCATCGGCCTTCCGCCGCCAGGAACTACTGCTGCAATGCGGCTGCCCTCAATCACAATCGTCCGGGGCCCATTGGCAGGTGTCCCAGACCCATCTACAACCAGCGCATTGGTTACTAAAAGCCTAGGCTGCCGCACTCCGGTACCGCCAGGTGTTAAAGCCGTCTGGCTCAGCAAAACAAGGGGCATGGCAGCCAAAAGAACAGAGGCATAAACGCGAGGCATACGAGGCTAGTCTACCGAACACTAGTAAGGACTAAGGCACCCCAGGAATACCTCCATTGGCCGACAACTTCAAAGCTGGTACCAAGGCCCGCATAGTTTCATGTCAAAAACATCTCAAAAGCAGACTATTGGAATCGAGCCTTTGACCGAAGCCAAGAAGGCCCGGCGGCTCAAAATTTAACTGAAGGAGTGTTAACACACCCATGCGCAACATACTGGTGCTTACCGTATTCGCCACCCTCATTGCCAATCTGAGCTTTGCTGATGTCATCGAACATCCCCGCAACCTTAAGGAAGAATCCACGATTCAACAGAAGGCCCAGAAGCGTTGGATGTGGAGCGCACTCGCACTTACCGCCGCAAGCTTCGCAGACGTACACTCCTCCTGGGGCAAGATGGAAGCAAACGGCCTCCTCCGCTCCTCCAACGGCACATTCGGGGCCAAGGGTCTCGGCGTCAAAGCTGGCATGGTCGGGGGTATCCTGCTCGGCCAGCACTTCATCGTCAAGGCCAATCCCAAGCTGGCCAACGCCATGACTTTCGCCAACTATGGCATGGCTGGGGTCAAGCTGTCCGTTGCCGCTCGCAACTACAAGATCGATCCTCCGAAATACCTGCTGCGCTAGGGCGAGGGTGCCAACGGCAGCACCCCTCGCGTGTAGCTCATCCGAACCCCGCTCGCCGTATTCAAATCTACAATCAGGTGCGGTAAACCCCTAACCCGGCCAATTCGGCCAAACATAAGCCGCCAGCTTCGTCCGCTCCACATACCCTAAAGACTCATACAACCCCACCGCCCCGCGGTTCTCCGCCGTTACCGTCAAGGTCGAATATTCACAGCCCAGCTCACAAAACTTCGCCAGAGCCCCCAACATCATCAACTTCCCCACCCCCTGCTTCCTCACCCCCGGGTCCACACAGAGTTGCGACACGTGCCCCACCTTCCCCTCCTCAGCTTCCGACAGGCTCGCCAGCAACGCCCCCACCAACCGGCCATCATTCTTGTTGCTCACCAGATACGACGCCTCAGCACAAAAGCCGCCGCAAGCCGGATAGCGGATCATGTTCGACAGATAAACCCGGGCTCGCGCCGGCACCTGGTATTGATCATTGATGTCTGCATCCAAGTGTCCGCGGTAAGCCCGGTAAATCAACTGCGCCACATCCTCTTCCAGTCGCCAGTTCCACGGTTCAATCCGAAAACCGGCCGGCGCCAGAACCGCAACCGGCCACTTCGTCCCGCTCAATTCGAGTTCCATAAACCGCCGCTCATAACGCTCTGCCTGCGGATGCGAATACGGGTAGCGCAACATCATCGGTTGACTCTCCAGCCGCTTCGCCTGCGGATAGCGTCGAATCGCCTCTACCGTCGAAGCCATCAACAAGCGCTCATTCCCGGACGTCCCCCGCTCGTCGCACACATAGGCATCCCCAATCAGAGCCTTGTTCTCTTCCACTACAAAGTATGAATATCCAACCACCCGCCTGCCCTCAAGCAGCGCCACCCCACCCAAACTATGCGTCGCTACAAGCTGTCTTACCAGCCTTGCTGTGCCAGCAAAATCCCACCGGTACCAGTCGAGGTAGCGCTGCGTCTCTTCAACCAGCAACTCCTCGATCTGGTACAGATCAATCTCTTCAAGCGCTACTGGCTCTGGAAAAATCACGCACTCAAAAACTGCTTGATCCCCGCAATTGCCTGCCGCGTCCGGTGGTTATTTTCGATGAAGGCAAAACGCACGTGCCCCTCACCCAATTCACCAAAACCGATTCCGGGCGACACAGCAACCTTAGCCTTCTCCAGCATCTGCTTGGTAAATTCGAGTGAACCTATAGCCTTGAACCGCTCTGGAATGGGAGCCCACAAAAACATGCTGCCTTTCGGCTTCTCTACAGGCCAGCCTGCCTTGTTCAAGCCACCCACCAGCAAATCCCGGCGCTTCTGATAGATGTTGCGGATCTTGTGCGTATCCTCTTCACACTCACGCAGTGCAATGATCGAAGCGATCTGCACGGGCTGAAAATTCCCGTAGTCGAGATAACTCTTGATCCGGCCCAGCGCCGAAACCATCTTTTTGTTCCCCAGCACAAAGCCCACACGCCAGCCCGCCATGTTGTAGCTCTTGGTCATCGAAAAGATCTCAACGGCATGCTCTGTAGCACCGGGAATCTGCAGAATGCTCGGCGGCTCATAGCCATCAAAGCCAAAATCGGCATAAGCAAAATCATGGATCACCATCGTGCCGTGCCTGGCAGCCAGATTCAGCACGCTACGGAAGAAATCCAGCTCCACCGTATGCGTCGTTGGGTTGTGGGGAAAGCTCACCAGAATCGCCTTCGGCTTCTTTACCTCGGTCTTGTAAACATGTTCGAGACGATTCAAGAACTCATCCGGGCTATTCAAGGGAAGAATGCAAGGAGTGCCTTCAGCCATCGTCACGCCGTACTGATGGATCGGATAGCAGGGGTTGGGCAGCGCCACAACATCACCCGGCCCAATCACGGCAAACATCAAATGCGCCAGACCTTCCTTGGCACCAATCGTGGCAATCGCTTCCGTATTCGGGTCTAGGTCGACGCCCCACTTCCGCTTATAGCGTTCGGTAATCGCCAGACGCAGTTGCGGGATCCCCTTCGACACGCTATAGCGATGATTCTTCGGATTCCGGGCCGCTTCGATCAGCTTGTTGACAATGATGCGAGGCGTCGGCCCGTCGGGATTTCCCATTCCAAAGTCCACCACATCCTGCTGGTCTGCCCGCATTCTAGCCTTCATTTCATTGACGACGGCGAAGACATAGGGGGGCAGCTTGGCGATGCGGTAAAACTCTTCATTGGATAAAGACATTCTTACTATTGTAGAAAACGTCTCGCCTCAGGTTGCTACGATGACATTAATTCGATGCAAATTCGTCACCTAGTTGCCATCCCGTTGATTTTCGCCATCAGTCTGCCTGCCCCAGCGCAGCAGTCCAAACTCACAATCGAGACCATCATGCAGGGCCCGCGCTACAGCGGCTACACTCCCGCAAACCTCCGCTGGTCCGGCGACAACCAGAAGCTCTACTTCAATTGGAACCGTCACACCGACCCCATCGCCGCCCCCTCCGACACCTATGTAGTCAACCGCGACGGCAGCAATCTGACCAAACTCACCGAGGCAGAAGCCCGCCTCGCACCGCCCGGCAATTGCACCTTCGACGAGCCCGGCAACAAGTGCCTCTACATCCAATCAGGCGACATCTGGCTCTACGACTTCACCACCGACAAAACCAAACGACTCACTGCGACAAGCGACATCGAGTCGCAACCCCGCTTCCTGCCTGGCGCAAAAGAAATCGCCTACCAGCGCGCGAGCAACCTCTTCATCCAATCCCTCACCGACGGTTCCATCGAACAGATCACCGACATCCGAACCGGCAAGCCCTCCCCTGACGAAGAAGAGCCCAAGAATGATCCCAAGAAAGAGCCCACCGCACAGGATTTTCTCAAGCAAGAGGAAAAAGACCTCCTCGCCATCGTCAAACAGCGCAAAGAACTGAAAGAAGAAGCCCGCGCAAGACGCCTCCGCGAGAACCCCCGAAAGCCTTATTACCTGCCCGCCCGCAACATCGCCTCAAGTCTCCGTCTGACTGCAGACCGAGCCCATGTCATCGCTCTACTTAACGAACAGCCGGAAGGCGCCAAAACCGCCATCGTCCCCAACTACATCACCGAATCAGCCTACACAGAGGATCTCAACACCCGCACCAAAGTCGGCGACACCCAGGGCAAATCCCACCTGATCGTTATCGACACCAAAACCGGAGGAGCCAAGCCTGTCGACCTCGCCCTCGGCGAGAAACCCAAGTCCACCCGTGCCTTTAACCTCGTCCAATCAGACGACTCGACCAAGGCGGTTTTCCTGCTCCGCTCTGACGACAATAAAGATCTGTGGAGGATGGCGCTCGACCCCGCCAAGGCCAAGGCCCGCATCCTTACCCACGATCATGACGACGCCTGGATCGGCGGCCCCGGCATCTTCCGCATCGGCTTTCTCGGCAACTTGATCTTCTACCAAAGCGAAGTCACCGGCTTTAGCCATCTGTACCTGCAAGCCTTCGCCGGCGGCGACCCCAAGCCCATCACCTCAGGCAACTATGAAGTAACCAATGTCGAACAATCCAAAGACAAACTCCTCTTCTACATCACCACCAGCGAAGGCAGCCCCTACGAGCGCCACTTCTATTCGCTTGACCCTTCCAGTGGCCTTAGAACCAAAATCACAACCGCCCCTGGCGAGCACAATGTCGTTCTATCGAGGGACGAAAACTGGATTGCCGACATCTACAGCTTCACCACCAAGCCAGACGAAGTCTACATCGGCGAGAAGAAGAGTGGGGCAAAGTTGCAACAAGTCACAACCTCCCCCTCGCCAGAATTCCTGGCCCGGAAATGGACAGAGCCAAGCCTGGTTGAGATCCCCGCTAGAGACGGCAAGAAGATCCCCGGCCACCTGATCAGGCCCGCAACTGCCCGCCGCGGCGGCCCCGCAGTGATCTTCGTCCACGGTGCTGGATATTTGCAAAACGTCCACCGCTGGTGGTCCAACTACTTCCGCGAGTATATGTTTCACCACATCCTGGCAGCTGCAGGCTACACAGTGCTGGATATTGACTACCGGGCCAGTTCCGGCTACGGCAGAGACTGGCGCACCGGCATCTACCGCTTTATGGGAGGCAAGGATCTTGAGGACCATCTCGACGCTGCCAAATGGCTAGCCACAGCCCAGGGCGTAAACCCCAAGAAGATCGGAATCTACGGAGGCAGCTACGGCGGCTTCATCACGCTGATGGCGCTTTTTACCAGCCCCGACACCTTCGCGGCAGGAGCGGCCTTAAGGCCGGTAACCGACTGGGCACACTACAACCACCAATACACCTCGAACATCCTGAACGAACCACAGAAAGACGCCGAGGCCTACCGCAAAAGCAGCCCGATCTATCATGCCAAAGGCCTGAAGAGCGCGCTACTAATAGCCCACGGTATGGTAGACATCAACGTCCACTACCAAGACAGCATCCGTCTGGCACAGCGACTGATTGAGTTAGGCAAAGAAAACTGGGAACTAGCCAGCTACCCTGTAGAAGACCACGGTTTCGTAGAGCCTACAAGCTGGACCGACGAATACCGCCGCATCTTTAAACTTTTTGAGAAGAACCTGAAATAGATTGAACCAACGAAGATGCCCAACTCAAACCAATCAATGCAGCAAGTCTTAGCCAGGATCGCTAAGGCTGGAGGAACGCAAGCAATCCGCTTAGACCTATCTGGACTTAAGCTGACGGAGATCCCTGAACAGGTCTTGGCCTGCAACCAACTTCGAATTCTCGACCTCCACAACAACCAGATCGCAGCCATCCCTGACTCCCTCGCCAACCTCTCCAAGCTCCAATCCCTCGACCTCAACAACAACCAGATCGCAGCCATCCCTGACTCCCTCGCCAACCTCTCCAATCTCCAATCCCTCTCCCTCCACAACAACCAGATCGCAGCCATCCCTGACTCCCTCGCCAACCTCTCCAAGCTCCAATACCTTTACCTCAACAACAACCAGATCAATGAGCCCAACCTTCTAGCGGCAATAAACCAAGGGCTCGACAGCCTCCGCTCCTACCTCGGCGAACGCAAAAAAAGCCAGACGAAAAACTGGACAGCCAAGCTCATGATCATCGGCGACGGCCGTGTCGGTAAATCCTGCCTCCTCCATCGGCTAAAAACCGGCAACTTCGCAAAAGACCTGCCCTTCACCCACAATCTGGAAATCCAGGAACTCAAACTCAACCAGCCTTCTAATCCCGAACTTCCAATCACCCTGCGCGTTTGGGATTTCGGCGGCCAATACTTCTACCAGGCCACCCACCAGTTCTTCTACAGCGGCAAGAGTGTTTTCCTTCTCGTCTGGAATCCTCGGGAACCCTACGAACGGAGCAACCTTCCCAGTTGGCTAGACCGTCTACGCGCACTGGCCCCGACTTCCAAGGTCCTCTTAGTCGCCACCCACGCCAGGGACCACAGTCCCAACATCCCGTTCGCTCAACTCAAAGATCAGTACCCACAAATCGCAGGCGAGGCCCCCTTCTCCATAGACAGCGAAACCGGCGAAGGCGTGGACGAACTCCGGCAAGCCGTTCTCAAGCAGACTCAGTTACTCGACCACATCGGAGCGACAGTTCCAGGTTCCTGGAGCAAAGCAGCAAAAGCGATTCAGGACACCAACGCAAACCATCTCAGCGCCGACGAGTTCCTAAAGCTTTTGCAGCAAGCCGGAGTCGACGACCCCGACCAGCTCGCCCAACATTGGAATTACACCGGCGAGATCACCTACTTCTCAAAGAATCCTATCTACAACCCGGACCAACCCGAACTCACCGATTGGGTGATCCTCCGCCCAGACTGGCTCCTCCAAAAATTCAGCCTCTGCCTTGCCGATACTGCGATTCCAGAAGCCCATGGCGCACTCACTCAAGCCCAAATTCATTCGCTCTGGCCAGACTTGACTCAAGGCATGCGCGATTACTTGCTCAAACTGATGGAGCATTTCGACCTCGCCTACCGCACGGATACTCTCCCGATCCAGAGCATCATTGTCGAAAAATCCCCAGAAGGCCGCCCGGCCGAAGCTGTATCGGCCTGGGAAGACGCGCAAGCGAAAAGCCCATCCGAACTCGCACTCGAATACCGCTTCAAAGATTCCACCGTCCCCCCGGGCCTGCCCACCTGGTTCATCGCCCGTTCCCACCGCTTCACAGACCCTCAGCACCACTGGCGTCATGGGGCCTTCCTTCAAGACCGAGACAACAAACACAGTGCTTGGATTGAATCCAACCTCGCCAACCGCCGTGTCACCCTAAAAGCCTGCGGCCCCTACCCGCCAGTAAATTTTTTTGCCCTACTGCAAGACTGCTTTGAAGGTACCGCCAGGAGATTCCCCGGCCTCGCCGGCCGCATCGAACGCTTCGTGCCCTGCGGCGGCACACCAGACTGCAATGGCTTCAATCTCGACTCCCTCGTCCAGCGCATGCAATGCGACAAATTCAAAATCGAGTGCAATGAGTGTTTTAAAGAGCACGACGTCCGCGAACTCCTCTATGGTCTACATCCATCTTCACAAGAGCAAATCCTCAAGGACATCCAGAACAAAGTCACTAACACCGCGACCCAAGTCGCAGAATTGCAAGAGTACATCAAACGGGAATTCCTATCCCTTTTTGAGAACGAACAAAACAAGATCGAATCCCACTGCCCGCCCATATTCACCCTCGAATTCGAGCGTCAACCGGACAATCTGCCCTCCACAATCGAAGGAATGTGGAACGATTTGACCGATAAGCCCTTCAACGTCAAGCTCACCCTCTACTGCACCGCCCACAAAATCCATCCAGTCAAGACCTACACTATCGAGGCCCCAGGATCACTGCTCGTCAGACTCACCCCGCTCATCAAGAAATTGGAACCCATTGTAGATGGGCTCAAAGAATTCATCCCGAGAGACCCAGCCTTTGTGTCAGCCAGAGCCGCCGCAGGCAGCGCAAAATCATTGCTTAAATCCGCCCAATGGTCTGACGCGTCTTCGCCACTGGTAGAAGAACTGGAAGGCGAACACTACAACCCCACTCGAGCCCACGGCAGACATCTCCACGCCCTTCGCGAACTGCTCGAACTCGCCGACCCCCAAAACACCCACCGTTGGGGCGGCCTCCAAAAACATCTCACCAAGCAGTACCACTACCACTGGCTCTGCGACGAACACTTTAAGCAAATGCGCAACGGCTAGGCCACGCTAGCCAGCCCATTCTTCTCCACCAGTGACAGCAATTTCAAAGAAGCCCCTGAAGGCCGCTTCTCTCCTCGCTCCCATTTGCTTACCAAACTGCTAGTCACATTCAAATAATTTGCAAACACCGTCTGGCTTACCTGCTCCCTCTCACGAATGGCCCTGATCTCATCCGGCATCAGCGCACGAATCGGCGTGAGACATGCATCATCAAAATGCCGCATCGTCTGTTTGTCGATAGCCCCGACATCATGCAGCGCCTCCATCGTTTCATGGATCGCCGCAAGCGCTTCACTTCGGTACTTCTTGCTCATCTCAATTTCACCTCCACAAAGTCACCACGGCTCAACAATTGCGCCATGTTTTCTTCCGAAAGGACCAAAACACTCTTCGCCGCCTCTTTGAATTGCTTCATCTCATCCTCGGCAAGATTCGCCTTCTCACTTTTCGCGAATCCATATACAAAGAAGGCCATGGATCCACGACGATACAAAATTACCGTACGAAATCCCTTTGATTTTCCTTGCCCAATTCTCGCTACCCGCTGCTTGATCACACCACTACCAAGGTCGGCATCAATCAGTCCTCTCTCGGCTCGGTCAATAGCGTCAAGCATATCTGCATCGCGGATCCCTTCTTTCCGGGCAAAGCGTTCAAACCAGCGGGATTTGAAAATTCTCAGCACACTTTTAATTCTAAACTGTAGCACTAGGTGCTAGACAGATCCCGGAGTCGCAACCCCCTCAGCCCCGCCCATCTCCAGCCGCCCCTTCTCCACATACAAAGTCTGCGACGGAAACGCAAAATCCGAATCATGCTTCTTCACAATCTCCATCACCCGCAGCAACAGTTCCTCCTGTACCGTCAAGAAATAGGCGTAGTCGGCAGTAAGTACATAAGCAAACAACTCAATATCGAGCGAGTAAGTTCCAAACTTCGAAAACTGCACCCGCCGCCCCTCGTCACTCACCCGTTCATCCAATTCAAGCAAACTCCGCAACTCATCAAGCAGCTCCCGCATCCCTCCGCTCTCCATCCCATACTTCACTCCAATCACGTGCTTGAACAAAATCCGGTCGCGCTGCCCCAGATTTTCGATATTCATCGTGGCCAGTTGCCCATTCGGAATGTACAAAACACTGCGCTGCATCGTTCGGAACCGCGTCGCCCTGAGCCCAATATCTTCAACCGTCCCAACGGTTGTAGCAAACTGGCAACTATCCCCCACGCGGATGCTCTGATCACTCAACAACGACAACCCGCCAAACACATTCTCCAGCGTCTTCTGCGCGGCAAAAGCGATCGCGATCCCACCGATCCCCAGTCCAGCTAGCGCCGCTGTAATGTCATACCCAAAGCCCTTCAACCCAATGAGAATCGCCCCCATCAAGACCAGCAATTGCACCAATCGCCGCCCCAACTGAAGTATCGATTGAGTCGAACTCAAGTTGTTATTAGACAGATATTCCCGAATCCGCCGGTCCGCGTATGCAATTACATTAAAAATCACCCACACCCATAACATCAGCCAAAGCACAACCAGCACACGCGAGTACCAGACCCGGTATACCAGCGGCAGCCCAAGCAACCGCGAAGCAAAGTTGTGCAGAACCAAGCCCACGAACAACACCGCCGGCAGATTTGGCCGCTGCGAAATCTCCCACCTCGCCGGAACCCATCGCGCAAACAACCAAACCAATCCCCAAGCCAGGCCCATTGCTACCGGCAATGCAATCAAGATCGCCAGCAACACCCAAACCGGCATCGACCAAAAGTGATTGTCGATCAAGACACGAGGCAAGATCCCTTCCAATGCTGGAAACCCAAACTCCGAAAACTGCTGCGGTGCCAGTTCCACTGTCTCCCGGCTCAAGAGCCATACCTGCTGCCCGCCCTCTGCCACCCGGATCATTACCACAGCGCTCGACTGCTCCGCACCCACCACGGCCCCTACGGTATCCCGGTCTACTGTCATCAAGTCATCGGCGTTTCCTTCTGGCTTCGAACTGATCGAGTCCAGATTTCCCACAAACCCGCGATCCAGCACAAAGAGCAACTCGCGCGCGATTTCCATCCGCTCCTTATCTTTCAGCTCCGGGGCAAACTGTAGATATCGCGCCGCCTTCATAAAATTTCCTTCATGTGCGCTCCGTAAGAAGCCCATAAAGCTCGATTTGGGCGTCGTCCTGCCCAATCGATCCATGGTCGTTTGACCGCTCGCCAACCCACTCAACACAATGATTGAAATCCAGATCCGCATAAGTTCTCCCACCATAACTCCATTTTGTGACACGGCGGTGGGTCAATCTGTGTCCCACCGCCACACTCCACCCTTGAAAATTTGAATTAAATGCTTTAGAATCAATACAGTACTTAGGCAACTTGCGTGCTATCTGTACGTATGGAAAGATTATGTCTCGCCGTTGTGCCAGCCTCCCCTTCGCGTTTGCGCTCCTCTGGAGCATGACGCCGGGGCTGTCTTCAGCCGCTACACTAGAACAACTTTCCGAAAACCGCCTGATTGACGAATCCACCGAAATCGTCCGCGGCACGGTCAGTTACTGCAATCAGACCTACCGCCAACCAGTCATCTGGACAGTTTGCGAAGTTGCCGTAACAGAACGCTTCAAAGGACAGCAAGCCGCCAAAATTCAGGTTGCCATCCCTGGCGGCACCGCTTCTGGCTTTCGCCAGAGCTTTGAAGGTTCACCCACCCTTAGCCGCAACACCGAATATCTATTTTTTCTCTGGCAAGGCAAGAGCGGCCTCAAGCAAATCATGGGCCTCAGCCAGGGCCTGCTCAACATTGTTAAAGACGCTAGTGGCAACCTGATGGTGGCCCGTGCTAAAACCGATGACCGCATGGTGACCCCAGAAGGCCAACCTGTTGAAGACCCCGGCGTCCATCTCCGCCTCTCAGACCTTCGCACCCGTATCACTTCGAGACAACAGCCCCGCGGAGAGCGCCAGTGAGAATTCTCCGCACTCTCCCCCTTTTGGCAATCCTCGCGGCCTCTGCCACCGCCAGCTATCACTTCGTCCGCTACTCCAGCCGCTTCGGCTACCAGCAGCCGATCTACGAGAAGTTTGATCTCAACGCGCTGGTCAACCGCACTGTTCCATTCTTTCTTGTCTCTGACGGTCAAGAAAAGCTGGCTCCCGGCGACAATTCCAACGCTTTGATGAGCCAGATCCTCCTCGCCGCCCGCACTTGGAGCGATGTCTCAACCTCAGATCTCCGTATCGCCTTTGGTGGTTACGCCCCATCTGCTTCCGGCCCGCAGGGCGCACCTGGCATCGACGTGATGTTCTCAGAAGACGTCCCTCCCGGCGTCATCTCTTACGCTGGCCCCACCGTCAAAGCTGAATCCGACTTCAACTCAATCGAGCCCTTCACGCCGATCCTCCGCTCGCTTGTCGTCTTCCGCAAAGACCTCACCAACATCAACAGCGTCGCCTACCCGAGTTACTCCGAAGTTTTCTTCCTGAACGCGGTACACGAACTCGGCCACGCCTTAGGCCTGCAGCACACCTTCACATCCTCTGCGATGTCGACCCAACTCACCCGCGCAACCACACGCTCTAAACCTCTCGCATCTGACGACTTCTCAGCGATCTCAATCCTCTACCCCTCGCGCAATTTTGCGAGCCTTTTCGGCTCAGTCACCGGACGCGTCACCCAGAACGGAAACGGCGTCAACCTCGCCAGCGTAGTCGCACTATCGCTCAACGGCACAGCCGTCAGCACCCTTACCAACCCTGATGGCACTTACCGCATTCAGGGCGTCCCCCCGGGTCCGTATCAGATTTACGTCCACCCCATTCCACCCGCCATCCAAGGCCAGGCCACCCCTGGCGACATCATCCTCCCGCGCGATCCAGACAACAACCAGATCCCGGTCAACAACCGGTTTGATCTTCAGTTCTTCCCCGGTACTCGCGATCCACAGACAGCCCGCACGATCAATGTCAACCCTGCCCAGCCCGTCACCGACATCAATTTCACGGTCAACACACGTAGCTCTGCTCCCACGCTTTTCGCCCCTACTACCTACAGCTACTTCACCAACCCGGCCACCAATTCCGGTAACTACGTCCGCCCGGCCTTCATCACCCCTCAAGTTGTCAACCCCGGCTTCATCGCCAGCGGTTACGGCTTTGTCACGGCAGATTCCAAACCCGTTGCCGGTCTCCGGTCTACGATCCTTGGCGGCTCCCCGGCGATCAACAACGTGCGCGGCTTCCAAAATCAGTTCATCGTCTTCGACCTTTTCCTTTCCGGTTTCCTCAGCGAAGGCGAGCGCCACATGGTTCTCGAAAGTGGATCGGAAACTTACGTTCTCCCCTCCGCCATCCAGGTGGCCACTCGGCGGGCACCAGAAGTGATCAACGTCAACTGGATCGCCCCGGCTGCTGACGGTACCCGCATGGCAGTGGTCACCGCCACCGGCATCAACAACAGAACACGCGTACTCGTAGACGGAGAAGCCGCCCCTGTACGCAATTTCGATGAAGGCGCCGGCACCCTTCAGATTGCCGTCCCCAATGCTGCGTCTGGTCATGTTGCCCGCGTCGTTCTTCTAAACCCTGACGGCCAGAGTTCACTCTTCCTTCGTCCTGATGCCCCGGCCCAGCTCCCCTTCACCGATTCCGAGGCCAATACTTTCTCGATCACGCCAAATACCATCAACCCGGCTTCAGAAACCGTATTCGATATCAACGCCCCCGGCGCACGCTTCCAATCCGGCCGGGTTACGGTGGGCTTTGGCTCAAGCGATATCCAGGTGCGCTCGCTCATCGTGCTTTCTTCAACCAGGATCCTTGCTAGCGCCGTAGCAACACCTCAAGCCACTGCCGCCAACTACACGGTTACTGTGCAATCCGGTCTTAACCACCTGCAGCTTCGCAACGGCCTCGGCGTGCAATTTCTTTCTGCCGCCTTTGGACGTCCCGCCCTCCAGCCTGATTCCCGCTGGACCACTGAATCTGGCTCAACCTTCGTCATGCCCGGCTCAAACGCTCTCGTTGCCGTTGCCGGCCTGAACTCAACCAACCCGCGCGTCACGGCCAGCCTCAACGACCTCTCCATCAATGTGATCTCGGCCGCCTCCGGCAGAGTGCTGCTGCAAGTACCCGCCACGGTCAATCCCGGCTGGGCGCAGCTCAAACTGAACGTCGAGGGCGAAACCGTCAACAGCGTCCTGGTCTTGATCACGGGAGCCGCTCCCTCAATTCAGCGTCTCGAAGGTTCCGATCAGTTCAACATCGATACCGTCCGGCCCGCCATTCCAGGTGATCAAATCCTGGTCACCTTTACCGACCCTTCGCAATTTGCTGACTCAACCCTCCGGGCAAACGAAGTTTCTCTGGCCCTCGGCGAAACACCGATCCACACCCTCCGCGTGGAACGCATTGCCACTGGAGTCTTCCAGGCAGCAATCACGCTTCCCAGATCTACACCAGATGGCAGTCAGTCTCTTTCCGTGGTTGTTAACGGTCGCGCTTCTTCTCCTTTCAACATCGCTGTCCGCAACCGCTAGCCCAGCCGCCATAACAATGTCATAAGTGCTCATACCTCTTCACTCTTGACAGACCTAGGCATCGCGATCATCAAATCGATTCTCTATAATGAATTCGTGCAGGCAGAAAAAAGCAGGTTTGACATGGTGCTTGAGGCCATAGCCTTCGTCTCATTGGTGGCGATGTTTGTAGTGGTGGGGAGTAATTGGGTAGATTTGCCAGATCGGATTCCGGTACATTTTGGGCCTTCCGGGCTGCCTGATAGTTGGGGCGGGAAGGATAGCATCTGGCTCTTGCCGGGCATTGGTTTGCTGACTTATAGTCTTTTGAGCTTTTCGAGAGGCCGGCCCCAATGGATCAATATTCCTTTCGCGCTGGACAAGTTCAACCCCGAGGTTTTGGCTATCCTCAATCAATTTATATTGGCGACGAAGGCGAGCGTAATGGTGATGCTTGGGTTGCTGAGTTGGCGGAGCGTTGAGGTGGCATTGGGGCGGGCTGCAGGGCTTGGAATGGAATTCCTCCCCATCACTTTCGCCCTCGTGTTCTTACCTATGGCCGCATATTTACCCAAGCTCTGGAGGCATCGCCTAATCTAAATCTTTTGCAGCCCGCAAGGTTTGCGCGAGTACGGTTAGGGTTGGGTTGCCCGATGGATTTTGCGGGAAGGTGCTGGCCCCCAAGACATAAAGATTGGGAATCTGCCAGTGCTGGTTATTGGTGTTCACAACCGAATTTTCAGGACTTCCTCCCATGATCGTGCCGCCCTGTATGTGGGTGCTCTTGTAACTCATGGCGTCATAGCGCTTCAGGGGTGGCGACATGACGTAACTCTTGACCGGCATTCGTTTGGCGATGCCTTCGATCTTTGCGCTTATGAAATTGTGGATCTTGAATTCGTTGTCGTTCCAGTCGAGGGTGAGGCGCAGGAGAGGGTCTCCTAGGTTGTCAGTGTAAGTGGGATCGAGATCCATGAAGTTGGTTTTGTAGGGGATGTGCTCGCCTGAGGAACCGAGCCTGGCTGTGCGATCAAAAAGCTGGACGGCAGCCTTCTTCCATTCCCCTCCCCAGTTGGATTTGATGTTGGATGGGACAGCACCAAAGTTGGCAATGGGGCGCGAGCCAAAGGCGGGGCTTGAGATGTAGGCGCCACGGATAAAATCGAGATTTGCGTGATCGAAGTTGTCGCCATCGAAGTCACTGACAGTAACGTTGCTTGCTCCTGAACCCATGAAGCGGTTGAGAGACTTGTCGAAGAAAAATGTGACGCCGGCTCCCATCACCTGGTGGGTGAGGTTGCGGCCGGTGTTGTGGTTGCCTATTTTTGAAAGCAGCAGGAGGCGAGTGTTGTTGAGCGTCCAGGAGGCGAGGATGACTTTGCCCGCAGGTTGGAAGTATTCTTTGCCGTTGCTGGCGTAGGTAACCCCGGTGGCCTGGTTACCTTTGGTGAGGATGCGACGAACCTGGGCACTGGTTGTGATGGTGACGTTCTTTTGTTTGAGGATGACAGGGAGTAAGGTGTTTGTGGGCTGAGCCTTGGCACCGACCATGCAGCCAAAGCGCTCGCAGTATCCGCAGTATTGGCAGGCGGGCCGGATGACACCGTCGGGGTTGCGGTAAGTCTGACTGAGATTCCCGCAGGGGACGGGATAGGGATGGTAGCCCATGTCTTTGGTGACATCGGTGAAGATCTTGCCGAAGTAGGTCTGCCTGATGGGTGGAGTTGGGAAAGGGCCGGAACGTGGACCGGCCATAGGATTGCCAGCGAGGCCAGAGATACCAAGGAGCTGTTCGGCTTTGAGATAGTAAGGCTCAATGTCGTTATAGGTGATGCCCCAATCCTGGATCGTGCTGCCTTCGGGGAGGCGGCTCTTGCTGTAGCGCTCCACAGTCGCCTTGTGCATTTCAAAGGTGTCTGGCAGGAAGCGTGGAGTCATGCCGTTCCAGTGTTCGCCTGCACCGCCGACGCCGTCGCCAGGAAGAAAGCCTCCGAACTGACGGACGGGAAGCGATTTGTCTTTGGGGGTGTTGCGGAAGGTGACTGTCTCCTTCGCTACGTCTTGCATCATGCGGTAGCGGAGAGCATAATCGAGCTCGTCCATGCCTTCAATGTATTCGTTCCTGGCGCGGGGTTTACCTCGCTCAAGGACTTTGATTTTGAGGCTCGTTTTCGCACCGAGTTCTTTAGCCATGAGCAGGCCGGACCAGCCGCCGCCAACGATGACGACGTCTGTCGATGGGAGATTGATCATGGTTCCAGTTCTTCCCAGGGAGTAATTTTGCGATTCAGGATTTGCGTAAGGGACTGCGGCTTGGGCCGGAAGGCTTCGCCGTTGTGCTTTTCGATGTCGTTGGCCCAACTCATGTAGGGGCCTGGGAAGCCGATCAGTTGCCAGCCGATGAGGTCGCGGTTTCCGCCGTGCATGGGGTCGCAAAACATGCCTTCAAGCGTGTGCTGACGTAGGAGTAGAAAGAAGGGCGATGCTTCGATCAAGCGGAGACGGTTGTCTTGCTCTTCTGGGGTGAGTTTGGTCAGTCCGGTAAGGAGTTTGAGGCCTTCCCGGTAGATCTCGCGGGGATTGGCTGCGCCCTGGTAGCCCTGCGTTGGGGTGCCTTGCTCAAAAGGGGCCTGAGTGAAACGGTAACGATCGCGACCATAAGGGCCTGCTAGCTGGCGGTCAATGTAGAGAGTGACGCCGGCTTCGTTCGCCCCTGGACCGGACGCGTCTGTGGGAAAGATACGAGACGTTGCAGCGGCGACGATGTGGGCTTGCTCTTCGGTGAAGAACTTGAGGGGAATCTTCTGTTCACCGGGCTGGGATTCAACCGTAGGTTGGCCGTCGAGCGTATAAACGAGGAGAGCGCCGGTGGAAGAAATGGTCAGGAAGTGGCGGCGGCGCATAGGGCGATTCTATTACAGACTCTTTCTTATAAAGATGATCGCCTCTGCAAGTCAGGCAAGGATCTCGCTGACGACACGGGCGGGAAATTGATCTGTCAGGCGCTCTTCGAGGCCGTGGCGTTGATAGATGAGATCGCGGTGGTTCATACCCATGAGGTGGAGAATCGTGGCGTGGAAGTCGTGAACGCTGACCTTGTCCTGCTGGGCTTTGAAGCCGATGTCGTCGGTGGTGCCGTGGACGTGGCCCTTCTTGACCCCTGCTCCGGCCATCCAAACACTGAAGCCGTTGGGGCCGTGATCGCGGCCAGCGCCTTTGCCGGTGCCCTGGGACATCGGGAGGCGGCCGAATTCCCCGCCCCAGACAACTAGCGTTGAGTCGAGGAGTCCGCGTTGCTTCAAGTCTTTGAGCAGGGCGGCTACTGGCTTGTCGGTCTTTTTGCAGGCGTAGCCGAGGCTCGCTTCGAGCTTGTCGTGAGAGTCGAAGATTTGGCTTTCGATATAAAGCTGGACACAGCGGACTCCGCGCTCAACCAGTCGCCTTGCCATCAGGCAGCGCTTACCGTAGGAGGCAGTTGCTGAATCGTTGAGGCCGTAGGCTTCGCGGGTGGCTTCGGTCTCCTGATTGACGTCGAGGGCGTCGGATGCGGCCATTTGCATGCGGGCGGCGAGTTCGTAGCTGGAGATTCTGGCGTCAAGCTCTGGCTGGAGGGGACGGCTGCTGCGGTGGGCTTGATCGAGCTTGCGCAAGAGGTTGCGTTCGGCTTCGATGAGCGGAGCCGGGATCTCTTTGCGAGGTTCGAGATTAAGCACTGGCGGGCCTTCGGCGCGGAAGCGGGTGCCCTGATAGATGGGCGGAAGCCAGGCGGATTGCCAGTTCGAGATACCGTTGATGGGGAGGCCTTTGGGATCGTCGAGTACGACGTAGGCAGGGAGATTCTGGTTCTCGGTTCCGAGGCCGTAGGCGATCCAGGAACCGATAGCCGGGCGGCTCGCGATGGTGCGGCCAGAATGCATCAGGAAGAGCGCAGGCTCGTGGTTGGCGTGTTCACCGTACATCGAACGAATTACAGTGATGTCGTCGGCGCAGGTTGCCAGATGTGGCAGGGCACTTGAAATTTCAATGCCAGCTTTGCCGTGCCGCTTGAATTCGTAGGGGCTCGGCATGAGGAAGCCGGGCATGTCGCCGTTGGAGATAGCGAAACTGAGCTCGCGGCCGGGGGCGGTGCCGGCGAGGCGAGTTAGCATTGGCTTGGAATCGAATAGGTCGACCTGGCTGGGGCCGCCGTTCATGAAAAGCTGGATGACGGCCTTGGCTTTGGGGGCGAAGTGAGAAGGCTTGGGCGTGAGGTCGTAGACGCCGGAGGCTTTGGCTTCGTTTGCGATAAGGCTCGCAAGGGCTGCGCCGTGGAGGCCGTTTGAGATCGAGTTGAAAAAGTCGCGACGGGTATTCTTTTGCATGGGTTGGCCTTAGTCGATGAAGCTGAATTCAGCAGAGTTAAGAATGGCGTGGCAGAAGTTGGCGAGGGCTAACCACTGAGACTGGGCGGCGTGAGGGGCCTCGGAGTTGTCCTGCTTAAGCCGGCCGGGCCATTGCTTTTCGAAGTCTGCGATGGCGGCTTTACCTGTTTCAGTTTCTGCTGGCCCTGGTGGCCGGGAGTAGGCTCGCAGGTAGACTTGTTCGACTTGTTTTGAACGATCGTTGCCTGCTTCGTCGATGATGCGTCCGGCCATGAATTTTGAGAGTTCCCATGAGATGGAGCCATTGAACATGTGGAGGGCCTGGGTGGCTACGTTCGAGCGGCGGCGCTCGGTGCAGTTGGGGGTCATCGAAGGTTGGTCGAAGGCGTCCATCAAAGAGACAGGGGTTTGGCGGCGGTGGAGCGTGTAAATACTGCGGCGGTAACCGGGCTTGCCGGGCTTGACGGAGACTTCTTTGTCCTCGTTGATTTGGATGTCGGATGGGATGCCGAAGGCAGTCTCGTCGAGGCGGCTTGAGACTAAAAGAAGCGAGTCGTAGAGAGTCTCGGCATCCATGCGCTGCAGGGGCATGCGGGTGAGAAGGGCGTTCTCGGGGTCGACGGCGATTTGGGCCTCCGAGACGGTGGAAGACTGCCGGTAGGCTTGACTTGTGACCATCATGCGATGCATGGACTTCATGCTCCAGCCCTTTTCTACGAACTCTGTTGCCAGATAGTCGAGGAGTTCAGGGTGGCTTGGGGCAATGCCGGACTTGCCAAAGTTAGAAACTGTTGGAACAATGCCGCGGCCGAAGTGGCGCATCCAAAGTTGATTGACCGCCACGCGAGCTGTGAGCGGATGATTCGGTTGGGTGAGCCATTCGGCCAAAGCCAGACGGCGGCCGCTGGTGCCTTCAAAGGGTGGCTTGGGTTCGTAGTTTTTGAGGCTTGCGTTGCGGAGCACCTGAGGAATGTTGGCATCGACTGGTTCGCCAAAGCTGGCAGGGTCGCCGCGGCGCAGGACGTAGCTCTGAGAGGGTTGCGTGTTGTCATTCAAGACCCTTGTGTGAGGTGTCTGCTTGAGCTTGCCCCGGAACTCGTTAAGTTCTTTTTGAAGAGGAGCGACGATGGCAGCCAGTTCCGGATTTTGTTTTTCGAGTTCACCGCGCTTGTACGTGAGGCCCGGCTTCTTGAATGGGGCTGAGGCCATTTCGATCTGATCGCGGAGTCGCTTCATCTCAACTTCGATTGGGGCATTGTGCTTCGTAACTTCAGCTTGTTCTTCGGCCAGGGCTAACGGGATTTCGCGCTTGTTAGGGGATCGCCATTCGTAGGGATCATAGGCACTCTGGAGAATCGCACTGAGGCGATAATAGTCGCGCTGTGGAACTGGGTCGTATTTGTGATTGTGGCAGCGGGCGCAGCTTACGGTTAGGCCCATTACCGATGAGGAGAGAACTTCAACTTCGTCGGCGAGTATGTTCATGCGCTCGGCAAGCAGGCCGCGTTCGTTGGAGTTGGTGGGGTCTGGGGTGGTGCGGAGAAAGCCGGTGGCGGCGAGTCGATCAATCATCTCCTGTGTGGCAGGGCCTTTGACTTGCTTCCAGTCGTTAGACATTTCATCGCCGGCGATTTGCTCGGTGAGGAATTTCGAGTAGGGCTTGTCTGCGTTGAGCGACCGGATGACGTAGTCGCGGTAGCGCCAGGCGTAGCGACGGACGTTGTCGTCCTGACCGAAGCCTTCGGAATCGGAATAGCCAGCGAGATCGAGCCAGTGCTGGCCCCAGCGTTCGCCGTAGCGGGATGAGGCGAGCAGTTTGTCTACTGCACTCTCATAGGCGGTGGGAGATTTTTCGGATTCGTAGGCTGCTAGTTCAGCGGGCGTTGGAGGCAGGCCGGTGAGATCGAGATAGACGCGACGAAGGAGAGAGCGCTTGCCTGCTTCCCTGTTGTAAGTGAGGCCTTTGGATTCGAGCTTGGCGAGCAGGAAGCGGTCGATATTGTTGCGGACGCTGGACATAGATTTGACCGCAGGGAGTGCGGGTTTGACTGGACTCTGGAAGGACCAGAACTTCTTGTCGGATTCCTTGACAATGTCTGGAGAGATTTCCCTCGGGCCGGCATCCTTTGCGCCTGCACTAATCCACGTCTTGATCTTTCCGGTTTCTGCGTCTGTTGGAAGTTCTACGGCGAGGGCTTTTGCTTCTTTGGCCGGGGGCATTTCGCCCTTGATGATGCGTGTGTAGAGGAGGCTCTCTTCAGGCTTGCCTGGGACGATAGCCGGACCAGACTTGCCTCCTTTGAGACGGCTGGCCAGGGTGCGCAGATCGAGGCCGCCTTCTTTGCGGTTGCTCCCGTGGCATAGGACGCAGCGAGCTTGCAGGATGCCTCGGATTTCGTGGGCGGAAACTTCAGACGTTGTGATTACAACTTTGGGGAGACCAGTGTTGATCCAGGTTCTGATCTGATCGATTTCACTGTCGGTGAGCTTTACTGTGCCAGGAGGCATTTGACGGGTGACGATCTTGTCTATGAGGAGACTCTTGGCGGCTTCTCCAGGGATGATGACGGCACCGGTTTCTCCGCCTTTAAGGACAGCTTCGGGTGTGTGGAGGGCAAGTTTGCCAAGGCTTACTTTCTCGTTATGACAGGCAAAACACTTCGCCGCGAAGATTGGCTTCACTTCGTCGAAAGTAGTGGTGGCTGAAAGCGCCGAGCCCAATAGCAGGGTGAGCAAAATGAGAGTGTGCATTAGGAGAAGATTTCTTCATAGTTTATCGCAGAGGGATGGCTGAAGAAGAACCAGGCCCTAAAGCCGCTGACCAAACGTTCTGGCGAGCGCCCATTCTGGTGGTGCCTTAGGATGGGATTGTGAGTGTTGAAAAAATTGCCGAAGAAGACCTGTATCAAGTGATTGGAGAGGATGGGTTTCGACGCTTTGTGGGAGCATTTTACCGTCAAGTGGCCGAAGACGACATTCTTGGCCCAATGTATCCAAAGCAGGATCTGGCCGGTGCCGAGGAGCGGCTGCGGGACTTTCTGCTATTCCGGTTTGGTGGCCCGATGGATTATCTGGAAAAGCGCGGACATCCGAGATTGAGGATGCGTCATGCACCTTTTGCTGTAGACGAAAAAGCAAGAAACCGTTGGGTGGAGATGATGGACCGGGCACTTGCCGAGGCCGGGTTACCTGAGGCGGCAGTTACTACCTTGAAAGAGTTCTTCCACTCCACCGCTACATTTCTGCAGAACCGCTGACTCAGTCAGCCCGCAACGTGATCGCAGGATCAATCCTGGCTGCTCGAATGGCTGGAATGAGACCCGAGATCGCGGCGGTAAACAAAAAGATCAGCGTGATTGAAATGAAGGTGAAGGGATCGTTGGGGCTGACGTTGAATAGTAGATTACCAAGAGATCTGGTGATAATAACTGAGCCAACAATTCCTCCAAAGATTCCGGCCGAGACAAGTAGCAGCGCGTGCTTCAGAATCATCCAGAGGACCTCGCTGGGTTGGGCACCAACGGCGAGGCGTATGCCGATTTCTCGAGTGCGCTGCGACACCGTGTAAGACAAAACTCCGCTCAGGCCAATAATGGCCAGAAGGAAGGCAACCCCGGCGAAAATAGCCATCAGAAATAGTGTGAATCTCTCTCGAGCAAGTGACTCGCTGATGGTGGTAGCCATGGTCTGGATCTGCCAAACGGGCTGTGCATTGTCTGCTTCGAGGATCTTCTGGCGAACGGACTGAGCCAGGAGGGCTGGTTCTCCTTCTGTGCGGACAATGATGCTAAAGGAGGTCGCCTGCTGCTGGATGATGCTGGGCGAGTGGTAGTAGGGAGCGTAGACCTGAACACGAGTCTCGGAGTCAACACCAAGAGTCTTGACGTCTTTGGCGACGCCAACAATCTCACGCCATTCGGGGGGATTGCCAAGCCCAATCTGCATACGCCGGTCAATGCGCCCATTGGGGAAATGAGTGCGGACGAAGGTTTGGTTGACGACCACAACTTGCGGAGCTGTGATGTCATCGGAATCGCTAAAGGCCCGGCCAGTAACGATTGGGATCTTCATAGTTTCAAAATAGGCGGGAGTAACTGCAAAGTAGTCTGTTACTGGAGCTGTTGCGACTGTGACCGCTGGGCCGCCTTCGACCGTCATGATGTAGCGAGGATTGCCCTGAAAGGGCAGGCTGGTCGAGATTGCGGCAGACCGGAGGCCAGAAACCGTACCAAGATTGCGAATAATTGCCCGTCCGAACTGGACTTGACGGGGAATATCGTTGTCATACTTTGCCGGAAGGGGCGTAACTCGCATGGAGAGCAAGTGATCGGGTTCAAAGCCCAGATCCACGTGAGTCAACTGGACGAGGCTGCGTATGAGAAGACCGGCACCAGTCATCAACATAAGAGCGGCGGCAACTTGAGCGACGACGAGAATGTTACGGAATTGAGCGCGTGAAGAGCCGCCGCGCGTTCTGTCCTTCAAGGTGGTGTGCAGATCGATGCGAGAGAGCCTCAACGCGGGAACCAGACCGAAGAGGAGCCCCGTGAGCACGACAGCAATGAGATTGTAGACAATGACTCGCAGGTCGATTGCAACCTGGTCAACACGCGGGAGGTTTTGAGGAGCAAAGAGCTTGAAGGCGAAGAAAGCCGCAAAAGCGAGCCCCAGCCCGAGGATTCCGCCGAGAATGGATAGCAAAAGACTCTCGGTGAGCAATTGACTGATGAGGTTCGACCGGGTTGCGCCCAGGGAGGCGCGAACGGCAAGTTCAGAATTCCGGACAGCCCCACGAGCCAGCAGCAAATTGGCCACATTAGCGCAGGCGATGGCCAGCACAAAAGCGACAGCACCGATGAGTGCAACAAGGGCAGGCTTGATTTTACCGGTGAGGTCTTCAGCCAGCGGCTCGACATAAATACTCTTTTTACTATTGAATTCCGGATATTGTTGGGCGAGATTGGCTAGGATGCTGCTGAGTTCTGCACGAGCTTGAGGAATCGTAAACCCAGGGCGAACCCGGCCCTGGGCCATAAAGCGATGAAAGTCACGGCGTGATTTTTCCTCTGGAGTGAGAGCCAGTGGGGCGTAGATCTTATTCTTGACCGGAAATTCGAAAGCCGCGTCAACTATCCCAACTACTTTCCGCGGGCGGCCATTCAAATTGATTTGCTGGCCGATGACGGAATCAGAAGCGGCGAAGCGGTCTCTCCAGATACCGCTGGATAGGATGACGGCTTCGTCCTGCCCAATTTCGTGGTCAAAGGCTGTGAAATCACGGCCGCGAATGATCCTGGCACCATAGAAGCGAAACCACCCTTCAGATACGACGATTCCGGGATATCGTTCGGGGTCGGCATTGGAAAGAACCAATGAAAAAGGGCTTAGCCCGTAGGCGACAATGTCGGCGGATTTGGATTGGGCCCGGTAGTCTATCAAATTGCCGGCAGTGAGAAAATAAAGGGAAGGAGTACTGCCTTTGTTGACCTGCTCGCGAAGAGCGAAAAGCTGCTCGGGATCTTTGAAGGCAAGAGGTTTGAGCAGAATTCCGTCGACGACGGAAAACATCGCAGTATTGAGCCCGATGCCCACAGCTAGAGCCAGGATCGCGGCAGCAGCGAAACCTGGATTGGAACCGAGAGAGCGCCAGGCAAAACGTAAATTCTGCCAAAACATATCTGCTAATGTTATCAATTTTTTTAGGTAATAGGGTTGTAATTAGCCAAGAATGCGCGGTTTCGCCCAAGCTTCGCTCATCAATGCAGGAAGGATGTATACCTTGCGATAGTCATTGTTTGTATAGTAAATCCGGTTGTCTATCGACCAGATCGCAGTAAGATCCGGGTGGGCTGGTGAGGGGTAGATCATATGCAGGATAGAAGCCGGCGGAACTGGCATCAGGGTGCTGAGTTTGCGTCTGGAATCGCGAGCGATCAGCGATTGGGCCTCAAGCTGTAGAGTGATCCTGGGTTGGACGGGGCTTGTCGCTGGCAAACCGGAGGGAACGGGTTTTGACACGCGTGAAGTGTCGTGGTCGTACTGGGCGGACATTACAACTTGGGCCGATTCAAAGTAAATGCTTGTCTGGCGGCTATGCAGGCTGTAAGACGCGGCTAGTATTTTGCCTGCAAAGGCCTTTTGCAAGGTGGGGGCGAAGGCAGCGAGAAAAAAGCGACGCAAGAGCACGACAGCTATAAACTAGCAGAACTGCTATGCAATTAACGATGCTGGACTGGATCTTTGTTGCGCTCTACTTTGCGCTCAATCTGGGAATCGGCTTTTACTATAGGAGCCGCGCGGGCAAAAGTGTCGATGAGTTCTTCCTTGGCGGCCGCAATGTGCCCTGGTGGCTTGCGGGCACAAGCATGGTAGCGACGACCTTTGCCGCAGACACTCCACTGGCCGTAACGGGGTTGGTCTTCAAAGGCGGGATCGCCGGAAACTGGCTGTGGTGGAATATGGTGGCCAGCGGGATGCTGACGGTATTCCTTTACGCGCGGCTGTGGCGACGCAGTGGGGTGACAACAGACATCGAGTTTTCGGAGATTCGCTATAGCGGAAAGCCGGCGGCATTCTTGCGTGGGTTTCGGGCACTCTATTTTGGTATACCGATCAATTGCATCGTGTTGGGGTGGGTGAATTTGGCGATGGTAAAAATTCTCAGCATGGTGCTTGGGGTAGACAAGCTGACCGCACTGGGGTTGGTCTTGGGATTGATCGCGATCACCGCACTGATATCGACTCTAAGCGGGTTGTGGGGCGTGCTGGTAACCGACGCGGTGCAATTCTTTATCAAGATGACGATGGTCATTGTGCTTGCGTTTTCAGCCGTAGCCGCAGCAGGCGGAATGGATGCTTTGATTTCGAAGCTGCGGGCGATTGACGCTTCGCGCGGGATTGCAGCCGGAGGGGCGG
This sequence comes from Acidobacteriota bacterium, assembly GCA_043718395.1. Taxonomy (GTDB): domain Bacteria; phylum Acidobacteriota; class Terriglobia; order Bryobacterales; family Bryobacteraceae; genus Bryobacter. Next base: position 34,486 of record JAYSVS010000061.1, read on the forward strand.
GCAGTGTGTTGAACTTCGTACCAGACCTCGATAGCGTCTGGATGCCGATGATCACGTTTTTCGTCTACATCAGCGTGACCTGGTGGAGCACTTGGTATCCAGGGGCAGAACCGGGCGGAGGCGGGTTTGTCGCACAGCGTATGCTGAGCGCCAAGGACGAGAAGCATAGCCTTGTTGCGACTCTCTGGTTCCAGGTGGCACATTATTCATTGCGGCCCTGGCCATGGGTGCTTACTGCACTGGCAGCGCTGGTACTTTATCCAGACTTGCAAGACCCTGAAACTGGCTATATCCGGGTGATGATCGATCACTTGCCGCCGCAGTTGCGCGGGCTGATGCTGGCCGGGTTTCTGGCGGCCTATATGTCGACAATCGCGACCAACCTGAACTGGGGTGCCAGTTATTTGGTGAATGACTTCTACCGGCGCTTCCTTCGACCGATGGCAGGCGAGAAGGAATTGGTTCGCGTATCGCAGGCGGCGACAGTGTTTTTGACGTTGATGTCAGCAGTGGTCACCTTCAACATGGATTCGATTACTGGGGCCTGGAAGTTGCTGATCGTCACAGGCGCTGGAACGGGAGGAGTGTTGTTGTTGCGTTGGTATTGGTGGCGCATCAATGCCTGGAGCGAAGTGAGTGCGATGGCCGCCGCATTTGTAGTGAGTGTGACATTGCAAACCGTTTTCAAAATGGACAGCGATCAACCGAAAGAGTTTGCTTACATCATGCTCATAACTGTCAGCATCACGACTGCGGTGTGGTTGGCAGTTACCCTGCTCACCTCCCCTGAACCGAATGAAGTGCTGGAATCGTTCTACCGCAAAACGCACCCTTCACGCTTTGGATGGGGTCCGGTGGCGGACCGGATGAAGGATGTCGTACCTGATACGGATGGATGGGCTAATATTGGGTGCTGGCTGACGGGTTGCGTATTGATCTACGGAACCTTGTTTGGGACGGGCAAGCTATTGCTCGGGGCTACGCTGGAGGGCCTTGGTTATTTGTCGCTGGGGGTTGCAAGCGGGTGGTGGATTTATAGGGATTTGAACCGGCGTGGGTGGGCGAGTTTAGCGAAGTAAGTTAGTGAGGATTGATGCAATACAGAACGCTCGGCAAGACCGGCCTTGAAGTCAGCGCGCTCAGCTTTGGCGGAGCCGTCATGGGCGGAAATTTCGGGCAAATGGATTTGGCAGAGGCTACGCGGGCTTTTCATGCGGCCCTCGATCACGGAATCAATTATGTAGATGTCGCCCCGTATTACGGGGTAACTCGTGCCGAAACAGTGCTTGGGCAGGTACTGAAAACCGTACCTCGCGACAAGTATTTCATCTCAACCAAGCTTGGCCGCTATGACGTGGATTCGTTCGACTTCTCGCCTGAGAGAGTGGCGTCTAGTGTCAATGAAAGCCTGACCCGTCTGGGGCTTGATTACGTCGATATCATGATTTGTCACGATATCGAATTTGTCGAGATTGAGCCGGTCATTGAAGACACTTTGCCGGCAGTAGCCAAGCTGAAACAGGCCGGGAAGCTACGGTTTTTGGGTGTGAGCGGGCTGCCGCTCAAGATCTTCGAGATGGTGATACCCCGCTATGAACTCGATCTGATCTTGAGCTATTGCCATTACGGTTTGAACGATACGTCATTGACACGGCTGCTGCCGTGGGTGGGCAAGCAGAAGATGGGGCTGATTCTGGGTGCCCCGCTGGCCATGGGTTTGCTAACGCCGCAAGGCCCTCAACCCTGGCATCCGGCAGATGCCGAGTTGAAGCAGAAATGTGCCGAAGCGGCTTTGTTCTGCACCTCAAAGGGTGTAGACATCGCTCAGTTGGCCGTGGCGTTCAGCCTGCAGGAGACTCGCATTCATAGTGTGCTTTGCGGGATGAAGAACGAGGCGGAAGTGATGTCGTGCCTTGGTTCACTCGACTATGAGATCGACCCGGAGGTATTGGCCGGGGTGCAGGACATTCTTGCGCCGGTGAAAAATCGTGCATGGCAGAGTGGACTTGAAGAAAACAATTAGAGCTGTTTTTCGACGCCACGATTAGCGAAGCCCTGCGGACTTCAAAAGCGGCGCGAGGTTTTGATAGGATTTGCGGGCTGCGGACAAAGGATCGTAGCCGGGCAGAGTTTGCAACTGGCGGCTGATCTCAACCAGCATCCAGCCCTGGTAGCGTTTGTTCTTTAAGAGCTGGAAATATTTCTTGTAGTTTGTAGAGCCTTCGCCGGGGAGTAGGAATTGTGCCTTGCCATCGACGAGGCGGCCGTCTTTGACCGTGATGAAAGAAGTGCGCGGGAGGAGTGTGTTGAGAGATGTCTCAAGGTCGAGGTTGAGGAGTTGAAAATGGCTGTAGTCGAAGATACCGCTGAGGACGGGGCTTTGGACTTGATCGAGAAGCCAGATCAATTTCTCAGGAGTGTTTGAGGCACTACCGATGTGGGACTTGACACCGAGCTTGATGCCATTCTCCTGGGCGACGCGCGCCCACCCTGCCAGACGGATTGCCATCTTCGCTTTCACTTGTTCCCACTCTTCTGGCTTACCTCCGAGAACAGATTGCAGTAAGGGTGGCTTGCTTGGGGCGATGTCCTGAGCGAGTGCAGCGGCAATGCGAATTCGATCAAGAGTGCGTGCGTAATCGGAGTCTGAGGCCAGGAGGTTGAAATTTTCGATCAACGAAGGAATCGGTAGCGGCTGCTCGCGGATCCGACGCCGAGCGGAGACATCGAGCATGAAGGGCTCACTGGGCCAACCCTGCATGAGGCAGAGTTCTGCGCCGTCGTAGCCGATCCGATGAATTTGTTCGAGAGCCTTGTCCACCTCAAGAGTTTGCATTCCGTAGGTGCCAAGGGAGAGTTGGATGGGCTTGGGCTGAACTGCGAGTGCAAGAAAGTTGCGGCGCCTCACTTTTAACTTGCCTCGGCCAGCATCACCGTACACTCGCGCATAAAGAGGTGGTTGTGGTGCCAGGTCGAGTGCGCAGTCGGCAAAGCGGTGTCACCGATTACGATCAGGACTTTGGCACCCTTGCTTGTTGAGCTTGACATGGATGCTTTTCTTTTATCACGGAAGGCGCAGGACTGCGGCGGTCCGCTTTACGTTGGCATGGGCGCGGGAAGCCGAACGGCCTGGCAACTATCCAGATGTCAAAGAATAGTTTGAGTCTGCTGGACTTCGCTGACGATGCGGCCGTCTTCAAGAGTGATGGCCCTATCCGCGATGGCACCGAAAGCAGTGTTGTGAGTGGTGAGCAGAATCGCTAACCCTTCCTCGGCCGCAAGGCGCCGGAAGAGAGCGATGATGGATTCGCCAGTAGCTTTGTCGAGGTTGCCAGTAGGCTCATCAGCGACCAAAATCTTGGGCCTTGAGATAAGGGCGCGGGCAATGGCCACGCGTTGCATCTCCCCGCCGGATAGCTCGCGAGGAAGGTGCGTGGCACGGTCTTTGAGGCCGACTGCCGCAAGGATGGCAGCGGTTTGCGGCGGGTTGGGTTTGAGGCCGAGAAACATCAAGGGCAGCTCAATGTTTTCGGTGACGGTAAGGGTAGGCAACAAAGAGAACTGCTGGAAGACAAAGCCGAGGGTACCGCGGCGGACTTCAACGAGTTGATCTTCTGTCAGACCATCCACGGATTTACCGTCAACTGTGAGTTTGCCTGCCGTAGGCGCGTCGAGACAAGAGAGCAGATTGATGAGCGTGGTCTTGCCGCAGCCTGAAGGCCCAAGGATCGAGACGATCTCACCCGCATGGATCTGGATGTCGACACCGTCGAGCGCTTTGACTGTTTCACTGCCGCGCTGGTAGTAGCGTTTGAGGCCATGTGCCTCGATGAGGATCTTGTTCATTTCAATTGCCTTTATTGATTGCTTCAACGGGCCGCATGGACGAGGCTCGCCAGGCCGGATAGAGGCCGGCAAAGAAGCCGAGGATGACAGCGCCAAGAATGGCGTAGCCGATGATGAATGGAGTGATTTGAACGATAGAACCCGAGACGCCCATGTCGGCGATCGACTTGATGGCTTTCTCGACCAGGTCTGAGCCTATGACGGCCATGACGGAGCCGGCGATGCCGCCAGCGAGACACATCATCACAGTCTCAAGCCAGATCAATTGGAATATCGAATCGCGCCGGGCACCGAGTGCCTTCATGATTCCGATCTCGGAGGTGCGCTCGTAGACGCTCATCAGAATCGTATTGATGACGCCGATGAAGGCAACGATGATAGCGATGACAGCGACGGCGGCGATCATCGTCTGAGCAGTAGCTACAAGGCCGACCAGCGTGTTCTTGACCTGCTGAAGGCCAACGACCTGCACCTCGGGAAGCTTGAGCCAGCGGGTTTCGAAGTTCCGCATGTTGGCGGCGTTGAATTGCTTTAGTTTTATGCCGAGAATGGTGAGTTCGCCAGGACGGCCGAAGTATTCGCGGGTGACATCGAGAGGAAGAAAGACAGTGCCGTCGTCCTGGGTGCCGGTGCGGTCCAGGATGCCGACAACCTTGAGTTCATGCTGAACTGGCTCTGGCTGACCAGCAGGAGTGATTGTGGCAAAGAAGGTATCGCCGACTTTGCGTTGCTCATATTCGGCTGCCTCGAAGCCGAGGACAACTTCGTTCCGTGAGCCGGGCGAGAACCAGCGGCCCCCATCGAAGCCTGGTCCTGTTTTGAAGTTGATCCAGGGTTTCATTACTTTGTAGCTTGGTACTTCAATGCCGCTGACAATAAGGAAGTTCTTTTCAGCGGAGCCTTCGCGGATGCCACTGCCTTGCTTTTGAGCTACGCCGACAAAGATGGGCGTGATGCTTTCAATCTCGGAATCATTACGAACCTTGCCGTAAATGCTGGCAGGCAGGTAGAGAAGCCCAGTTCCACCTTTGAGCATCATGGTAGCCGCCTCATAGGGGCAGCCCTTGGCCATAATCATGACCTGGAAGCCGAGCATGTCAATGCTCTTGTCAATGGCTCCGCGATAGCCGAGCATGAAACCACCAAGCGAAACGGCGACGGTGACTGCAAGCGCGACTCCGGCAATGGTGAGGCCGGTGCGGACCAGGCGCCGGCGAAGGTTTTTGATCGCAAGGATGAAATAGCGGCGAAGGACAAAAGGGTCAGTTTGTTGCTGGTTGGACATAAGGCCTCATTTGAATTCAACTGCACTTGCAGAGAGCTGGTAGCCATCGCCGAAGGGTACGAGTTGGCCTTCAACGCGGGCGGGGCGGCCTTCACGCCGTGGGGCGTTCATCGCAATCGGTTCCAGGTCGACGCGGAGTTGCTTGTCCCGCACGTGGAAGAAGAAGAAGCAGCCCATGGATTTGCATTGCTCGCGGATCTCACCTTCGATGAGTACAGTCTTATTGAGGAAGTCTTTGGGCCTCTCGATCAAATCGATTACAGCGGCCTTGGGGGCACCAGTGAATGAGCCGGAAAGGGTGGGAAGTTGCAGGGAGCGCCACAGCACAAATCCGCCGATGGCGAGAATGGCAGCGCAGATGGCAAGGATGGTTTTCATGTAAATTCCTTTCTACTGTTTGTTCTTGCTGGCGGCCTGCTGGGCACGCTCGAAGAATGGCTCGAAGCGTTTGTCATAGACAAAGTAGTCGAGCAGGATCAGGTTTTTGCGAAGACCGCGCAGAGAGGCGTTGTAGTCAGCCAGGCCAGCTTGCGCTATGGCAGGTGGTTTGATGGCGGCCAGCTTGTCTGCCATGACTCCCGGCGAGGCGATCGCATAGTAGTCGTGCTTATAGAAGTCAGCGAGTGTGAGGCCGTTGAACTGGGCACGAAAGTCCTTGTTGCGGAGCTGGCGCGCGGCTGGACTTTCGAGGCGCTGAAAGAAGAAGTTCTGGATCACGGCGGTGGTAGGGTCTGTAGCAAGGAAGACCTGGATGACCCCGCCTTTGCCTGGAACGTTGACACCGTGGACGATGCCAATGCGCGTTGAGCCTTCAAAGACACTGTAGACGGTATAAGGCGTCTCGTAGCTCTCGTAGATAGCGTCAAGATCGCTGCCGAGGCGAGCTTTGAGGCCTTTGTAGAGGGAAGCACCGTCTTTGAGCCGGGGAAATTCCTTGAGTTCCTCCTTAAAGGTAGTCATCTTCGGAAAGAGATATTTCAGGTCTTCAGCCGGATTGCTAAGTGTGCAGCCGATGGCGGCGGCAAGAACTTGTGGATTCAGAAGTAGCAATGCAATCAGAGGTCTCATCAGTTTTCCTTAGCGATAAAAGTAATATTGAAGCGCGACGACAGTATGAGGTGGCATTGGTTGACTGCGCTCAAGTCGGCGCTCGACGCTGAGTTTGAACCAGTGGAGAGTTGAATTGCCGATGTCGTTGCGGAAATACCAAGTAAGGTCGGCAAGCAAGGAAGCATCGGGGTTAAGGCCAGATTGGTGGTGCCGGCGGTATTGGGCGGCGATGCCCCAACGGCGGGAGGCTTGGAGGTAGTCGGCCTGGTGCAATTGCATGGTGAGCGATCTGCGGAAATCGCTGCCTGCACTGAATTCGTGTGTGAGCGTAAACAGGCCTTTAGGGACGGGGCGCCGGTATCGCACATCGATTCCCGTGCGCCGGGTTTCGATACGGTTGTGATTCTCCATGGCGAGGCGTTCGCCTCCCAGGGCTGAAACACCAGCTTCGATGCCGTATTGAGAGCTGTACTTGTTGGCGAGGCTGATGCGGACGGCAGCAAGGCCACGCTGACCTTTGAAAGCAAGATCATATCCGGAGCCGAGCAAATAGTAAGCGTCGTAGTTAAGGTGTCGATTGAGAGAACCCCAAAGGCCGGTGTACCAGTCGCGCTCGAAGCCGAAGTTCCGGTCATTGGACAGTTGCAGCACAGGACCGTGGGTATCTGTTTGGAGGTTGAGTCCGAAAGGAACATAGAAGCGGCCAGCGCGGAGGTTGAAGCGGCCAACGTTGCGGCTTCGCTGACTGGCACTGATGACTGGATTGAAGATGTTGTAGATGTCGAGATAGACATTGTGGTACTCAAAAAACCAGCCCGGGCGGCGTTCGCCTTCCATGTCGTTCTGGACTGGATTAAAGCCATCGCGGCGGACCATGCGGCCCTGAAAGTTTAAGCTGGCAATAGTGGCAGTAGAGGTTGAGAATTTCTTCAGGACTTCAAAGCCAACCGACTGCCGGCTGGCCCCACGTCCATCTTCTCCGATCGTGAACTGTGACATGACTTCCCTTCGAAAGCCAAAGTTATCGGCAAAAAAGGCACGGAAGCCGGTGGCATTCTGTTGCGTGGTGACGGGTTTATCTGCGATGCCGGCAAAGGGGTCCTGTTGCGTGTTTGTTGGTTGCCCCTGGAGAGGGCCCAAACAGGCGAGGACAACAATGCAGGCAATGAGTCGCATTGCGGTTTGCATGGAGCATCTCCTGAAAGACTAAGAGCAAATGGAAGAGGAGACGCAGCGCTAAATCAGGAATTGACAGCAGACAAGGTAGGTTTGGATTGAGGGCTTCAGGAAATTGGGAACAGCCAGCGGTGTCGAACGACGGGTCAGGTACGGGCGTCGAGCTTCAAGCAGCGGCACACTTGCAACGTGCTGGATCTGGGAATCTGCTGTTGCAGATGCCGGGATGACGCGAGAACCAAGATAGACACACCCGGGCCGGGCGCAATCCGCCGGAAGCGGAGCAGACTTGCGAGGACAACAAGGATGGCATGGCTTGGAATTTGTCTGCTTTGAATTAGCGCAAGCACCAACCGGAGCCACGAAAAGGATAGCCGCCACCACAACTGCCAGCACGAAATTGGCGACGGTCTTCATCTCTTCTATTCTACATGCACGATTGAAGCCACTCGGATTTGCTTTCGAATCAACAAGGCCCGGCGAAGGCTGAGTCCACTTGGGTGAACTCACGCAACCGCAATGGGCAAATCGCCAAGGGCAGCGTTGTTCCGGCAGAATTTGTAGTTTGCGCAGAAGCCCTAGCTGAGAATCTGCTCGATGGGGCCATGGCCCTCTTCCACTAGATGGAATAGGCGGCCAAGAGCCCGGAATTGCATTTTCTTATGGTCAAGGCCGAGTTGCTTCAGGATTGTCGCGTGCAGGTCGCTGTAATAGTGAGGGCTCTCGATTGCCTTGTAGCCGTATTCATCAGTAGCGCCATGGACGGTGCCGCCCTTGATGCCGCCGCCGGCCAACCAGGAGGAGAAGCCCTTAGGGTTGTGGTCTCGACCGGTAGTGTTTTGCGACCAGGGGCTGCGGCCGAACTCACTGGTAAATACAACTAGCGTGCGCTTCAACATTCCGCGCTGTTTGAGATCGCTAATCAGACCGGCGATCGGCTTATCGACTGCACGGCAGAGCGGCTCGTGGGTCTTCATGTCGCCATGTGCGTCCCAACTGCCATTACCGCCGCCGGCGTGACAGATCTGCACGAAACGGACACCGTTTTCGACAAGCCGGCGTGCCATCAGTAGCTGACGGCCAAACTCGTCAGTCGGCTTTTCGCCAATGCCGTAGAGGTCGAGTATGTGTTTGGGCTCCTTCGACAGATCAACGACAGCGGGAGCGCTGAGTTGCATACTGGCGGCTAGCTCATATGATTTAACGCGGGCAGCGATGTCGGTATTCAGAGCATGACGGCTGCGGAATTCGCGATTGAGAGCCGCGAGGGTCTCCATCTGTTTATCGCGCTCGGCACCGTTGCTACTCTTGGGCGGGACGAGATTAGGGATAGGAACGGGGCCGGCCTGGAATGGAGTTGCCGAGAACGTGGCACCAAGATAACCGCCAGTGAGTTGGACAGGAGAAGAGGCACGGCCGACGTTGACGTAGGTGGGCAGATTCTTATTGCCTGAGCCGAGAGCGTAAGAGACCCAGCTACCAAATGAAGGGTTGTCGAAGGCACGACCGCGGTGGCCGGTCTGGGTCTCGATGACGGCTGGGAAGTGATTGCCTTCCTGGCACCACATGGAGCGCACCAGCGCGATCTCGTCGATGACTCCGCCGACATTAGGGAACCAGTCAGAAGCAGGGATACCGGACTGGCCATAGTTCTTGAATGTGCGCAGACAGGGGATAACCGGGCGCTTCATCTCGGCGACGTTGTCACCAAAGCCGATGGCATCAATGAGCTTGCCCGCGTATTTGTTGCCTTTGGGGTCGAAGGTGTCAATATGGCTGACGCCGCCGCACATGAACAAGAAGATCACGGCGTCGGCTTTCTTGTCGCCCGGAAGTTTGGCGTCGAGTTTACCGTCTTCAGCCCAGAGGGCACCAACGGCACCACCAAGCAGGGCACCGATGGATTGCTGGAAGATGTGACGGCGAGAGACTTGGCCGCAAGGGTATGGGTACTTCATTGGATGTAGATGAATTCGTCGAGGTTGAAGATCAGCCATGCCAGATTCCTGAGGCGGTTGGCTTCGCTCGCGACATAAGTGAGGGCCTGGTCTTTTTCGGGTGCTGAAGGTGGCCGACTCAGAGCGATCTTGTAGGCGAGGTCGACTGCGATGCCGAGGTCGCCACTAGATTCCTTCATGAGGCGCCCGGCGAACATGGTGGAAGCTTTTTCGATTTCGGGGCTATTCATCAAGAAGAGGCCCTGGGGAGCAGTGACGGTCTGGGTGCGCAGCGGGCAAGGAGCCCGCCCGTCATCGACATCGAAGGACTGCAAAAAGTTGGGAACGATCTCGCGGCTGGTCGAGAAGCCACGAATGATGTAGGCACCGCGACGATTCGCCTTCGCATCCATGACAGGGGCAACACCTTTGCGCGGGGCCCGGTTTTCGATATCGAAGGATGGGCCGCCAAGGGTTGTATCGAGATCCCCGGCAGCGCTCAGGATCGAATCCCAGATCGGTTCGGCTTCGAGGCGTTGAAGGCGGAAGCTGGATAGGAAACGATTGGAGGGGTCGGCAATTAGATTCTTCTCAATCAATTTCTTGTCGCCTGACGAAGCAAGGCGATAGACCTCTGAAGTCATAATCAGCTTGTGCATTTGCTTCATGCTGTAGTTGCGGGCAATGAATTCGCTGGCAAGCCAGTCGAGAAGAGGCGGATTGCCAGGCCGGCCACCCATGATTCCAAAGTCGCTTGAGGCCTTGTGCAGGCCTTCGCCGAAGTGCCATTGCCAAATACGGTTGATGGCAACGCGGGCGAAGAGGGGGTTATCTTTCGCAGTCAGCCAGTCGGAAAATGCCTCGACGCGGCCCTCGCGCAAGTCCGGTTGTCCGCTATAGAAGGGCCAGCCCGGCTCAACCGGATTGTTCTTTTCTGGACGCTCAGGATCGCCACTGGTGAGAACATAGCTTGGTTCGCGCTCAATGCCACGGTCTACTTCGACTGTCCAGAAGGCTGGCAGCTCTCTGACAATGGAGCGTCGTGTAGCACCGTTCACCTGATTGAGCGTGGCGCGCAAATCCCTGTAGAGCTTCTTATCCGGCCCGGACATGACTTCCTCGATCTTGTCGTTATCAATGCGGAGCACGGGATAGTAGTTGTCAGCGATTTTCTGCTCGGCCGGAGTGCGTAGTTTTTCCTGCTTATTGATGATGACTTGGACATCTGGCGGGAGCATGGCCACACGATCATCGTAAAGCTTGGCGCGATAAGGCTCGATTAGCGCATTCACGGGGGCTTCGGCGGCTTGACGCTTCTTTGTGAATTCCTCGATCTCTTTGCCGTAGACAACCAGATCGGCGGGCGAGGCGAGAATTTGCTTCTTGATCACGAGGGGATCAAAGAGTGCCTTCATCGCGTAGAAATCCTTTTGACGGATGGGGTCGTACATGTGGTCGTGGCACTTGGCGCAGCCAACCGTCATGCCCATGAAAGCAGTAGAGACGGTTTCAACGGCAGAGATTTGCAGCTCGCCGAGTTCTTTGCTATCGCGATTGACGGCACCGCGCGCAAGAAAGCCCAATGCAAAGAGATCTTCCGGACGGCGGTCAAGCGGAGCCCGGCGGCCCACGGCCTGCAAGGTAGTGCGTTCAGAGGTACGGTAGCCGGTAAGTTGCGCACGAACGAACTGGTCGTAAGGCAGATCGGCGTTCACCGCGTTGATGACCCAATCGCGCCAATAGTGGATCCCCGGGGCAGCATACATATTTTCTTCCGCGTCGGCGTAGCGAAGGACATCAAGCCAGTGCCGGCCATAGCGGACGCCGTATTGCTCGCTGGCCAGGAGCCGGTCGATCAACTTGCCGTAAGCGTCAGGCGAGGTGTCGTTCAGGTAAGCGTCCTGTTCTGCCGGAGTGGGTGGGATGCCGATGAGATCGAGATAGACACGTCGAAGGATCGTGCCTTGGCCGGCTGGACCAACCGGTTGAACTCCTTTGGTCTTGTACATTGCCTGAACAAAGGCGTCGATCGGGTTGGCAGTTGGGGAAGGTAGAGAGGGACGAACCAGCGGCTGCAGCGACCACAAACGGGGGCGCTTGGACATAGGCGGCACGACAGGCATCTTTGTAACAGCTTGCTTGGGCGCGGCAACCTTCTTCGAACCTACCGGCTGTTTCACTGTGTCAGCAGAGAACGCAAGTAAAGCGGCGAGGACAAGGCCAAGCGAAAGAAACTTCATCAGTATTGACACCTCTTAAGATGATGCCCGATTGCGGTGAAAGATTACAGGGTTATTAATCAATACTGCGGCTGAGCCCATTCCGGGAATGCGTCACACACCGTCGCTGGTACCAATGTGGCCATGCTTTGAAGGGGAATTCTTACTGTTTACGCCTATCAAGTTATGTACTCTTTTCGTTTCGCTTCCATGGCTGCCCTCCTTTGTCTGGGAGCACTTGCGCAGACGCCCCGGATTGTCGTTGAACAGGGCTACCTGGGCAAAAACCCGAAGGCAGGGGCAAAAGCGCACGTTTGGGCGCAGCAAAATACGGCGACTCGTGTTTTCTCCGGATGGAGCGGAGATGTTCAGTACCTGCTGGACCCGCTGGCGATGTATACCAGCCTGATCGTGCCAAATGCCGATGTGAATCTAAAGGCCAACTACCGGACGGTTCCGGCCTGGGCGGCAAGGTTAGCGACACTGGGCGGAATACCTGTCACCTATTACATCCCGCCCGATCCAATCGGCTTGGTCTTCGACTTCCATGGAACCGGAGGGACCGGTGCAGGCCTCTTTACCGGATCGGAATTTCTTTCACTTCACCGCGATTTGGTAGCGGCTGGTTTTGGAGTCGCATCCTTTGATTGCCTGAACCGTGAATCAGGACAATGGAACACCTCCATCACGGGATCGACCAACCCGGACATCGTTCGACTGAATGGAATCATTTCTGCGATGCGGTCGCAAGGGCTTATCTCCACCACCTTGCCTTTGCTGGCGTTCGGCCATTCCAACGGTGGATTCTTCTCGCACTTTTCATCGATGGTAATGAATTGGGCGGCAGTTTCGATCTCAGCAGTCCAGGGATCTTTGCCAGCTTCGACTACATACACCGGGCCAGTGGTCTGGTGGATGCCCAAGAATGACGACCATCCACAGGTAGGGCTGGCAGGCGGGGTGGCAACTTCGGTTGCGCGATATGAGTTGATCGCCAATCGTGGCTTGCATGCACGGCATACGATTCAGGAAGAAATCCCACTCTACCCGGAACGTTTCACGCGCAGTCTCTTTCTGACGATGGCGGATTCCCTGGAGGTGTATGGAATCTTTAAGTCAAAGGGCTGGATTGACGAAAATGACTTTCTGATCAAGAACCCGAACGAAATCGATTGGCGGCCTGCACTTCCTTCCCGGTATACAGATGGGATGAAGCTGGCAGTGAGTGGCCAGTTGGAGGGAACGTATATGACTCATGAGTTCGTAAATATTACGTCGCACATCACCATTGATATTTACTTGCGGGCTTTGGGAAGAAAGCCTTCGGTGAGGCCGGTATCGGGTGCAAGTTTTGCCGGAGAAAGCATTGCTCCGAACTCGATTGCCACTGTATTTACCGGTGGCCTGGCGTCAGGGCTTCAAATTGCATCGAGTGGGCCGCAGGCGAATCTGGCGGGGGCAGCCGCAGTGCTGCGATCAACGACGGGGGTGGAGACGCCGGTGCCGTGGTTCTTTGTCTCACCTGGACAAGGAAGTTTCCTCGTGCCCAACGGTTTAGCTGCGGGGAACATGACATTAAAGATCTCCTCAGGGGACCGTAAGGCATCGTTCCCAACAAGAATCGCATCAACCTCACCTGGGATCTTCACTGCCAATGGAAACGGGCAGGGAGCCCCGGCAGCAGTGATTCTGCGCGTGGCACCAGACAACGCGCGAACAACGGAGTTTCCGTTTGTCTTAGGTGCAGCCGGGTTTGAAGCGGCTGCGATCCGGTTTGGAGAGGACCGGCTCTTTCTCGATTTCTATGCCACCGGAGTCAGAGGATCAACTGCTGTTCAAGTGCTTCTCGGAGGCGAGACAATTGCGCCGCTCTATGCAGGCGCACAGCCACAATTCATAGGCCTGGATCAGGTAACAATTGAGTTGCCTCGCAGCTTTGCCGGTAAGGGCAAGGTGGAGGCCGTGATCGTTGCGGGTGGAGTTAGATCGAACACGGTGGAGTTAAATTTCGGGAACTGATGGATCTTCGACGATCCACGAGAAAGATGCAGAAGATCCCAATCGCATAAGCGATCAAGTCGAGGACGCTGAACTGAGTTCCGAGAACACGGCCGAGGATCCGCAGCGCAGGGTTGATACTCACCCACATCTGATTGGGGATGCCTGTGAGTTGAAAACACTCGATGGCGATCATGATGGCTGAGCTGGCCACCGCGACTTTCCACGGGGCAGACCGGATGCAGAGGCGCAGAATAGAGTAGACCATCCCCGCATAGAGCGAGTCGCCGAGGTATTTGTCCCAGAGTGGCTGGCCGACGGGAAGCCTTCTGGACAAGAGGCCAAGCGCGACGATAGAAATCAGAGTCTTGATCCAATAGCTGCGGCCGATCATATTGGCATTGTAGGATGGTCATCATGAGAGCGACCAGCGGGCAGCTTCCGCCGCCAAAGAATGTCGATGAGTATCTGGATAGAGTACCCGAACCGGCTCGAAGCACATTAATGCAGGTGCGCGCTACGATTCAATCGCTGGTACCAGAAGGAACCACGGAAGGGATCAGCTATCAGATCCCCTCTTTCAAGTACAAAGGAATGCTATTGGCGATTGGAGCCTTTAAGAACCATTGCAGTCTGTTTGCAATGAATCCAGGCGTGCAGGTTTTGTTTGAGAAGGAATTGAAAGCATATAAGACCTCAAAAGGCACGATTCAATTTCCAATCGATAAGCCCTTGCCCAAGGCGCTGCTCGCAAAGCTGGTGAAGGCCCGGGTGGCGCAGAACGAAGCCAGGAAGAGCTTGTAGCTACGATCCAAGAGCTTCTAAAGCCGTCAGGCTAGGAAAGTAAAAGTACTCACCACCTCTTAGCGTTGTCAGGTTGGCAATCTGGATGCCTTCTGGACAATCCGATGGAAACTTGAGCGGCGTGCTGAGAGCGCGGCCAACCAGAGGATCTGAGCCCGTATCAGGCTTGGGGCGGTGTGGCTGATCTCCCCAGTTGATGAAGATCTCTTCAAACTGATCTTGAATGCTGGCCTGAAATGATTGGAAGAGCAGCCCTTTACTCTCACCATCTTCGTAGGGCACACCACGACGGAGAATGCGCGTGCCAACCTCATCCTTGTCCCGTGAATTCATCTTGCGGGTGTGGGAAGCAAAGGGCCACTTTACGCCATCGGGATCGTCTTCGGCGGCATAATCATTTTCATGCCGGGCGGGGTCAATCAATTGCTTGCCATCCTTACGGCGGCCCATAATCAGTTCCGCCGCCCGTTCCCTCGACATCGGACAAGCACTGCCTGCTTGCCGATCAATAACAGCTTCGAAACGATCAAGGTGTTGCTCGATCTTCAGATAGGCCATATACGATCCGAATCGATCCGCCACGGGAGCCGGCAACTTCTCCGAAACCAGAATACGGCTCAGCTTCATGGCAGGATCGTAAGTGGATTGCCAACTCGGCGTTCGAGTATTTTGGCCAGTGAAAAATTCTGGCTGACTGGTTTCATCGGCGAACCCGAAATGTTCAACGGCGATTCCCTTCTCTAGCGGACTGTCAACAGGCAGACGCTTGACAGCACCTGACTCCACATCCATATGAGCAATACTTTGCCAATGAGCCCGCACTGCCGAGGTTGCGCCCGCCAGTGCATCTTTCGATGAAGCGGCCAATACGACGAGAGCGTCAACAGATGAATCTGCCCATGGGCTTTGCCAGTCTGAAATGTCGCCGCGGCCCGGCATCTCCGAAAGCCGGTGCTTGAAGCCTTCCGCGAAGGCAAGCGGAGCAGAGTGAAAGGCGAGCCCCAGTTTAGCTATCCCGATACTGGACAAGCCAATGAAGGCGATAGAGGAAAGAGGCACCGGTTGTTCGCCGCCATCCAAAGCAGCGCGAATCGCGGCACCTTCCGAAAGGAGTTGAAAGACGTTTGGGATTGTTAGGGAGATAGGCAAGGACGCCAGCGCCTTACGAATGCGTAACAGATCTGTTGAGTGGAAGCGAAGAAGAACATTAGCAGTGAAGTCACGACGGTGCTTCTCGAGGATGAAGCCTTGTGTGTAGTTCAGGATGGGGGCGATAAGTTCACGCGTCACCCCGCTCTTCAAATCGAGCGGGGCGCTTAACTGGTCGAGTTGGATTGCCATTGAAACTTGACTACATGTTTAAGTGCAGCCAGTTATCACTGGGCATAAGGATGCTGCCACAACCGCCTGTAGGCCAAGACTCCTCCCGGTAATCTTCTGCGCCCTGGAAAGCGGGCCCGCCTACATACAAGGCGGATCGGAGACCGGCCTCTTGATCAGGCGTGAGATGAAACCAGGGAGTTAGCGAAATCTCATCCTGAACAAACTTCGCTGTCGCCCAGCCGTCGCTAGACAACGCGCCTACGGCTTGCATGAAGTGAGCACTGCTACGGTTCTTAGTTGCTAGCTCACCAAGGCCCCTCCAGTAACTCTTTAGTGAAGAATGCGGCTCTTTTACTTTCTGATTTCCTACTGCCTCATAGACAACCCGGTTCAGCTCGGCAAGTTCGTAAGGGAATAAAACGAGCCCTTGGCTGGCTCGCAAGTACTTGTCCAGAGAGACGAGGGTAGCCTTGGCTGGCTGGCAGGAAAGTGAGACCTTCCGCTTGTCTTTTGGATTCCTGGTGAGCGAAACGTCGTCCAGAAGATCTGGATCCTTCACATATCGGCAAACCGCGAATAGATCGTTGTTGAATGAGCTTGCATCCTCTGCGATGAGGGCAAGCGAATGCCAGAAGCCTCGCATAGTCTTTAGATTCCTTTCAAGGACAGTTGGAGAATCAGTTAGAACTTGATCCAAAAAACGAATATCGGCTTGGGCTGCCCCATAACCGTTCAAACTGGTTTCGCGCTAACACAGACTTGTTTATATCAGAAAGGCGAGCGAGAGAGCGAACCCAAAGTACACAATTATCAAACCGTATGGCACTTGACTTAGCCGCAACCACTTGTTCAAAGTGATCTGCGGCCAAAGCAGGCTTAGCCGCTGCTAACAAGGCTTCACCCGAAGCCCAGTTGTTGACGATGTCGGGCCAAAGAGCGCGAGCTTGGAGAAACTCGTTTGCCGCCTCTGTCCAGTTTGATTTGATGGCATGCTGTGTACCAGCCGCAAAGTGGCAGAAACTGCTGGAGCGGGAACTGGAGTAGCGGGCGTGGATCTGGCCGAGCTTGGCAGAAATCGTCCGAAGCGCATCTCTGTTGCCTGAAAGCCATGCCAACTCCGCACCAGATCTCAAGGCGGAAAGAAATTGGTCTTGAGGCGCGACGCGAGAAAGTGCGTCGGCCTGCCTCGAAGCAGTCGCAAAGTCCGAAAAGAGCAGTGCTATCTGCCCAAGCCAATATCGATAGACGGTGGCCATAGTAAGTTCACCAGATTGGTCCAGCGATAAGAGATCGCGCTCCAAATCGATCCGGGCTAAATCAAAGCTGCCTGATAGAATTTTCGCCTTTACAAGTTGATAATTTACTAGCACCGCTGGCCGAACTCTGGAAGAGAGTTCTTCGAGTACACCAATGGCAGTTGGGAAATCCAGGTCCAGTAAATGAACATAGGCTTTGGCATAGAGTGCCGGAGTGGATTGGCCCTTTGTGGCAAGGCTCAACGCGAGCAGTTGCCTGGCTTCTTGAAAGCTGCCAGATTCCGCCAGAGCGCTTGCAAATGAATTGACGGCCATCGGGTTTTCCTGGTCGAGGCGATAGGCCTGTCGAGCCGAATCGAGGCCAAGGCCGGACTTGCCGAGCAGAGCGCAGCTATGGGCATAGCCGCGGAGGTAACCCACATCATCGGAGTACAACTGAACCATGGAATGGATCTGGTCGTGCGCTCGCGAGTAATCGCCGTGCAGTAAGAAATACAAGTACTCGATGTGATTGCGGTGGCGGGCATTTAGATTGCTGCGCAATGCATGTGCTTTTTCCAGAGGCGGGAGAGCCAAATCTTCGCGATGAAGAGTGGCATAAATTTGAGCCATGAGAAGATAAGCGAGGGCGAAATTGGAATCGATTCTCTGCGCATCGGCCAGCGCCTTTAGTGCGGGTTGAAATTCACCGAGGGCGAAATAGCTAAGGGCAAGTGAAAACTGCTCGAGTGCATCTGGCTCGCTCGAATCGGCCTGTTCCAACTGAATGCCTGCGATTTGTGTGTGCCCGGCAGCATCACCAAATGCCTTGCCAAGGGAAGCGGCAAGTATTGAGGCAGCCTGAGGCAGATTCTTGCGTTCCACTTGAATGGGTTGAGGACTCCAAACAAAGTCGCCGGTAGCGGTAGATTTAGCCTTGCAGTCGATCAGCAAAAACTCGCCTTGCGATCGAATGGAACCGGAGAGCACCAATCCAGATGCAGTGGAAATGGCAACGGCCTGCGCAGTGGGTCCGCGCAAAGGCTGGGTTTCACGCCCAAGGGAAACCAAAGTACGGCTGACCTCTTGCGCGAGAACGGGAATCAAGAGTGGAGAGGACCTCAAACAAAGACGCAAGAGATTGGTGAGCGCGCGACCGTATGCCGGGGAAAGGTTGATGGCTGAGAATTCCTCTGTAAGAACCTTCAACTTTCCGTTGGGGGGTAGCAGCGATGCAAGAGTACCTGACCGGTTGCGCCACCAATAAGCAAGGCAGGCCGTTGCCCCACCGCCGGCCAGGACCGAGCCAAGCCACACCCGGCGGGAACTTGAGTCTGGTACTTCCCCGCGCAAAAGTTTGCCGGCAGCGAGGGTCGAAGCCGGACGCTTCGCCGGATCAGAATCGAGACAGGCTGCGATTGCCCGGGCCCAGGGGGCCTCCAGGGACTGTGCCAGCCGCTCGAATTGAGGTGATGAATTACGCTCTTGTGCGCTAGCGTCTTCCCGGAAGGGATAAGTGGCCAGGCGCATCTGATGAAGCACCACACCCAAAGCAAAGATATCGGAAGCGATAGTAGGCGTGCCGCCGCTTAGAAGCTCAGGAGCCAGATAGGGCCGCGTACCGGCAAGTGTGGCGCGAGCAGGCTCAGACTTTGAGTCCCCTGAAGGAAGAATGTCGGCTAGCCCGAAATCCATAATCTTTACCTGCCATGGGGCTGCCGAATCCAGCGATAGCATGATGTTAGCTGCCTTGAAATCTCCATGGATGATACGAGCCTCGTGAGCGGCACCAAGACCAGCGCATAGATCAAGAGCGATTGGTAAAGCCTCAACAGCGCTGATCGGTCCGCCTGAGCGAATGAAAGCGGAAAGCGTTTGACCAGGCAAATACTCCATGGTGAAAAAGGGGACGCCGGCGGGCGAGTCCGCTTCAAACAAATCGTGGATGCGGCAGACGTTGGGATGAGAAACCTGACGGCCCCTGCTTACTTCGCGACGGAAGCGTTCAAGCGTTGGAGAGAGGTTGCTGAACTCGATGCGAAGGGTCTTGATGGCAACCTCGCCAAGTTGGCGGTCGCGCGCATGAAAAACCTCTCCCATACCACCCGCGCCGAGAAAACTTAGAACCTCAAATCGCCCAATGAGCAGTTGGCCTGCCTCAAACGTGTGCTCGCCCTGAATCACTCGCGACCAGAAGCCGGGGCCGGGCAGCCCGGGGAACGAGGTGACCCCGGAGTTGCGATCAGAATCGTAGCTGCTGAGCATGCGCTCGACTTGAAGCCGGGTGTCAAGATCAAGATCGCTCAGGATAGGCAGGCGGTCTTCAGGGCTTCGATCAGAAGTCTCTTCGAAGGCGAGTTTGACGCGTTGCCACTGCTGCTCTGTCATAGGGGTCTGGTGTTTGCTTGAAGTTCGGCTTGGAGCCACGCCCTGGCAGCACGGAAATCGCGCTTGATCGTCCGGGGACTCTTGCCGAGGATGCTCGCAATATCCTCGTCGGAAGTGCCGGTGAAAATTTTCATCTCAATGATTTGAGCAGCCCGGGGGTCAAAAGAAGCGAGTCGAACTAAAGCGCTTTCTAGATTGAGCAATCGTTCTGGCCATTCAGACTGGCTGCCTGGAATGAGATCGTCAAGTGTCACCTGCAAGCCAAAACCACGTTTAACGGTATTGCGCTTGCGTGCAATATCAATGAGTATGCACCGCATGGCACGGGCAGAGACAGCGAGAAAGTGATTCCGGTTTTTGAAATCCCTGACATGCTCGCCGAAAAGGTGGAGGTAGGCTTCGTTTACCAACTCGGTTGGCTCAAGCATGTTGGCCCCGTTTTCGCGACTCAGGTGGATGGCAGCGATTCGGCGCAGTTGTCCGAAGATGGATCGAAAGAGCAAATCTTCAGCTTGAGAATCGCCCTGGCGTGCCAGAAAGAGTAACTCGGTGATGGGCGCTGTGACAGGCGTTGCCGGGTCCATATTTAGATTCTCCAAGTGTATCGGAGAGGTTAGAGCGCAGCATGAGGCAAGCCGTTTCAGATTTGCGGCACGCACCCAATATCCAAACGAGACGCCATCGCAGTTTGAAGCTGGGTGCGAAGCTAGCGCAGAAGCAGGCATACACTGAAGTAGCGTTTTCCCCTGACGTTTATGACAAAAACAACAAACTTTTTTTGAGGATGTTAAGCTGCGGCAAATTCGCCGGGCATAGCTGGATTGCAGGCCGCTGCAAGTGCGCAGGCCCAGGACCGAAACATTCGTCGATCATGCTGGATATGGGAGCGGAGGTCTGCAAGTGATACGGCCAGGAGTTGAGTGGTGAATCTTAGGCTATCGTATGCCCGTGGTTCGGCTTGGGGGGTGAATCCGAAGAGTTTTTGGTACGCGAGAACCTGCTCTACGCGAGGGCTAACCACAAGCCAGCGGACCGAATAGAACTCTGCCAGAGCGGCCACGTTGCCGAGCAGTGATATGAACGTACCAGATGGTGCCTGAGGAGTAAAGCAGAGCCGGCTGGCCTCAATGTAAGTGGTATCGGTGAAAACCTGAAAACTTTGGCTGTCGCCGTAAACGTGCCGGGCTGGAGAATCGAGCCAGCCAAGATCGGGGCGAACGACGCTGATGCGAACCGTGGCTAGCGCTTCAGAAGGTGACTTCAATAGAAAACTGAAGTGGTTTGGAGCTTGGTCAAAGAGGTCGGAGAAGCGTTCCGATGGGTTCACCTCAATCGAATTGTCTCGCCGGTAGCAGTCATAGCGAAGGCGATACACTTCGTCCCGGTCTTGTCCGTTGCGGGCTTCAATACAAGCGTTTGCCGAATGATACCCAAATTATGCACAGCAAACACAGCTTGAGCTCCACGCGCACCAGAAGAAGCGCTTGTGCGGACGGCAATCGGTATTTCTATAAGCGATTCGAGC
>JAYSVS010000062.1:0-21874 GCA_043718395.1 Acidobacteriota bacterium
CTCTCTTTCCAGGGCATTACCCCCTATCGGCTGCCGGCCTTCAATGTGTCACCCAACCCTCCGGTCTGTTCTGTCACCCAACCTTCCGGTTCGCGCCAGTGCAGGTGGGAAGACAGTAACTAAATGCCACTCCTGCTGGCCGGTGATGGCTAAAAGAGATTTGGCAATAGAGGTGCAAGTGCCGTCGAGTCATTTTGCGACGAGAAGATCAAGAAAATGAAGCATTTATTGATACTGACAACAGCGAGCCTTCTTGCTTTTCATAATGGCGGGTAGTGGGAGGTAATAGCGGGTCCGTTGGGTCGAAGTGTACAGGCTGAGACAGACCTCTACATGAAATCGGAAATGCTGGGCTATTCGCGCAGCCGAGGAATATTTGCCGGGCTCGCGTGGAACGGCTCAACCTTGTGCGAGAACCTTCGCGGCTCCCAATAGCGTTTCGAACTGGGAGAAGAAGTAGTTATGCCAAGCAAAACAATTGCAGCAAAAATGATTTGTGCCAATGGGGCGGATTCTTTTCAATCCCGCCCTTTGCGGAGGCAGCCTCACTCACTTTTCGAGTTGACGTGCTGGTGGATAGAAAAAAACAACCCGGCGAAGAAACAGAACGGGAATCATTTTGCTCTTTGGAGTAGGGAAGGCAGTCTGAAAGCGGGCACGAGCAACCGGCAGCCCAAAGACATTCAACGATCGAACGAGAGAGGAATCATATTATGAACAATGACATAGTGGCTGGAAACTGGAAGCAGTTTAGTGGATCGATTTTAGAAAAGTGGGGGAAACTCACGGATGACGATTTGGACGTGATTGCAGGTAAGAGAGAACAAATGATTGGCAAGATTCAAGAGAAGTATGGAATTGCCAAAGACGAAGCCGAGAAGCAGTGGAACGAATTCTCAACTAAACACAAGATCCGTTAGCGCAGTAGGATCTGCTGTTTCCGGGGGGGCCTGCGCTTCATGCGTCGGCCCTTTTTTTGTTTACGAGAAATTGGAGCCGATTTAGAGGTAAACGGGGTGGAATGTAAGCCAGCGAGGGCATAACACCTCATTCACTTATCAAGCACAATGCTTCTGTTTTCTAACCTTGATACAAAGAAACTTGTGGAATCGAATAGGGTGAGCGGTCGGAGAAAATATCTTCGAATAAGGCCAGAGTGGGCCGGTGGATGTGCGTGTTTGAAGCGAGTAAGTGCTTGCTGGTAATGATGTGGTGGGGGGCACCGTGCATGTCGGTGACCATGCCACCGGCTTCTTCCACCATCAACCTGCCGGCGGCCATGTCCCAGGGGTTCAAGCCGAATTCCCAGAAGCCGTCTAGCCGGCCGGCGGCTACGTAGGCGAGGTCAATTGCGGCGGAGCCCGTGCGGCGGACTCCGTGAGAAATCATTGCGAGTTGGTAATAGAAATGGATGTTGACGTTTTGGTGCCGGCGACGGCTTGGGAAGCCCGTGGAGTAGAGCGCATCTTCGATGTTGCTGGCCTTTGAAACAGTGAGGCGCTCCCCGTTAAGGTACGCGCCGCCCGATTTTTCGGCAGTGAACATTTCGTCCCGGGTCGGATCGTAGACTACGCCGGCGACCATCTCGTTGTCCTTCTCGAGGGCCATCGTGATGTTGTAGATGGGGAAGCCGTGGGCGAAGTTCGTAGTGCCATCGACTGGATCGACATACCAGCGATAGCCAGAGGAGGAATGAGTGTTGTTGCCCTCTTCGGCGACAATGGCATGGGTAGGAAAGGCCCGGCGCAGGCGGGTTGTAATGAGCACTTCGCTTTGCCGGTCTGCGATGGTGACCAGGTCTGACTCGCCTTTAAGCTCAAAGCCAATCTTCTGGCGCTGCAGACCCTCTACAACGAAGGCGGCTTCACGGGCAATCTGAGCGGCGGTTTCAACAAAGTGCTTCATACCTGGATTTTTTCTTCAGCGAGGTACTTGATCTCAGCCTTATAGATCAGGAGGCTGGCAGAGCCGGGTTGAGCGAGGCGAATGATTTCGGCATCGAAAATTTCGACAGTGCCGTGGAAGGACTTGCCACTGAGCATCATGACATCAACCGGGGTCTTGGCTGCGGCGAGCTTGCGCAGATAGCCGTCTTCAGCGAGAGTGAGGACCGGCGCTTTGGTTTTAGGTTTGGCTTTGGCCATGGAGAGAGACTAGAGCGTCTCTTCATAGTAGCCAGTGCGAGCGGAGACACGCAAATCAGGGCGGCGGACTTTCACTTCGAGACGATGAAAAGGATTGCCTTTGGCAGCGAGGCGTTTGGGGTAATAGGCAAGGAAGTATTGGGTGCGGAGATCGCGGAGGATCTCATCAAAGGCCAGCCCGAGCTTGTCGTAAGTGGCCGGTTGGAGGACACGGCCACCGCTGCGTTCTGCAATCAGCTGTAGCGCATTCTCGCCCCCGGTGTTGCGGCCCGCGTCGTTGGTGATGGGCGTCACCAGGATCGGATAGACAGCAGCCTGGGCGCGTTGGATGGCGATGTTGGCGGCGTTGAATTTTTTGTAAGATGCAGTGTCGCCGCCGTCTGAGACGCAGACGATGACCTTGCGGCCTTCGCGGCCCTCCAGCTCTTCGCTGGCCAGATAGAGGGCGTCATATAGGGAGGTGCCGGCACCGGTTTTGATATCGCGCACGGCGTTTTCCAATCGCTGGATGCGGCGGGTGAAGCTGGCGATGATGTCGACGTTGTGATTGAAGGTGATGAGGGCGAGTGTGTCATCGGAGTTGCCTTCTTTGAAAAGGGAGCGGGCAAATCGCAGGGCGGCTTCGGTTTCATACTTGAGGTCTTTGGCGACGCTGGCGCTGATGTCGAGCATGACGATCACGTTGAGGGCCTGGGTGGTAGACCGCTCGAAGATGGGGATTTCCTGCTCAACGCCATTGTCAAAGATCTGGAAGTCTTCTTTGCTCAAGCCCCCGGCGAGTTGCCCGTACTGGTCGCGAACACTTGCAAGAATTCGAATGAGTTTTACCTCGACGCGAATCACGGGATCCTGAGCCTTCAGCAGTAGAGGGGCGGCGATTAGCGTACGACGGGTCATCTTTCTTGGCAGACGTTTAGTCCTTTCAATTGGTTGCGCTTGCGAGATAGTGCGGGCTCAACGAGGCTGTCCGAGCTTGGCGACAGAATCATCCCAAGCTCCTTCAACCCATATTTCGCCGTCAGTGAAATATTCTTTTTTCCAGACGGGCAGGGTTTTCTTGAGACGGTTGATGCCTTCGAGGGTGGCGTCGAAGCTGGGGCGGCGGTGGGGTGATGCAGCGATGACTACTACACTGGCTTCGCCGATTTGCAGGCGGCCGAGACGGTGGACGATCGCGAGACGCGAAATGCCGTGAGCTTTGGCGATTTCAACAACCAGATCCGCCAGAATCCTGATCGCCATAGATTCGTAGCATTCGTAGTCAAGATAGAGGGTCTGACGGCCCTTTGAATTGTTGCGGACGACACCTTCGAAGGTGCAGAGAGCGCCGTCGATTCCCTGGAGGATCTCTTGACCAAGAGCGCAGGTTGGGATGGGTTCGCGGGTGAGGGCGGCGATGTGACCTTCTGGGGTCACGACGCGGTGTGTGTAGCTGGATCCGCCGCTGACTGGGGGCAAGAAGGCGATTTCGTCACCATCTTCGAGCAGCTCACCTGGTTGGGCAAAGTGCTGGTTGCGGGCTAGGGCGATCGAGCCGGCAAGGCCTTCGAGCTTGGGGTACCGTGAGACGTAGTAGGCGAAGAGGGATTCAATGGTCGAGCCCTCCGGCATATCGACGAGGCCGGTGGAAGGGCCGGCGAAGTCTTTGAGTAAGCCGAAGAAAAGGACCCGGATTTGCATCTCTAGATAGCGTAACGCGGCACAGCCTGGTTGGCTGTGCCGCGTATTTGCCAAAGCGCTGAACGGAGGAGAACTAGCGCTTGCGTGCTTTGAGCCAGGCGAGAGCGGCAAAAGCTGTGCCGGCTAACGCATAGGTGGCTGGCTCAGGGACCTGGTTGCCGCCAGACGGAGGTGTGCCGGTATCGATGGTGCCGGTGATTCGGAAGAAACCAGACGAGCTTTGAAGAGGACTGTCAATTGCGACAAATTGAAGATTGTATGCAGTGTTGGCTACGAGGGCGATGGAGATTCGAGCGAAATTGTTATTCGCCAGACAATCGAGAGGGGTGAGGCCACAGTTTGCGGCGTTGAAAATTCCACCTTGCGGAGTCACCCCCAGGCGATTGGCTGCATTAGCGATAGAACCGCTGTAGATCTCAACCGTATCGCCAGAAATTTGGGCATCCACAAACTCAAGTGTGCCAATGGAGAGGAGAGAGAAACTCCAAGGGGGATCTCCCGGATCAGCGTAGAGGGCCCCACCGCCGGATCCTCGCATCGCTATTGCGGAGTCGCTTGTGATTACGTGGTACCAGGTGCCTGAGGTAAAGGTCGCGGCACTGGACGGGAGTACTGCCGCCAAGGCCAAGATGAGAAGAAGACTTCGTTTCTGCATGAACTGACTTTGGAGCAAAAAGGGATCAGAAACAATTAGGGCGAAGCCTTAGCAATTTGGGAGAGGACTATCCACAATCAGATGGCCTTAGATCCTGGGTTGGTGAAACGCTGTCCGCAGGTGGGGGGCTTTGTCCCAGTAACGGACAAACCGGACCTGAGTATTGAGCCGATCTGCTGCAAACACAAGAATTCTGGCAGGGCAGGCCAGGTGCATGCGTATTAGAGAAGAGTGAAGGACTCGGGATGAGCGCAGGGCAAAATCAGGTACGAATTTTCGTGTGCGACGACCAAATGGAGGTGCGAGAGGCACTGCGGCTGCTCTTGAAGTCGAATGGATATCTTGTGCAAACCTTCGATGGACCGGCGGCACTGCTCGAAGTCGCGGTTCAGGCGGAGGACCGGGAGATGGCTGTGGCGCGGAGGGTGCAAAAGAGTTTGCTGCCGCATAGGGCAGGTGGCGAAAGGGCTCTTCGCTACGCGTGCCGTTTCTTGCCGGCCCGCGTAGTATCGGGCGATTATTACGACTTCTTTGAAAAGCGCCCCGGACACTTTGGATTTGTGGTGGCCGATGTGAGCGGCAAGGGGGTGCCTGCCGCGATGTTAATGGCTAACCTGCAAGCGCTTTTTCGCAGTCACGCGTATCGCGACAAAGCAGCGCCAGAGCCAGTGTTGCGGGCCGTGAATGCCCAGTTTCATGAATCTACTTCGCCGGAAAGTTTCGCAACTGCTTTTTACGCGGATCTGGATGAGGCGTCGCAAGAGTTGAGTTACATCAATTGCGGACATCCACCGGCCTTGTTACGCAAGCGAAGCGGCGAAGTGAAAATGCTGGAATCGAGTGCGCTGGTCTTGGGCGCATTTCCGTTTTGGACTGCGGAGACTGGAAGGGTGAAGCTGGAAGAAGGTGATCGGCTGCTCGTGTATTCCGATGGTGCCGTGGAGGCGCAGAGCTCGCGTGGAGAAGAATTCGGAGAAGACAGATTACTTGAATTGTTCCAGAAAACGTCCCATTTGAACCCTCAGGAGGCGTTGCCTGAGATAGAGGCGGCTATCCAAAAGCACTCGGGGGTGTCGCTTTTCGATGATTGCACCCTATTTATGGCCAGCCTTCGCTAAAATCAAAAGACGTAAATGACAAAAACGAGTAATCCCGCTGAGCTGGCGGTTATCTCCAAGACTGTGCGCAGACACATTCTCGGGATGATCACGGCTGCCAAGAGCGGACATCCCGGCGGAAGCCTCTCCGCGACAGAACTAGTCGTAACGCTTTTCTTCGACATCATGAAGCACGACCCGGCGAACCCGAAGTGGAAAGACCGCGACCGCTTCATCCTTGGCAAGGGGCATGCCTGCCCTGTGCTTTATTCGGTGATGGCCGAATGTGGATATACGCCAGTGGACAAGTTGAACACTTTCCGCCAGTTGGGATCGATTTACCAGGGGCACCCGGACGTACGGTTTATTCCGGCGCTAGAAGCTTCGACCGGATCGCTAGGTGAGGGCCTGAGCGTTGCGCTTGGGATGGCTCTGGCATCGCGCTTTAACGGTAGCCCTTCGCGCACCTTCGTGATGCTGGGCGATGGCGAAATTCAAGAAGGCCAGATATGGGAAGCGGCGATGTTTGGGGCATTCCACAAGATCGACAATGTGGTTGCCATCGTGGACTGGAACAAGATTCAGCTTGACGGCTTTGTGAAGGACATCATGCCGCTTGATCCGCTGGTTGACAAATGGACCAGTTTTGGATGGCACGTGATCAACATTGATGGTCACAACCTTGAGGCCGTGCAGAAGGCCTTCCATGAAGCCGGGACCGTGAAGGGAAAGCCAACCGTGATCCTTGCAAACACGATCAAGGGCAAGGGCGTTTCTTTCATGGAGAACAATCCGAAGTGGCATGGAACGGCACCTTCGAAAGAAGAATATGAACTCGCGCTGAAGGAGCTTGCCTAATGGCTTTGTCTACGAAATATGAACTAAAGATCGGGCCGGCCACGCGTGAAGCGTTTGGTAAGGCGCTGGCCGATGTAGCCAGAAAGAATCCCGATGTGGTGGTGTGTGATGCGGACCTGTCGAAGTCCACCAATACGCACTTCTTTGCGAAGGAATTCCCGGAGCGCTTTATCCAGTGCGGAATCGCCGAGAGCAACATGGTTGCGGTGGGTTCAGGCTTGGCAGGAGGAGGCAAGATTCCATTTGTGTCGAGTTTCTCTGCGTTTGTGATCAACAAGGGCTTTGAACAGTTGCGCGTGACGGCGGCATACCCAAACGTGAATCTGAAAGTGGTTGGCACGCATAGCGGTATTTCCATTGGGGAAGATGGCCCTTCTCAGATGTCTATCGAAGATTTGAGCCTCGCTTGTAACCTGCCTGGATTTACCGTGCTTGCTCCTTGCGACGAAGTCTCGATGACTGCGGCGATTCACCTGACCGCAGAGCATGTAGGGCCGGTTTTTGTTCGTGCAGGACGCTCAAAGGCAGCGCACGTTTATTCACCCGGCGCAGAATTCCATATCGGCGGCAGTAGTGAACTTTTATCTGGCACCGATGTCGCGATTTTCGCAAACGGCCTTCTGGTGGCTGAAGCGTTGCGCGCGGCAGAGACGCTCGATGCAGCGGGGATCTCGGCTCGCGTGATCGACCTTTACAGCATCAAGCCGATCGACCGGGCAGCAATTGAGCGCGCTTCGAAAGAATGCCGTGCGATTGTCGTGGCCGAAGAGCATTTGAAGGATACCGGCATTGGTTCTCGCGTCGCGCAGGTCGCCTCAGAAACGACGCCTTGCGTGATGGAGTTTGTTGGTGTCGACAACACCTACGCCGAGAGCGGTACGCCGGAGGCTGTGATCGAGAAGTATGGTTTGCTCGCCAAGGATATCGTGACTGCCGTGCACAAGGTTCTTGCCCGCAAGAAGTAGATGCCCGGAAAAGCTGCATTTGCGGAGTTGCTGCGCCGGCATGAAGAGCTGACGCAGCGCTTTGCGAAATTGCTTCATGACGATGCCGGGCAGGTATTGACCTCAATTGCTCTTCAGCTTTCTGTGCTTGATGGCGCTGCGCCGGGGGAAGTGGAGCGGCTCAATGCAACGCTCGACGAGTTGCTCGACCGCTTTCGCGACACCCAGGCGAGTTTAGGCGGGGCGGTGATCCAGAAGCGGGGATTGCTCGCGGGTCTTTGGCAACTGGCAAGAATGCGTACGAATTTCACCATCGTTGGAGAAGTAGCACCCAAATGGCCGGTTGAGGCCCAGCAGGCAGCATTCCGAATTGTGGAAGCAATCACGCCTTCTAAAGCTGAAGTGAATCTGGAGAGTGTCCGGCTAGATGGGGTGGGGGAAACTGGAGATTACATAGCGGCACTGGCGGAAGCTGGAGGATTATCGCTCCAAAAAGGGCCGCAACCGCATACAATCAGGATCTACCATGTCAATTCGGGTTCTAATAGTTGATGATCACAAAATCATGTGTGACGGGATCAGGGCGATCCTGAAGTCGGCGCTTGATATTGAGGTGGTCGGCGAGACCGATTCTGGTGTAGACGCAGTGCAAATGGTACGGAAGCTGAAACCAGACGTGGTGCTGATGGACATCGACTTGCAGGGAATGAGCGGGATTGAAGCAACAATAGAGATGCTGCGTCACACCCCCGATACCAAGGTCATGATGCTGTCTATGTATGACGATGAGCATTCCGTGATTAGCGCCGTAAAGGCTGGGGCTCGAGGTTTTGTCCTGAAGCGGGCGTCGGACGGTGACTTGATTCAGGCCCTGCGGATGGTTTCGCAAGGGGGTACCTACTTAAGCCCCAAGGTGTCAGACCGTTTGCTCGAGCGGATCCAGAAAGGCACGGTGGATGAGAGTACCCAGTCTCAACCGCTGGCGGACCTTTCACCCCGGGAAGTTCAGGTGCTACGGCTGGTGGCAGAGGGAAAGACCAGCAAGGAAATTGCCGTCATGCTCGACCTGAGTGTGCAAACGATCCGGTCTTACCGCAAGGCAATGATGAAGAAGCTCAATGTCAACAACGTGGCCGGGATGACGCAGTTGGCGCTTGCGACTGGTTTAACCAAGCCACAAAGTTTTGCGGGTAGCAGCAAAGGTGCTTAATTCTGTGGGGATTTAAACTTCGAATCCGGCATCATGCCAGTGGAAGAGTTTGTGGGTGATCTTCCAACTGCCGCTTACCTTTAGTAAGGTAAAGACATCGGACGCACGAGCATCGGCACCAGCCAGCTTGCCTGACCAATGAGCTACTTCCAGATGCACAACAGCAATGGTCTGAATGATTTCAATGCGAGCAAAGCGGGCTTCAATTAACGGTGCTGGACCATTGGCATTGATCCAGTCGAAAACGTGCTGAATGGATCCGCTGTATTCGACACCCAGGCAGAAGCCGGACATTGTGGCTTCAGGATGAAAGGCAGAAAGCATCAACCGGCAGTCACCTGCCCGTGCCCCAGCAATGTAGCAATGCATGGTTTTCGTAATGGCGCTGTGTTCGGTCAGGTAGCCATTGCCGGGTACAAAATCCGCATCGGCTGCTGGGTTAAACACGTGGGGCTCAACTGAGCCCGGGCTTTTTGTATGCATGCGTGCCCACGCTTCCACTTCGTGAGTGTAGGCAAAAACCGTTGCCTGCTTCTGGTGCCCGAGTCGATGCACTGGAAGGCCTTCTTCTTCTTCCCATCGCCTGACGGTGCGTTCACTTCGATCCAGATATGCGGCGATCTGCTTCCATGATTCCAAGGTTTTCCTTGGCGCATTTCGATCAGTCATCGTGAGCGTTAGTTTATCCTAGCCATGCCAATGAAACGCTTTCTGGATGATCGTCCAACCATCGGGCTTACGCAGCAGGGTGAAGATGTCGGTCATGCGGACGCCGGAGCCTGCGAGTATTCCTGACCAGCCGCGCACCTCAAGCTGGACGACGGCTAGGGATTCGTAAATATCAATGCTGACGAGGTGAGGTTCGATGAGGGGAGCCGGGCCATTCCTTTCGATCCAGTCAAAAGAGGAACTGGGTGCCGATTGCAAGGACGGCCCCAGCGTAACCGAAGAAGGAGGCATGAGGGTGAAAGGCCGGCCGCATCGGCAGCCTCACTCACTTTTCGAGTTGACGTGCTGGTAGTTTGAAAAAACAATCTGGCGAAGAAACAGAACGGGGATCATTTTGCTCCTCAATATAGGGAAGGCAATTTGGAGCAGGGCAACCCGGACTCTCAAGGACACAACCATGGCTACGTACAAGCGGTTAATCCAGATTTTTAGGAACAGGAAGCAAAACGGTAGGGCGACGCCGATGTTGGCCGGTCCGCAAGGAGCGCTGACCACTATAACGTTGGTGGCCGCTGCCGCGATATTTGGATTTCAAGTTGTGGTGGGTGCGAGCCCAGCCTCGACCGCAGCGGTTGTCGAACAAGGTAAACAAATCTTCCGGTTCGACAGTTTTGGGGACGAAACGCTCTGGACCGGCAAGCTGAAACTGCACGAAGTGGTTCGCACTGCTGTCGATCCAACGACTGCTCTCTCGGTCGGCTTAAAGGTGGATGCGGAAGCCTTGCCGCCGGCTGTGGTTGCGGGAATTAAGAACGGCACTATCAGTTTGAAGAGCGCCGATACCACGGTGGCATTGCTGAAGCTGAATGCTGTTGTAGGTCTCAAGGGTAAGATCGAAACAATGGCCGGGAAAGACGTTCTGACCCAGCTTGGTGTCACCTGCGCCCTGTGCCATTCCACGGTCGACAATTCATTCTCGCCCGGCATCGGAAAGCGGCTGGATGGTTGGCCCAATCGTGACCTCAATGTGGGGGCTATCATCGCGCTGTCACCAGCATTGGATGAGGCGACGAAAACGGTATATAAGTCTTGGGGCGCGGGCAAGTATGATCCCCGCTTCAACCTGGACGGCAAGAATGGCCCGCAGGTTATCCCCCCTGCCTATGGGTTGGCGGGCATCCACAAGATCACATCAACCGGCGATGGCGAGGACTTGGCGTATTGGAACCGCTACGTGGGCATCACGCAGATGGGCGGCCACGGGACGTTTGTCGAGAAGCGTACCGGTGTAAAAGTCACCAACGGAACCGACGATCTGATTAGCTCGAAGTTGGCAGCCCTGCAAGCCTATCAGCTATCGCTACTGGCCCCACCACCACCGGCCGGCAGTTTCGACGCCGTTGCGGCATCGCGCGGCAAACTGGTCTTCAACTCAGCCGGCAAGTGCGCGAGTTGCCACAGCGGAGCCACGTTTACCGACGCCAATTCGCGGCTGCATCCGGCGAGTGGTGTAGCAAGTGAGCCCGAGCCGAACGGGGCTCCCAGTTACGCATCACGCAGTGCCACAAAACAGTACCGCACTGCGCCGTTGAAGGGCCTCTGGCAGCACCCGCCCTATTTCCACAATGGAACGGCCAAGACGTTGGAAGACGTGGTCCAGGCTTACAACACAAAGCAAGCACTAGGCCTGACAGGGACGCAGAAGTCCGATTTGGTCGAGTACCTCAAATCATTGTAAGCGTGGCCCATACCACAGTGACAACCGGCGAACGAACAAGGCCGGGACCAGAGTGTCCTTTGAGCACCCCAAGAAGCGGCCTGTTCGAATCACCAGTATTCGCCAACAGCGAAGCCCCTTCCGGCTTTGAAGCGTCTCTAAAAAGCAAGGAGTGGTCAGAATGTCAATCAAGAACGCACTCGCCAGCGTGGCGGTGAAAGACCTGGAATCTGCGATCAAATGGTACGGGAAGCTTTTGAACCAGCCACCTTCAAGACCGATGGCCGAGGTTGCCGAATGGCATTTCGAGCGCGGAGGATGGCTGCAGGTGTACCAACTGCCGGAGCGTGCTGGGTCTGGCTCCTTCACCCTGATTGTGAGCAGCATGGAAGAACAGGAAAAACATCTTTCCAAGCTGCATATTACAGCGGGAGACAAATCGGCGAGTGCCAGTGTTAAAACCTTAATGATTACCGATCCAGATGGAATCCACATCGCATTTGCTGAGCCGCTCGACCCTGCTCTTGCTCAGTAGTTACGCCGCGCACAGACGCTAGAAAAATGCTGAAGGAAAGGCTAATCAATCCTATGCTCGCCATGCTTCACAACAAGAACGCGATCATTTACGGCGCCGCCGGTTCATTGGGCAGCGCGGTCGCCAGAGCCTTGGCAAGAGAAGGCGCGATGGTATTCGTCACCGGGCGCAAGCTGGACCCGGTCAATACGCTGGCCGCCGAGATCGTTGCGGCTGGCGGCAAGGCCAAACCAGTCGAAGTCGACGCACTGGATGAGAAAGCCGTGAACAAAAGTGTGACCGACTTGGTGGGGGAGGTGGGCACACTGGATGTTTCATTCAATGCCATCAGCCTCAAGGACCGGCAGGATGTTCCGTTGACCGAAATGAAGCTGGCGGATTTCGTGCGCCCGGTGACAATAGCCATGGAGACGCAGTTCATTACCGCCACCGCAGCAGCTCGAATTATGGTGAAGCAGCGATCCGGCGTCATTCTGTCGTTGACCGCAACTCCAGGTGGAATTGGGTACGCCAATGTTGGCGGATTCGGCCCGGCCTGCTGCGCCATAGAGGGGCTCTCAAGAGATCTCGGCTCTGAGCTCGGGCTATATGGTGTGAGAGTCGTCAACATCCGATCCGCCGGTTCTCCCGACTCACGCGTGTTCAAGCAAGCAATCGAACAAGGAGGAGAGCGCATCGCTGCCTTCGTAAAGAAAATGACAGATGACACGATGCTCAAGGAACTGCCATCGACGGCGGACATCGCCAATATTGCCGTCTTCCTGGCCTCTGATATGGCGAGCAAGATTACCGGCGTCACCGTTGATGCGACGTGCGGTACGACGAGCGCTCTCAACTACAAGGTAACGCCCATTGCGTTTCTACAGCCATGAAGCTGGCAGGCATCGAATAGCTTCGGTGGCCTGAACCCGGTGTACCCGAACGGAGCATGCAAAGGCGGGATTGATGTGGCCCTTGGATTGCTGCTCTTGTACATGGGCGGAAATCGTCGAAACAACCTTCTTCAGCAAAATGAAAGACCATGACAACTATGACAACTTCAATATTCGTGAACCTTCCAGTGAAGGACCTTGACAAGTCGGTGGCCTTCTTTAATGCCGTCGGCTTCCAGGTCAACCCGAACTTTACCGACAAGACGGCCGCTTGTATGGTGGTCACCAATACCATTAACGCCATGCTGCTGACGCACACCAAATTTCAGGACTTCACGAAGAAAGCAATAGCGGATGCGCGCAACACAATCGAAGTTCTGACCTGCCTGTCATTCGACAGCAAAGTGAGGGTCAACGAGATTGTCGATAAGGCGATCGCCGCCGGAGGCACCGAAACCGGCGCCCCGCAGGATCAAGGGTTTATGTTTCAGCGTAGCTTCGACGATCCCGACGGCCATACCTGGGAGATCATTTGGATGGACCCCGCCTTCGAAAAGAATGGAGCGAAATGATGACTAACACAAGTACCGACAAAAGAAAAGGACAAACTACAATGACGGAAACAGTTCTACGCGGCAAACTCTCGGTGGCCATAAGTGCCAACGATGTTCAACGAAGCCTGGATTTCTACGTGAAGGGTTTAGGGTTTAAAGAAGTTGAGCGGATGGAGAATAATGGTGCCCTTGAGGGTGCGATGATCGCCGCTGGAGATGCGAATCTGGGAATATCGCAGGATGATTTTTCTAAAGGCCGCGACCGCAAAAAAGGTATTGGGTTGTCGATTCATATCGAAACTGACCAGGAACTTAATGCGTTGGCACAGCGTGTGAAACAGGCTGGTATCGCGTTTGATAAAGAACCCGGACCACTACCTTGGGGTCCGATCGGGTTCAGCGTCAAGGATCCCGATGGATTGACTGTTTTCGTTTCAAGCTCCGACGCGAAGACAGCGCCGTCATCCTAATCAAATCTAAGGAGCACACGTGAAAATGAAGCCAAAGAACATAATCTGCCTCTGGTTCGATAAGGACGTGCAGGAGGCGGCGCGATTCTATGCCACCACCTTCCCTGACAGTGAAGTGACGGCTGTCCATAAGTCGCCCAGTGATTACCCGGGCGGTAAGAAGGGCGAGGTACTTACGGTAGAGTTCACCATTCTAGGCATTCCCTGTCTCGGCCTCAACGGTGGCCCAGAGTTCAAGCATAGCGAGGCCTTTTCCTTCCAGATTGCAACGGACAACCAGGAAGAGACGGACCGCTATTGGAACGCGATCGTAGGCAACGGAGGCGAGGAAAGCCAGTGCGGTTGGTGTAAGGACCGTTGGGGCCTCTCCTGGCAGATCACCCCGCGCACCCTGACCGAGGCCCTTGCGGCTGGTGGCGGTGAGGCAAAGCGAGCCTTCGAGGCGATGATGCCGATGAAGAAGATCGACGTCGCCACCATCGAGGCGGCTCGGCAAGGCTGACGCGCGAACGGCCTGGAGTTCGATTTGGCGCGATGATGGATTTCTTCCCTATCGCGTGCTTAAAGCAGTGATGTCCACATCGATAATAGGAATAGGGAAATGTCTGATGAAGCCGCCATCCGCAAAGTTCTCGACGATAGGTCCAGTGCCATTCGTAACAAGGATGCGAAAACGGTGGTAAGCTACTACGCCAAAGATATCGTCAATTTCGACCTGGCTCCGCCGCTTGCGTATCGGGGTAGCGAAGCGACCGACCCCAGCGAGTTACAGGGATGGTTTGAAACCTGGAAGGGGCTGATCGGGCTTGCCTTCGATCAACTCACCATTCGGAGCGATGGCAATTTGGCCTTCGCTCATGGATTTCTCCACATGACGGGAACTCGAAACGATGGCACCGAAGCCAATGTATGGGCGCGGATGAGTTAATTTATCCTAGCCATGCCAATGAAACGCTTTCTGGATGATCGTCCAACCATTGGGCGTACGCAGCAGGGTGAAGATATCGGTCATGCGGACGCCGGAGCCTGCGAGTATCCCTGACCAGCCGCGCACCTCAAGCTGGACGACGGCTAGGGATTCGAAAATATCAATGCTGACGAGGTGAGGTTCGATGAGGGGAGCCGGGCCATTCCTTTCGATCCAGTCAAAGAGGAAGGGCGTCCCTTGGGCAAGATCAGGGCCGGCGTAACCGAAGAAGGAGGCGTGAGGGTGAAAGGCCGGCCGCATCAGATCACTTTTGCCTTGCCTGCAACCTTCCAGATAGAGTTGCAAGACATTGGCAATGGCATCGTGTTCGGAGATAAGCGGTTTCGTGTGGGTCATGAGATTGAAGGTAATCGGAGCGGCCATTGGGCGGCAATGGCCAAAGGTGGCAAAAGCAGGTCATTCCCTGAGCATCTCGATAGTTTTGGGAGATTTTAGGAGTACTGGGCGCACTATTCCCTTGCATGAATGTGGTTCTACGAGTTGAGGGAAATCCATGGTGGATCCGCCAGATCGAAACCGTTAGCCCAGTTATTGAGCTTTCAGACAAAGAGAAGTTTCGGCGGTTGGTAAACGCAGCTTTGGCGACTCCCTATTTTTCGCAGAAAGACCGGGCCGCCGAATTGCTTGAAGCGCAAACGCTGAAGGACATCGCAGTGATGCCGTTGCGGCAGGTACTAGATGCCAGGAGCCAGTTTTCAAATCCGAAAGCAGAGAAGACACGAGCATTGTTGCGTCTCCCTCTTGAGACCAAGGGCTGCGTAGTAATGGGGAAGAAGTTGCAGTTGCCCAAAGGAGCCGTGGCCGTCGAGGATGGGATGCTTGGCCGGCGCCATCTCGGCGAGGCCAGGATGCTCGCGGCGACCCCAGCTATATTGAGACGGATCTGTGCGTCGGTGGAGGCCAGGACGTTGGCTCTGCCGCGATTGTGTGAGGCAGTTGTCGTCTTACAGGGACTGGAAGATGGAATGCTCTATTCAGGAGAGCGGGACATGCTTTGGCATTGCCTTGGCGTGCCTGTGTTTGAACAGTGGCTTGGGCTCGATGGAGAGTTGCTGGCATGGGAGTGTGGGGCACATCAGGGGATGCATTTCGAGGCAGGACGGGCTGAGCTGGATGAGGTAAATGGAGAACTAGTAGTGACAAGCTGGTTTGGGTTGCGAACGCCAGTGCTGCGGATTGGTTCAGGTTTGAGCGCGGCGGCAGATCACCGGGTCTGCGTTTGCGGAGATGATCGACCGGTCTTGCGGGATTTCGGTATGCGGAAACAAATTTTGCGTCACGAAATGGCGACGGCCTAGGCTGCTTGCTGCACGATTGGCATATTGAAGCCGTCATACTGATTAGCGATGGCAGAATTCATCCTCAAGTACGCCGACGCACGCGGACAAGTGCATCAGGTATCTGCGGTAGCCCGGAATGAA
Source organism: Acidobacteriota bacterium (assembly GCA_043718395.1). GTDB lineage: Bacteria > Acidobacteriota > Terriglobia > Bryobacterales > Bryobacteraceae > Bryobacter. The sequence goes on from JAYSVS010000062.1 coordinate 15,815, forward strand.
GCCGAGCTACGCGAACGATATTCGCGCGATGGATTTCTTGTTTATGCAGTCACGGCTAAAGGTGTGGCTGGCAGCGGCCCCCGAGGCCGTAAAGTGGACATGGAGAAATTCCTGATCCTGAATCAGCAATTCGTCACGCTGATCAAGGCGGGTTTGCCGATCCTGAAGGCGCTTGATCTATTGGCAGACCGGCTGACGGATGATAAGCTGCGAGGCCCGATGACGGCCGTGCGCGACGAGGTCAGAACGGGAACGCTGCTTTCTTCGGCCTTCCAGAGTCAGAATCTTTTTCCCCCGATGTACATCACGACCATCATGGCTGGCGAACGTGCCGGCAGCCTGGCCGAGGTGATGGAGCGCTACATCACCTATCAAAAACTGGCGCTGAGCGTGAAGAAGAAGCTGCTGACTTCGCTGATCTACCCTGCCCTGCTCTTCTCGCTAGTGCTCGCGCTGATTGTTTTCCTGATCACTTTCGTCGTGCCTAAATTCTCAGAACTCTACAGCACGCTCAATGCGGAATTGCCGACACCAACCAAGATCCTGGTAGCCATCAGTACGACCGCGAGCACTTACGTTTTATCAGGCTTCCTCGGGATATTGGCCGCTGGCGTGGGAATCTATTACTGGTCCAGAACAGCAGCAGCGCAGGAGCGCCTCGATCAGATCAAGATGGGTTTCCCAATGTTTGGCGAGATCTGGACCAAGTTTCAAGTAGCGCAGTTGGCGCGGGTATTGAGCACTTTGCTAGTGGGCGGTATCCCTTTGTTGCAAGCGATCCATACAGCAGGCGAATCGGTCTCGAGTGTGTTGATTCGCAAGGCGCTGGCCACGGCAAGCCAGCTCGTGCGCGAAGGTCAACCGCTGTCGACGTCTCTCAAACAGACTGGTATTTTTCCCGATCTCGCGGTGGACATGATGGAAGTGGGCGAGTCTACTGGTGCGCTTCCGACGATGCTTGGAAGCGTCGCAGAATTCTACGAAGAAGACGTGCAGAACAAGTTGGCGGCAGTCCTGAGCCTGATCGAACCCGTGATCATGATCTTCATGGGCACTTTTGTAGCGTTTGTTCTGATTGCGCTCTATTTGCCGATCTTCAGCCTGGCTGACAGTTTGAGCTAGCAATGCATGTTGCAACTTCGTTAAAATAGCAGGATATGCAAAGTTGTTTCCGGGCCTTGCTTGCCCTCGCTCTCTCCAGTTTTGTCCTTTCCGGTCAAGGCACTACATCACGACTCATCGGTACGGTAACGGATGCCTCTGGCGCTCCGGTGCCAGGAGTTGCGGTAAAGCTGACCAACGAGGGGACTGCCCAATCCTTCAACACCAGCACGAGTGAAAATGGTTCCTTCTTTTTTGAAGCTTTGCAGGTAGGCAACTACTCTACGGCCGTCGAAGCCAGCGGATTCAAGAAGTTTCTCGCCAAGGGCAATGTGGTCAATATCGGCCAGCCCACCACAATCAACATCAAGCTTGAAGTAGGAACGCTCGCCGAGAGTATCGAAGTGTCAGGCGCTTATGAACAGGTGCAGACATCGAGTTCAGGCAATATCGGAAATGTGTTTACCGAGAAGGTGATTCAGGAATTGCCCATCGTCGGAACCCGTGGCCGCAATCCGCTTGAACTCGTTTTGAGGCAGCCAGGCGTTGTAAGCGGGTCCAATACGGGCGGTGGCGTTCACGTCAATGGGGCTCGAGACCGCGCAGTGAACTACACGATTGACGGTATCGATTCCAATGAAACATCGGCGGGCGGAGGCAACTTTTCTCCAACGCGCACGAATCCGGATGGCTTGGCTGAATTCAAGGTCTTGACCTCTAATGCCACGGCAGAGTTTGGCCGCAACTCCGGCGCGCAGGTCTCGATGGTGACCAAGAGCGGCAGCAATGAGTTTCACGGGACAGGTTTCTATTTCTACCGCACGCCACGCTTCAACGCGAATGAATGGGAAAACAACATCAACGCGCTCGGCAAGCGTCAGTTTGTACAAAATATTTATGGTGGATCTTTTGGCGGACCAATCAAAAAGAACAAGCTTTTCTTTTTCGGAAATATCCAACGGCTGGCAGCTCGTGAGAGTGCGCTGGTCAATCGCACAGTTTACACGCAACAGGCCCGTCAAGGCATCTACCGCTACGTCCGTGGGGGGCGCAATCAACCCGTGGGTGTACCTGGAGCCTCTGTAGACGCAAGCGGCAATGCTGTGGCCGGGCTCAATATCGGAACCTACAACATCCTCACCAGCGACCCGGATCGCCTTGGGGCAGACCCGCGAGTCAAGAGCCTGGTGGACCCGACTCCACTGCCGAACAACTTTTTCGGTGGAGACGGATTGAACACGGCTTTCTACACATTCACCGCACTTCAGTTTGAGCGCCAGCAAGATAACGTGTTGAAGTTCGACTACATCCTGAACGACAAGAACACGATTTTTGCCCGCATTTCCTGGGGATACCAGAACACCCTGTGCGACCGTGTCAATGGTGGACAGCCCTTCTTTCCGGGTGGAGAATGCCCGGTCAACACGGGCCGCGACCCTCAGAACTATGCCTTCAACTGGCGCACAAACCCGACCTCACGGATCACCAACGAAATGGTATTCGGCCGGAATTACTTTGGCTTTGACTTTGCCAATCCACTGCAGAAGATTGAAGAAATCAATCTGGCCGGTGCGCCGGTTACAATCCCGCAGGAGTTCTCGGTCGGCAATGCACGCAAGCTGAACACGTGGCAGTTTGTCGATAACTTCTCTTACTTTGCCGGCTCGCATTCGCTGAAGTTTGGTTTGAATTTCCGGATCGCAACCCACAACGATGTGCGTGGTTCGATTGGCGGTGAAAACATTACGGCCAGTGCGAATTTTTCACGCACGATTAACTCGATCAATCCAACAACATTCGGTTTGCCGGCTGACATCCAGCAGGCTAACGACCGGCCAAACCTCGAATCGAGCATCAACTACCTTTTGGGCCGGATCGGTTCGATCGGCAGAGGCTTCTCATCCTCACCCGCTGGTGACCGGTTCCTGGCTGCACCCTACGACTACAAAGCGCTCTTTAACGAATACGACTTCTTCGTGCAGGACACCTGGAAGCTCTCGCGCCGCCTGACGGTGGATCTAGGATTGCGTCTGGAACTCAAGCCAACTCCGGGGTCTGACCCAAGCGGCCGTATTCGCCGTCCTGACCAAAACCTTGTCACGGGGGCACCCCCGACCAGTGTGGCCAAGTGGGAAATCGGCAAGCTCTATCGCAGCGACCGTAACAACTGGGCCCCCAGCGTCGGTATCGCCTATGATCCGTTTGGCAAGGGTAAGACAGCGATCCGGGCCAACTACCGCATTGCTTATGACCGTTTGAATACTTTCGTGCTGAGCTCAAGCGTCTTCCAGAACCTTCCTGGGCAGGTGCAGGGTTTGCGCACAGAAGCCTTCGGCCAGGCCGGTGGACGCTTACGGAACTTGCAAAACATTGCCGCGCCAAACGTGAATCCGTTGTCACTCGCCCAGCCAGCAGCCTACGGTGCGCAGAACATCACGGTGGTGGACCCGAACTTCGAAACGCCGACGACGCACATGTGGAGCTTCGGCGTGCAGCAGCAAGTAGCCCGCAACACCGTCGTCGAAGTGAACTACATCGGACGACGCGCGCATAATCTCTTTGGGGCCTACAACGCGAATCAAGTTGATATCACCCGCAACGGCTTCCTCAATGCCTACAACGTCGCAGCGGCCGGCGGCGAGAGCCCGCTGATCAATCAGATCTTCGCCAACGACCCTCGTCGCGCTGCAACGCAAACAGGCAGTGCCTTTATGCGTTCGCAGTATGCCGCCGACATTCGTGGTAATTCAGTAGCGATCATCGCGCAGGACCTTTCGCGCCGCCTGGTCGGTGGTGTTCCCATTGCGCAGTCGGCAGGCCTGGGAGCGAATTTCTTCATTCCCTATCCGCAGTTTGCCAATGGCGTGAATGTCATCGACTCAAACGATTTCTCGACTTACCACGGCTTGCAGATGCAGGTGGATCGCCGCATGGCCGGCGGCCTGACGGCGCAGCTCAGCTACACCTGGGCCAAGTCGCTCGACACGCGCAGCTTTGACCCGGCCTTCACCGTAGTCGGAACCGGCGTGAATCAGAGTGGCTCGTCAACACCTTTTGACATCAACAATCGCCGCGGCAATTATGCCCCGAGCGATTTTGATCGCCGCCACACTATCCAGAGCTACTGGATCTACGAACTGCCCTTCGGCAAGGGACGCCGCTTTGCCGGCAATGCCGGCCGGGTCTTGAATAGCATCGTTGGCGAGTGGCAGTTGGCCGGGCTGATGACGGTCTCCAGCGGCCGCCCCTTTACTGTCTACTCGGGCTTCAACTCCTTCAGTAACATTATTGGAGCAACAGCAGATTGCAACAAGTGCGACGGCGCTGGCACCGTGACGCAACGCCCTGATGGCTTGAAATGGTATTTTTCGCCAGAAGAAGTTGCAGCATTTACGAATCCGGCAGCAGGATCCATTGGCAGCTCAGGCCGCAATCGCTTCTATGGGCCAGGCTCATTTAACATGGATTCGTCCTTCCTGAAGCGTGTTGCTCTAACCGAGCGCTTCAAGATGGAGATTCGTGCCGACATGACGAATTTGACCAATACGCCGACCTTTGGCTTTCCCACCGCGAACGTGGCGGCGACAACCTTTGGACGAATCCGCGACGGCGTGATCAGCAGTTCGCGTAAAATCCAACTTGGCGCCAAGTTCATTTTCTAAAGTGGATCTACGATTCGGGCTCTTTGTTGCCCAGCTTAGGCTGGTAGCGAAGAGCCCGATTTCTTTTGGTGCCCATGGTGCGGCGAATCTGATTCGCGGACAATTTGGGAAAGAGCTTTTTAGAGAACGGCCGGAGTTGTATCAGCACCTCTTTGCTCCAATCAGCCCGGGGCCTAGCGGACTCAAAGATCCTCCCCGGCCCTATGTACTGCGGACGCGGGACCTTGATGGGCGAAGCTTTCGAGCCGGAGAGGAAGTACAGTTTCGCGTGCATTTCTTTGATCACCCCTGGGTGGATGCCGAACCATTGATCCTCAACCTCAATCCGGGGCTCGATAAAGTGTCACGGGTTAAGGTGGAGTTTCTGACTCCGACAGAATTGAAGGGTGGCGAGGGCACAGACTTCGGTATCTTGTTTGCACGTCTGCGGGATCGCATCAGCAGCCTGCGCGACTTATATGGAAAAGGGCCGCTTGAGATTGATTTTCGGGGGATGGGCGAGCGGGCCAGCGTCGTGAGGCTGATTGAAGAGTCGATCCAGCGGGTGGATCGCAATCGCACCAGCAGAGCAACGGGGGACACGCATCCGATTGGCGGCTTCATTGGTGAGTCTATCTATGAGGGAGACCTGGGAGAGTTCTTGCCTTACCTCGAAGCTGGCTTTTGGACTGGGGTGGGAAGGCAAACCGTATGGGGCAAGGGCGAGATCAGGACTACCGTTCTTAGAAATCGGTGACGGCGTCGATCGTACCGGGGGCATTGCCTTCCAGGCGATTATTGACAAAGACGAAGGCAGGCTGTTTGATGCGCTGAGCGCGGGCGATGATGGCCTTCAAGGCATCACGGGCAGAGGAATTTTCCTCTTGTACAGACTTGTAGGGCTCAAAGGCCTTTACGGCTGATTCATAGGGTCGGCCATACTTCAACAAAGCACGCACGACGGTGAAGTCGGCAGTAAAGACATCATCAAGGTTGAGCTGCAGATCGAGCTCAGGCATACGTGTCCAGGCATTCAGCACATGGGCGACGTTGTAGCTACGCAGACAGGAGAAGTAGTCAGCCTCAAGATACTCCGGGTTGCGGATCTCGATCGAATACCGCCAGTCATCCGGAAGTTCGCTTAGGAATTTATTGACCTGCGAGAGGAAGGCGTCAAGCCCGGGCATCGACTTCTTTGACAGCGTGCCGAACTCAAAGATCATCACGCTCACACGATCTTTGTAAGGAGCGAGTGCATCGAGGAAGAGGCGCTTGAAGAGCTCGGCATTCAGGAAGTTCTCGTTCTCAAGGCCAGCGC
>JAYSVS010000063.1:0-6408 GCA_043718395.1 Acidobacteriota bacterium
TTAGGGTGAACTCCATCTCTCGCCTTGCTGTCTTCCATCCCGTTTAGTATCCATCACTTGCATCCAATCGCGGCTGGTCAACTGCCGGAAATAGGATCAATCCCTTGCCGTATTCAATAGAGGACATCGTGGCAAACGGAAATTCTTCAAGCTCATAGCCGAACATCTTGCTTACAAAGATAAATACCCTCTTGTTGGTGGCGACAACGATTCCATTTCGCTTGGTTTCTTTTCCTAAAATCTTTGACTCGCACAACCCATTGGACCATTGCACTATGCTCTCGTTCGGGTGAAGATGCTCTTTCGCTTTAACTAAATCCTTTGGTTCCGCCATCAGTCATTCGTCCTCCTTGTTGTATCAGTATATGGCGGTGGATCAGAAGTGAGGCGAAGAAAAAGAGCGACGAACCCGCTAAGCATGTGGCTCTCTTTCATCATTTCTCTTTCCAGAAAGAATGATCGCAATTATCGTACTTGGTGAGGGCCGTTGGACTTTGATCGAGCCGCACCTTGTCGAAGTCGTGGCTGCAGTGAACGCGTCTACACGAGTCAGGTATTCGGAAGTTGATAATGCTTTGGAATAGACAGCCTTCCGGCGGGGCGGCTTAGCATAGAACTTCTACGCGGTGCTTACCTCAACACTCCCAGAATGGAAACGATCAAAGTTGTGCCAAAATAGCGACACTAGAGATGCAACGCCTCCGAACTGTTGTAGTCAACCTTCTCGTTATTGCGCTGCTGCTTTCCTCAATGGGTGGCTTGGTCTGGCTCGTCTATCAATTCTTTCATTTGCTTAGTGCAGTCCCCAAAGATCTCGGGGCCGCGCTTGTGGCGGCTGCGACCACCATTCTCGTTGCTACGGCCACTGTCATGATCGGTCGACACTACGAGAGGCGGAAGGAGCTCGACGCGCTCTATCGAGACAAGAAAACTGAGATCTATGACGAGTTTCTCAAGAAGTTCTTCGAACTGTTCTTCAGCCTAAACGAAGCTGAAGGCGCACCAACTGAAAAGGATCTCGTTCCCTTTCTCCGAGAGTTCATGAGAAAGCTAATCCTTTGGAGCGGCCCGGAAGTCATTGAATCCTTCGTTGCTTGGAAGGACCATCTCAGCAAGGGAGTTCCTGATGCACAGTCCATTTTCTTGACTGAAACGTTCCTTCGCGCAATTCGAAGCGACTTGAGGCATTCCAACAGCGGCCTAAGCAAGGGATTCTTTGCAAGGCTGCTTCTCAGAGAAGGGGATCTCTTCCTCCAACTGGCATCAAGGGACCCCAAGATAACACTAGAAACGGTGGCAAAGTTTGAGAAAGCAAAACAAGCCGAGAGCGCTTCGATTGATGGTGCCTGACCCTTTTTTGACTAAATGAAACGCATGAAATAGTTTTCTGTCTGGCCTTGGTCCACCGTATTCGACGTAGATCCGCGCCGACGGCGTAACTAACTGTAAAGAATAAATTGGCTGGTGATCGCGTCGCTTCTGGTCTGGCTGCCTAGCCCCACCAGATTTCGCCGGGGGCTAGGTGGGCTTTGGCTACCTCTGGATTTAGCTCTACGCCGTAGCCGGGTTTGCTCGTAATGGTGTGGTAGCCGTCTTTGATGATGGGGCCGTCGTGGATTACTAGATCCTGCCACCAGGGGATGTACTTCGCTAACTCGTGGATACGGAAGTCTCGCATCGAGGCTGCGGCGTGGCAACTGGCTATTGTGCCGACGGGGCTGGCGGGGTTGTGGGCGGCGGTCCAGATGTAGTAAAGATCGGCGTGGTCGTGGATGCGCTTAGATTCTAGCAGGCCGCCGGATTTGGGAATGTCGATGTGGACACAATCGCAGGCTTGGAGTTCGATCAGCTTGCGGAAGCCGTGGCGTCCGTAGAGGTTTTCTCCTGTGCAGACGGGGATGTCGACGGCGTCCGTGACTCGCTTCATTGCCTCGGGGTTTTCTGGCGGGACCGGGTCTTCTATCCACATCGGCTTGACTGGTTCGATTGCTTTGGCCATGTTGATCGCGTCGCGGGTGTCGTATTGCCAGTGGGCTTCAATGCCGAAGTCTGTGTCGGGGCCTAGTTCTTCACGGACCCACTCCATGCCGGTGGCAATGCGGCGGAGATCTTTCGCCGTAAGGCCACGCGTGTAGGGATCATGACCAATTTCCTTATGATCGGGATCAACGTTGCGTGGGATCCCATCACCCTGGACCTTGAAAGCGGTCCAGCCGAAGGGTTCGGCTTTGGCGGCGTCGAGAGCGCGTTTGTAGGCGGAACGGTCGTCTACTGGCATGAAGGTTTGAAGTGTTCTGTAGAAGCGGACGCGGTCCCGGAAGCGGCCGCCGAGGAGGTTGATCGCTGGGGTTTGGAGGAGTTTGCCTGCGAGATCCCAGAGAGCGATTTCAATGCCGCTGGCGGCGGTTACGGTGACGCCGCCGATGGCCCCTGCTCCGGCGCTCTTCATGAGCATTTTGGTGTAGAGCTTGTCTACGTTGAGCGGGTCTTCTCCCAGGATCAGGGGCTTGAGTTGGGTGAGGATCAGATCCTTCACGCCGGGGCCCCAATAGGCTTCGCCGATGCCGGAGATGCCCGCGTCAGTTTCAATCTTGACCAGGTTCCAATCCCAAGTGCCCCGGATGATCATGCACTTGACGTCAGTGATCTTGACTTTGCCTTTGAGGGGGGCGGCGAGGGCGTAGAGAGGGAGAGCTGTGGTGGCTAGAAATTGTCGTCTGCTGAGCATGTGTTGGTTATCTCGAAGTAGTGGCGGCTTTAACGTATGGTGGTTTGTTGGCACTCTTGGTGCGGCACTCGGTGGCGAAGGTGGCGTAGGAGTCTGCGTTGTGGAGGCGGCTTTCGGCGCTGAGAGGCTTAATTGTGTCGTCTGTGAACCAGCCCCGGCCGTTGTCGAGAATGAACGATTTGTCGGGAAAGCCGACGAAGTGGGCCATCTCGTGCAGCATGATGAAGGCGCAGAATTCGCTATCGCTGAGGGCGAAGAAGGCGCGGCGGCCGAGGTGGATTCGATCCATGGGAATATTGCGCGTGGATTCGACTTCGCCTTTGCGAAAGAAGCCGTTGGCGAAGGCGAAAGCGATGCGGGGGTCGCCGGTTTTGTCGGCCACGAATGCTCCCGCTCCAAGGAAGCCCAGATCAAGTTCGGGCGGGAGCAGGAGGCACTTTTGGTAGAGGTTGAAAACCTCATTAATGTCGCGGACGGCTTTTTCGCGCTTGACCGGAGTCAATTTATCGAGGGCGAAATGTCGATTTACGCGATCCTTGGCTAGGGCGTTGCCAAAGTCCAGGCCATTGGGGCTAACCGGATTCATGGCGAGGAGAAGATTGACCTGGGCCGCGTTGACCGCACGGGCGACGATACCGAGATGGGAGACGAGTTTGGCTCGAATTTCGAGATTCACCGAAGGGTCGACTGGGAGCGCGGAGAAGAGAAGCTGGTTAATGCGCTGGATGGTCTGCTTGCCTGGCTCGATGACACCGTCTGCGCCTTTAATTCCAAACTGTTTGAATTGAAAATCAGAGATGGCTTTGTTGGTTTTTGGGCCACATTTGCCGTCAACTACCAGTGGGATCTTCGGGCCGCCGTTGATGGGCGTGATCTTGTTGAGGGATTCCTGGATGGTGCGGACGTCGTTATCGAGATTTTTTGCTTTGAAGCCCGTGCCGACAGGAAGGTCGATGCTGATGAGTTGGTCGGTGGAAGGTAGAGTGCTAGCCAGGCTGTCCTTACGGCACAGGCCGTCCAGGTGCATGATCAAGGGTTGCAGTGTCATGATGGGCAATCTTACGATATCGCATGAAGAGACCGAGGGCTAGGCGGGGCGCCGATCTTGATTGGAGCGGAAGCTGCTGAGGAGTTGGAAGGCAGCGGCACCGCGTTCTGGGACGGGGGAGTCTCCGAAGAAGTCTATGTAGCCCGTTAGATCTTCGAGTTGTTGTTGGGAGATTGATTTGAAGCCCATATACCAACCCTCAAAGAGGCGATAGGCAATGGGTTGACGGAGGAGGACCTGGCAGTGGTGGTGGCGAGGGTCTCGCTGGATCCGGGCAAATGTGGTGTCGAGAGATTCATCGCTGCCTTGCAGAACCTGGATGAAAGAGCCGTCACAGTAGACCAGCATTCCCGAAACTGCATGCTTGTTGTTAAGTTGGTGAGACCGGTTGAGGAGGAGGGTGAGATCCGCTTCGCACATCAGCCGGGTGGCTGAACTGATGTAGATGAGTTGTTTGAGCATTGGCGCTGCAGCAGCCTGTATTCGAGACTTATCGGTTAGGGATTGCCCTTCTACAATATTTTCTCGGCGATGGATTTTGCTTGGAGGAATTGCAGCAGGTAATCTGGGCCGCCGGCTTTGGAGTCGGTGCCGGACATGTTGAAGCCGCCGAAGGGGTGTGCACCGACCATGGCCCCGGTACACTTTCGGTTGATGTAAAGATTGCCGACGAAAAATTCGTTGCGGGCACGTGCAATCTTTTCAGGGTTGGCGGTGTAGGCTGCTCCGGTGAGGCCGTATTCGCTGTCGTTGGCGAGTTCTAGCGCGTGAGAGAAGTCCCGGGCTTTGGTGACTGCAAGGACGGGGCCGAAGATCTCTTCCTGAAACAGGCGATGGTTGTGTTCGATGTCGGCGATGATGGTGGGCTGAATAAAGTGGCCGCCGCCGTGCACTTTGGCTCCGCCGGTGATCAGGCGGCCTTCCTGTTTACCGATTTCAATGTAGCTGAGGATGGTCTTTTCTGCCTTGGCACCGATGACGGGGCCCATGAAGTTGTTGGGGTCTTCGGCAGGGCCTTGGGTGAGGGCTTCGGCGAGTGGCTTCAACTTTGCGATGAAGGTATCGTAGATTTTTTCGTCGACGATCGCGCGGGAGCAGGCGGAACACTTTTGACCCTGAAAGCCAAATGCGGCCGCAATAACACCGGCAGCCGCTGCGTCCAGATCGGCAGCTTCAGAATCGACGATGATGGCGTCTTTGCCACCCATTTCAGCCACAACGCGCTTGATCCACTTCTGGCCGGGATTGGTTTTGGCGGCAAGCTCATTGATTCGTAGGCCAACTTCTTTTGAGCCAGTGAAGGAGATAAATCGGGTCTTGGGATGGGACACGATGAGGTCGCCCACTTCTGCGCCCGAGCCGGGAAGAAACTGAAAGCTCTCTGCGGGCAAGCCGGCTTCAAGCAGAACTTCTATGAACTTGGCGGCGATGGTTGGGGTTTCGCTGGAAGGCTTGATCACGACAGTGTTGCCGGTAACCAGCGCTGCTACAGTCATGCCAACCAGGATGGCGAGCGGAAAATTCCAGGGTGGAATGATGACGCCAACGCCCAGGGGCAGGTAGTAGAGTTTGCCGTCTTCGCCGGGCAGCTGGACGAGTGGATCGGGTTTTGCATAGCGTAGCATTTGGTGGGCGTAGTAGTTGCAGAAGTCGATCGCTTCGGCGGTGTCGGCTTCTGCTTCATTCCAGTTCTTGCCGGCCTCCAGCACCATCCATGCATTGAACTCGCTCTTGCGCGCTTTCAGCAGTTCGGCTGCTTTGAATATTTTTGCCGCCCGCTGTTCTGCGGGGACGGCGGCCCAGGTTGGAAAGTAACGGAAGGCAACTTCAACGGCGCGGTTGGCTTGGTCTGCGCTGGCTTTCTGATGGATACCAATCAGCTCGCCCGAGTGAGAAGGATTGTAGCTCAAAAGCTTGTCGATGCCGCCCTGCTCGTGCATGCCAGCGATGAGGAGCGGGTATTCCTTGCCGAGTTCTGATTTGACCTGAGCTAAGGCTGCCTCCATGGCAGCCTTATGTTCTGGTTTAGAAAAGTCGCGGTAAGATTCGTTGACGAACGGGGTCATATTGTTGTTGCTGTCTTAGCTGTCTACTAAATTGCGTCCACGCTCGAAGATGCCAGAGGCTTCGTCGGCAAGGTCTTTGCCGCGTTCAAAAAGGTCGCGACCTCTAGAGAAGAGTTCGTCGCCGGATTCGCGGATGCGTTCACCGCCCTTGTGTGCAGCGGAGCGAATTTGGGAGCGAGTTTCTTCGCCGGATTGGGGAGCGAAGAGGAGGCCGACGGTCGCGCCAATCGCGAGGCCGGAGAGGAACCAGATTAATTCGTCAGAGTTTTCACGTGCCATGTCCCCTCTATTCTATGGCTTGTGTGAAGGGGATCCAACCGAGGGAGGTTGGGGTTCGGTAGAGGTAGGGGTCGGTGGTGAGTTTTTTCCCGTCGGCGAGGACGGTGATTTGACCCATACGGTCTGTGCGGAGGAGGAGGGTGTGACTTTGAGTGAGGCGATCAAGGACTGCAGGGTTGGGGTGATTGAAGGTGTTCTGGAAGCCGGAACTAACTACGGCCAGGGCTGGACGGGTTTGCTCCAAAAAGACTGCGGATGAGGAGGTTTTGCTGCCATGGTGGGCTAGC
>JAYSVS010000064.1:0-21627 GCA_043718395.1 Acidobacteriota bacterium
GTGGCGTCTTCGGGAGTGGGTTGCGCCGTGAGTGCTGTTGCCAGCAACAAGAGAGGCGTGAAGAGGAGTGGCACCTTCGAGCGGCACTGGATAGCTGACTGCATGATTGGACGATATCGAGATTGGATAGCGGGTGTCAAGGAGGCTGCTTTCCGCTTCGAGTTGGGAGCATGTGTTTCTTATCGGCTGGCTTTCCTTGACCGGGCGGGATTGGGTTGCTATTCTATGAATGCGGGGTGGAGCAGCCTGGTAGCTCGTTGGGCTCATAACCCAAAGGTCGCATGTTCAAATCATGCCCCCGCAACCAACTACTGGTTGGTTTAGTTTTAACACCTTAGGCCAATCCGGCCAACCTCCCCGAAAAGCATCAAAAATATCCGAGTGTCTCCAAAACTGTCACCAGTTTGGCGTCGATTTTGGGTTTTCGCCCTAACTGGGTGTAGGTGGCAGCCTGTAATCTTGTAATCGCAACTTGCGACGTGAGTGCGGACCACGACTGGTATCTTTCAGAAGCCTTCAGCTCCTGATGACTTTCGTGGATTTATCTGCGATCTACGTATCGATGGATCGCTCGGACGGCAATCATGCTCAGCCGCATGCGATATGGTTTGAATTGCCGGACCAGGGTCAGGTGATGTTCACAAGCAACTATGTATTTGTCGAATGCTGTGCCCTGTCTCAAAACCGGCCAAGCCAGCGCCAGTAGATTGAAAAGTATTGAGGCTAGAGATACTCGTAAGCTACGTCGACCAGGATCGGCCCAAGGAATCCGGACGCCGTTCTCTCCACAGCCTCAAGCATCTGCTCGCAGTGCGCCCGGCTGCTGGAGACTGTAACGGCGGTGACCAAACCGCGCTTCCACACGTCCTGAAAATCAATCTCCGCAACCGCCACGTTATGGCGGTTGCGGAGTCTTTCTTTTAGACCTGTTACCCAGTGACGCTTGTCCTTCAAAGACTGTGCGTCGACAATGTGTAGTTCGAGGGTAAGTACACCAATCGAAGGCATTGCTGGATTTGTTGGACTTAGTCCATCAGAGCTTCAACAGCCACACGCTCATTGACGAAGGCTTCTATCTGATCAGCGGGACGGATGTCCTGGTAGTTGGCGATAGCGATACCGCACTCAAAGCCGGTCTTCACTTCAGAAACATCGTTCTTAAAGCGCTTCAGGGTGTCGAGTTTGCCAGTATGGACCACTTCGCCATCGCGAATCAGCCTTACGCTGCAGTCGCGAGAGAAGGTGCCTTCGGTGATGTAGCAACCAGCGACGGTGCCCACCTTGGTGATGCGGAAGACATCTCGAACTTCGGCGCGGCCACGGAAAACTTCTTTGTAGACGGGATCGAGCATGCCAGCCATGGCTTTTTTGATCTGATCAACCACTTCGTAGATGATCGAGTGAAGGCGGATGTCGACCTTTTCAGCATCTGCCGTCTGGGTCGCACTGCGATCTGGACGGACGTTGAAGCCAATGATGATCGCATTTGAAGCCGAAGCGAGCAGCACATCGGTTTCGGTGATGGCACCGACACCAGTGTGGAGAACGCGGATGCGTACTTTTTCGTTCGATAGCTTGAGCAGGGTCTCGGCCAGCACCTCAGCCGAACCGCCCACGTCAGATTTAAGGATCAGGTTAAGATCTTTGATCTCGCCTTCCTTGAGCTGCTGATGAAGAGCATCAAGACTGATGCGAGTACGGGCCATGGCGATATCGCGAGCCTTGGCTTCACGGTAAAGCACGATCTGTTTTGCCTTCGAAGTATCAGTAACGACCTGGAAGGTGTCGCCAACGTCAGGCATTTGTTCGAGACCGAGAACTTCGACTGGAGTTGCCGGTTCGGCTTCACGGACAGGGCGGCCAAGATCGTCAAATAGAGCGCGGACTTTACCGAAGACCGAACCGCAAATGAAGAAGTCGCCGACACGGAGTGTGCCGTTGCGGACGAGGACGGTTGCCACCGAACCACGGCCCTTGTCGAGCTGCGCTTCGAGAACAGTGGCGAGGGCTGGACGCGAAGGATTGGCGCGAAGTTTGGCTTCGTTTACGTCAGCCATGAGCAGGATCATTTCCAGCAGCAAGTCGATGTTGAGACGCTGCTTGGCCGAGACCGGCACCATAACTGTGTCACCACCCCAATCTTCAGCCAGAAGGCCTCGATCATTGAGTTGTTGCTTGATGCGGTCTATCTGGGCGTCGGGTTTGTCGATCTTGTTGATGGCGACGATGATCGGAACCCCAGCAGCCTTGGCGTGATCGATTGCCTCAATCGTTTGTGGCATCACTCCGTCGTCCGCGGCTACGCAGAGGATGACGATGTCAGTGACTTTAGCTCCACGGGCACGCATGCGGGTAAAGGCTTCGTGACCCGGGGTGTCGATGAAGACGATCTTACGGGAATTGTGAGTGACGGCATAAGCACCAATATGCTGGGTGATACCGCCAGCTTCACCGCTGGCAACGTTGGAACTGCGGATGGCATCGAGCAGCGAGGTCTTGCCGTGGTCGACGTGGCCCATGACAGTGACGACTGGTGCACGGCGAACAAGAACACCATTGTCTTCGGCCATCTCGATATCCCAGGTGGATTCTTCTTCAAAGCTCATCTGGGTGGCTGTGGCACCGAAATTGGCTGCAAGTTCTTCGGCCATCTTGACGTCGAGCGGTTGGTTGATCGTGGCGAAGATCTTCTTCTCAACGAGCTTTTTGATGACTAGGTTGGTACGGATGCCGAGCTTTTCGGAGAGTTCCTTGACGGTGATGCCTTCAGAAATCGTAATTTCCTTGTTGGCAGCCATCGACACTTCTTCTTCGCGCTTACGCTGGGCGAAGAGAAGTTTGCCCTCCTGCTCGAGTTCTTTCTCGCGCCGGATCTGTTCTTTGGATTTGGTCGGCTTTACTGCATGACGGCGGCCGGGCTCAGTGGATGGAAGCACTGATGCTTCGGGACGCAAAGGGGTAGGTGAAGTGGGATGCTTACCTGTGCGAAGGGGTGGGCGTCCGGCGTTGTAGCCGCCGCCTGCGTAGCCACCACCACCAGCGTAGCCTCCACCACCGCCACCGTAGCCTCCAGGGCCACGGGCCTGAACGGCACCGGGCATAGCGCGGGGCGGCTGCGGCCGGCCGGGCATTGCTGGCCCAGGCGGACGGAGAGGAGCACCGGGGCGAGCGCCCATGGGGGCCTGTTGCTGACGAGCTTGAGATTGAGCAATCCGCTCAGCAAGTTTTGGATCAGGAGGAACGATAGGGCGGCTGGTTTGGGGCTTGGGCTGGTTAAAGCTCTGACCACTGCCCTGCATCGGAGGACGAGCCTGCTGAGGCCGAGGCATCGAAGGAGCGCCGGGAGTAATACCCGCACGGTTGCCGGCGAGCGGCTGATTGGCCTGTGGGCGTGGCATCGGCATGCCCGGAGCACCAGCACTGACCGCAGGTGGCGCGCCAGGAGCCGCAGCGCTACGCTGCGGCGGAATGATTTGACCAGGTCGCGGCGCGAGGGGAATGCCTTGCGGGGGGCGAGGAAGCTGGGGTGCGGCAGGAGCCGATGGAGCCGCGCGGAGCGGAGTGCCCGGAGCAATTTGCGCCGCAGGAGCCAAAGCCGAACCGGGCCTTGGAGCATGCGGGCGGGCGGGCACACCGGGGCCCGGGGCGACCTGCATCGACGGTGCATTCTGAACCGAAGTTGAAGCAGACGTCGCAGATGGCAAGGGTAGGGCTGGACCGGGAGAAGCCGGGCTTGGTAATGCTGGGCTTGGCGAAGCTGGAGCCGGAACTGGAGCCGTGCTTGTTGCGGAAGCAGAAGCGGCTGCGGCAGCCGGGACGACCGGAGCTAGACTCGGCCTGATCGGCATTGAGGGGGCACCCTTACCCGCGCCGGTTGCAGCTAGCGGGGGCATCAACGGCGAGCGGAGCGGAGGGGCAAGAGGCTGCGCCCTGGCAGGTTCTGCAGAGGCAGCAACAACGGTTGGGGCCGCAACTGTGGCAGCGGCAGGCGATTCTGCCACGCGATTGGGCGGTGCCTGCTGAAGCGTAGGCGTTGGCGCAACTGCGGCAGCTTCGGTCGAATGGACCTCTGCGGCCTTACTTTCTGTAGCGGCCTTACTTACAGCCACTTCGCTACGTTCTTCGCGTTCTACTTGATCAGAGGAGGTGTCTTCGTGACCAGCAGGACTCTCAGCCCGATGGGACTGAACGCCACGACTTCTCTTGGTTCTTTCGACCGTGGCTTCGGCCAGCAATTTTTGCTTGACGATAACAGCCACGTCCGCTTCGATGGAACTCGAATGCGTCTTTTTTTCCGAAACTCCCAAATCAGGGAGCAGGTCCAGAATTGCCTTAGGCTTGACTTCAAGCTCCCTGGCCAGCTCGTTAATGCGAATCATATGGTGACGCTAGGTCGAATCCCTCTCAACTGTACTGTTCTTCTTATTCCATGGCTTGGCGCTTTCAATCAAAATGATTGCGTTCAGCCGTAATACGTTTGCCAGTCGTGCGCACGGTCGAAGATTCCAAGAGTTGAAGCAGAACCTTCTTATCGTAACAAATCCCTAGGGCTTATCCGAGCCGGTCAATTCGGGAATTGCATCGGGAGTGGCATCACTGGCCGTTTCAGGGGCAGCTTCGGCCACAACCAGTGTTGCGGCTTCTGCATGCTCGGGCACTAATCCTTCAGATTCAGCAGCCAACTCGGCGGCTTCTGTTGCAACGGCCTCGGGCTGAGCTTCAAACTGCGAGTAAAATCCGTTGATGGCGTTATAAAGCGATTGGATGGATTCTTCTCCGACACCTGGCAATTGCTCAAGCTCTTCGGGCGTCAGAGATCCGAGCTGTTCGACGGTACCAACGCCAGCGCCTACCAGGGCGTCGATCAAGTTATCCGCCAGACCGTAGTCGGCGAGCACGGCAATGGGAGTTCCGGCGGGAATGAGCTCGGTCATATGAGTCTCAACCTCCTGCCGCTTCTCTTCTTCGCTCTTGATGTCAATCTTCCAGCCAAGCAGCTTGGCGGCCAGGCGCACGTTTTGACCACGCTTACCGATAGCGAGCGACAACTGGGTGTCATCGACGATGACCTCCATGTGCTTGTCTTCGGCATTGAGGATCACGACGCGAGCGATCTTGGCAGGGCTGAGAGCGTGCGTGGCAAACTCGATCGGGTTTTCGCTGAACTGGATGATGTCGATTTTTTCGCCCCGCAATTCACGAATGATGCTCTGTACGCGCATCCCTTTCATACCGACACAAGCACCGACGCTATCCACATCCCGATCACGGCTGGAGACGGCGATCTTGGTGCGCTCACCGGCTTCGCGAGCACAGCTCTTGATCACAATGGTGTTGTCGTAAATTTCAGGGACTTCCTGCTCGAATAGACGCATCACGAGTTCGCCGGCTGCGCGCGAGACAACCACGCCGGCGTTCTTGCCCGTCTTTTCAACGGCCTTGATTACGACGCGAACACGGTCTCCAATCGAGAAGCTTTCGAGCTTTGATTGCTCTTTGGCGGGGAGCCGCGCCTCGGTCTTGCCGAGGTCCACAACAAGGTCGCGCGTCTCGATGCGCTTGATGACACAGTTCACGAGTTCGCCGACACGACCGGCAAACTCGCCATAGACATTTTCGCGTTCGGCTTCTCGTACCTTTTGAAGGATGACCTGCTTGGCAATTTGCGCGGAGATGCGGCCCAGTGCGTCCATCGGGAGCTCCTGGCGAATCTCCTCACCGAGTGCTGCGGGGATTTTGTGCTTTTTGGCTTCGTCGAGCGTCCATTCGTTGGCTGGGTCCGCGACAGTCTCTACGATTTTGCGCAGAGCAAAGACCTGGATCCCTTTTTTGGGATCTACTTCGGCAACCATTTCGCCTACATTTTTGAACTGCTTGCGTGCGGCCAGAATGATGGCATCCTTGACGGCGTCAAAAATGATCGTCGCCTCGATGCCCTTCTCTTTGGCAAGCATTTCAATAGATTGATAGATCGTACCCAATGTCATTCACCTCAGTCGAATATCCCGGCTACCACTCGTACTTCAGATTGGCCTTCTGGATGCCTTCAAAGGGAAAGATTAACGTCTTACCCGCTTCTAGCTCCAGCGTGACCTTTTCACCATCAAATGCCGCCAGCTTTCCTGTGAAACGCCGGTTCTTTTCGATGGGTTCCTTCAGCTCAATCTTGACTTTGCTGCCAAGAAATCGCTCATAATCCTTTGGTCTGATCAGCGCGCGCTCAACGCCCGGGCTGCTGACCTCAAGGGTGTAGGCACCCCCAGGGATCAGGTCTCCTGCGTCGATGGATTCGCTTACGAGTCGCGAAACTTTTTCGCAATCGTCATGCGTTACCCCGGCGAGTTTATCGACGAAGATGCGAAAAACACGGTGTATGCCACCGCCCAGCAACTGGGCGTCGACTAACTCCAGGCCTTCTGTTTCGACGATTCGCTCGACGATCTCGCGAACTTGTTCCAAAGTTGTTGATTTCATTAGAATCAAACCCTAACGAGAGACCAATAAAAAAGTGGGCTTGCGCCCACTCATAGGTAAAAGAACTCTCAACCACAGTATACACCTACCGTCGCGATTTGAAAAACTCCACGAGAATCTCTGTACATTCCGGACCCAAAACACCCTCATCTATCTTGACGGAATGGTTCAATAAGCCGGAATCGGCTATTTGGAACTTACTACGGACACCGCCAAAGCGTAGATCTCTGGCACCAAAGACGAGGCGGGCTACACGGGAGTGAACAATCGCCCCGGCGCACATCGGGCAAGGCTCAAGTGTGGAGTAGAGGGTTGTCCCCTCCAGACGGTATGAGCCGAGTTTGGCAGCCGCGCCGCGGAGGGCGATGATTTCGGCATGCGCGGTAGGGTCGTTGAGCCGAATTGGGGAGTTGTGACCTTCGGCAAGAAGCTCGCCTTTTGCGTCGACGATAACGGCACCAACAGGCACTTCTCCACGCGACTCACCGGCTTTTGCCAGCTTGAGGGCGTGAAGCATCCAGAACTCGTCTCTCAGGGTCAAAGAAGCTCCCCGGCAAGGGGTTGCCTCTGGATATAAGGTTCGCCGTAGCGTACGCTGATCATGCCGCCATAGCGGCGGGCGTCGCGTTCTACTTGAGCAAGTACTTCAGCGGGGTCAGAAAACAACGTTGTGTAGGCTTGGAGCGCAGCTAGCTTTTGCTCGAAGAAGGGAGTTATGTCAACGATGAAAGAGGGCTGAGCGGCGACGCTGGCGCTGGCAAATACGACGCGCTGGGTGGTGTGAGCCGTGAGGTAATCGTCCAGGCCGGCGAGACCAGCAAGGTAGGCCGCGTTTTCGACCAGAAGGCTGGCGGCGAGGGAGTCTGGGTGCCGGTCTTCAGGGTGAATGGCTACCGCCACTTTAGGGCGCAAACGTTTGAATTCGCCAGTAACAGTCATGCGGGACATTATGGTGTCTTCGAGGCGGGCATCGGGGAAGCGCATGGTGCCGCGCCAGGTCACCCCGAGCAGTGCCGCAGCGGTATCTGCCTCGTCGAGCTTGATGTTGCCCCGGGCGAGAGTGCCTGCTTCACCGGCGGTCAGGTCGAGAATCGCGACGCGATTGCCAGCGGCGGCTAGCTTTGCGATGGTGCCGCCACAAAGTAATTCTGCTTCGCCAGGGTGGGGGAGCATGAAGGCAATGTCCACTTCTGGCAGATTGTCCAGATAGTGGCTGGCGAGCCGGGTCATTTCCATCGAAACTCCTGCCGGACGCGTCCACTCGGCCGGCTTGGCAGAAGGCGAATCAGCGCCATTCCGGCCACAAATCCACCGATATGGGCAAACCATGCGGTGCCGCCGGTATCACCAGCCGCGTTTGCCAGATGACCAAAACCGCTGAAAAGTTGTACAACAAACCAGTATCCAATCATGAGCATGGCCGGAACTTCGATCGTTGTGGCAAAAATGAAGAAAAAGAGCAGGGTGTGAATACGCGAACGCGGAAAGCGCACCAGATATGCGCCCATTACTCCGGAGATGGCCCCACTGGCACCGATTGCGGGTACGGCTGAAGTGGAATTGAATGCTACGTGCAACGCACCACCGGCGAGACCGCAGAGCAGGTAGAAGAGCAAGAAATTGCCGTGGCCGAGGATGTCCTCAATGTTGTCTCCGAAAATCCAAAGAAACCAGATGTTGCCGATGAGATGCACCCAGCCTCCATGAAGAAACATGGAGGTGATGAGATCGACAAACTGAAAATTGCGCGGGACCGTGCCCCAGTCAGCTAGAAAATGATTGAGCGAAAAATCGTCCAGCGAGAGTTCGTAGAAGAAGGCGAGCAAGTTGACAAGGATCAGCGCCACCGTAACGAACGGTTTGCTGGCGCTCTGTTCTGAATCCCGGAGGGGGAACATATATCTAGATTCTCCTTCGAACTTCTTCCATGACGCGGCGTTCAGCGCGTGACATGAGGGCCTCGGCCTTGGCGAGAGTTGAGATGCCACCGCGCGCGCCGATGGCAGTGCAGTTGAGTGCAGCCATGGCGTTTGAAAAATCGAGAGTTCTCTGGATATCCCAGCCGGCGAGAACGCCGTAGCAGAAGCCGCCGTGAAAGACATCTCCAGCGCCGGTGGTGTCAACGCAATTGACGACAAAGGCCGGGCTGTAGTGGAACTTGCCGTTGATGCGGGCCAGTGCCCCGTGAGCACCGAGGGTCATTGCGGCGCAGTGGATGCCGTATTCGTCCTGGATCAGCTCAAGTGCTTTGAGCGGATCGGCTTGGTGAGTCCACTGGATTGGGAACTCACTGGAGGCGATCAGGTAATCCACGTGCGGGAGAACACGTTCGAAGCCTTTGTAGATGGTGTCTACATCAACTGTGACGATGATCCCGTTTTCGTGAGCAATGCGGGCGGCCTTCTCCATCGCTGGTGTATCGTGTCCGTCGATGTGGAGCAGCCGCGCATTGGTAATCATCGATTCTTCGATTTCATCCGGGTCAAGGCGAAGGCAATCAGGACGCTGCCAGAAAACGGTTCGCTCACCGGTGGACTGATCGATGATGATGTAGGCGCTCTGGTTGGGGCAGCCCTTGCGCTGCTGTACGTGATCGAGGTTGATACCAGATCCAAGCAGGCTTTCTAGCTGGACACGGCCACGCTCGTCGTCGCCGATGGTGCCGATGTACTTGGTGCGGAGGCCAAGATTGGCACATGTAACCATGGCGCTGGCAACCTGACCACCCGGGCTCAAAATTTCCTGGTTGAAAGGGCCCTTGCCTGCGTAAGAGGGGAAGTGGGGGACGATGATGAGGGTATCGGTGGCGTTGAGGCCAATACCAACGACGTCAAACTCGGACATCTCTACAGGTTACAGCTACTTCTGCGGCGGCATCCGGTAAACGAAAATTTTGTGGTTGCGGCGGAAGGCATCGACCTTCTCTTCAACCTGCGGTTTCCAACCTTCGATTTCGTAATCGTGGGAGATGACACGGGCTCCGGGTTTGAGCGCTTTTTCAAGTTTCGGCTTGAGCGTATTGTTGCTATCGCGCATCAAATAAAGGATGACGACGTCGGCATCGCTGAGGTCTGCATCAAAGACATCGCCATGGACAATGCTGGCGTTTTCGGTAAGGCCAAGGCGCTTGATTTCTTCCTGGCTCGATTTGACGAGCCGGTTGGAGAGCTCAATGCCGACCGCTTTGGCTTCGTATTTTTGGGCCGCAGCGATAACTACCCGGCCGTCGCCACTGCCGAGATCGTAGAGTTTCTCGCCAGGCTTGATCTTTGCCAGCTCAAGCATGCGGTCGACGATTTGGTGAGGGCTGGGGACGTAGGGGGCGAGCTGATTGGGATGGAAGTCTGGCTTTTGGGCAAGAGTCAAGCCAGTGGTCAGGATGATTACACCTAGAACTTTCGGGATCATTTTCATTGTGCGACGGATACTCCGGCTCTCTTATTTTGGCGGGCTTTTCCGATTTTCTGAACCATTTCTGTTACCGCAAACCAAAGATCGCGCGGGCGGGAGATCGTGTATTCAAAGCCGCGGAAATGCTTAACGGCGTGGCCGATGGAATCGCGCCAGGGGATTTGCTGGGGGTAAAGGTTGTAATTCAAATAAAACACAGGATAGTCCACACTGCCCACACTGCGCAAAGTCTCTTGGGGGACGTTCTGATCGAGGAGCACTTTGGGCCCGGCGAAGATCAAAGCATCAGGAGCCTCGGAGCCGGCTAGCTCTCTTTGCAGAAGTTCACTCAAGAATTCAGTTTCTGAATTCTTGGTGGCCAGCTTTTTCAGATCGACCGTACCAAGCTTTAGATCCCGCAGGGCCTCACCGATTTTCGGAAAATCGATGCGGTCGGCGTTTTCCTGCTTGAAAAGAATTTTTTGATCTTGCATGTTGAAGGCGACAAGAGAAAACTTCCCGATTCTCGGATCGCGACTGATTGTACGCAGTATGCTCACTAATGCCGACGTGTCCACTGGCTGCAAGGTTGCGGATCTGGTTCGTTGCGGGGCGAAATTGATCAATACCTTGACGCTAAGCTGGGTTTCGTTAGTATTTCGAGCAACTGGCGGCTCTTCTTGAAATTGCTCTAACTGGCTGGGAGCGACGCTGGCAGCAGGCTCGTTCATCTCCATCTGTTTGTCCTTGGGTGGGAGGATAGCTTCAACTTTCCAGGAATGCGAGCAAACGCGTTCAGCCCGGTCGCGCATTAGCCATTCCACATGATACTTGCCTTCGCCAATATCGAATCCTCCATTGAGGAAGACCTCGCCCCTGGTTTCTTCTTCAAGCTCTGGAACTTTAATTCGTTGTATGAAGTATCGTTCGGCCTCTGGCTTTCCTTCAGGGCGAACACGAAACACAATGGTGAGCAGATTCTCGGCCCCGGCGAGTTCGTGCATCGGCACGGAGACTTCAAAGCCAGCGTGGAACTTGAGATCAAAGCCAAGCAGCGGCTTGATGTCATCGACCTTGCAAGGAAGATCCTGGCGAGTTTCTCCCGCCTCAAGAACCGCCATGTCCGTCCCAAACATGCGCGGAGCTTTCCCACCAGCCAGGAAGCCCTGACCGAAAAGAGAAACCGGAATCAACAGGCATATGGAAAAGCCTGCTAAAAAAGCGTTCGACCGAATCAACAGCATCGATCTACTCCCCTAAAATTTGAAGTGCCTGACGCTCTTTGCGGCGCCGTTATGTCGTATCGCTGTATTCTACTCATTCCGGTGGCGAAAGATAAGCCCCCCGTAGACTTTTTCAATCGGTTATTTTCAGAGCAGCGATAGGGCTCCGGCATGATAGCCTCATCGGATATGAAACTTCTTATGTTCGAGCGTGCCGGCGGCCCACCCGAGGCGGGTGTACTCGCTCCAGGCGACTCGGAAATTATCCCCCTGGCAGGCGCTGGTTTCTCCTGCCTGTATTCCATCATCCAGGGCGGCGCAAGCGCACTGGCTAAGGTAAAAGACTTTGCGGCGCATGCTGCGGCTCGAGTTCCACTCAACACAGTTCGGATTTTGGCCCCCATTCATCGCCCCCCCAAGTTCATCTGCATTGGCTTGAATTATCGCGATCATGCAATTGAATCCGGGATGGCTATTCCAGAGATACCGACAGTCTTCAATAAGTTTCCGAATGTCGTAATTGGCAACGGCGACAACATCGTGCTGCCGAAGATGAGCGAGGCACCGGATTACGAAGCCGAATTTGCCTTCATCATCGGCAAGACTGGCAAGCACATCAAGGGCGAAGACTGGCGTGACTATGTCTTTGGCTACACCAACGTCAACGACGTGAGCGCCCGCGACATCCAGTTGAAGGGCACGACTCAGTGGTTGATGGGCAAGACCTTCGACACATTTGCACCGATGGGGCCTTACATCGTCACCGCTGATGAGGTGCCGGATCCGCATAACCTGAACGTAAAGCTGACACTGAATGGGCAGGTGATGCAGAACAGCTCAACCAGGGAATTGATCTTCAACATTCCTCAGTTGCTGGAGTTCCTGTCGAAAGTGTTTACCCTGGAGCCGGGCGACGTGGTTTCAACCGGCACACCTCCGGGAGTTGGATTTGCGCGCAAGCCGCAAGTGCTGCTCAAGCCGGGCGATCATTGCATCGTCGAAGTAGAAGGCCTTGGGCAGTTGCACAATCCTGTAGTCGGCGAATAGGTTTTTTAGCAGCGAATCAGATCGGCCCCCCGCTCAGCCAGCATGAGCGTGGGGGCCGCTGTGTTTCCGCTGGGGATAAGAGGCATGACGCTGGCATCGATAACGCGCAAACCGCCGACGTAATGCACCTTGAGATCGGTATCGACGACAGCCATGCGGTCTGAACCCATGCGACAGGTGCCGCAGGCGTGCCACATGACGTCGTAGGTGATACCCGGTTCAAGGCTGCCCATTCGTTCTCCGATGGCCTTGGCGCGGGCCAGGCCGCGATCCAGTGTGATGCGGTCTTCGGGCTCTTCGAGGACGTTCAAGTGTAGTGAGGGCCCCTCGGAGGGGTCGGCGCTGCGGAGGCGCAGATAACCCCGGCTGAAGGGTCGAAGAAGCACGGTCCAGAGAGTGAAGCCATTGCCCGAGGAGCGACGCGGAACGAAGTTGATCTGAAGGTCTGGTGCGGGGGCGAGATCGTGACTGCGCATCGTGACTTGTGCTTCGACAACGGGTGAGCTCATAGGGCCTTTGCCGGTAAGCATGTAGCGGAACTGATCTACCAGGCTCGCGTGCCTGGCGAGTTGTGGTGCGGTGGCGACAGAAAATTCCATGCCGGCGCGAACGTGATCTTGCAAGTTTTCGCCAACGCCAGGAAGGTCAAGCGAGACGGGGATGCCAAGGCTTTCGAGGTGTGCAGCGGGGCCAATACCACTGCGCATCAGGATCATCGGGGTGTGTATGGCACCGGCACAAAGAACAACCTCAAACTTGGCCATAAAGGTTTCGATCTTGCCATTGCGCAGAACTTCGACGCCACGGGCGCGGCCTTCGTCGATGAGGACTCGAATCACCTGAGCATCACAAACGACAGTAAGGTTGGGGTTGTCTTTGGTGACTTTTTTGAGGAAGGTGTCAGCGGCGGTGGGTTTGTTGCCCCGGCGGTGCATCAGCTCAATGGGTTTGGCACCTTCGTCGCGGCCTGCTTCAAGAAACTTCTTCGTGAAGGGGTGGAGGGTGCGGAGCGGTTCAAGCGGCAGCCCGGATTTCAAGCTCTTTTCGAAATATGGGGCGACGTAATCCCAGCTCCAGCCGGCGTTGCCAAGCTCACGCCAGGCGTCATAATCGAATCGATCCCCACGAGAGTAGACTCCGGCGTAGAGGGCAGTTGAGCCTCCGAGGACTTTGCCACAAGGGTAGGCGAGGCGCTTCTTGTCGAGGTAGGGTTCTTCTTCGGTTTCGATGCACCAGTCGAGAGGGCCGCCGAGGAGACTGCGCCATTTGAGAGGCACGCGGGCTTCCGGGCCAGGATCGAGGGGGCCAGCTTCGAGCAGGAGGACGTTGAGTTGACGGAGTTCGCTGAGTCGGGCTGCTACGACGCTGCCGGCTGCGCCGCCGCCCACTACGATGTAATCGGTTACCAACTCTTCAGCTTACGCCGTCCCAGACCTGGGCGTCGTGAAACCAGAGGAAGACTTTGGCATCCGGGAAGAGGGTTTTTATCTTGGGGAGGTCGTCGGTATCGAGAAGGGCGAAGTAGCTGTATTCGATGCCCATGAGAGGCCCAGCGACGATCACTTTAGTGGAGGGCGAGGCAGGCCGCACTGTCTGGAACAGAACCCCAACACGCCGCACATAACTCTCTTTAAAGCCGGGTTTACCGTAAGCGGCCCGGTAGGCCTTGCCTACCCTTGCAGGGCCTTTCCAGGTTTGGCAACTGATTTTCAACTCGCCAGCGAGTACTTTCGGGTCGGCTGAAGCAAGACGGGTGGCATCGTTTTGTGAGGCGCTAAAGAGAAAGACGCCTCGCGTCCCGGGCAGGCCAGAAGTTGGGCCAGCACTTTCGAGATCGCCCGATTTCCACATCGCCTGGATATGCGCCATGTGGGCGGATTGCAGTTCTTTGCTCCGGGCGGAATCGAGCTTTCCTGATTGTGGCCCATCCTCAAGAAAACACAACTGATAGTCGGTAGCAGCAGCGAGCACTGGCAGGAGGAAGAGTGAAAGCAGTCGCACTGGGGTCATTTTGGTAGCTTAACCTGTTATACTGCAGGCTAGTCTACCAACCACCCGTCGGGGCGTGGCTCAGCCTGGTAGAGCGCCTGGTTCGGGACCAGGAGGCCGGAGGTTCGAATCCTCTCGCCCCGACCATTTATCTCTTTGGCATTATTGGATCTTGTGACGGCCGAGGGCTTGGTGCTCCCGGCCGTTTCGCTTTTACTGTGCCTGATTCTAGAGCCACCCCTGGCTAGTCAGGCTTGCCGGCTGAGCTCGTGAAAGATCTCCTCGAATTCCACGGGCCTCATCCGCCGTGCCTTTATGTTCCGCTACCTCCTTCCCCGTCGCGAAACCGTCGCCCCGTGCGGCCAGGAAACAATTGCGCTGATTCTGAACTCGACAAATATATCCAATTTTGTATAATTGGGAAGTGTCGAGTCGGAAGCCAATCGCCTGGATGGGCGACAGTCGAGCCCGGTTGCAAGCGGCCCCGGCGGACATTCGTTCGGACGCGGGCTACCAATTGGACCTGGTGCAGCGCGGCGAAGTGCCTGAGAATTTCAAGCCGATGCCGGATGTCGGTTCGGGCGCAATGGAGATCCGCGTTCACGGCGAGAACGAGTACCGAGTGTTCTACGTCGCCCGATACGAGGAAGCCGTCTACGTGCTCCACTGCTTCGTCAAGAAGACCCAAGCGACGCGGAAGGCCGATCTCGACTTGGGCAGGAAACGGTACGCTGCGTTGATTGAGGCGCGGAAATCGAAATGAAGGAGAGAGTCATGAAAACCACGATTGACACGACGATCAGCATGGGCAGCGGTGACGTTTTCACCGACCTCGGTTTCTCACCCGCCGAATCCCGCAACCTGCGCATCCGGTCAGAGATGATGACGGCGTTGCGGAAGTTTATCGAAAAGGAAGGCCTGACCCAAGCCGACGCGGCAATGCGCCTGAAGGTGAGTCAGCCCAGGGTCTCGGATTTGACACGCGGCAAGATCAGCCGGTTCTCGCTAGACACCCTGGTCAACATGCTTACGGATGCGGGCTTGGAGGTCGATTTCCGCATCAAGCCACCGTCGCGCCGCGTGGCGTAGCGCCCTTCGGCTGGTTAGGCGTTGAACCTTCGAGCGCTCACGACTGCGTACTTGGATCCTTGCCCGATAACAGCCGAGGGGAATTCAGTATCTGCAGAAAGTCTGTTGCATCAAGCGATGGGGGCCGCGTTTCCACATGTGTCAAGTAGCGTGAAGAGTCCGGCCCCCAGTCGAAGTAAAGACCTGCTCCTGGCTCCGTGAGTTGGGCCGCCGTTTCTGAAGCAATTTCGAGCTCTTGCGAAAAGAGCAGGTTGGCTTCTTTGTCTCCCAGCAGGTGCGCATAGACCTCAAGCCGGTAACGGCCCTGTACGAACTGGAAGGCATTACCATCGCGAGGCGTCAGGAAATGATGATTGGCGGCCACTCCTGTTTCTCCAACGAATAGCCCACTCCCTCGAACGAGCTTGTCTTCGCCATGAACCCAAATGTTGAAGTTTTGGACCGTCTCATTGCGGCGCAAAGTGACGTGCATGCTTTGGATCACTCGGCCCCTCTTGGACGTCGAAAAGAGAAGAGTCCGAAGGTAGACCTTTGGCAGGCTTCCGCCTTTCTCATTAGGTTTGTCTGGCCCGAAGAAGATCACAGTAGGCTGTGTCATCTTCACGGTCCCACGCCGGAACAGAGTAAGCCAGGCGTTCAGCGCAGACACTCCCAGGGCGAGACCGGAAATTGCGATTGTTATCGGATCAGCCAAGTCTTGGTGCCCTCGCCCCAAGTATATCGGGTGCGATGCATCACTATTCCCAATACTATGCGCACCCCCCTGCATCCACGCGTTGCCACCGGCTAAGATGCCCCAACCGCCGACTCGCCGCAAAAGCCAGAAAACACAACACCATCGCAACACCTATCAACCCAGCGCTATCACTCCTCATCCCCCGAATCCTCTCGCCCCGACCAAAATTACAGGGCCTCGACGCTAATTGCATACAAGGCCCTTCACTTTAGAAAGCCGCACGCCCTGCAACGCTTCAGCGGAGCTGCATCTGGGCAGCAGCAACGTAGCTGGAAAGATCCACAGATCGCCCGGCCGAAATCTCATTATGTATAGCAAGCATGGTCTCGCTGTCCACCTCTCTTCTCAGGAACCGGAAGGACGACGCTGCCACGTAGTCGCGGCACTCCTCAAATGACAACCATCGGCGCTCGCTATCTTCGGCAACAGAACCAGTAGTGTTTGATCCGGCAAAAATGTCAAGAACCACGTCGCCGGGATCGGTCAAGAACCGGATGAAGAACTCTGGAAGTTTGGCCGGAAACCGGGCTGGATGTTGCTTCACTCCAACTGCCTTGCAGCCGCTTAGGTACTGGCCGTTCGATTCGGTGTTGGGAATTTGGAGCAGATTCGATGGAATGGCTCCACCATTATCTTTGGCGAATGAAGACCCGATGTCATGACCGGAAGGCCGAAGTTTCGGAGTGTAGAAGCCCTCGGGATCTTGTAACAATTTCTTCATTCGATCACTGTATTCCGTAAGAACCTTCGATACGTCGGCCTTCGGCCATTCCGTTTTACTGAACCACCATACAGTGTTGACCGAGTCTTTGGCTCGGATTTTACGCTTATTCACCCATTCGATCGGACTGGGTAACTTCGAAGGGTTGTACCAATAGAAGTCCTCGGCCAGAAAGAATCCAAGTTCGTCACAGAACTTGATAGGCACACGGAAATTGTAAAGGCTCCTTGCGGGTGTCCCTTTTTCATAGGCACCTCCGAGATCCAGCACAAAGCTTCCGTCTGACGTCAATACACGATGAACTCTTCGGGCAAACCCGGCAAGCCAGTCGACATACTCAGCTTGATCCTTGTTGCCGTACTCCTTTTGTCTCTGCAAGGCGAAAGGTGGACTGGTGACCACTAGGTTAACGCTGTTCTCCGGCAATGCGTCGAGCAATACCAAAGAGTCCCCACAGTACGCTTCGCCAAGCCTAGTTCGATAGACCGGCTCGTAGCCTTGTATGGTTGTGGTGTTCTGTTCGATAACTTGCTGCATTGGCGTGCATCTCATATTATAACGCTACTTTAAGGCTGTAGATGTATAGTCATCATTTGCCTCAAATTGAGACTTGATGTCTCGCCCAAAGCAATCTAAGCGTCTGCGCGACGAATTTGCGGCAAATCTTCGGGAAATTCGCCGCGCAAAGGGATTGTCTCAGGAAAAATTGGCTGAATTGTGCGGTCTTCATAGAACCTACGTCGGCTCCGTCGAACGTGCAGAGCGCAACGTCTCTATCGACAACATTGAGAAACTCGCCAATGCACTGCAAGTCAAAGTGCGGAATCTGTTTGAGGGTGGGGAGTGAAGCCGCATCCAGACAGCGTCCTGCTAATTGAACTATTCCCGGCTGTCCGCTTGTATCAAGAACTCGCCTCCAAACATGGCATTCACGATATCTTCCAGGACAATGGTGGCAAGATCCTGCAAGTGCTGCTGTTGGTCGGCTTGCGGGGCTTGCCCGGTCGCGAAGGCAACGACGCGGTTGACGATGACGGGAACGAGTTCGAACTGAAGTCGGTAAATATCAGGTTGACACGAAGCTTCTCCACGCACCACCACATGAACCCTACAATTATCAGCAAGTATCGCAGAGTGAACTGGATTTTCGCTGTATACGAAGGCATCGAGATCAAAACAATCTTCTTGATGACTCCTGCTGACTTGGAATCGTACTACCGTCGCTGGGAAGACAAGTGGCATGCCGACGGTGGCAAAGACATCAACAATCCGAAAATCCCACTGAAGTTCGTTGAAGAGAACGGCACACTGCTCTACGAGAACATTTCCGTACCGGGTGCCGACGTGCTCGAGCCACTCCCGGCTCCAGATCCCCAGATCCCACGACCCGACTAACTCGACACTCAGCGCCGCAACTACAGTGTGAAGGAGCAATCTGTTGGCTACAGCTCGAATTACGACATGATGGCAACTCCTGGACTATCCTTGCCCAATTCAAGCCTGTTCTAGAAATGAGTGGGCATTTCCTGATCTAGCGGGATGGCGTTACCCTCGTACTCTTGCCCAGTGTTCACCAACCACTGAGCGATATCAGCCTGATGATCCAGATAAAATGCAATCGTGCCGTAGATCCGGGCATGCTTTAGCGTCGGGAAGTCTTCTTGCATAGCTTCAGGCGACTGCCCTTCGTTGAACGAGTACACCACGGAATCCAGCGAAATGCGCGTCCCGGCTACGTAGTAGTCTCCTTGGCGCTGTTCGATATATTCGCTGTGCATGGCTTTGTTCCTGGGTCGATATACCTGATCTAGAGGGTTGAGCATTCGCGGTTGGTAATCAACCTCAGAACCTAAGACGGCGTTGATCGCTTTCCAAATGCAGTGAGACGGATCGACATTATCCGCCCATCCGACGTGGTCCGGCGCTATCGCATACGGCCGCGCGAAGTTGGGTCATATGTCCGATTGTGTATACAATTGCACGAGATGAAGAATCAGCAGGGCGAACTGCTAAGGAACCCCCATCATGGCCAGTAACAAAATCGTATTGCCAATCCTCAACCCGGCACCATACTCTGAATCTTCCCGCAGAACGGCCCCGTACGCCAAAACCTCCAAGCCAGAGCAGATCAAAATCTCGAGGTTCCACTTGCGTCCCATCATCGCCATCCTGCTTTTGGCCACCGTGCTGCCGGCACAGTCCGGCAAAGCCCTCCCGCCTGTTGCCAAACTCCTCATCGATCTCATCAAGATCAATACATCAAATCCTCCCGGGAATGAAGATCAGATCGGCCAGTTCCTCGCCCCTATCTTCAAGCAAGCCGGCTTTGAAGTCGATATCATCCAGACCCCGCAAAAAGGCAAGTCTCACTTCATCGCCCGCCTCCGTGGCAATGGCACCAAGAAGCCTATTCTCCTGGCAGGACACGCTGACGTAGTTGGCGTTGAGCGCGAAAAATGGAGCGTTGACCCCTTTGCCGGTGTTGTCCAAGACGGTTATATTCTCGGTCGCGGCGCTATCGATGTCAAAGGTGGACTCGCCGTCTTCGCTCAGGCCGTGCTCGACATCGCAGCCCAAAAGATTCCCCTTGATCGCGACATCATCCTGCTCTCGGAAGCCGATGAAGAGGGAGGCCTCTACAACACTGGCTGGCTCGCCGAGCGCCACTGGGACAAGATCGATTGCGAGTTCTCCCTCAACGAAGGCGGCTGGATCGTAAAGGAAGACAACTCCAACAAGGTCCGCTACGTCTCGATTTCTACCGCCGACAAGTCTAGTCTCAACCTCCTGATCCGCGCCAAAGGCACCTCCACCCATAGCTCCATGCCGCTGGCCGATAACGCCATCTTCCGCCTCTCTCGCGCCCTCGCAAAAGTGGGCGCGTACGACACCAGACCCAAGCTCAACGACTCAACCAAGAAATTCTTTCTCACCCTCGGCGAAATCTCTGAAGAACCACTGAAGACACACTTCAAAAATCTCGTCGTCTCTGACGACCCAGAGAAAGTCAAAGCCGCCGACAAGGCCATCTCCCAAAACGTTCTCCTCCACTCGATCATGCGTAACACTATCGCGCCAGTCTTTCTCAACGCCGGCTTTCGCGGCAACGTCATCCCAGGCTCCGCAGACGCCACTATCAACTTCCGCACCATCCCCGGCACCACTGCCGGTGAGTTGATCGACGAACTCCAGACCGTCATCAACGACCCTATGGTGGAAGTCCTCGAAGCCCCGATGCGTCTCACCGCAGGGCCTCAAACTCCGGACCAAGAGAAAGCCGCTGTTGCGATGGCCGCGCTTCGCCGTAAACCGATTCCCGAGTCCCCACTCACAACCGAGCTGTACCAGGCCTTGGCCAAGCACGCTAAACTCACCTATCCAGAGGCCCTCGTCACGCCCTACCTCTTTCAGGCCGGAACCGATGCATACGCGTGGCGCTCCCGCAATATCCCCGTATATGGAATTTATCCCTATCCGATCACCGCAGAAGACCTCACACGCATGCACGGCAACGATGAAAGAGTGCCCATTGATTCGCTTGTTTCGGGTCTGAAGATGATCACTAATCTTCTGATCGATGTAGCGGCAAAAAAGTAGGGCAATCCCCAAGCCACTTTCCTCAGATTTCCGAGCGGCGAACGCGAGCTCGCCATTTGTAAGACCCCAGTTACCGGGGAGGCGCTTGCGCCCGTAGCAACTCATCGGCAGCAACCAAAATAGTCATCCGCAGGCGCTCAGGATAATCTTTGGGCAGCCCAGCCAGAAACTTCTTTACCGTCGCCGCCGCTGTCGCCGACCTGTGCCAACTTAAGGTTGCCCCCATCCAGCGCTGCGGGAAGAAAATATCCCCGGTCTTCTGAATTTCACTCAGCAATTGCAAGCCCGGCAGAATGTACTTCTCGCTGGCAGCCACGCGGGTAGGGTGATGTAGATAGCTGAGTCCTTCAAGAACCCAGGGCTCATGTCCACGGCTCTTGACATCCCTGAGGCGAGCAAAGAACGCCGAGCCGTCCAGCTCAAGCGCCGGCATCACAAAGGCAAATTGCGCCTTGCGGTCTGGGTTCTCGATTTGGGCCAACTGCTCTGCCCGCACATCGAGGCCGCGAATCATCAACTCCGCTGCAAGCCGTGTATAGTCGATCTCAGACAGCGGCAGGTCAGCAATCGTGATCTGCTTGCGCCAGACCTTCTCGATCCACTCTACGGGCGCCACGCTACGGTAAACCTGGTAATAAGCCGACTTGATGCTGCGATTCCTGGCCCCGTCCATCCCATTGCGCAACAAGGTTTCTACCCTTGGGATCTCCTTGGGGTGCCGCCACATTAGCCTCTCTAGGTCGCTCAGAAGGCGAGTCAAATTCAACTCCTCAGTCTCAAGAGGAATGGCCTTCAAGGCCAACTCAAACAGATCCACCTGGTCTTCCCACAAGGCCGACCATGCTTCGGCCCGCACCAGTGGGTCTGTGATCTCTGGCAGGTGCTCCAGCAAATAGGCCTTGCTCTTTGTATCGAGATGAAATTCGCCGTAACCATCGGGTAGCACGAAGCCCTCATAGGCTCGCGCCCTGGTCACTTTCGGCCTGCCGGCAGTATCGATCCAGGTCTTGCTCCACGCTGACAAGTCCGCACTAAAGACGGCGAGAAGATCATCCCAGGTGGCGTTGGCATAAGAGTACTTCCTGAGGTATCTCTGTAGCCCTTCGCGAAACTTGGTCTCGCCCAGCATCCTCTCCAGTTGCTGCATTACAATCGGCGACTTCTGATAAATGATCGGCCCGTACATCGTGCCGGCCTCATTCAGATTGGCTAGCTTTTGCCGGATCGCATTTGCCCCCTGCGTCCGGTCCACGTTATAGGCCGAGCGGTAATGGCTGAGAAAAAATCGCAATTCATGATTCAGTTCCGGGAACGAAGGATTAACAATCTTCGCGGCCATGAAGTTAGCAAACACTTCTTTG
>JAYSVS010000065.1:0-21423 GCA_043718395.1 Acidobacteriota bacterium
AGCCAGCGGAGTTCGGCTGGGGTTGCGCCGAGGGCGCTGCGGATTCCCATCTCGCGACGGCGTTGTTCGAGCAAGTTCGCGCAAAGGCTGTAGCCGTGAATTAGGGTGAGCAGGAGTGAGAAGGCTCCGAAGAAGAAAAGTACAAGGCTGAAGAAGTTGGGCCTAGCGAGGGCACGGTTGAGGCGTTCGGTGAAGGTGAGTACGTCATAGGCGGGGATCTTGGAGTCGAGGGTATTGACGGTGGACTGGATGAGACGGGAGAGGTCAGGAGTGCCGGGTTTGGAGCGGACAGTCAGGGTGAAGAAGTTTTGGGGTTTCTGCGCAAAAGGGCGGATTACAGTGGCATTAGTGTCTTCGGCCGGGCCGGCAAAGCGGAAGTCTCGAATGACTCCAATGACCGTAGCGCCAGCGCCTTGATCGCCGAAGGTTTTACTCATTTTGAGTTTGCGGCCGAGGATGGAGTTGATGCCCCCGTCGAGGCGGGCGAAGCTTTCGTTGACGATTGCGACGTCAAGTGATTTGAGCTTGTCAGCAGGCGTGAAATCGCGCCCTGCCAGCAATTGGGCACCTACTGAATTGAGGAAGCCAGGAGTGATCGAGAGGTGGATGGCGAGTTCTGGTTCGGTCTTGGTTTGGACATCATATATGCCTGCCCTGAAACTCTTGGCGGCAAGGGGAAGGAAGTCGATGGCACCTGCGGCTTCGACTCCTGGCAAACGCCGGACTGCCTCAATGACTTGTTCGCTGTAGCGGTTGGTTGAGGAACTGCGAGAGGTTGCCGCTGTTGAGATTGTGGCGGTGTGAACTTGAGCTGTTTTGTAGCCGAGATCGACCTTGTAAAGATCGAGCAATCCGCGCCCGAGGCTGAGTGAGTTGAGAGTGAGCAGGGCAGAGATACAGATCTGACCGGCTAACAAAGAGAGGCGCAGGTGGGGCGTCCACCGGGAGCGGCCTTCCCGGCGGAGGAGCAGAGGGGCGAGAGAGAAGCATAGGCCGCAGATCATGGAAGCAGCAAAGGTGAAGAGGAGGACCCGGCCCTCCAGGATCTCGTAACGTTGGAACGAGAATTGGGGCGGGTAGTAGTGGGTGCCGATTTGGATGGTGAGCCAGGCGAAGGCGAGGCTGATGAGCCCTGCGGCGAGAGACAGCAACAGGCACTCGGTGAGAATTTGCTGGAGAATGCGGCTGCTGCCAGCGCCGAGCCAGGTGCGGATGCGGAACTCGGGTTCGCGCTCGGCGAAACGGCTAAGCAGGAGGTGAGAGAGGTTCGCGCAAGTGATCAGGAGGACGGCGGCGACGCCGGCAAATAATATCCAGATGGCATCGCGGTACTCCACGGTGATCTCGTTGCGCAGGGAAAGCATCTTGGGCTTGTAGGGGTCACCCTTCGCTGGAAAGCCATATTGTTTCTTTCGCGAGGCTATGGTTTCAAAGGCAGATGTTGCAGCGGTGAAGCTGAGGCCGTCTTTGAGTCGCGCCATTGTATAAGTCGAATTCACGCCAGATTTTTGGATTCGATCGAGATCGAAGGCAGTAGGAAGCCAGATGGCTGCATTGTCAGGGTAGTCAAAGGATGGTGCGGCGACTCCAACGACAGTGAAGGGTTGCTGATTGAGAGTGATCTTCTGACCGAGGACTCGACTGTCGCCCCCGAAGGCTTGTTGGTACAGAGCGTGGGAGAGGATGGCGATACTGTTGTTGCCTTTGGTGTCCTCTTCAGGAAAGAAGTCCCGGCCAATGTGAAGAGGCGATCCGAGGAGGCGGAAGAAGTTGGCAGTGGTTTCCACGGTCTTAACGCGGATTGAAGTGGGCTGGATATTGAGATTGAGATCGGTGGCGCTGAATAAGGCGACCTCGGCGAGGAAGGGGTGTTCCGCTTGCCATTTGAGGACTGAGCTACGGCCTTCGAAGACTGGAGCAAAATAGCTTCGGAAATGTACGAGACGATCTGGTTCTCGAAAGGGGAGGCTGCGGTAGAGCAGGGAATCGATGACGCTGTAGACACCGGTTGAGACGCCGATGGCCATGCCGAGCGAGAGGACTGCAAGCAGGGTGACCAGCGTGCGTTTGCGCCAACTCCGCCAGCAGTATTTTGCGTCCTGAGTCAATTCAGCCCAGGCGAGTTGTGGCCAGAGGATAAGTAGTTCGGAAAGGGCCTGCAGGAGCAGGAAGAGGTGTGGTTTGGTGGCCCATTCCTCGCGAAACTGCTGCTCCATAGCTGAGCCGTATTCGGCCCGGAAGCCGGACGGATAGAGGTGCAGGATTTGTCTAAAGAGCCACATAGGCACCTGCCAGCTTGACGAGCGACTGCATGCGTTTGGCTTCAGCCTGGGCTGCGGCGATGCCGTCCGGGGTGATGCGGTAGTAGCGGCGCCGCTGGTCGTCGAGATGTAGGTCGGGGCGTTCTTCGGATTCTTCGATCAGACCCTGTTCGAGGAGACGGTTAATGGTGCCGTAGAGGAGGCTGGGCCCGGGGTTGAGCTTATTTTGAGTACGGGCGAGAATTTCGCGCTTGAGTGCGTAGCCGTGACGTTCGCCCTGGAGCAGGGAGAGGAGGAGATGGAATGCGAGTGGGGAGAGGTCTTTTGATTCCGGCATACTAGTTCACATTATGTACTAGTATGCCGGAACTTGTAAAGCAGGAACTTAGAGGACTTGCTCGCTGAAGTTCTCGAGGATCGATTTGATCTTCTGGCAGAACTGGTCGGCGAGTGCACCGTCGATCAGGCGATGGTCAAAGGAGAGGGCGAGGTGAGCCTGGCTGCGGATGGCGATGGCGTCATCGACAACAACCGGAACCTTCTCAATGGTGCCAATGCCGAGGATAGCGACGTTGGGCTGGTTGATCATCGGCGTCGCGAAGATGCTGCCGAAGCTGCCGAAGTTGGTGAGGGCGAAGGTGCCGCCAGCAAGATCGTCTGGCTTCAACTGCTTGCTGCGGGCGCGGTTGGCGAGGTCTACGATGGATCGCTGGAGGCCCACGATGTTCATCTCGTCAGCTCGCTTGATGACCGGTACGATGAGACCGAGGCCACCATCGAGGGCGACGGCGATGCCCATGTTCACTTCGTTGTGGAAGATGATGTTGTCACCTTCGATTGAGGAGTTCAAGAGCGGGAAGGCGCGGAGTGCTTCTGAGGCGGCGCGAGCGACGAAGGGCAGGAAGGTGAGACCGAAGCCGTATCGCGTCTGAAATTCTTCTTTGTGTCTGGCACGGAGCTTGGCGATCTTGGTCATGTCGACCTTGTGGACGGTGGTGACATGCGCAGAGATGGTCTGCGACTTGATCATGTGCTCGGCGATCTTCTTGCGCATGATGCTCATGGGCTCGACGCGGGTCTTAGCCGGGGTGGCTGCGGCGGGTGGAGCGATGGGCGAGGGCGCTGCCGGTGATGCTGCGAGTGGCGCAACGCTGGCGACCGTCTTGGCAGCTTGGGACTCGATGTAGGATTCAATGTCCTGCTTGGTGATGCGGCCACCGGCACCAGAGCCTGGGACTGTGGCGAGGTCAATGTTGTATTCGCGGGCCATCTTGCGCACCAGCGGCGAAAGGGGGCCATTGACGCTGTCTGCTTCTGTGACGGGCGCGGCTACCAGAGCAGGCGGCGGGGGAGCGGATGCGGCTACTGGTGCAGGGGGCGGAGGGGGAGCCGCTACAACCTGCGCCGGTGCCGGTGCAGGCGGAGGCGGAGCAGCGGCAGCATCACCTTCGCCGATGCGTGCAACGATGGTGTTGATTCCGACAGTTGCGCCTTCTTGAACCAGCACTTCAGCCAGTGTGCCGGCTACGGGGGAAGGAATCTCGGTGTCTACTTTGTCAGTCGAAATTTCAAAGAGCGGTTCGTCTCGCTCTACCTTGTCGCCCGGCTTCTTGAGCCAGCGCGTGAGGGTTCCTTCGACAATGGACTCGCCCATTTGGGGCATCACGACATCAGTCATGGGTGCGTCTCCTGTAAGTGTTCAATTGAACTAGTAAATTCGTGGTTGAAGATATCCGCCAGGTGCCGCGCTACCAGGCGCATCACCTCTTGCCGTTCTGCGTTGACGCCCAATTCGGCCATGGATGTGACCGGGAGGGTGAGCCCGCAAGGAACGATGTACTGAAAATAGCGGAGGTCTGGATTCAGATTCAGAGCAAAGCCGTGGGAGCTGACCCAGCGGCTGATATGGATTCCGATGGCGCAGATCTTGGCTGGGGTGCCGTTGGGCTGCCGTACGTAAACGCCTGTCTCTTTGCCGTCACGGGTGTGAGCTTCTATGCGAAAGCCTGCCAGAGTGCGGATGATGGCTGCTTCGATTGCCTGGACAAAGGCGCGGACATCTTTCTTCCAGATAGCGAGATCGAAGATTGGATAGCCGACGAGTTGGCCCGGGCCATGATAGGTAACATCGCCGCCACGATTGGCTTCGTGGACGGTGATGCCGAGCTCTTTCAATCGATCAGGGGCGGCCAGGATGTTCGAATCCTCAGCGTTACGGCCGAGGGTGATGACGTGCGGGTGTTCGACAAAAAGCAGAGTGTCCGGTGATTGACCGGCCTTGCGTTTATCGACGTATTCCTGCTGGATCGACCAGGCTTGCTCCCAGGGGAGAAGGCCCAAGTCGACGACGTCCAGGTTAGGCATTGATCGCCATTCCGTAGACGGCGTTAAAAGCTTCACCGACTGCTTCGTATTGGGTGGGATGGGCGTGGATTGTGTTGATGACGGTGTCGACGGTGGCCTCAGCTTCCATGGCGAGGACGGCTTCAGCGATGAGCTCGTAGGCGTGGTGGCCGATGATGTGAACGCCGAGGATCTCACCAAACTTCTCGTCGCTCACAACCTTGACGAAGCCT
The DNA here is from genome assembly GCA_043718395.1 of Acidobacteriota bacterium. Lineage (GTDB taxonomy): Bacteria > Acidobacteriota > Terriglobia > Bryobacterales > Bryobacteraceae > Bryobacter. The sequence continues at coordinate 4,838 of JAYSVS010000065.1, forward strand.
TCGTGATGGCCGACGATGGAGGCCTTGGAATTGCCGGCGAAGGGGAACTTGCCGACTTGAACTTTATGGCCAGCGGCACGGGCCTGGGCTTCGGTTAATCCAACGCTGCCGATTCCTGGATTGGAGTATGTAGCACCCGGGATGCGGTTCTTTTTGATGGGAGTGACTTCAGTCTTGGCAATATGGCCGATGGCAACCATGCCTTCTGCTGTTGCGACGTGGGCGAGTTGGGGAGTGCCGAGGACGACGTCACCAATGGCGTAGACGCCAGGTTCTGCAGTCTGCTGGAAGCCGTTGACTTTGAGGAAGCCACGATCGGTTTCGATCTTGGTGTTTTCGAGGCCAATGTTGTCGGTGTTGGGCTTGCGGCCGACGGCGATGAGGAGGCTTTCGACTTCGATTTGTTCCACTTTGCCGTTGGCGAGGGTGGCCTGGAGGGTGACGCTGTTTGGGCCAACCTGGATGTTCTCTACCTTGGTGCCGGTCTCAATGCGAATGCCCTTCTTCTTGTAGGTGCGCTCCAGTTCTTTCGATACTTCCTCATCTTCGACGGCGACAACGCGGGGGAGCATTTCAAAGACAGTGACTTCGCTGCCAAAGCTGTGGAAGATGCTGGCGAATTCAACACCGACGGCACCGGCACCGATGATGCCTAGCGATTTTGGGACGGTAGGGAGTTCGAGTATCTCGATGTTGGTGAGGATGCGTGGCGATTGGGCCTGGAGGCCAGGAATCATTCGGGCTTCAGAACCCGTTGCGACGACAATGCTCTTCGATTCGATGATCGACTTTTGACCGTTATTGTCCACCTCCACCTTGCCGCCGCCGAGGAGGCGGCCGTAGCCGGGGATGACGTCGACCTTGTTCTTCTTCATCAGGAAGTCGATGCCTTTGGCGTGCTTGGAAATAATCTTGTTCTTGCGATCCAGCACGTTGGGAAAGTGCAGCACAGGGGACTGACAACTGATGCCTTCTTCCTCTGGGTTCATGAAGTAATCCCAGACGCTGGCGGTGTGGAGCAGCGACTTGGTTGGGATACAACCAACATGCAGGCAGGTGCCACCGAGCTTGGGGGCTTTCTCAATGAGAGCGGTCTTAAGACCAAATTGGCCGGCGCGTACGGCGGCAGAGTAGCCGCCAGGGCCACTTCCGATAATAACGACATCGTAGGACATGGAACTATTTGAGTGTATCAAGTAGCCCCGTGCAGGCACTTGCTTTGACGAGTTATTTCGGGAGTGCTGACTATTCAGAGAACAGTTCGGCCAGTGGGATCGTAAGGTGGCTGTCGGGGGTGGTGAGAATGCCGTCGTGGACGGCGTGGCTCAGGCAATCGCCATTAATGCTGCGGGTGTGGATCCAGGCTTGCTCGCTGGTGGGGTCTATGGTCCAGACGCAGGGCACGCCGAAGTCGAGATACTCTTGCACCTTTACGATGATGCGGCTGTGAGTGTCTTCTGGTGAGAGGATTTCTACGCAGAGCAGCGGGGGAGTTCGCAGGATACGCTCCGCGTCTGTGCTGGCATCTTCAATCAAGACATCTGGAACTCGATAGCGACTCGATCCGGTTTGAAGGCGGAATTCCGGTTGCACGCGAATCTTGAGTTCTCTCCGCCGTTGCATGAAAAATGCAACCAACATTGCCTGCACAGTGCTGTGCCCACGTTCACCCATAGGACGCTCTACGATCTCCCCATCTACGTATTCGCAGTCGGGGTCGCTGGTGGTTCGTAGATATTGCTCAACGCTCACAAGCGTCGCTGGCGGCATGTTTGTAGTTTAGCGCCACTTTGCAACCAAACACAGCGTGGCTCCGTCGGAGACAATGACAGTATTTGCATGAAACAACTTATCCTTGCACTCTCGCTCTGTTTCGTTGCCGTTGCGCAAACGGCGAACACCTCATTTCCAGTAAAGGCCGTGCTGGTTAAGGGCAACAAGATCGTGAAAGCTGAACAGGTGGTTGCCGCAGCAGGGATCCTTCCTGGGACGAGCGTAAAGCCCTCAGACATGGACGCAGCGATGCAGAAATTGTTGACATGCGGCTATTTTGATCGTGTTTCCTATCGTTATGAACCTCGCGAGCAAGGCTATGCCATCGAGTGGGATGTGACCGAAGTGACTGTCTTTTATCCGATTGCGTTTGAAGATATTCCTGCGAAGGCGGCAGAGGCGAAAGCGATTCTTGCCAAGACCGACCCGCTCTTTGGGGACAAGATTCCTGCGACTCAAGAAGTGCTGAGGCGGTATGAAGAGGTTCTGAATTCGAGCTTGAAGGTGACTGTGCCTGAAGATAAGATTCGGGGTGCGCTGGCTAGCGACGATAAGGGCAATCTGGTGGCGCTGTTTCGACCGAAGCGCGTTCTTCCTTCGGTTTATCAGGTGGATTTTATTGGCAATCAATTGCTTCGATCAGAAGAACTGCGGCCTGTTCTATCGGCTGCAGCCACGGGCGTCATTTATAAAGAGTCTGATTTTCGCGACATTCTGGATATCAAGATTCGTCCCATGTATGAGGCCCGGGGGCGGTTGAAGGTGAGCTTCCCGGAGATTCTGACCGAGAAGGCTCCTGAGAATCTTGGCTTGAATATTAAGGTGAAAGTGATTGAGGGTGAGGAATTCAATTTGGGGGAGATTCGGCTGGAGGGCGAGTCTGGGCGGACGGAAGACTGGCTTCGCATTGGTGGCTTTCGTCAGGGAGTGACGGCCAATATGGGCGAAGTGGATGAGGGCCGCAGGAAGATGGAGTTGGCGGTGAAACGGAACGGGTATCTTGATGCCAAGGTCATCGCCAGGCGAACGCTCAATGAAGAACGGAAGACAGTCGACATGGATATGACCATCGTTGCTGGTGAAAAGTACACTTTTGACAAATTGAGTATCAAGGGGCTGGATCTGATCTCTGAGCCTGAAGTGCGCAAGATCTGGGGTATGAAGAAGGGGGCGGCCTTCAACCCTGACTATCCTGACTTCTTTCTAAACAAGCTTAGGGAGGATGGAATTTTCGATAATCTTGGACAGACCAAAAGCGTGGCCGACGTAGACAGGGAGAATCGCTTGGTGTCAGTTACCCTGATTTTCAAAGGCGAGGATTCTAAATCTGACAGTAAATCGAAAGAACAGCGGCCTTCTATTCCATAAATCATCGACTACAAACCCGGATGTTCGATGGTCGCGAGGACGTTGCCAGAATAGTTGCCGGGTGCCAGTCCAACCGCCGCCGCTAAGCGGTTGTTTGCAATTGGAGGTCCACATCCAAGGAGACTTTGTCGCGCCGGCTGCCTTCGGAAACCGGCCAAACGGAGAAATGATAACTGAAGCCAGTGAAACCGAAGCGCTCCGGGCAACTTCCAAAGATTGACTGGGGTTGCGCAGAGGACTATTATCTTAATAGATCCCGAAGTCTCTGTTGGGAAGGGAAAACAGTATGAAAGCAAAGCGCTTAATTCAATTTCTAGCCGGAACGTCACTGGCCTTGTCGCTTGTAACCACTCCAGCCGTCGCACAAAAGGTCAAAAAGAAGGATGCCGAGCAGGGTGATCGCGAAACTATCGCCAAGCCTCTCAGTGCCCGTGAACAAAAACGCCGCGAAGATAAACTGCGTAAGGAACTCGAAACTCCCTTTCGTAAGTGGCTGAACGAAGACGTCTTCTACATCATCACAGACGAAGAAAAAACTTCTTTCAAGCGCCTGAGCACCGACGAAGAGCGTGAGCAGTTCATTGAACAGTTCTGGCTCCGTCGCGACCCTACCCCCGACACCCAGGAGAACGAGTACAAGGAAGAGCACTACCGCCGTATCGCCTATGCTAACGAGCGATTCGCCAGCGGCATCCCCGGCTGGAAAGCCGACCGTGGGCGCATCTACATCACCTTTGGCCCCCCTGACGAAATCGAAGATCACCCCAGCGGCGGCACCTACCAGCGGCCCATCGAAGAGGGTGGCGGCACCACTTCAACCTTCCCATTCCAGAAATGGCGCTACCGCTACATCGACGGCATTGGCAATGACGTCATGATCGAATTCGTTGACACCACCATGACTGGTGAATTTCGTATGACGATGGACCCGTCTGAAAAAGACGCCCTCCTCTACGTCCCCAATGCCGGTCTCACGATGTATGAACAGATGGGTATGTCGAGTAAGAATGACCGCTTCACCCGTACTGACGGCACCCGCCTTGGCACCGGCAACCAGGCCTTGCCCCAGCGCATGAATCAGTTTGAGCGCCTCCAGCAGTTCGCCCTGCTGCAGAAGCCGCCCGCAGTCAAATTCAAGGATCTCGAAGCCAGCGTCAACTCCAAGGTCACCTTCAACGTCCTTCCGATCCTGGTCCGGACCGACTTCGTGCGCCTTACAAACTCCACCGTCATGACCTACATTACGATCCAGATGAACAAGGGCGACTTGCAGTTCAAGTCAACCGATAACATCTCCAAGGCCATGGTCAACATCTACGCGCGAATCACCTCGATGACCCGGCGTGTCGTCAACGTCTGGGAAACCCCAGTTGTCATAGAAACGCCCTCTGTCATGCTGGCTGAGGCTTCCAAAGGCAAGGCCATTTACCAAAATGCAGTCCCGCTGCCTCCGGGAACATACCGCGTCAACGTCGTCGCCAAAGACGTCGTCGGCGGCAACATGAACAACTATGAAATGGCCATCACTGTGCCGCGCTTTGAAGACGAACGTCTCGGTGCCTCCAGCCTGATCCTGGCCGACATGATCGAAAAGGTCCCCACCAAGAACATCGGTGCCGGCCAGTTCGTCATTGGTACTTCCAAGGTCCGCCCCCGTCTGAATGATGCCTTCACGCAGAACGAGAAGATGGGCATCTATCAGGCGCTCTACAATTTCACGCCCGACGAAAAGACGCAGAAGCCCCTCGGCAGCGTCTCCTATGAAATCTCGAAGGCAGACGGCGAGAAGGTAATCGAGTTTACGGAAGCACTTTCCGAGATCCCTGGTGCTTCCGCCACGCAGGTCACAATTGAGAAGCTTTTGCCCCTTCAAAATTTCGCTCCCGGGCGTTATACTCTCAAGCTGAAGGTCACAGACCAGAACAGCAATCAGTCCCTGGTTCAGACCGCAAATTTTAGCGTCGCGGCCGATACGAATGTCCGCGCAAGCCTGAAGGAGTAGTCACACCATCCCTATGCGGTTGCGAGCGTCCCATCGTTCCGCGACTTGGATACCTGGCCTAGTGCTGGGCCTCCTGCTCGTGTGCCCATCGTTAGATGCAGCCACCGCCGCCCGCTTTACAGGGCGTATCCTGGGTCTGGTCAAGGGCACAGGCGGAGTTGCTCAAATGGGCGCTACCGTTCAGCTATTCAATCGTTTCGAGAAACCAATCCTCCGCGCTATCACCGATGAGCGCGGAGCTTTTGTTTTTGACTCGCTCAGCCCGGAGAACTATACGATTCGGGTCTCTCTCTCCAGCTTCGTGCCCGCTACCCGCGCCAACATCCAGATCGGCCCGGGTGCCGAGCGTTATCTAGCCATCCAGTTGGCGAACCTCTTTAGCAGCATCGAGATCTTCTACGCCCCGCCACCAGGCACCTTTCTGATGACAGAAGATTGGCGCGCCGCCCTCCGTGGCTCACTCTCTACCCGTCCCGTTCTCCGCGCCCTCCCCACCTGGGATCCGAACCCCAAGCACCGGTCTGCCAGTGCGGCCAAGCTCTTTACCGACACCCGTGCGCTGGTTCAGCTATCGAGCGGCGATGCTCCGACGAATTTCTCTTTGGGCTCCCAGTCTGACCTTGGCACTTCCTTCGCCGTAGGTACTTCCTTCCTCGGACGAAGTCAGGTGCAGTTCTCCGGCAATCTCGGCTACGGTCTCGCCAGTGGCATCCCCACCGCAGGCTTCCGCACCACCTATCAGCGCAGCGTAAGTGCCCCTGTCGGCTTCGACGTCCCCAACCCTCAGGTCAGCCTCACAATGCGGCAACTCTACCTGCCCATCCGCACCGGGCAGGGCATTGGCTCAGTCAATAGCGGAGCGCCTCTGCTGCGTACCATTAGCGCCACCTTCTCAGACCGCTTCCAAATCAATGACTCGATGCTCATCGAGTATGGTGCCTCAATGGATAGCGTCCAATTCTTTGAACGGCTCAACTACTTGAGCCCCTTCGCCCGGCTCACCTGGGATGGGCAGCAACTCGGCACAGTCAAGGCAGCCTTTTCAAGCGGCTTCCCACCCGTAGACCTCCTCATCGGTGGCAAAGGCGAAGAAGCCGATATGCAGCGCCAGCTCTCCGGGTTAGCTCTCTTTCCCCGCATCACCCGCCGCAACGGAACGACTCAAGCCCAGCGCGTCGAGAACTTTGAGCTCGGGTACAACAAGAAATTCTCGATCGGTGAAGTCTTCGCAACCAGCTACAGAGAAGGCGTTTCCAATGCCGGGGTCGCCACCATCGGTGCTCCGGAAAACATGCTAGGCCAGGACCTCGTGCCAGACCTCGCCACTAACGCCAGCATCTTCAACATCGGCGGCTACTACCGCACCGGCTTCATGGCCGGGTGGACCCAAAACCTTCCTGGCAAGTGGAAGCTCTCAACCGGCTACGGCCTCGGCGGGATCCTGCGTACCGACCAGCGCCAATTCAACATCACAGACTCTAGCGCCAACGAAGCAACAGTGATCCGCTCCGGGATTCATCGCAGTCAGAAGAGCTTCGCCAGTATGAAACTCAGCGGCGCTCTTCCTGCCATTGGCACTCGCCTCTACGGCAGCTATCTCTGGACTGACTATCGCGCTCTCACCCCTTTCCACACCTCGCTCACCACGCAAGGGCTCGCCGAGGCGGGCCTGAATATCGGTGTCCGCCAACCCATTCCTGGCTTCCTCGGCCTGCCCGGCCGCCTTGAGATCAACGCCGAGATGCGTAACATGCTCGCGCAAGGCTACGTGCCGGTAATCACGCCCACGGGCCGCACCATGTGGCTCATTCCCACTCCCAAGCAAGTCCGCGGCGGCCTCAGCTTCATCTTTTAACGGCCTTCATGCTATCCTGCGCCACATGAACTTGTTGGACGTACTCAACGCCGCCAATGGTGGCCAAAATATTAACGCTCTTGCCAATCAATTTGGGATTTCGGGTGATCAAGCCCAGTCCGTCCTTGGTCAGTTGCTTCCTGCGCTTGCCCAGGGTGTCCAGAGGAACGTAAGCCAAGAAGGAGGAATCGAAAGCCTCTTGGGTGCGCTCACGGGTGGGAGCCACTCCCAATACCTCGACGACCCCTCGACACTGGGCCGGCCTGAGACTGTTACTGAAGGCAACGGAATCCTCGGGCATCTTCTTGGGAGCAAGGACGTGAGCCGTGCCCTCGCATCACAGGTTGCCGGAAATACCGGGCTTAGTGACACACTGATCAAGCAGATGCTTCCGATCGTTGCCTCACTCGCCATGGGTGCTTTGTCAAAGCAGACACAGACGCAGAATCTGCAATCAGCCAGCCCCCTGGATGGCATCGCAGGCATGCTTGACTTCAACAAAGATGGCAGCGCGATGGATGACGTCATGGGACTGATGGGAAAGTTTTTCAAGCGTTAGTCGTCTTTGTCTCTCCCTGGTACTAATGCAGCAAGTGGCTCGCGGATAAAATCTCCGGAGCCACTTTGACTGAACACCCACCGCTATGCTGATGAATCCTAGGGAATCTCTGAAGGTGCTCTTGCCACCACGCCCTTGCTCGCTTCTTCCAGGTTGACCGAGTTTACTTCGAGTAACCGGCCAGTCGATACGTCGAGCGTGTTGCGAGCGCGGCTGTAGTTGGCGAGGGCCGTCACCTCAACACCTTGTGCAGTTGCGAGGTCGCGTTGTGCCTGGATGACAAGGAAGATCGTTGAGCTGCCCAGCGCATACTTTTTCTGCTCTGCTTCTAGCGTCTGCTCTTGCAAGCGGCGGCTCTTGACAGCAGATTCGTGCCGGGCACGTGCCTGCTGCAGGCCGATCACGGCGTTGGTCAGTTCGAGGCGGATCGAGTTGAGCTGACGCACTTCCTGAAGTTCCTGCTGGCGCAAGCGCAAAGTATCGTTGGCGTAGTCGGCTTGTGCGGCGCGGTTGCGAATCGGGATGTTCAAATTGAAGCCCAATGCGTAGTCAGGGAAGTTACGGCGCAACAATTGCGCAAGTGCCGTCCCGTAATTGCCATCAAAAAATGGATCGACAAAGCGACCGCGACCGCCGGGTGCGGGTAACCCATTCACTGCACCGGCTAGACCGTTATTAGTAAAACTGGCCGTCGCGTCGAGCGAAGGCAACAAAGCGCTTTTGGAACCGGCAATACCGATCTTCGTATTTGAAATGTTGATCTTGGTCTGTTCCAACTCCGGGCGCTTGCTAATCGCTTCTTCGATCAGATCTTTCACTTGGCTTACCTCTTCGGTAGCAGGCACGCGGATTTGGTCGGTTGGAATGATACGGGCGTCGGCAATTGCCGGGCTGGCAATACCATTCCGGCTTAATGAATTCTTGATGATCGCTTCCTGTTGTAGTAGCTGCGTCTGGCTGACGGTGAGATCCTGCTGTGTACGAGCGACTTCCGCTTCAGCGCGCACGATTTCGATCGGTGCAAGTGTCCCGATCTCAACCTGCTTCTTGTTGTCTTCGTATAGCTTCTGCGCGAGGTCCACAGCCTTCTGTTTTACCGCCACATCCTGGTTAAAGGAAACCAGATCCCAATAAAGGTTGATCGTTGAGCTAACGGTGGTGATTACCTGAAGTTTAAAGGTCAAATCAGAGACCTTGAGGTTGTTCTTGGCAACGCGAATGTTGCGGTTGTTGATCGCGCGGCCAAAGCCCTGTAGCAGCCTCTGGCTTAACTGCAGTTGAACGTTATTACGAGTGAAGGGATTCAAGTCGTTGTTGGGAGAGTTTGATTCGATGCCTGTGCTGCCATATGCAAGCGTTGCCGTCGTACCGGTCAAAAACTGCTTCTGAAGACTCGTGTTGAACTGGTCGGAATTTACAACCAGTGCCGAAATACCGGTCACAAATGAGTTCGTCTGGGGATTGGATGACTTGTTCTTAAAGTAGCTCGTAGACCATACTGGGTCCAAATTGGGGATGGCAGATCCAGTCACCGTAAACACAGTGCCAGTGTTACTGCCTGCGTTGGCTCCTCCGCCTGCCGCCTGTCCACCGCCACCGGTGCCAAAGCCGCCAGTTACAAGATTTACGGCCGAATTCGCACCCTGCGTCACGTTGGTTGTGACACCGCGGATCTGGCCGCCAGCTTCCGCACGGGCGTAGTCGATTTTGGCGAGCTCAGGGCCGTAGCGCTGGATCTCGATATCGATGTTGTTCTCAAGGGTCAGGGCAATTGCATCCTGAAGTGAGAGAAATAGCTTACCTGCACGCAGCAGTTGCTCCAGCCGGTTGGAGTTGCCCTGGCGAATCGGGTCGAAATCGCGCGGGCGGTAATTCTTGGTGAGCCAATAAGTATTCTTATCGAAACTCGTGGTCAACACCGGTGCTTTCTGGGCAAAGCCAACCGAAGTGGTCAAGGTCAGTGCTAAACAGAGAACTGCAAGGCTCTCGCGTAATGTTTTCATGGATTGGTTCCGGGCTAAAAGTGCTGGAAATACAAACGAGACGACGAAGTGGTTTGTTCCCAGCGATTTTTGAAGCTTTTAATAGCTTAACAAGACAGCGCTATTCTGTGAGGAAAGATGAACGAATCTACTGCCGCAACTTTAATGGCTTTTCGCGAAACCGGTGCCTATCTAAGTGGGCATTTTCGATTGACCAGTGGTCTTCACAGCCCTGAATACTTGCAGTGCGCCAAAGTGCTGCAATACCCTGACCACGCAGGGCTATTTGGGCAACAAATCCGGGCTGCCCTGAGCCAATTGCAGGTGGATGCCGTTTGCGCACCAGCCATGGGTGGCCTGATCATTGGTCACGAAGTTGCCCGCGCGTTCTCTGTCCGCTTTATCTTCACCGAGCGGGATGGTGAAGGCAACATGACGCTTCGCCGCGGTTTCTCAATCAATCCCGGTGAAAGGGTGCTGATTGTTGAGGATGTGATTACGACTGGTGGCAGCACTCGCGAGGTGGTTGAACTACTCAAAGCGGGAGGTGCCGAAGTGCTTGCCGCAGCATCGATCATTGACCGGAGTGCTGGCCGGGCCGATGTTGGCGTGCCCCGGATCGCGCTGGCGACGATTGAAGTAACGGCTTATGAGCCGGCCAACTGCCCACTTTGCGCCGCGAAAATCCCCATCACCAAGCCTGGCTCACGCCCTACCTGAGACATGCGCCGATTGAGCATTCTCGTTTCTTACGACGGCACGGCTTACCATGGCTGGCAGATCCAACCCGGTCTACCAACGATCCAAGGTGCGATCCAGGTAGCGCTGGCGCAAATTGAAGGGAAGCCTGTCCATGTCGAAGGAAGTGGACGAACCGATGCAGGTGTACACGCCATGGCAGTCTGCGCTGCCTTTAACCTCCAAAATCCAATTCCCACCGATAACTTGCGCAAGGCGCTCAACCGCCTCTTGCCTTGCGATATCCGGATCACGCAGGTATTGGAGCGCGCTGAGAACTTCCATCCCCGCTTCCAGGCTGTAGCCAAGACTTATGAGTACCGGATCTGGCGCGAAGAGGTGTGCCCACCATTTCTCCGTCGTTACATCCACCACCATCCCTATCCACTCGACGAAGCTGCCATGATCGAGGCTGCGTCGCGCCTGGTTGGCGAGCACGACTTCACTGCTTTTTGCAGCACCGATGAAAGCGATAATCCGGGCAAGTCGAAAGTGAGAACCATTTTTGAAAGCCGGCTTTGGCGAGATCAGGAAACCCTTTGTTTCCGGGTGCGCGGTAGCGGTTTTCTGAAACACATGGTGCGTAACCTCACCGGCTTTTTGCTCGAAGTGGGCAAGGGAAATAACAGGCCGAAAGACCTTGAAGTGATCTTGAAAGGCCCCCCTGCAAAAGTCGTCCATTCAGCGCCAGCTCAAGGGCTTCACCAGATCAGTGTCGAATATCCGCTACCCTAGGAGTTGCAGATGTCAGAAGCTCTAACCAATTTCCGTTTCCGGATTGCCGGAGTCGGTACCGCACTCCCCAGCGTCGCTCTCACTAACGAAACCTTAGCCGGCGAGCTGGGTGTTGAAGAAGGCTGGATCATGGCCCGCTGTGGAATCGAACAGCGCTACCAGTCCAATCTTGAAGAAACCACACTTAGCCTTGCGGTGGCCGCCTCGCGGAAAGCGCTCGAGTTTAGCCCTACTCCGAATCCCGATCTGCTGCTCTGTTCCACCTTTACTCCGCAGTACATGTTGTGCCCCACTGCGCCGGCGATCGCGCGAGAACTAGACCTGCCCCCCATTGGTGCCTTCGATATCAACGCAGCTTGCAGCGGCGCTGCGATTGGCTTCCTAACTTCGCTCAATTTTCTGGCTACCGGTTTTGCCAAGCGCGTCCTGCTTGTCTGCAGTGATACACCTACGAAGTATCTCAAGCAGACCGACCGTAATACCCGCATCTTGATGGGTGACGGTGCGGCGGCCATGGTTTTGGAAACTACTGACGACTGCCAGTCGCACATTCTTTCGTGGCTCTGGGGCAGCGATGGCTCGGGCAATCAGATGTTCCATGTACCAGGCGGCGGCAGTGCATTTCCTCCCTCATCACTGAATGTAACCGACAGCGATGAACTGACGGTATCGATGGACGGCCGAAGCCTCTTTCGCTTCGCTGTCGAAAAGGGATCGGAAGCGATCGCGGCGCTGATTGAACAGGCCAAGCTCCAGGTTGGTGACGTCGATTGGGTGATTGTTCACCAGGCGAACCAGCGGATCATCCAGGCATTGATTGATCGCAGTGGAATTGGACAGGATCGCTGGATCTCGAACATCGGTGGCGTCGGCAATACCGTGGCCGCTTCGATTCCTCTTGCGCTCGCGCAGGGTATGGAGCAAGGCGTCTTCCAGCAAGGACATCGCGTGCTCGTACTCGGCTTCGGTGCTGGCCTTACTTGGGCCGGCTTTCTGATGCAGTGGTAGCCGGCTCGATTCTGCTGCCAGTTCATCTTTTAGTTTGAAGCCGGATCATCTCAAGACTGCGAACAATCTCGATGTCTCCTGGTTTGAATTCGCGGGCTTGCCGAAGTTCCCGATCGGCACTCTCGAGATCTCCTGACCGGGCATAAGTGAGCCCAAGGTTCTTGTGCAGGCCGGCCCGCGCACGGCAATCGCCACAAAGAGTCAGGGCTTCGTTGAGCCGCTCGATGGCGCGCGGCCAATCGTGCGCAAGTGCCGCGCTGAGGCCGAAGTTGGCCATTGCCTCTGCCTCTTCGGCAACTTGCCGGGATAGCTTGAGGCCGGCCAGCTTCATTCGATATTTAGCTGCCTGACCGGGGTTGGTGGCTTGCAGATTGCGCGAAAGTGCGTAGAGGGCTTCATTGTGCTCAGGGTTGAGTTGAACCAGCTTCTCCCAAGCCTGAATGGCACGGGGGCGGTCATCCAGTTGCACTGCTGTTTGGCCCAGAAGAAAAAGCGCATCCTGATCGTGCGGTTTGCGGGCCAAGAGCTGGTCCAGGAGCTTGGCAGCCTCGACTGGCCGGTCAAGACTTTTGTGCGTGAGTGCCAATAGGTAGAGGGCGGGAGTAGAATCCGGCTCAAGATCGAGCGCCAACTGCAAGTGCTTTTGCGCTATATCATATTGGCGCAGGTCAAATTGTACACGGCCGAAGTTGTACTGTCCGGCGGCGTTCTTAGGTGCGAGACGAACTGCTTCGGCGAAAGAAGCGCTTGCCGAGGCGAGATCGAATTGATCGGCCTGAGCGATACCCAGATTGAGCCGTGCCTCTGGAGACTGTGGCTCAAGTTCAACGACTTTGGCGAATAAGGTAAGAGCTTCCTTCCAACGATTGATGCGGGCCGCAACCATGCCGAGGGAACTCATCACTCTTGGGTTGGATGGCAAGAGCCGCAGAGCTTGGCCGATATCGCGATAGGCATCGGTGAAGCGCTGCTGGCTGGCACGCATGAGGCCCAGATTGAGGAATGCGAAACCAGAACTGGGGTCGAGTTCAGTACTCATGCGGAACTGCTGCTCGGCTTCGCTGAACCGGGATTGCTGGCCGAAAAGGACACCGAGATCGGAGTGGGCTGCGGCAAAGCTGGGATCGAGTTCAACGGCCCGGCGGAGAGCCGCCTCGGCGGCGGGGACGTTGCCAACCTGGAGGAAAAGCAGCCCGGAGCGATGGTGAGCTGCCGCGAAAGAGGGATCAAGGTTAAGCGCACGATCCAGCGATTGCCGCTCAGCGAGATGATCCTTGACACGGGCATGAGCGAGCGCAAGATTGTAGTACGTGTGCGCGTTGTTGGGTTCGAGCTTCAGGGCTTCGGTGTAGTTTGCGATGGCTCGCCCGGGATCGCCCTCGAGGAGTTCCAGGTTGGCCTGCCCGGCGATGGTGCTTGCGACTTCAGACGATGTGGCCTTCTGCTTGAGTTGCTGAACAATGGCTAGTTCGGCAGTTGCCAGAGAAGCTTCGTTTAGATTGCGGTAGACGGTGGCGAGTTGGAAGTGAATCTCTGAGGATTGCGGGTTGAGGTTGCGGGCACTTTCGAGTTGCGTACGAGCGGACGTGTAGTCGCCAAGGCGGGCCAATACGAAGCCTAGCTGGTACCGCGAGTCAGCATGAACCGGTTTGATCTTTACAGCTTCTTCGAATGCGGCTCTTGCTTCGGGTAGCCGGTTGAGGCCACGTAGGGCGAGTCCGTTGAGGTAGCTTCGATCAAAAGTATCTGTCCCCTGGTAGGTTGCGATTAACGGCAAAGCCTTTTCGTACTCCCGATTGGCAACGAGTGATCGAGCAAGGGCGAGGCGGGCGTCCTCGTCAGCAGGATTAAGACGTAAGGCTTCAGCGAAAGCTCGCGCAGCGTCTTCAAAGCGTTCGAGCCCAGCCAAGGCGCGGCCGAGGTTGAAGTGTACAGGCCCTGATACAGGTTGCAGCTTGCGGCCACGTTCCAGAACAGCGACAGCCCGGGAGAAATTTCCAGATTCGATGCAGGCATAACCGAGGCCAAGAAAGTGGCCAAGTTCAAGTGGTTCCAGCAATAGAGCTTCTTCGAGGTATGCGGAAGCTGCAATGTATTTGGCATCAAGAATGAGAGCACGTGAAATTCCGCGCATGGCAAGCGTGTTCTTTGGCTGTGCTGAGAGGATGACGCGGAATTGAGCCTGGGCCTCGGCTAGCTGGTTTGCTTCGATCAGTAAATTGCCGAGCGATAAGCGGGCCGGGAAGTAGCTTGGGTCGAGGTGGATGGCTTCGCGAAAAGCCAAGATGGCGCAATCGCTACGCTGTCGTGAAACGAAAAACCCGCCGAGCGCAGTATGCACGCTGGCGGCGGGTTTAGTTTTTAATTGTTGTTCGAGATCTGCTGGCCCCCGGCAAATGTTTTGGGCGAAAGCCACTGAGGCCAGCAGAAGAATCGGTATGAGCATCAAAACACGAATCTACCACCGAGCTGAAGCTGGCGCGGCTGGTTGGCCGTTCCGGTGACAGTTCCGAAGAGTTGTGCATTGGACAGGTTCTGGTTGGGAGGCGCGTATACGGGATGATTCAACATGTTAAACCCTTCTACGCGAAGCTCAAAGCGCCGGCCTTCACCAAGTCCGAATTCACGGAAGACGGAGAGATCGAAATTCTCCCAGCCATCAGAGCGCAAACGATAGCGCCCAGAGTTGCCGAAGGTGAAGGGCGCAGGAGCCGATACTTTGCTTCTGTCGAACCATTGGCCCGTCGTTGGATTGTCGAGCTTCGGATTCCCCACGAAGTTGAGGCGCAGGTAATTCGAGTTTCCGGTATTGGCTAAATCTCCATTGATTTGAAGATTGTAGGGTTGACCGGAACTCAGGCGGACAATACCGTTAGTCCTCCAGCCGCCAAGAATGTAGTCGCCTACCTTGTTGTTGGTCTGGAAGCGCTTGCCCTTGCCGAAAGGAAGTTCGTAAACGAAATTCATTGTAGCCACGTGCGTCAGGTCAAAGCCCGAAACACTGCGGTCATTATTGAACTTGTAGGGATTTTGAACCGAGCAGCCTTCGACACCATACCAGCCCGAGCAGGCGATGTCGATGGACTTCGAATAGGTGTAGTTGATCATGTATGCAAAGCCGCCCTTATACTTCTTGTCGAGCAGGAACTGCATACTTTGATAGTTGCCGCGTCCCCAACTCCGGTCATAGTAAGTGGGACGGATATAAGGAAACGGTGCGCGTTCCCGGAAGTTGCCCGGACCCGGCGTCGTAGCGACGTTGTAGAAACCACCGATGTCGAGACGGCGCGAGCCAGACCCAACGTAGTTTACCGTGACAACCGTGTCTGAATTTATCTGGTGCTGAACGCCGAAATTCCACTGCATCGAATAAGGGTTCTTGAAGTTCGGATCCATGTACCACTGCACCTGATTGAACGGTGTCGCTTCAGGAAGTGCGCCAGACGGGAAGGGGTTGTTGCCTCTAAAGGTAGGAGTCGGCTGGACGGCAGTAGGATTGTTGAGGTTTTCCTGCAACTGTTCTCCGACGCTGGGCCATTGAGCTGAGTAGTTTTGTGCGGTCTGAACTACTGCGGCATAGTTGTCAAAGAAGATGCCGAATGACGAACGGATGGCCGTGCGCGGGCCAATACGGTAAGCGAAGCCAACGCGAGGCTGCCAGTTGTCATTCGTGTTCTTGTACAGCTTTGCGTTCGGGAGAAGTTCAACGTTCGCAGGTAGCCTGCCACCAGGAACGCAAGGTGCCTTCTTAAGCTCTTCGCAAGAGCCAGGCTGCTTCTGGATGAGGTAAACGCCACGCTGCAGGTCATAGCCACCAGTGAAGATATTCTCGTTGCCCTCTTGACCGAGTGGTGGAATGAAGGTTTTGTCGTAACGGAAGCCTAGATTGACGGTCAGCCGCGACGAAAACTTCCATTGGTCTTGGATAAAGAAGCCCATGTGGCCGCCGCGACGCACGGTTGTCGAGCGATTGCGGAAGCCGGCTGCGTCGGGCACATCAAGCAGAAAGCTTGCGAGCTGGCTGCCGGTGGTGCCGGGGTTCTGGGGGTTAGAGGTCTGAAGCGGGCGGTAGGTCGCACTGGCATTTCGTGGTGAACCCAGGAAGTCCATGTTGTTCCATTCTCCACCCATTTTGATCTGGTGATTGCCCTTGATTTTGGTGAACGATGATTTGTACTGCCAAACGTCTGAGGGCCGGTTGAATGAGCGGCTCTCAGCTCCACCAACCCAGCCATCGATGTTGAGAGCAGGCACTAGAGTTTGACCATCCAGAAAGTTACAGCAGAAAACTGGATTGTAGCCGACATCGCGGACAAAATTCGCGGGCAGACTACGGAAGCGTTGGCCGCTGTTGTCTACGTTTTCAAGGCGGCCAAACTGCACCTGCAAAATTGCGGTCGGGCTAAAGGTATGAACCCAACTGGTGCCAATGTTGATTGCATTGAACTCGCGGAAGCTGGCGAGGATTGGACGCCCGCCCGAAGCGGTCAGCCCGCGCCGGAGCCGAGGTTAATCGTCTCCGACGTGAAGGTCACGTTGCCGGTCGAGGTCAACGAGCCGAGCAGC
>JAYSVS010000066.1:0-21169 GCA_043718395.1 Acidobacteriota bacterium
CACTGCGCAAAATCCTTCTGACGACTCCTTCGCCGACGGCCACTCCCTGCCGCTTTAAGAGCACGGCGATCCGCCGATAGCCGAATCGGCGATGTTTCAACGCCTCTTTTTGAATCTGGTCGCGGATCTCCGTTTCGGCCTCGGCGGGTTTCTGTTGTTGCCAGTCCCGGTAGAAGCCAGCCCGGCTCACCCCAGCCAATTGGCACATCTGTTCGATACTTGCTTTGCCTTGCGCCCCTATGGCTTGGATCGTTGTGTAGATCCGCCGCCGGAACTCGCACCCTTGTTCGGACGTGGTTCCTTGACTGCACGCAAGGCTGCGGCGAAAAAATCCAGTTGCGCCGCCTGCTGTCCAGCCAGCCGCTCCAGTTCCTCGATTCGCTGCTGTTTTTTAGCGAGCTGTTGCTGGATCGGATCTACATTGGAGGCAATCACTGGTGCCTTAAATACACCAGTTGAGCCAAATCCTTTGTCTCGCCAGGCGTAAAGAAATTTCCTTCGAACATTCAGCTCCCGTGCGATCACTGAGCCGCTTTCACCCTCTAACAGGCGATCCGCTGCCTCTCGCTTGAACTCCGGGCTGTACCTTGTCCTAGGTCGACCTGCGGTTTTATCCACTCTCGTCTCCCTTCGATGAAAGTGTCCCCGATTGCTACTGTCTCATTTTTCTACCGCAGTCCACGGCCCTGCCCCGCCATATTGCTGCTTATCGCTTCGCCCTAGCCGCACTTTTCGTTCATCGTGGACAACGTGGCGGGAAGGCTCACGCGGGCAGGAATACCCGACCTCACCGGGGGATACCTCGGGTTCATCACCCAAGGACTCTTCTCTCCTGATACACCCAACAACCAAGCAGCGCTACACCGTAGCGTCGAACCATTCTGTTTCCCAAACGTCAGTTCAATTCAAGGGCTTCTTACGCCGACACTTTTGCCGCAGCTGTGTTTTGGGCCAAGACTCGTTTGAAGCTATCTACAATGCTTGGAAGACCTTCCTCTGCGGAGAGGCTCCTCAGGTCTTGCAGAAGCGGATACTTTTCCAAGACGGCAGAACGTTTACCCAACAGCAATGGGAGTACCACTTTGACGCCGCTTTCGTTCTGCCGGTTCACCGCGGCTTGCATTTCGCCATTGGCCCAAGGACGTTCACCGAAGGTTTCGCCAATACAGAGGATGACGAACCGACTGTTGCGCAGTCCGTCGTTGATCTTTTCCGTAATGCTATCGCCCCATCCAATTTCGTTTTCGTCGAACCAGTAAGAAATTCCTGCCAAGCCTAGTGCTTCCGCGAGCGTGCGCACAAATGGTTTGTCAGCTCCAGCATGCGATAAGAAGACATCGTTTCGACTGTCTACGCTGTTGACTGTTTCCATGATTTCACCTGAACCTTCCTTTGGTATGTACCTCGAAATCAGATCATCGGCCGTTATTATCGAAGCGTAGCCCTTGTGCCCAATGAGAAGTCGCGACAAAGGGACACCCGACCGCGTCTCAGCGATACTTCGAAGCGTCGCCTGGACGAGGGCCTCAGGCGTCATCAAGAGGATGCCCTTCTCCTGCGCCCTCCATCGCGCGCTCTCATCAAGATCAGGCAGACCAACAACGACGCGGCACACTACACCCTTGTCTGGCTCCACCATTGATGACAGTTCGCTCCACCCGAGAAGCGTATCCTTACCGCCCATGATGAAACCCATAGAGATTTCTGATGAGAGTTCCAATCTCACGCGCGACGATCCATGATGCTCCGTCACAAATCCAATTGGCGGCAATGACAGCATTTCGGCGAACGCGCTTGCGAGAACCTCCGCTGAATCAGCAGAATACACATCGGATATCACCGACTTCCAGACCTCGTCCAATACGTTCTGTCGTATCCATCGTGCGACGAGCGTGGAGTGCTCCCCTTGTCCAATTTCCTGGCCTTGGCGTAGTCGCCGCGTCAGTGCCTCGACGAGTCGCTTTCTTGGCACCGGAGGAATTTCCTGCAATCGCTCGCGCTCTAACAGAATGTACGCAACGAGGTCTGTCCCAGGAAGTGTCTCGCACAGGTCCTTGAGCATCGGCCTAGTAAGTCCGCGAACATGCTTGTTCGCCAAGGGAACGGCCGCCTCCGGAACACCGTACTGTACCGTCCCTGCCAACTGCCGCAGCGTACCGGTGTACGACTGCGTGTTGTCGAAAACTTGTGCGAGTGCCGCCAGCGCTTCGATCAAATGAGCAGCAACATCAGCGAGTCGCGATAAATCACCTGCGGTGAACCCGACGAGCTTTGTCTTTCTGCGAATGTCACGAAGGGAAGTGCCGGTCCGCCAATCCGATAACAGCAGGACCCGCTTCATCGCCCGCAGATCATCGTGATTCGGCAAAAAATCTTGCTTTCGGAGGCCATCCAACTCGCTACCCGGGACAACGTAAAGGAGGTCTGATCTCATTGCAGTGCGTAACGATTTGTCCGCCATCCAATCTTGGTTCGTAATGGCGGGATTGTGAAACACTTCTATTTCGTCGCACTTGCAGATGGCGAAAAGAACATCCGCCATAGGGAACTTGTCTGGTGACGAGCCTGCGAGGAATTCGCGGATTTCTTTGAGTTTTGCAATCGTATTCAGGGAAAGCGCGTAGCCACCTAATGCTTCTGCGGTTGAGGTAGCAATGACTGTGTCACCGCGAATCGTCACCAATTTAGCCTTCTCTAAGAGGGCCACTTGGCGATCTATCCGCGTGCTGAGTTCCTCCTCGCCTCCATTATTATGTCCGAGTGTGTTGCCCAGATACCGGGCGAGGAGTTGCTTGTCGTTCGACCGTGTTGCGCTCAACCAGTTCAGTAGGTACGGTGCTTGTTGAGCGGGCGTAAGATCTCCAAAGACCGACGCAATATCCGTTGGTCCCGCTTCGATAAATTTGTGCCAGTACGTATCTGCTTGGCCAGCGGTTGCCGCCAAGAGGTAACTGCGTCCAAAAGGGACGGCACCGATGCCAAACCGACCAGCCCTCCCAACGTAGTTCTTGTACTCCTGTGCACTAACGTCGGCGACATCGTCGCCTCCCACGGGCTTGCGCAGGTCTGCGACGATGACGATATCCGCAGGGAGGTTGACGCCCATTGCGAGTGTTTCCGTCGCGATCACCACTTTGATGGCTCCGTCACTTGCCTTGAACTCGTCTTCTATGAGGTCCCGAAGCTCCCACGAAAGCGACGCATTGTGATATGCAACGCCGTGGGGAAGCAGCTTTGCGCGGAACTGTTGCACGATTTCGTCGTCCTCGAACGTATCGAGCATGGCCGCGGTCGGTTCGGACAATCGTACAAGCGGGAGCTTCTTTGCGAGAGCCTCTGCCGTGTTGACGGTCATGCGTTTGCTCGACCTGAACACCAGCACCTTGTGACCCGCCGCAACGTGATGTCGCGTGAGTGCGATCATTAACTCCTCGACGTCTTTCGGCAACGGGCTGAGCACAACGAGATCCTTGTCCTCGTTCGATAGCGTGCCGTCGGGCTGCTCGATGCGGACCCTGCTTTGCCCCTGCAGTGTGCAGACGCTTTCGCGCAATTGCTTCGGTCTGCTCGGATCAGAGATCGTCTTGGCCTGTAGCCACGTGCTCACCTTTTCTACGTTCGTGGAGATACTCGTCAGGCACACTATGCGAGGACTTAACCGGCGTTCCGCCATGATCCGGCCAAGAATCAGCTCAAGTTTCGGTCCACGCTGAAGGTCGCCGACCATTTGGCATTCATCCACCACGATGAGACCGCAGTTTTGCAGCACGCGATTGCGCGGTGCTGCCATCAATGCGAACAGCTTTTCGTATACAATCACCGCTAAGTTGTATCTGCCACGGGAAATAAGGGAGTCGTGCTCTTGATAATCGGACGAAGACGCATAGATCTGCCAGCCAACTGAGTCGCGGCCCATGGATGCATCGAATTCGCGAAATTTCTCACCGACCATCGCCCGAAAGGGAACGAGATAAATGACGCTCTTGTCGGCGTTCGCGATACAGTGCGCTGCTGCCAACTCGCCAATTAGCGTCTTGCCCGACGAAGTCTGTCCTTGGACGATCAAGTTCTGCTGTGCATCCCAGAATTCCGGCGACGTGAAGACCTTGGCTTGGATATGGGTCAGGGTGTCCGCATCCAATGGATTGTTCTTTTCGTGTCGGGTCCGCCAGTGCTGAACGATCGTCGAGGGAATCCCCTTATCAACAAGATCTGTTAGCTTCATGCCTCTCCTGATGAGCGAAGACGTGCAAACCGCTTTGAGGAAAGACGCCGTCTTCCCTCACTCCTAT
This sequence comes from Acidobacteriota bacterium, assembly GCA_043718395.1. GTDB lineage: Bacteria > Acidobacteriota > Terriglobia > Bryobacterales > Bryobacteraceae > Bryobacter. The sequence goes on from JAYSVS010000066.1 coordinate 4,293, forward strand.
TGCGTCGAAGGAAGAAACGTCCGTTCCCTTGTTAGAGTTGCGCGCCTAATAATATATCACTGATGACGCCAGCGTAAGCGCGGCCTTGACGAACCTGGAAAGTCGGCCACCGGTTCCTCGTTTCGGCCCACGAAACTTTTTCATTGCTTTCGACCCAACGCGACGTGGGCTGGAATCCGAAGCTCCGTCTCCCTGAGCTGCACGGAGTTCGACTCTTTCGCGTAAACGACTTTGGAGAGGGGTACAGTCTGTCCCCTTATCAAAATGAACTCAAAAGAGAGTCTTGCGCACCGTTCTCCAGACTAGTCGAGGATTTCGTATTGCACATCGACTTTTGCAGTAACAGGAACCCGAAACAAACCTGACCCTGCGCTAGATCTTGGCGTTGCAATCGAAATCGCATTTTGCATGGCTCGATTTGAGCCGTCGTCCATGCTTGTCCCGTTGCGGCGCAGAAGCGAGCCTCCCCCAGACTCAACCTCCACGTCCATCACTCGACCAATCCGTCGCTTCATCGCCTTCACCATCAGATTTACTTTTGCCTCTGCTGCGCTAATTGCCATGTCTCTGGCTTGTTCGCGATACTTTCGCAAATCGTTCAGCCGAAACTCGACGCTATCCACTGTGAGTGCGGCACTATCGTAGAGCTCAAACAACAGTGCATCGTAGTCTTTTAAATCTCGAACTGTCAATTGCAGCGCCCGCCGCACCACGAAGCCATCTGAACGGCTTTCGATCTCGGGAAAATCCTGTGCGATATCTCCGCTTGTAATTTTGTGCCGTGCCGCGACCTGAAGCACTGCTTCTAGATCTGTCGTGTGTGTGGCTCGGGCTCGCTTCAGCAACCGGTCTTTCGCTTCCAGATTCAATCGAACCAGCGCATAGTCTGGTGCCACTTCCACCTTCGCATCGCCACTCACCCGGATCAGGCGATCCGCACTCGCCAGTGTCGAAAACAACAAAAAGGGCAGAATTGCGTTATTAAGCTTCATTGGTAGGAGTCTAGCGCGGTATCGGCTTACGCCGGTCCGTTTCTAGACTCCCCCTTTCAAACCGTGCGTGCGGTTTTCCCGCACACGAGGGGACTGCCCCAACAGGCCACAGATCTCTGACAACTGAAGATCACTCAAAGCTAATGACACCGCAGCCATCTCTATACCATTGCCCGCTCTTTGCCTGCAGCCATCATCGCCAGATAGATTTTTACTATACGGAGAGCAAGTCAAAGCTTACTTCCGCAATGCTTCCAACTGCACCCGAGCCACCCCATTCTCACCAACCTCCACTTTCTGCCCCTTCCCTGCCCGAATCGCCTTCAAAGCATCCTCCGTGCTCCCTTCATGTACCGCCAACACATGCCACTTCCCCGGCACCAACGTCTCGATCGCAAACCGCCCATCCTGATCACTCACCACATGCCGGAACCTGCGCCTCGACTGCTTCGCTTCAAGAGGCTCAAGCAAGGCAACCACTCTCACGCCTTCGATCAACTTGGAATCCACCCGGGCCTCACCCGAGATCCCGTTCGTAACCGCCGACACCAACGCCCGCCATGAATGCTCAGACCGGCCCGGATCTATCCTCAACACCTCAGCGTCAACCTCAAGCCCGTTATAAAGCAACTTACGCAACACCCAACCCTTGGGCAACCCCATCAATTCCATCCGTAGCGGCTCGACAAACACTCCATTTAAACTCGCAACTCCATCCGCACCAACTTCTACCGGACGATCTGAAGCAAAGTTCACCCGGTTCATCGGAGACAGCATCACCGACATCTGCGGCTTCACTTTAGTCCACAATGGATCCCCATCAACAGGCCGATCCCCAAAACTCTCAATCGACATCTTTACATGGACGCCACTCTCAACTCGAATTTCGAGCTCGTCCATATCTTCCTCCACCATCAATTCGACAACAGCCTGCTTCCGCTTGGCAACATCTGGACCATTGGTAATAAAAGCCATACGAAAACTCCCGGCAGCCACATGCTCCACTTCAAACGTTCCCGCTCCGGTCAGCTTTCCAATCGACCGGAAAAGAAAACCATCCGATCCTAACTTAGTCATCGAAAACACGGTAAGAGGCTGCTCGTCTCCATCCATTTTCACTACTCCGCCAATACGGTAGCGCTTTTCCCGTCGCATCCGCATGTCAAAATAATCGAGCTTCGCCCCCTCATCAACCTTCACGGTCGTCGCATCCTCAAACTCAGAAACGCCCGGAAAGTAACTCCCCCCATAAATCAACTCCGCTTCACCCTTTTTTCTCTTACCGTCCCGAATAAGAGGTGCAAGACTAGCCTCCACTTCCAACTTATATTCACCGGGAGACAAGCCCCGAATCACAAAGCGCCCGTTGGCATCACTCTTCCCGCGATGCTTCGGAACCCAAGCATCCGATCCCCCGCCCTGCACTCGATGACGAGCGACAACTGTCACTCCGGCAATAGGACGATCCAGTTCCGGGTCAAACAACAACCCACCAAGACTGGCCTCAGGCTTCAAGGTCACCAACACTCCCGTCTTGTCTCCATCAAGCTCGATCCGCGCTTCTTTTGGCGAATTCCAAACATCCTGCCCGACGGAAACATAGCCTTCCCGCATCACCCACAAATGAAAAGGCACTCCCTGGATCGCTTCTACTCGAAAGCGGCCATCCTCTCCGGTCGAAGTACCCTGCCCTTTGGCCGTCATGGAAGTCAAGGGACCCTTACCATCCGGTGCTTTCTCATACAGCACCTGCACACTCGCTTTCGCCAGCCGCCCCGCACCATCCGCACCCACAACCGTCCCCTCAACAAACGCAGTCTTCTGAGCCAACAGCAAAAGCAGCAGTACACTCATGCCAGAAATTCTACCCAACTTTGACTCATCGAGCCACCCCTTCTTCGGCAGTGTTATCCAGTGTCATCAGCCTCATCCGTCCCAGCGCCCTCCCAAACCCGTTCCAAAGAATTATTGGCCCCGATTTCTCCCAGAATCAACAAGATCCAGAAACCATGGTTCGTTTCCGCCACCTCGCCTGTTAACTTTTCAATCGAAGGGGCGGCCTCGCGCCCCTTTTTCATTTTCAAAAACAGCAAAGGTCAAACCATGTCCACTCAAGCACAAATCAACGGCAACAGGAAAAACGCCGAAGGCGGCACCAAATTCGCTGCCAACAGTACCCACCACGGCCTCCAGGCCCACCCTACCACCATCTTCGAAAACAATCCGTTCGAACGAAGCCAATACGATGCCCTTAAAGAAAAGCCACCACTCCATCTGTTAGCTTCTTCTGAGTAGAAATCCCATGAAAGAAGAACAGACAATTGCCAACAATCTATCCACCCGCGTCCACAGTGAGTACGACCTCATCGAAGAACGCGGCGAAAATCAAACAAACGAAACCATCGAAGACCCGCCACCCATGCAAACTCCGCAAAGATGCCTCTCCAGCCGAAGCGAACACCAAACAGGGCATTCCCGTCCGGCGCAGCGGTCCGGGGTCACGCCGGATGCTTCAGCTTGCCTCAGCCAGCCAAACCAAATATATTGGCGATACACCATGAAATTCATTGTTCTGTCGCTATTCGTTCTGCTTTGCTCCTGCCAGCAGCCACACCAGCAAGCAGCCCAACTCGTCGGGGCCAATGCCACTTGGGGCAACACAGAAGGCCCCGCCATCGATTCCAAAGGCAACCTCTACTTCACCTCGCGCGGTACCTACAAAGGCATCGTCACCTGGAATGAAAAAGACGGCTTCAAGGAATACCTCGCCATAGCAACCAAAGAAGGCCCCGGCGGCCTCTACTTCGATAATGCCGGCAACCTTTACGTAACCGCCACAGGCGAGCAGCAGATCCTCAAAATCGCACCAGACAAAAAGGTCACCGTTCTAGCCGAAAACTTCGACGCTATGCCCGGCAAGAGCAAAGGCCCCAACGATCTGGTAGTCGCCAAGGACGGTACTATCTACTTCACCGAGCCCAACGGCTTTGACGGCACATCCCCCAAGGGCACCATTTACCGCATCCCAAAAGACGGCAAGCCCGAAATCTTCTCCCAGGAAATCACCGGTCCCAACGGCATCATGCTTAGTGCGGACGAATCCACCCTCTATGTCAGCCACAATGTCGCCAAAGACACATCGAACATTGTCAAATGGAAGCTCCCCAAAGGCTCTGTGGAAATAGTCGCCAGGATCGAGCCCTGTCAGGCCGACGGCATGGATATCGACAAAAACGGAAATCTCTGGCTCACCTGTTACTCCCATGGCATTGCCCACTTGGTAAATCCAGCAGGCCAATCCATCAAAACCATCACTACCGCGCAGAAGGCCCTTACCAACGCCAAGTTCGGTCGAGGACCCAATAGCAAGTGGCTCTACATGACCTCCTCCGATATGGACCGCATCACCGGCTATGTCTATCGGGCTTGGGTCGACATCGGCGGCCTCCAATAAGTACCTGGGGTTCTCCTCCTACGCTTTAAAACCAAGGCCTGATCTACCTCTTGACATCGCCTATCCTCGTCATCCTCGTGGTCAAAAATCGCAGCACCGTCTCACTCGGAATTTGCACTTTCTGGCCCTTCGTGAATATTTGACTCCCCGCGCCCGCAGCAGCACCAGATCCCGCGCCGATCGCCGCACCCTTGCCACCACCGGCAATCGCGCCAATCGCCGCACCGATGCCGGCGCCGATACCAGTCTTCAGCGCTGTATTCTTGCCCTGGCTTCCGCTGACGCGCGTTACATTGCCCGTCTCTACGGTCACAGCCCGGCCATTCACCGTCAAACTCGTCAATCTCACTGCCAACTGCGTACTACCTTTATATTTTCCGCTCTGGTCCAAATTCACCAATGTCACGGTCGCGTCCGCACCACGTGGCACCAATTCGCTTCCATTCACCACAATCGCCTCTGCTACGCTCGCCCGGAAAGTCTGCCCCTCAGTCGCCTTCGATGAATCGATCGACTCAATCAGGCTCACCGCGATCGGTGAAGAAGCAGGAATCCGCTGGCCAAGCGCAGATATAGCCACACACAAAAGCAGGACAAAATTTTTCATGGTTCAATTCCTCTGCATTATGAGATGAACCCGCGCGTCAAACGTTTCACAACGATGGCTTCACTTCCACACCCATCTGTGATATTCACCTTACAGGTCCCTAAAGGAGGGGACATGACCATGCGTCTCTACACCAGTCCAGACATCAGAAATGTGGCACTGGCGGGGCATGCACACTCCGGCAAAACTACCCTCGCCAGTGCCATGATCTTCGCCGCGGGCGCCACTAGCCGCCTGCACACTCCTGAGGAAGGCACCACCGTCACTGACTTCGACGAAGAAGCTATCTCCCGCAAGCATTCCACCTCCACCGGCATCGCCTCGATTGAATTCTCCAAAAAAAAGATAAACATCCTCGATACTCCGGGCCTCAACCACTTCATCCACGATGCCCGCCTTTGCCTGCCCGCCGTGGATACCATGCTCCTCGTTGTTGATGGCTCCTCCGGCATCCAGGTTCAGACAGAAAAAGCCTGGGCCTTCGCCTCTGAATTTAACCTCCCGGTCGTCTTCGTTGTTACCAAGCTCGATCACGAACGTACCAGTTTTACCAATGTCGTCGAGGCCATTCGCAACCGTTTTGGCAGACGTTGCTGCAGTGTCGAATCCCGTGAAGAACTCATCGAAATGATTGCTGAAGATGACGACGATCTCATGCAGGAATTCTTTGAATCGGGGGCTCTCTCAGTCGAACATCTCGCCGACGGCCTCAAGAAAGAGATCACCCGCCGTCAAGTGTTCCCCATCCTGGGCGTCAGCGCCCTAAAAGATCAGGGCATCCGCGATCTCATGAACTTCATCAGCGAATATCTTCCTTCCCCCATTGATCGCCTTCACCTCGACACTAAATCAGCACCAAGCATCTTTGTATTCAAAACTCTTGCTGATCCCTTTTCCGGCCGGGTCAGCTTCTTCAAAGTTATGGCTGGAACGCTGCGCTCTGATGGCCACCTGATGAACGAACGAACCCATCACGACGAACGTTTTGCCCACCTCAGCACACCCTTTGGCAAGCAGACCAACGAAATCACCGAACTCTCGACGGGCGACATCGGCGTCATGCTCAAACTGAAAGAGACGCTCACCGGAGATTCCCTCTCCGAAAAGTCCAAACCCCAGCACTGGCCACCGGTTCATGTCCCAGAACCCGCCATCGCTTTCGCTATCGTAGCCAAGACCCGCAACGATGAAGACCGGCTATCCACCGGCATGCACAAAGTTCTTGAAGAAGACCCCACCTTGCGCTTCTATCGTGATCCGCAGACCAAAGAATTCCTCATCGCTGGCAACGGCCAGCAGCATGTCGAAGCCATCGTCGCCAGGCTTCGCAAGCGATATCACGTAGACGTCGCACTCCACGCACCCAAGATCGCCTACCGCGAAACGATCCGTGGCGCTGCTGACGTACAAGGCCGTCACAAGAAACAAAGCGGTGGCCATGGTCAATTTGGCGACTGCAAAATCAAGGTCGAACCCCTCACCCGTGGCACCCACTTCGAGTTCATCAACGCCACCTTCGGCGGCTCTGTGCCCAAGCAATATGTGCCCGCCGTTGAAAGGGGAATCCAGGAAGCCGCCGCCCACGGCTGGCTCGCTGGCTTCCCGATGGTCGACTTCAAAGTCACCCTCTACGACGGCAGCTACCACGACGTCGACTCCAACGAGATGAGCTTCAAGATGGCTGGCCGCAAAGCTTTCAAGGCCGCTATGGCAGTCGCCAAGCCAGCCCTTCTCGAGCCTGTCATGAAGGTCGAAGTTTATACCCCGGTCGAATTCGCCGGCGATCTCCTCGGCGACTTCACCAGCCGCCGGGGCAAGGTTGCCGGCATGGATATCAATGACGGCTCGCAGAGTATCAAGGCAATGGTTCCTATGGCCGAAATGCTCAGCTACCAGAACGACCTGACAGCCATGACCCAGGGCCGTGCCAGCTTCATCATGGAGTTCGACCACTACGATTTTGTCCCGCCGCTCCATGCCGAAAAGATCATCGCCGCCGCCAATCATACCCAGATCAACGATGACGAGTAGTGAGGTCGCGCACCACCCGCAAACCCGCTTCGCCTCTGGTCACTGATCGTGTTAATATTTAGGGAGGTAGACGAGGGTCGCAGCCCCCTGCGGCCCTTTCTCTTGTCTACTCAAAACACAAGGATTACTTCGATGCCGAAGCTCAAAACCCACAAAGGCGCCGCAAAGCGCTTTAAAAAGACCGCCTCTGGTGCCTTCAAACGTGGCAAGGCAAATGCCCGCCATCTCTTTGCAGGTAAGTCCAACGCTAACAAGCGTCGGCTTGGTCAGTCTGGAACCGTGAGTTCCGCTAACCACCAAGCTGTTTCCGACATGCTTCCTTACGCCTAAACGCGCAAGTTTGCTTGTTGACCCGGTGCAAGCGGTGCTCTTCGCACGTGCCCGCCACGCCCGATCTAGATGAATCAACAAATTGAAGGAGAACAAACGTGCCTAGAGTTAAACGCGGTACAGGTCGTAGAGACTACCGCCACAAAACAATGAAGTTAGCCTCAGGCTTCTTCTTGACCAAATCCAAGCTGAACCGGGCCGCTCAGGAAGCTGTTGAAAAGTCCCTGAAGTACGGTTACGTCGGTCGCCGGCGCAAAAAGCGTGACTTCCGCAGACTGTGGATCGTCCGTATCAATGCCGCCACAAAGGCCGCCGGTCTCAGCTATTCCCGTTTTATGAATGGCCTTAAGATTGCCGGTATCGACCTCAACCGCAAGGTTTTGTCCGATATCGCCACCCAGGACATTTCGGCATTCAACGCCCTGGTTGAGAAGGCAAGGGCGGCCCTCCCGGCCAACACTCCAATGCCGCTCAAGCCGACCACAGCCGCTTAGGTGAATCATGGCCGAAGAACTTTACTCTGAACAAGAAGCCGACCTGCTCTCTCAACTCGAAGAGCGGGTCGTCAAGGCCCTTGAAGCAGTCGGCACTCTCCGCAAGGAAAAAGCCGTCCTGCAAAAGGAAGTAGACCGGCTCACAGCCGAAGTCTCAGCCACGAAATCGAAGAATAAGACTGCGGCCTCCCGCATCTCGAAGCTCCTCGATCAACTGGAATTGCCTGCAAACGAATAGGATCCCTACCTTGTCCCAGCCGGTTCATATAACCATTTACGGACAACAGTTTACCGTCGTCACCGGCGAAGATCCTCAGCGTGTTGAAGCTCTTGCTGCTAACGTTGACACCATCATGCGAAGTATTGCCGACCGCGGCGTGGTTGATTCCAACCGCGCTGCGGTTTTGGCTTGTCTTCACTTGGCCGACCAGGTCGATTCCCTCCAGACCCAACTGGCTGCTACCAAAACTCTGCCTGATCAGAAGCGCAAGCTTAGCGATCTTCTCCAGTTGCTTGATGACGAGCTAAAATAGCGTCATATGACGCCGCTGCTACTGCTTCTTCTTTCGATACAGGTCCAACACTCCACAGCCGATTCGAACGGCGTTAAAATCCACTACGCAACCTACGGCAAGCAAGACGGCCCGCTCATCGTCATGGTGCACGGCTTTCCAGATTTTTGGTACACCTGGCGTGATCAAATGCAAGTGCTCGGAGACGCAGGCTACCGGTGCGTCGCAATGGATCTCCGTGGCTACAATCTCTCCGGCCAACCCGCTGGCATCGAGAACTATGACATGCGACTTCTCGTCGGCGACGTCCTTAGCGTGATCAAGGCCAATGGCCGCGAAAAGGCTATCGTCATGGCTCACGATTGGGGTGGCGCTATCGCTTGGCAGGTGGCCCTCAACGCCCCGCAAATGGTCGAGAAGCTCGTCATCCTCAACCTCCCTCACCCGAATGGCCTCAGCCGCGAGTTAGCCAACAACCCTGATCAGCAAAAAGCCAGCGAATACGCCCGGCGCTTCCAGGAACCCGGCTCACACACCAAACTCACCGCCGCCGCACTTGCTGGTTGGGTCAAAGACCCTGAAGCTAAAAAGCTCTACGTCGAGGCCTTCGAGCGATCAAGCCTTGCTGGCATGATGGCCTTCTACCAACGAAACTATCCGCGCGCGCCCTATCAGCAAGGCAACGACACACGCAAGCTCACCATGCCTGTTTTGCTCATTCATGGCCTTAAAGACACCGCCTTGCTTGCCCCCGCCCTCAACGGAACCTGGAACTGGATCGACGACCTCACCCTCGTCACAATCCCTGAAGCCAGCCACTTCGTGCAACAAGATGCAACGGAGAAGGTATCGCGCACCGTCAAATCATGGTTAGGGAGAGAGAAATGAAACTGATTCCGTTCTTCGTTTTCGCCACTCTTATCAGCGCCGCTGACAAGCCCGAGCCACCCAAAATCGCCACCTCACACGGTGCCAGCGACCGTATGGAAATCATCGCCACCGTCTACGCCAATAAGGCAGCAGTCAAACAAATCCTGGGTGACGAAATGAACGGCTATATCTACGTCGTTGAGGTCCTGATCAAGCCCCGCGTCGAAGAAGGCGTCAAGATTGATCGCGATGACTTCCAACTGCTCATTACCGACGACGGACAGCGCACCAAGCCCTTCGCCCCGGCTCAGCTCACCGGCACCGGCGGCCTCGTGATCAAGTCTCAGAAAGGCCCAACCTCGGGCATCATGGGCCAGAACAACGGCCCGGTCTGGAGTGGCCCCGCAGGCAGCGGTGGCCCCATGCGGCTGCCTGGCAACGGTGGCGGCATCGGCAACGCAACCACGCAAGTCGATACTCCGACAGTCGAAGAGAACGACAAGAAGGAAAAGATCAACCCGATGAAGAAGGTTCTCGAAGACAAAGAACTTCCTGCTGGCGAGATCAAAGTGGATACCAAAGGCTTGCTCTACTTCCCGATTGACGGCAAGCACAAAACCAAAAATATCGTCCTGCTCTACCGTGGATTAGGTGGCCGCATCGACGTCGAATTTAAATAACGTGAACATTTTCGAACTCGATACACCCGCACTCGTAGTCGACCTGGACATCATGGAGGCCAATCTACAGAGAATGGCCGACTACACGCAGACCTACAACCTGCGCCTCCGTCCACATACAAAGACCCACAAGAGCCCCTTGCTCGCGCGCAAGCAGATCGAGCGAGGGGCTATAGGCCTCACCGTCGCCAAGCCCGGCGAAGCCGAAGTGATGCTCGCAGCCCACCCTCAGGAGATTCTGGTTGCCTACCCCATTCTGGGTGCAACCAAAATGGCTCGGCTCAAAGAGGTCGCCCGCCATACCAGCCTCACCGTCGCTCTCGATTCTTTTGAGGCAGCCAAAGCCCTGTCCGACGTCGAAGTGCCAGCCAGGATCCTGGTCGAGATGGACGCAGGACTCGGCCGGGTCGGCATCCTGCCTGGCGAACTCACTGACATGATCGTGGCCATCAAGAAGCTGCCCCATGTTCAGTACGAAGGTATTTCGTTCTACCCCGGCCACGTCAAGGATCTCGGCGAGGAAGGCCTCGCCCAAATCGAAGCACTCAATATCTTGCTCAACCAGACCATTGAAGTGTTAAGCAAAGCTGGCCACACACCGCGCATCATCTCTGGCGGCTCAACACCCACGATGTACCAATCCCACCGGATAGAGGGCATGAACGAGATCCGCCCCGGCACCTACATATTCAACGACCGCAATACGGTCGCAGGCAAGGCTTGCACTCTGGACCAATGCGCCGCCACGATCATTGCCACAGTCGTCTCGACCGCGCACAAGGGTCAGGTGTTGATCGACGGCGGCTCAAAGACCTTCTCATCCGACCGTCTGCTCAACGACGCGGGCGTCAGCTTCGGTAAGGTCTTGAATGCCCCCGGCGCTCTCTTCCACAAAATGAACGAAGAGCACGGCTTCATCGACATCACTGGTTGTGATCGAAGTTTCCACATCGGCGACAAGCTTCAGATCCTCATGAACCATGTCTGTGTAGCCATGAACTTGCAAGAGGAGGCCATCGGGTACCGCAACGGCATCGTCGAAACCAGTTGGCCGATTGCCGCCCGCGGCAAACTCACCTAGACGCTTTGGCATCAATCTACAAGGAGTGGGAGCGGCAAGCGAACCAACTCCAGACATTGCCGGATCATCGCGTCCTGATTGGCTCGCATCTCATTCACCCAAAAAACCTGGAATTCCAGAATTTTTCTCGATTGCTTGTGCTTCAGGCGGCGGCTGATCTTGCGGTCAGGAATCAAATCCAAGACGGTGCTTATGTCGTGGATTTGACCAAGCAATTTTTGAAGCTTGAGGAACTCTTCGAGCGGATTCACCTCACCAGGGCCTGCTGCGGGATGAAACAATTCCAGCGTGTAGCGAAGCTTCTTTGCGGCTATCCGGGCCTGATGGAGTTGGGCAATCCCGGAACCGGGTTGGGATGCCTTTTCGCCACAGTCATAGAACTTTCCGGCCAAAAGCTTGATCTTTTCAGTAGCTGAGGTCAGAGAAATCTTCAACTCTTCTTCGCGCCAAACCTTCAGTTGGTGCGCTCTCTTACTTAAGAATCGGACAAGATTCTTCTCGGCACGACGTCTTTTGCGTCTCGCTGCATCTTCGAACTCTGAGAGCTTGGCGTGCTCAAAATGGCGGGCGGCAATATCGCAATCGCGAAGTTGACCTGCGATATGCATCAGTTGCCTGAGGCCTCGCCGCAGGGTCTTGCGCGGTCGCCTCTGGCACAGATAGAGGGACTGCCTCAACCGCCGGATCGAGATCCGTAGTTCATGAATTTCGTCCACGCCAGGATCGAGGATTGTCCGTCCAAGCTGAGCGGTAAACCTGTCATAGCACTGGTCAATCCGTTCGCGAGCCCATGCCTGCCAAACTATGGCGGAAGTCACAAGTTGACCTCAAACTTTCATTAGGAATTCAGTCTGTTTCTAAATCCAGCATAGGCGAATCGAGAGCTTGGTTGACTATACCTCCGCCGACTCATCGATAACCGCATCCCCCAACAGTCCAATCCGGCTATAAATCTCAGCAAGTGATGCATAAACCGGTTGAGATGCCTACTGGTAATCCCATTCCCCTGATGTACCTGATCCATCGGCACATGCCGGAAGTAAGGAAAGCGCACAGGGTCATTTCTCTCATGCGCCATTTCACCCACATGACGGGCGACTACGCCCAACATCCCATAGACAATAGAAAGATGCTCGAATTGCCAGCGCTCATGTGGATGGTATTCTTCCTCGGCTACGCCCTCATCGCCCTGGCCGAAACCGTTCACATCAACAAGGCGGCCACTAGCCTTGCCATGGGCGGTACGCTCCTGTTCATGGCCGCCACCCGCCCAGGGACACACTTCGCCGAAGAGATCACCCACATGGGGTCAGAAACCATGGGCGTCGTTGGCTTTTTGCTCTGTGCCATGACCCTGGTTGAAATCCTTGTCGACTTCCAATTCTTCGACTGGGTGCGCTATCGTCTACTCAAGTTAGGGCTGAACAATCGCGGACAGTATTTTGCTATCGCCATTTGCACGTTTGCATTTTCTTCAGTACTGGATAATCTCACCACTTCCATCGTGATGCTTCGCATCGCTGCTCTGTTCTTTCGCGGCCAGTCGCTTTTCTTTACAGCTTGCGCCATCATCTCGGCAGCGAATTCTGGCGGTGCCTGGTCTCCTATTGGTGATGTCACAACGTTTATGCTTTGGGCCGCAAAAAAGTTTGCCACCTTTGAGTTGATCGAGACCACTCTGCTTCCTTCTCTCATCTCGTTTACCGTCGTGGTGGTCTGGCTCAGCAAGGGCATCACCGCCGCTGATGACGACGAAAGCACTGACATGGTGACCTCGATGCACTGGTCGCAGTGGCTGATCATCGCACTCTGCCTTACCTCTTTCACTGGCCCGTTCTTTGCCGTGCAAGCGGGCCTTCCGGCCTTCACCGGACTGATGATGGGGCTTGGATTCGTCTGGATGGTGCAAGAAGTTTTCCGCAAAACGCAGAAGCACCATACCAGTCTCATGGGTAGAAAAATCGAAGCCCTCATCGAGAAGATCGACATCCCCTCCCTGCAATTTTTTATCGGGATTCTCTCTGCCGTCACGGCGCTGCACATGGTGGGCTCACTTCAATCGATGACCCAACTGCTTTATGGCGAAGGTACGCAGCGCACTATCATTGGCCACGTAGTGCTTGGGCTTTCTTCAGCGATTTTCGACAACGTCCCGCTCACTGCCATCGCCATTCAAAGCTTGAACCACTCTGACCCAACACTCTGGGCTCTGCTAGCCTTCACCGTCGGCACTGGCGGCAGTATCCTTGTCATCGGCTCGGCAGCCGGCGTAGTTGCCATCGGAATCGTCGATAAACTCCGTGAAGAATATGGCAACGATTTCGTCAACCCGTTAACATTTGGTGCCTACGCCGCAAACGCAGCCTTACCCAATCTGGTTGGGTATTTCGCCGGGGTGGCCACCTGGTGGCTGATGCACCGCTAATGCAGACCGGCCTGTGAAACAATAGCAATCCATGCCGTTCTCCACTCCTCAAAGTGCGCCTTCCCCAACTACCGCCCAGCCAGCCATGCAGTGGGGCCTGCTTACTCTTCTCATCATTGCCGTCTTTGTGAACTACATTGACCGCGGCAACCTGAGCGTCTCTGCCGCCAAGATCACTGACGAGCTAAAGCTTACGCCTGCCATGATGGGTCAACTTTCCTCGGCCTTCTTTTGGACCTACGCGCTCTGCCAGGTTCCCGCAGGCTGGCTCATTCAGCGCTACGACGTCCACCGCGTCTTTGCCATTGGTTTTCTTGTTTGGTCACTAGCCACCGCTTTCACGGGACTTTCCACTTCCTTCACCACACTCTTCGCTTTCCGCCTGCTTCTCGGCATTGGTGAATCTGTTGCCTACCCTGCCTTCTCCAAAATCATCGCCAAAGACTTTCCAGAGAATCAGCGCGGCAAAGCCAACGGGTTTATCGACGCCGGCTCCAAACTTGGCCCCGCACTTGGCACCCTTATCGGCGGCCTCATCGTTGCGCAATATGGCTGGCGCAGCCTCTTCATGATTCTCGGCTTTGGCGCTCTTGCCTGGCTCCCCTTCTGGCTCCGCTCTGCCCCCAAACCCCACTCCATCGATAACCCCAAGCCTCTGCCCAGCAAAGAACCGACCGCGATGGAACTCCTCACCAACCGCGCTGTCTGGGGCACTTTTTTGGGACTCTTTTCGATCAATTACGGTTGGTATTTTATGGTCACCTGGTATCCCTTTTACCTGGTCAAACAGCGCGGATTTACTACCGAGAAAATGGCCGTCCTCGGCTCTCTTCCCTTCGTGATGATCGCCATTTCGGCAACCATCGGGGGCTGGCTCTCAGACCACCTCATCTCCAAAGGCTATACGGCCACCCGCATTCGCAAGTCTTTCATCATCATCGGGCTCCTGAGTGCAACGCTCATTTATCCCGCCGGCATCGCCTCAAACGACGATGTCTCAACGGGCCTTTTCCTCTTTGCCTGCTTTGCCTTCGGATTTGTAACATCCAACCATTGGGCTTGCACGCAGACCATGGCCGGCTCCAGCGCCGCCAGTAAATGGACCGGCTTTCAGAACTGTTTTGGCAATTTCGCTGGTGTTGCTGCCGGTTGGGTTACTGGAAATATTGTCGACAGCACCAAGAGTTTCGACGGTGCCTTCCTTGCCGTGGCAGCAATGCTCATCTTTGGTGCCATCTCCTACGCATTTATCGTCCCCGAGTTGAAGCAAATCGATTGGCAAGCTAAAGCTTGATCGCAGCACGACCATCGGACTGGACGGTGTTGCATTCTTTCTACACACCTGTGTGTAGAAAAGAAACAGTTTTGCTATTCGAGCTCTTTTTCCTTGGGCGCGCCTGAAAGCATTGCAAAGAAAAGACCAACGATAATCGACCCGCAAACAAAAGCAGCAATTGTCACATCAGCCTCCATTTAGATATGCGTAATAAAGGCACGTAAAGGGCCAAACTCGGATTTTTTCTAAAAAGTATGTTACGGTTCGCTTATGAATGTGGATTTGGCCTTTGGCAAGGCTGGCCTTGCCGTAACCCTCCCCGATGGATTTGAATACCGGCTCCTCGAAGCAAAATCAGCTTCCCCCCTCTCTGACGAAACGGCGGCGCTTGAGCACGCCATCCTTCACCCGATCGGCACGCCTTCTCTCGCCGAGCTGGCTCAAGGCAAAAAGACCGCTGCAATCTCGGTCTGCGACATCACCCGTCCGGTCCCCAACAGCCGCACCCTCCCGATCATCCTGAAGACTCTCCATGCAGCCGGCATCCCCGTCGATGGCATTACTCTCTGCATCGCAACTGGCCTCCACCGCATCGCAACACCAGCCGAACTCGACGAAATTCTCAGCCCCGAAATAGCGGCTAAATACCGTATCTTCAACCACGACGCCAAGATCCTATCGGACCACCGCTATCTCGGCGAAACCAAATCTGGCATCCCCGTCCACGTCGCCGAAGCCTTCGTCTCGGCCGACCTCCGCATCACCCTCGGCTTCATTGAGCCCCACCTGATGCTTGGCTATTCCGGCGGTCGAAAGCTGATCGCCCCCGGCCTTGCGGCACAGGAAACTATCAAGGTCATCCACAGCCCCCGCTTCATGCGGGATGTACGCTCCATCGAAGGCTCCATCAACGACAATCCCCTCCACAAAGAGCTACAAGAGATTGCCCGCATGGCCGGCCACACCTTCATGCTTGACGTCGCCCTCACTCGCAAGCGGGAAATCGCCGGCGTCTTCGCCGGCCACCCTGAACAAGCCCACGCCGCCGGAGTCGATTTCGTCAGCAAAGTGATGCTTGAAAAGCTCGACCAGCCCGTCGACGCCGTTGTCACCACCTGTGCCGGCTATCCTCTAGACCTCACTCTTTACCAGGCCGTCAAAGGCGTCACCGCCGCATCGCACATCGTCCGCGAAGGCGGCAAGATCCTCATCTGCGCCGAGTGTACAGAGGGTGCTGGAGCCCCCGAGTTCCGCGAAATGATCCAGCGCTTCAACTCCCCCAAAGGCTTCCTCGACGCCGTCAAAGACGCGCCCGTAACGGTAGACCAATGGCAACTGGAAAAACTAGCCCTCGTCCTAGAGTCCAAGCAAGTAGTCTTCCTCGCCCCTGGCGTCCCCGCCGAGTACCATCCCAACATGTGGGGTCCGGTCTTCAGCGACTTCAACCCCGCAATGGCCAGTCTCATTGAGGGGCTCGACAAAGGTTCTGAGATAGCAGTAATACCGGAAGGCCCCTACGTTCTCGCCCGCGTAGTTTAGAGGTGCTATCCTCAGCCTTCCCACCGTTCGCGTCCACTTTCCACAACGAGGTACCCCGTGAGAATAGTGTTATTTCTCTTCGCATTGAATGCAATCCCCGCTCAAGCTCAAACCTTATTTGGCCGCGAGCCCAACACCGGGCAACTCCCCTCTGACATCCTTTTCTTCCAGCGTTCCGGCAGAAATAGTCTTTTCTTCACCCGGGACTCAATGCGCTTCCATCGGGGCATCGAAGTGCAAATCGAAAACGCATCCCCTCAAGCCATCCCCACTCTTGTTGACCCACTTCCTGCCAATTACAACTACATCCTCGGCAACAACCCATCCAATTGGGTCGCGAGCGCGAAGCAATACGGCACAGTCAGACTGCCAAGTGCCTACCCCGGTATTAACGCCTCCTGGATCGGACGTTTTTGTGATGGGCAAGAACGCCTCACCTTCAACCTCACCCCAGGCAAATCTCCAACTCATTCCAACCTACGAAGGCACCGACACCTGCCCCTTGCCCCCATAAGCGTTAACTTAAGAATTGCCTTCGACGCGAGTGTCGGGTATCGTTGATGCATGGAACGCGAGCGAAGCAATC
>JAYSVS010000067.1:0-6258 GCA_043718395.1 Acidobacteriota bacterium
TACCGATATTGGCTACGCCACTTACAATACGACACTCACGTTGCCGTCCGATTATCCCGGCGGGGCGCGGGCGGCCTGGATTTTTGAAAACTATGGGCCCGGTGTGACCACGAACATCGCGGGGGCCGCGCTGCAACTAGCGGTCTGGGATATTATCCACGATGGCGGCGACGGTCTGAGCGCCGGCAATGTGCAATTGGCTTCGTCCGGTTCTACCACGCTGCGGTCAAACGCTTCGGCCATCATCACCGCCAGCGCGGGCAGAACGTCCAACAATGCAACAATTTTGCGCAATGTGTCCGTCGCCGGCGTCCCGGCGCAGAATCTGATCACCAGCACGATCGCCACGCCGGAGCCCGGCACGTGGTTGATGACTGCCGTGGGTTTATGCTTTGCCGGCGGTCTACGCCGCCGGAGAAGTTGAAGCCAAAGTTTTTCTTTGAGGGAGTAGCAAAAAAGGCAGCGGGCCAAGGTGGCCGACTGCCTTTTTGCGATTTCTGTGAAGCGCAAGAAATTGGCGTCCCCAGCGGGATTCGAACCCGCGTTATCGCCGTGAAAGGGCGCGGCCCGCTGCGGACACCAAACGCGGTCAACAAGTTGCCCGCTGTCGGAGTTCGAAAACCTGGCGGCTGTGTTACCGGGGTGTTACCAACGTTTCGCCCGGACTCGGCCAGCTACCCCTCAATCTTCTACCTTACGCGCCCAGAGCTAAGGGCGTCGGGCGCTGTGCGGAAACTAAGCTTGGCTCATGCTATTGCTTTCGAATGCCTTCCTGCAACTTTCGAGCTGTTTTGACGGCCTCATCTAGTTGGCTAGGCGACATTAACCCAGCGACATCATCCCGGAGCTTGGCGAATTTCTCTTGTTCACTCTTTGAGGTGGCAAGGGCTGCGGCAATGTTTGCAGTTGCGTGAGCTCCCACCAGATTTCCACGCTTCAGGGCTATTGTGCCTAAATAATAAAGCGCACTCGCGTTTCCCTGGCCAGCGGCCTTGAAATACCAACGAGATGCCTCGTCAAGGTCTTCTATCGTTCCCGTACCGAAATGGTGCATTAATCCAACCTGGAATTGAGCTAACGCGTCGCCCTGTTCAGCGGCTTTTTGCCACCATTTTAGCGCATTGACATAATCTAGCGGGACACCTTGCCCTTGTTGATACATTAGCGCCAGGGAAAGCTGAGACGCCAGGTCCCCCTGCTCGGCGGCTTTTTGGTACCAGTCCAGTGCTTTGCCGTAATCCTTAGAACCGGCATCACCAGAACGGTACATCGAACCCAGGAGAAACTGCGCCCTCGCCAAGCCCTGCTCCCCCGCCTTTCCGAACCAGGCCATGGCCTGGACTGGGTCTTTGGGTACTTCATCTCCATCTCGGTACGCCTCCCCGAGAAACATCTGAGCGTGCGAAACCCCTTGTTCAGCGGCCTTGCGATACCAGCGTAATGCCTCCGCATTGTCCTTAGTCACGCCCACCCCATGGCGATAGGCTTCGCCAATCGATAACTCTGCTGCGGACAAGCCCTGGTCAGCGGCCTTGCGATGCCAACGAAATGCCTCTATTGTGTCCTTTGCGACTCCGAGACCGTTTTCATGGCACCAGCCTAGGGCTTCTTGGCCAATAGCATACCCCTGATCAGCGGCCTTTCGAAACCAACGGACGGCCTGCGCGTGATCACTTGAGCCCTGAAAGGCTAGGCCGACAAAAACTTGCGAATTAGCATCCCCTTGTTCAGCGGCCTTTCGATTCCACCTTAGGGCTTCAGTGTCATTCTGCACCACTCCCAAGCCCTTTGAATATAGAAGGCCCAAATTGTGCTGGGCTCTCGCATTTCCTTGCGCCGCAGACTTGGTGTACCACTTGAGCGCTTCCCGGTAATCTTGCGGAACACCTTCACCCCTGAAGTACATCACGCCAAGATCGGACTGTGCATCGGCGCTCCCTTGCTCTGCGGCCTTTGTAAACCACCCGATGGCTTCGCTAGAATCTTTCGGAACTCCCGACCTCCCTTCGCGGACGATGAGCGCAAGTTGGTACTGTGCCTCAGCGTTGCCTTCGCCCGCAGCTTTCCTCAACTCTGCAATGTCTTGGGCACAAAGGCCCGCTGACACGACCAAGAAAGCGAAACTCCCGAGGGCATGAACCCGAAAATCCATAGTCGAATTATATCGGACCACTCAATGCCAAGGCTTTTAAACCGCTGCCCCTCTTCTGTCACCGACTCGATGCCTGCCGACTCCGTGTTCACGAAAGCACCCACCCACACAGATATTTAAATTCTGGTGGCAGGGAGACCCGGTGAACCGTAGTACTCCGGGCAAACCACCGGGGGTGGATTCAGGCCGGCGGAACAACTGCACAGGGATTATCTCCAACCACGAAACTGCGCCCCTGGGCGGCCAGAAGCAATGACCACCTTAGATCAACCTTAGATCCGGGAGCAGATCGGCAATTTCCGCACCCGTCTTACTCAAGAGTCACCGCTTTATTTTGTTGATCGGGAACAGCACGCTCTTTGGGGACGCCGACTGAGTATTCGGCTGCCAACGCGAATGTCTCGGGTTGGTCGGTTTCTTGCGGGCGGCGATACTCGATCTCTTCCGGCGGCCGACCGATAAAGGAATTGAGCTGCTGAACCTGCGTCTCAGTCTCGCGAATACGGGCTGGCGCGCGAAAAGATACGCGACGAAAGCGACCAAGTCGGCGTATTCCTGACGTGACAACTTCCCCTTTCTGGTGATCTTCTCAAGTAACGATCGAAACGGCCCATCGAGCGGCGCAAACACGTGGCTTCAAGAGCCTGGTAGACGGCGGCATCGGACTGAATCGAATCGAGGTTGTTCTCGGCACCGATGATATCGGGATGCAAATGCTTAATCGTGCGATCAAGACGATCATGTCGTCACACCTCTCCGTTCTTATCGGTAAAGCCTTGTAGGTAGCACCGCGCCAAGTAATGCTGAAGCTATTCGGCTGCCATGATGCGAACCTCCCCAGCGACGCCGGCCTTGCGCTCTTTCGACTCACTTAGCTGTGGCCGAGGCTAGTGATCCACATCCTTTCTTCTGGGAGGCAACTGAAGGTTGAGCCGCTTCTCCACCTCCGGCACGTACGGACCGAAATATTTCTCAAGTCTATCCGGTCGCCAAGCTTGGTAGCGATCAACGCAAGCGCACGGGTACATGCAATCGCGTTTTTCGACAGACACTTTGAGGCTATTTACCGCCGCTGTCTGCTCCAGACTCTCCTTGGCATAGGCGAAACCGGAACGGCCGCTCGCAAGAACCCGCTCTGGATCATCCAGGATGAGTCGGATAAGTCCGCTGCTAAAATCCAACTTGCTAGTTGGCGTCTCCAGAACGAGCATTTGGCCGAAGGTTCCAAATGTAAATCCGTCGGCGAGCTCTTGTTTGGTCTGAAAGTATCTGTCCTGGTCAGTAGGATGGCGGCGCCAATTCGTCGGGTTACCCTTCGTAACCCGTACGGAAGACCCTTCCGGCAGCAACTTGAAGAGATCGAGGTCAAGAATGAATAACACGGGACCGTACACGTTGGGCCCTTTAACCCTCCCGGCCCGCTCGTGTATGTCAACGTGATCCAGGAATATGGAGTTCCAGATACCGAATTCTCGGTCTTTGTCATCGGACTCTTGCGACGATTGATCGAGACCACTCTGCTCATTGAAAGCCCGGGAGGTTAGGCCGCCCGCCTTCAAAAAGCTGCAACTTGTAGCCACCGAATTTGCGTGGTAGAGCTGCTTCGCGCCAGCCTTCTTCAGCACCTCGTACACATCGATGGACTCCACGGTTATTTCCCAGGCGATTGTATCTCAAGTGTGATCGCCGCTGCTGATGATTTGCCCTGCCATCAATTCCCTTCAGGTATCAAGATCGTCCCATGCACGAACAGAGTTCCCCAAATCACAATCTGGTAGAACACGGAAGCCGGGTCATCAGCCGCAACGCTTCGACTGACCTCAAGGCCAGGTCCGTAGTGTGACGTGGCCGGCTCTGTACCGACTGGAAAAGAGGACAGGTGGCCTCTTTCGACGAAGAAAACCTCAAGCACGTACGGTGTTTTCAGATAACGGGCACCAAGCACATACTCCAGACCGCGAATGATCTTCCGACAGACCAAGAGAAGCCTGTCCCGCTTGAACGACAACGGCAATTGGGGGCCAAGGACGCCTTCGTGTGGACCAAGACCAGGAAAGACGGGCCGTCCGCCAGCACTACTGGAAAGCAATGCTGCCTCTTTGAGTAACGCCTTCCTCTGCTGTTCGCGTATCCCGCGCTCACGGGGACTCAATTTAGCATCGGCCACTCCGACCCCGTAGGAACGGAGGGCTTTTTTAGAAACTCCGCTCGCCTCCTCTTTTGTTGGATCCGTGGCCAGACCCAGACGGGCCAGCAGATAATTTTCGTGCTTGCCAAACTCGTTATTGCAAGGCCCGCAACTAGGTGCCATCGGGCGTTGAATGTCTTCCGGGGTGGTGTCAGGATACCAGGACTTTGGGAACACGTGATCCCCGGTTTCGCCCGCTGGATTAAGGCAGTGAATACAAACCGTCGCAGCCCTCCTGGTCCGCGGCGCTCTTTGGCTACTTCGATCGGTGAGCTTCGTATTCGCACTCTCCTGCCCCATCTAATCTCCCTTCGGCGGCGCCAACTTCGCGTCGAGGGCGGCCTCGAGCCGCCGCGCTGAAGTGACTCCTCGAGTCGCGAAGCGGTGTTTAAACCGAAAATCGTCGATCTTCTTTAGCAGTTCTGGCTCAACCAGGAAGTTCAGATAGGGCTTGTTCGAAGATGGCACGATCCATCCTAAAACAGTAGAACGAACATTGACAATAGACCGTCTCTTGCCGATACCGTTTCAGCAGGTGCGATACACGTCTTACCGTTTTTTCGCGACCATTCCCCCGAATGGACCAACAATCTCATGCCCGAAACCACCACGCTGCACGAGTCTTCAAAGAAGGCACAACCGAAACCCGCACCCGCCGCGGTGCAACCAGTCGCGCAAGCGGCGCCACCGAGCGCACCATTCCGCGAGCTCACCCCACACCAAAGAATGCCGGACACCTGGTTGCCTGGTTGATGAGTGGAATGGGATTGTGTTTGGCGGCCGGCACACGGCGCCGTCGAAGTTGAGGACAAGGTTTTAGAGCATTTTCTGAATTGGTGTTTATCGTAGCCTTGCAGCCTGACGGCTCAGAACCGAGCTGCGGCGGCCACTGAGCGGTCTACACTTACAATGAAAATGCTCTAATTTGAGGGAGCAGCAAAAAAGGCAGCGGGGCCAAGACGGCCTGCTGCCTTTTGCTGTTTTCTGAGGCTGAAGAAATTGGCGTCTCCAGCGGGATTCGAACCCGCGTTAATCGCCGTGAAAGGGCGTGCGGGCGCTGGGGACGCCAAGACGGTCAACAAGTTGCCCGCTGTCGGAGGTTGAAAAGCCTGAGACTCTGTTACCCGTGTGTTACCGAAATTCACGACCATAGAACGTGGGAAACGGGGGGCATTTCCAATGATGCTTTTTAAGCAGTTCGAGGGCGCTTACCTCATCGAAAAAAACAGTATTTAACAGCGGCGTCGAGTTGCTTCTTCAACCTTGAGACAGTCGACGGGCTCACCCCAGTTTTCCTGGCAGTCCACCTCACGCCGAATCTGGAAAGAAGCAAATCACAGATGTCGTAGCGCTTCTTGTCGCCGATGGGCTTTCTTCCGCGCCGTCGTGGCTTGAAGAGTCGCTTGGGTCCGCCTTGCTCATACCCTTTGACCCACTTCCGCGCATGCACGGGAAGGACCCCTCGCCGCCGACGACTACCGGAAGTTGGACGCGGCACTGCGTCAGTTGCCGTTCCGCGCCATCGACCGAAAAGACGCGCACAGTGCTGGAGAACGCGGGCATGGAGCCAACTCTGCCCGCTCCGCCGAAGGAGCACCACGCCAAAAAGCCGGGCCATGGACGCAAAGCTGCCCGCGACTACACCGGCGCAAGGCGCGTCAAGATCTCCCACCCCACGCTGAAGGCGAGCGATCTGTGCCCGGCGTGCGAGCAGGGTAAAGTCTACGTGCAGCAGGAACCCAAAGTGGTAGTGCGTGTGGTGGGGCAAGCGCCCTCGGCGGCGATCGTCTATGAGATGGAACGGCTGCGCTGCAATCTGTGCGGCGAGATCTTCACCGCACCCGCACCGGCCGAAGCGGCCGACGAGACCACCAAGTATGATCCGACGGCGGTGGCGATGTGGCCGCGCTGCACTATG
>JAYSVS010000068.1:0-21096 GCA_043718395.1 Acidobacteriota bacterium
TGAGGCTTGTAGTTTCTATTGCCAAACGTTATACCAACCGCGGCCTCCAGTTCCTCGATTTGATCCAGGAGGGAAATATCGGTCTGATGCGCGCCGTCGAGAAATTCGACCACCGCCGCGGTTTCAAGTTTTCAACTTACGCTACCTGGTGGGTTCGTCAGGCTATCACAAGGGCCATCGCCGATCAAGCGCGTACAATCCGTGTCCCGGTCCACATGATCGAGACTATCAACAAGCTGATCCGCACACAGCGGGCCATGCAGCAGGAATTGGGCCGCGAGCCTTCGACTGAAGAATTGTCCAAGCGGCTTGAATTGCCGCTCCATAAGGTTCGCAAGGTAATGCGGATTGCCCAGGAGCCGATCTCGCTTGAAACTCCTGTGGGAGAAGAAGATGAGTCACATCTTGGCGACTTCCTCGTGGATAAACGAAATGGCTCTCCGTCTGACGCGGTATTCAACTTGAATCTGCGCGAGCAGACGGCTGAAGTCTTGAAGACTCTTAGCCCGCGCGAAGAAAAGATTGTAAAAATGCGATTTGGCCTCCAGGATGGCAGTGAGCACACACTCGAAGAAGTCGGTCAATACTTTGCCGTCACTCGCGAGCGAATTCGACAGATCGAAGCCAAAGCTTTGCGCAAGTTGCGGCACCCGAGCCGCAGTTATCGTCTGAAGACCTTCCTCGAAAAACAGAACAAAGATTAGGCTATAGCAGATTTGCTTCGGTCAATCTAAGGTATCTACCTTATTCCGTGAATGGCTGAATCTGGCGATAGAGTTGAAGAAGGATTTGCAATGGCGGAATGGAACTCTCTTTTTGACGAAACCCAGCGACTTGCTGGAGAACAATTTGAAGCAGCATGGAAGCTGCATGTGGATCGCGTTCACGAGACGCTTGAAACAGGCTGGCGAGATCACATCGCGCGCGTTGTCGAACAACGTTTCGCTGGGCTCAAAGAAGACCTGACAATCGCCAATGAAGTCTTTCTGTCAGAGCGTGTAGATCAAGAATTACTCCTTCGCCTTGATGAAGAGTGGAACTCTCGTCTCGAAGCGCACAAATCGCAGTTCATGAACGACGAATTCGAGCAGCGCGTCAGCGCAGCCCTCGAGTCGCGTCTTGAAGAGCGACTTGAAGCGGAATTGCCCGGTCGTATTGAGAATGAAGTTGAGCAGCGACTGGAAAGCCGAGTGGCAGCCCGCCTCGAAGACGAGGTGCCTCTGCGGCTTGCCCTAATGCTTCCAGAAAAGGTCGAATCGGCGCTACAAGAGCGCTTAAACGAAATTCTTCCCGAACGCGTACAAGAAAGCGTGTCCCTGAGGTTGGCTGAAGAAGTTCCAGCACAAGTGGCTCGCGAGCGTGCGGTCTGGGAAGAAGAATTTCTTCCGATGGTCGAACAAGCTCGTGAAGAGATCCGGGTGGAAACTGCCGAAAAAACGCGCGACGCCGCTCGCCGCGAGTTGGGTTTGCAGTTGAGCCATTCTCTGCGTGTGTTCCGCCTCACCGGTGACGGGATCCAGTGGAAAGAAGCGTTCCTTGATGCAGTTCAGCCCTATTGCGCCCTGAGTGCGTTATTCCTGGTCACTAAAGATCGATTCAGTCTTGAGGGTGTCCGTGGCATGTCGGGCGAACTTGAGACAGGTTTTGATCTTGAATTTGACGAGGCCGCTGCATTCTACAACTCGCTCGAATCGAAAGATATTGTGGTTGCCGTCCGCAGTGACTCCGAAGTTTCGCCTTATGTGATGAGCCTTCGTCCGGATGCAACGCCGGGTAAGTGCTTTATCTTCCCGGTACTCGTCCAGGAGAATGTTGCTGCACTCCTCTACGTCGAGCCAAATGAACAGCCGCTTGAAGTTGGTGCCGTTGAGACTCTTGTGACTGCCGCCGGCCTTACTCTGCTCGGGATCCGCGCCGCTCGTGCCGTTCATACCTCCAGCCTCGTAAACATCGCCAGCGCGATCAACCCCGCCGGAATCGAAGGTGTGCCGATTGACCCATTTGTCCAAATTCCAGTTCCTGTGGGTGCCGCCGAAGTGAACGGATTCGCAACTCCTTCAGAGGCCGTTGTGCCGGCCCGCAGTTTCAATTGGGATGATCTTTCACAAGAGCAGCGCGAACTGCATATGCGCGCCCAGCGCTTTGCCCGGGTGCAGGTTGCAGAGATGCGCCTCTACAAGGACGATGCTGTTAAGTCTGGCCGTCGTGATTCCAACATCTACTTGCGCCTCAAGTCTGAAGTGGATGAAGCTAGAGAACGATACATGGCGCAATTCCTTGATGGCCAGCAACACATGAGAGACTATCTACATGGAGAGCTGGTTGAGACCCTCGCCATCGATAATGCGCAACTCATGGGGCCCGACTATCCTGGTCCGCTCGTCCACAACTAAATGGATGAGAACTGCGGCCATTCTGCTGGTCTGCTGTCTTGGCCTGAACGCCCAGACTTTAGAACCTCTGGCTCGCAGCTTTCGTGAAAAACCGACCCCTCCAAATCGGGCAGCCGTGGAACAGTTTTTGCTCAAGCATCCCAAGGATGCCGAAGGCGGGCTGGCCCGGCTGCTTTTGTTTAATGGCGACACCAGCGCCCTGGACAAACTGAAATCGGCCCGGGCTTTGCTCCCCGAAATTTCTGACTACGTCGACTGGATGTTAACTTCGACCGAGTTCACGGCAAAAGACTATGCTGCTTCGCTAGCTAATGCTGAACGTGTCCTCCAGGTTGCCGAGAGTCCTCTCCACGGCAGAGCTGCCTTGCTGGCGCTCAAAAGCGCTGCTGAATTGGATGACTTTGCTCGAATGGAGCTGCTGCTCGGCAGACATCAGAAGCAATTGACACCAGCTCAGTTTGCGCACTATTCCGGAATCGCAGCGCAAAAACAGAAGTTTTCCCAACAGGCCCGGCGTTGGTTCTCAAGTGTGCTCTGTCAGTGGCCCAAATCGCCTGAGGCTCAAGAGAGTGTCAAATTTCTGGCACTCGTTGACTTGACTCCATCAGAGCGCCTTGAGCGCGCCAATCGACTTCTCGACCAGGGTGACGCTGGCTCCGCGCGAGCCGAATTTGCGGCCATCCTCCCGCGGCTTGAAGGAGCAGCTCTCGATCAGGCCCGCGTGCGTATTGGAGTTTCTGATTACCGGTTGCGCAATGCCGCTGCCTTCACCAAGCTGAACGAGACGCAGGTAAAAGATCCTGCTGCGGATGCAGAACGGCTTTTCTATGCTTTGCTCGCCGCGCGCCGGTCCAAGGCCTATGATTCCATGTCGATGGCAATGCGTGAGTTGAGCGAGAAGCATCCGAAGTCCAGTTTTCGTCTTGAAGCTTTAGCCAACGCAGCCAGCCAGTATTGGGTCATGGGCGATCACTCAAAGAGTCTGCCGCTCTATGAGGCCTGTGCCGTGGATTTCGCTTCCAGTCCAGAAGGCAGGGATTGCGAATGGAAGGTGGCCGTTCAAAATTACATTCTGCAGCGCCCAGGGGCCTGGAAAAAATTGGAGAACGTACTTCGTGCCGAGCCTGCGGGCGAGCATGCTTCAGCCGCTTTATACTTCCTCGGTCGATCATCAGAAACCCGGCGCGACAAAGCCAGTGCCAAAAGTTACTATCAGCGTGCGATCGAGAGCTTTCCCAATCACTTCTATGCTGAATTGTGCCGGGAACGGATCCTGCAAGCAGGTCTTCAGACTCAGGCATCATCCACCACCGTGGACGGCCTTTTGAAAGAGCTGAAATTTCCTCTTGAAGGTGTACGCCTCAATTTCGAGGCAAATGCCTACACCAAGCGCCGTATTGCCCGCGCTGACTTACTCGCTCGCGGAGCCTTCTATGATTTTGCCGAACTGGAGTTGCGAAACGAGGCTCGCGGCAACGAGCAGTCGCATCTTCTGGCAATTGCCGCAGCAAGAATGGCCACCCGTCGCGGAGCCCCTGATCAGGGCATTCGCTACATGAAGAGCATTTACCCAGCCTATCTGAACCTTCCAATCAACACCTCTACACTCCCTCTTTGGAAGCTCGCCTACCCGATGCCCTACAAGGATCCGCTGTTGACATATTCATTCAAGAATGAACTCGATCCATATCTTCTGGCTGGCCTGATCCGCCAGGAAAGCGAGTTCAGCTCGAATGTTGTTTCCCGGTCGAATGCTCATGGTCTCGCGCAAATCATGCCCGCTACCGGGCGCGACCTGGCTCGCCGTCTCGGGATCAAAGGATTCAATCAGGGCATGTTGTTTGAACCATCCATTAATCTCCAAATGGGCAGCTACTATCTGCGTAGTCTAATCAACAGTTTGGGCGGAAGTCTCGAGCAGGCACTCGCCAGCTACAATGCAGGCAAGGGCCGGGTGACGCAGTGGCTTGAACGTGGCGAATACAAAGATCCCGCCGAGTTTGTCGAATCGATCCCTTTCAACGAGACGCGGGGCTACGTCCAGAGCGTGATGCGCAATGCCGGAATCTATCGCCGGCTCTATGGCAACGATGCCGCCATTTTGCCTGCTCCCGGTTTACCATCGGGAGATGGCGATTCTAACTCCGCGCAGCGGCGTTTCAGCAAGCAGTAGCTTTGAACGGCGCGCCCGCTTTGCTTCTGACCGCACGGAACATTTTGTCGAAAGCGTGATTCGTGAGATGTCCCGCCTGGCCAACCAGCATGCGGCGGTCAATCTTGCCCAGGGCTTCCCAGACTTTCCCGCGCCAGCCAGCATCAAGCAGGCGGCGATTGATGCCATCAATGCCGACATAAATCAATATCCGATTACCTGGGGCGCAAAACCTTTCCGCGATGCGATCGCCCGCAAATACCAGAGTTCTTACGGTCTTGCGTTCGATCCCGAGACGGAAATCACCGTCACCTGCGGCTCAACCGAAGCGATGATCGCGACACTTCTCGCTACCACCAATCCCGATGACGAGGTGATCGTCTTTGAACCCTTCTACGAAAACTACTTTCCCGACACGCAGATTTGCGGTGCCACGCGCAAGCTGGTCACCCTACATCCACCGGAATGGACCTTCGATCCCGATGAGCTTCGCCGCGCATTCAACTCAAAGACCAAAGCCATCATCATCAACACGCCCAATAATCCAACGGGCCGCGTCTTCAGCCGTGACGAACTCACCTTCATCGCCGGGCTATGCCAGGAATTCGACGCCATCGCTATCACCGATGAAATCTATGAGCATATTCTCTACGATGGCCTCGAGCACACGCCCATCATCAGCTTGGCCGGCATGCGCGACCGCACTGTCCTGATCAACTCGATGTCGAAGACCTACTCTGTCACGGGATGGAGAGTGGGTTGGACTCTCGCTGCCCCAGATCTGAGTGCCTCTATCCGCAAGGTGCATGACTTTCTCACCGTTGGGGCCGCAGCCCCTCTGCAACAAGCAGGCGTGCATGCCCTCGCCTCCGGCGATGCCTACTACGCAGACCTTTCCACTCACTATGCAGAGCGCCGTGAGCTCATCCTCGAAATCCTCACCGAAGCTGGGCTTCAACCTCTGCG
Source organism: Acidobacteriota bacterium (assembly GCA_043718395.1). Classification (GTDB taxonomy): domain Bacteria; phylum Acidobacteriota; class Terriglobia; order Bryobacterales; family Bryobacteraceae; genus Bryobacter. Next base: position 5,512 of record JAYSVS010000068.1, read on the forward strand.
GCCACAGGGAGCATATTACGTGATGGCGGATATTTCGAAGTTTGGCTTTGAAAACGACCGTGCCTTCGCCATGCATATGGTCGAGAATATTGGCGTATCTTGCGTCCCCGGTTCGAGTTTCTTCGAGACTCCTGGCGTGGGCGGGCAGTGGGTGCGCTTCTGCTTCTGCAAGAAAATTGAAACGCTAGAAGCTGCACGAGAGCGGCTGAAGGCGCTCAAGCAATAGGCCGCCATGTTCCATCATTTTCTGATCCCAAAATCGGTTCTCATGGGCAATGGCTCTGGCGTGGCGATAGCGCTTGGCGACGCCGCAGGCCGGATGCTGCAGCTCACACTCGTCATCGATGCCGTGATCGAGCAACAGTCACTCGAAGTACATCTCGAAGGCTCGCTCGACGGCGAAACCTGGATCGAAGCGCCGCTAGCCGCCTATCCCCAGAAGTTCTACATCGGCTCGTCTGTCATGATTTGCGATCTCGCTGCCCACCCTGAAATACGCTTCGTCAGAGCCACCTGGAAGGCCAACCGCTGGGGTCGAGGCGTGCTCAAACCTCGCTTTGGTGTGTACCTCTTTGCCGAGCCCGTTGCGTCAGTTGCGTTAGACTCCAAATAGCTTCATGATTCTTCGTTCTTCTTTTCTCCTTTTATTCGCATTTGCGGCAGTTTTCGCGCAGACAACGACGGCACCAACAGTTCGTTTCAAGACCACTGTCGGCGACATAGATGTACTCTTGCTCCCTGGTTCTGCCCCTAAAACCGTCGAGAATTTTCTCAGATACATGAACAAGAAGGCTTACGACAATTCCGTCTTTCACCGCTCTGTGCAGGGCTTCATTGTCCAGGGCGGAGGCTTCTCAGCTGCCCTGCCAAACCTATCAGCCATCCCGGCAGACCCGCCCGTGATCAACGAATATCGTGAGTCGAACATCCGCGGCACCATCGCCATGGCCAAGCTGGGCGACGATCCCAACAGTGCTACCAACCAATGGTTCTTTAATCTCTCAAATAACAATGCCGCAATTCTCAATGGCCAGAACGGCGGCTTCACCGTCTTCGGACGTATCGTTGATAGCGCAAGCCTCGCAGTAATGGACCGCCTCGCTGCAGTGCCGGTTCCCAGCCCCAGTCCACTACCTTCGCCGTTCAACGAAATCCCTCTTCAGAACTACAATGGCACTTTGCAAGCATCAAACCTGATCGTTGTAAATTCAGTGACTCAAATTCAGACCGGCCCGCCTCCTACTGTCAGCGAAGGCGGTGTGCAGACAGCCGGTGCCTTTGGCGGCTACAAAATCGCGGCACCTGGCTCATACCTTGAGATTTTCGGCACCAATCTCGCTGATTCCACATTGGATTGGGGCGACTCATTTACGAATTCAAACGCCCCCACTTCTCTTGGAGGTGTCTCCGTAACCATTGGCGGTCAGCGGGCCTTTATCGCCTACGTCAGCCCAACACAGGTCAATGTGCAAGTGCCCGCAACCGTGGCCCTCAATCCAAATCTTTCGGTCGTTCTCACTTCTAAGGGCCAAACAACAACTGCTGTCAATTTCGACATACGCCGCGTCTATGGCGGCATGCTCGCGCCAGCATCGTTCAAGGTTGGCGGCAAACAATTCGTCTATGCCAGCAAAGGGAATACGGGAACCATTGTCAGCAATGGCACCATTCCCAGTGTTGCTGCAGCTCCGGCCAGACCCGGTGAAGCTCTCGTGCTATTTGGTAGCGGCTTCGGCGATATGTCGCCCTTCAGCATTCCGATTGCCGGGGCAATCCCCAGTGCGCTTGGCCGGCTGCAATTTCCAGTGACGATAAAGATTGGTGGCATTGATGCGGAAGTCCTCTTCGGCGGAGTCGTGCCGCCCTTCGTCGGCCTCTACCAGTTCAACATCGTAGTACCGCCCGACGCCCCCAGCGGCGACCTACTGATCGAGATCACCCAGAACAATCTGCCGATCGCTCAGACACTTTACTTGCCCGTACAGCGTTAGAGCCGGCTCGCAATCGCCTGCCACAACTAGACTTTCCAATCGGAAGCTTCTCCGGCCCAAGCTTGTTGAGAGTCATTCACGCCCGCCCCACTTCTCATAGCTCAGTCTGACCGTCTGGATCTAGGCAGATCGAGCCGCACTCACTCATTCGCCTTTCACCAGAGGTTGAAGCAATCCGCACCCTTTCGCTGCCTGGCCCACAAATTCTCTCTTTGGCCCTGCAAAAGCGGGCCACAAAGCAATGCTGTGAAGGCAGTCCGGCGGAGCATCCGGTTGATGCTAACGCCTGACCACCCGAAATTTCCTTTACTGCCAGACTGCACTCATTCTTGTTTGGCGATATGATTGGGGCAAGAGGATTTGTTCATGAAGCCTTACATGAAATTCGGCCTAGTCATCGGGATTGTGATCGCGACTCTGGCATGGCTGGCAGTTGGCGGTGTCAATGAAACCAAGACCTACTACAAGACCGTAGCGGAATTGCAGCAAATGGGGGATCGTGCCCAAGGCAAGCGGCTCCGGGTTGGTGGTGATGTTGTGAAAGGATCGATTCACCGCATTGGCAAGGAAGTAAGTTTTGACCTCGTTCAGCAGGATGGAGCATCCAAAGGGCAGTTGCTCAAAGTTACCTATACTGGCACTGACCCGCTGCCTGATACGTTCCGTGATGACGCGCAAGCCCTGGCCGACGGCCATCTGAACGCCGATGGCAGCTTCAATGCCAACAAGATCCAAGCCAAATGTGCTTCGAAATACGAAGCCAAACCTGGCCAGATCAAGCCCGGCACCGAGCCCACAAACAACACGTCTAAGCCCAGCCGCAGCTAGCGGCAACCGGAGTACCTCTTTCTTATGGAAAATGTCGGCGCACTATCGCTGCTACTGGCTTTTTGCGTGGCCATATTTGCTTTCTTTAGTTCCATCGTTGGTGCTTTGCGAAAAAACCTCTTTTTGGTTGCTGCTGCCCAACGGTCTGTGTACCTGGTCTGGGCACTCATTACCACCGCTAGCGGCCTTCTGCTTTACGGCCTGATTGAAGGCGACTTCCGGCTGCAATACGTTGCTTCGCATTCCAACAAAGCGATGCCGCTCCTATACAAGATCACGGCCTGGTGGGGTGGGCAAGAAGGCTCACTGCTTTTCTGGAGTTGGATCCTCTCCTGCTATGGTGCTGTCGTTGTTTTTACCAACCGCAAGCATTTCAAAACGATGATGCCTTGGGTGATCGGCGTGATGATGTTCACGCAGATCTTCTTTTTGATCCTCAACAATTTTGTCGTTCCTCCATTCCAACTTTGGGCAATCGGCCGCGGAATCATCACCTTGCCCGATGGCCAGGGCCTCAACCCGCTCTTGCAAACTCCTTCGATGGCCATTCATCCGCCGATGCTCTACCTCGGCTACGTCGGCTTCATCGTTCCTTTCGCTTTCGCTATCGCCTCACTGATCACCAAGCAGCCAGGAGACGAATGGATTCAGACCACACGCCGCTGGACCCTTGTCACATGGCTCTTTCAAAGCATCGGCGTCACGCTTGGCATGGGCTGGGCTTACTATGTGCTCGGGTGGGGCGGCTACTGGGCCTGGGACCCCGTCGAGAACGCCAGCGTCCTTCCCTGGATCACTGCAACAGCCTTTCTTCACAGCGTCATGATGCAAGAGAAGCGCGGCATGATGAAGGTCTGGAATATGGTGCTTGTCTCGTCCACCTTTTTCCTTTGCATTTTCGGAACCATGCTGACGCGTAGCGGGCTCGTCCAGAGCGTTCACGCTTTCGGCATTTCCTCAATCGGAAACTACTTTGCTACCTTCCTCGCCATCGGAATTGCCGCAACCGTATGGCTGATTCTGGATCGCCTCGAATTTCTCAAGAGCGAAGCGCATCTCGAATCTGTGGTGAGCCGCGAGTCGGGCTTCCTCTTCAATAACCTTGTCCTGCTCGCCAGTTGCTTCGCTGTACTTTGGGGCACCTTGTTTCCGGTGATCAGTGAAGCGGTCACGGGCGAAAAGATCAGCGTCGATGCGCCTTTCTTCAACAAGGTCAATATTCCGATCGGTCTCTTCCTTCTCTTCCTCACGGGAGTGGGTCCGCTGGTTGCCTGGCGGCGAAGCTCGCCCGATGGGCTGAGGCGCAATTTCATGTGGCCCACCATTGCCATGTTTGTTCTGATGGCGGCTCTCTTCGGTGCCGGCATCCGTAACGAGTATGCTCTTCTTAGCTTTGGCTTGTGCCTCTTTGTCACCGCGACCATCGCCAGCGAATTCATAAAGGGTGCCCTAGCCATCTCTCACAAAGAAAGCATGAATCTGGTGCGCGCCACCATCGAGCTCACCCACCGTAATACGCGCCGCTACGGCGGTTATCTCGTCCACATGGGTATTGTTGTCATGTTCGTCGGCTTCACTGGGGCGGCTTTCAATAAAGACCTCATAGTCGAAGCCTCCATGGGTAAGTCCTTCAACATCGGCCGCTACGAGCTGAAAATTACGGAGCTTAAAGACGGCGACGAAGAGAATTACGCCTGGATGAAGGCAAAAATTGACGTGATTGTCGACGGCCAAAAGGTAGATACGATGGAGCCAGAGCGCCGCATCTACAAGGCCAGCCGCCAGCCCACCAGCAATGTGGACATCCGCCGCCGTCTCAATGAAGATCTCTTTTTGAATTTCGCAGCCATGGCCACCCAGGGCCAAGGCGCTGTCATTCAGGCTTATGTGTTCCCCTTGGTGAGCTGGATCTGGATCGGCTTCGTGGTCGTTTTTTTCGGAACGCTTATTTGCCTCATCCCCTCCAAGATCAAATACAGCTATGCCCGCACTGAGGTGGTCGGCATAGCGACAGCAAAAGCACCCAAGGAGTCTCATGCAAAGACTTAAGACTTTTGTTCTCCTTGGTCTTCTCACCACTTTATCCATTGCCCAAAACCCGATGGATTTCATCTCACCCGAGATCAAGCGCGTCGGCATGAAGCTGGCCTGCCTTTGCGGAAGCTGCCGCAACTCCGTTGGTGATTGCTCGATGATCGCCTGTGGTTATGCCTTCCCGGCCAAGCAGAAAATCAAGCAACTCCAGACCATGGGTGCAAGCGACCAAAACATTGTGGGCCGGTTCGTGAAGGAACAAGGGATCAAGGCCCTGGCAACACCTGAAACCACTGGCTTCGGCTTGTTAGGCTGGCTTATGCCAGGTTTTGCTGCCCTGCTCGGACTCATAGCGGTTGGCGTGTATATCAAGCGCTTTCGCACTCCGATGCCTGCTCCTGCCGTGCAGGTTGAACCGTCCGCTCTGGCTGCCTACGAGTCGACGGCGGCAAAAGAATTTGATCGAATGGAATCCTAGACCGAGCTCATGATTATCGCCATTGCCATTGGGCTTACTATTGTTGTGATTGTCCTGACACTGTTCATTCGTGAAGCGGATCTGCCCAAGCTGCCTCCCGAAAATCCCTTCAAGGTCTTCGACGAGCGCAAAGCGCGTATCTATGAAAACCTGCGTGATCTTCAGTTTGAGTTACGCCTCGGCAAGCTCTCCGACGACGACTACGCCAAGTCCAAACAAAGTCTCCAGAGTGAACTCGCTCAAGTACTGGCCGAAGTGGATGCCATCAAAGCCAGCCTCGGAACCAGCGCCGGAGTATCGAAATGAAGTCACTCTTTCTGTTCTGCGCCGCAACTTTGTTTGCGATTGATGGAACCGTAATCAACAAAACCACTGGCAAACCAGCCTCCGATATCCCCATCGTCCTCCTGCGTCTCGGTGATGGTGGCATGATGCCTGCGGGCAACGCCAAGTCTGACGGCGATGGCAAGTTTCAATTTGCGCAAGGTGTCGATGGCCCACTGCTCCTGCAGGCCATCTTCGATGGTGTCACCTACAACAAATTGCTCAATCCCGGCTCCAACGGCGCAGGCGTTGAAATCGAAATTTACAACACCACCAAGCAGGCCGGCAGCATCAAAATTGTTCAGCACATGATGCTGGTTGAACCCTCCGGCGACAAGCTCTCGATCAATGAGAGCGTCATCTTTCGCAACGCAGGCAATGCCAGTTTTGTTGACCCGGTGAACGGAACCTTTCGCTTCTACCTCTCGCCTGAAGGCAAAGAGAATTTGCAACTGCGAGTCTCTGGTCCCGGTAACATGCCAGTGTCAAAGCAAGCCGATCCCGCTGGGCCCGCCAACACATTTAAGGTCGACTTCCCGATCAAACCTGGTGAGTCTCGCTTTGACATGCAGTACACCCTTCCGGTAACTTCGCCCGGAAAGTTCAAGGGCCGTATCCTGCACCCGATGAACGATAAAGAAGGCCAGACCAGGTTGGTCACCCCCAGCGGTGTAAAGCTCAGCGGAACGGGCCTTGAAGACCTCGGTGCCGAGCCACAGACTCAGGCAGAAGTCTACGCGCTAACCAAAGCAGACTACGAAATTGAGATCACCGGTACCGGCTCGCTGCGCGCCCTTGAGGCCGACGAGAACAGCATGCCAGAGCCACAGGCGATCCCTCCCAAGATCCATGATCGAATGTGGTGGATTGTCGGCCTCAGCCTTCTTGCCCTGGCCATTGGCTTTGTCTATTTACTCCAAAAGCCTTCGATGATCGCTTGACGGCACAACGATGAGTGTCCTGTCTGCCCACCAAGTCTCGAAATTCTTCGGCAACTTTCCGGCGCTGCGCAACCTCACCTTTACCCTTGAGGCAGGAGATTGCGTTGCCTTACTTGGCCGCAATGGTGCCGGCAAGACCACTCTCATCCATCTAATGTCTGGCCTCTCCCGGCCAACAGAAGGCAAGCTTGACATCACACGTCGCGTCAGCCTCCTTGGGCATGGCATCGGCGTCTACGACGAACTCAGTGCGCGCGAGAATCTGCTCTTTTTTGCCAGCCTTGCCACCGTCCCAATAGATGTCGAGCAATGGCTAGAGAAGGTAAATCTCAAGGATGTAGCCGGTGCCCCTCTCAGAGAATACTCCCGCGGAATGCGCCAGCGTCTCGCACTTGCCCGCGCCTTCATGGGGCAACCCGAACTGCTCCTCCTGGACGAGCCCTTCACCTCTCTCGACGATAAAGCCACTGCACTCCTACAGACTCTCCTCGCAGAAGCGCTTGCCCGCAAAGCAACCATAGTGCTCTCCACACACCAGATCCCTGAAGCCATGGCTCTCGCTACCCGCATTCTTTTTCTCGAACGTGGCAAACTCGCCTACGCTGGTCCGCGCCCCCAGGAGATGCTCTCTGACAGTACGTGGCTCTACCGCACTTACGGAGCCACCTCCTGATGCTGCGTCAATCCTGGCAGATCTTTCTTAAGGATGTTCGCATGGAGCTTCGCGGCAAAGAAGCCCTCAATGCATCCCTGGCCTTTGCTCTCGTCGTGCTCATCCTCTTTAGCTTCGCCATCGATCCAACCAGTGAGCAGATCCGCGAAATCAGTGGCGGCCTGCTCTGGATCCTCTTTGCATTCTCTGGGGTCCTGCTGGTGAACCGCAGTTTCCTGCGCGAGCAATCCAACGACTGCCTGGATGTCCTGCTTGTCAATCGGGTCCCGGCCTCGGCACTGATGCTGGGCAAAACCTTCGCCAATCTGCTCTTCATTCTGATGATCGAAACGGTCTGCCTGCCCGTCTTCAGCGTCCTTTACAACATCAATTTGTTCCAGTTGCCGCTCTGGTTATTGGGCATCTGTCTGCTGGCCTCTTGGGCAATTGCGATTCTCGGCACTGTTTTTGCTGCCATGACAGTCAATCTACGCCTGCGTGAACTGATGTTGCCTGTGATCCTTTACCCGATGATCATTCCGGCTTTGGCCGCCGCGATGTATCTCACCAATATCGTCTCCATTGGCAAAGTCCCTGAGGGCGATGATCTCATCTGGGTACGGCTGCTGGTGGGCTTCGATGTCATCTTTACAACCCTCGCTCTCGGGCTCATCGACACAATCCTAGTAGACTAAAACCAGATCTTCATGTTCGATAAAATCCTGCTTGCAGTCGGCCTCACCAGTGGTCTATATCTCGTCCGCAACCTTTACACTATGCTGCTAGTGTTGCCGGACGAAGCCGCACAGGGCATGATCTATCGCATCATGTTCTTTCACATCCCCAGTTGGTGGACCTGTTTTCTATCTTTCCTCGTCGCCGGCGTTGCCAGCGCCATCGCAATCCGGACCAAGAGCAATCGCGCAGACTCTCTCGCCGTAGCCGCAACTGAGGTTGGCCTGGCCTTTACCTTCGTGGGCCTTGCCACCGGTATGATCTGGGCCAAGATCATCTGGGGCATCTGGTGGACCTGGGATGCCCGTCTCACCTGGGCATTCATCACCGCACTCACCTACGCAGGCTACCTCATGATGCGAAACATGATTCCAGACCCCAGCGAGCGTTTGCGCGTCACAGGAGTGCTCAATGTATTCGCCTTCGCAAGTGTAGTCATCTGCTACAAAGCAATCGATTGGTGGCGCACCCAGCACCCCGGCGCTGTGATGAGCTTTAGAACCGGTGGCGGCAACATTGACCCCGCCATGGAAGGCATGACCTTCCACAACTTCGCTGCATTTCTGCTGCTCTGCGTCGTTCTTGTGACTTTGCGTCTGCGGCAGGAAGAAACTCTGCGCGAGATCGAAGGCCTGCGCCGCCTCGCCTACTCGCGATAAGCTAAAATCAGTGGCAAAGATCATCGATCCTGACAACTACGTACCCCACAACCTGCCGATCCCTGGAATCGAGAAGGCGAAGCCGATTGACTGGACCAAGTACCCTAAGGGCCTCGTGACTGACGAAGAGGCCGATGAATTCGACAGGATTATCCTTGAAATGCGGTTGGTCGATCAAAACTCAGAACACGAACCGTGGAAGTAGCCCTCCTTGATACGAACATCATTTCTGCGTTATTCAGAGCGAATGGTCCTATTAGCCTTGCTTGCACGCAAGTTGAAGCGAATTATTCCTTACCGGCAATGTCTTTCATGACCCAAGCTGAATTGTTCACTTGGCCCAAATTGAATCGTTGGGGCGCGCAACGGGAAAAATCTTTGCGGCAGTGTATTTCTGATTACGTGGTTCTTTATCCCGACGAAAAGACATGTGAGGTCCTGTCGAAAATCAAAGTAGTCTCCCGGCTCGCAGGACGGCCAATCAGTGAAGCGGACGCTTGGATTGCCGCCACGGCCATCCGCTACAGACTTCCGCTAATTACACGAAACCACCGCGACTTCAATTTCATCGACGACCTCGAACTGATTCCCGTCAGCGATCTCCCCCAAAACTCCTAAGCCTGTGTTAGTTTAGTTACGCGCTTTTCATATTTACCATGGACCAACGTAATTTCACCTATATGTTCTACGGCTTTGCCGCCGCTTGGCTGATCCTCGCGATCTACGTCGCAAGCCTGGTATCCCGAGGCCGCAAACTCCAGGACCAACTCGAAACCTTAAAGCGCACACTTTCTCAGGAGAAACTCTAATCGCCATGAAGCGTCGTGACCTCGTAAAACTTGCCCTTGCCTCTTACGTACCCGCCGAAGCCATTGCCTGGCAGGCCCGCAAAGGCATGCCCAGCCCCAAGATCAAAGATGTACAGGTGATCGCCACCGCTCCTGCCGGTCTGCGTCTGGTCGTCGTCAAAATCCTGACCGATCAGGACGGCCTCTACGGCTATGGCTGCGGCACTTACACCCAGCGGGCAGACCTTGTCGTCGAAGCTGTCAATCGCTACCTCAAGCCTTTCCTCATCGGCAAGCCCGCAGACCGCATTGATGACATCTGGCAGGCCAACTACAACTCCAGCTATTGGCGCAACTCTCCCGTCCTCAACAACGCGATCTCAGGCGTTGATCAGGCCCTCTGGGATATCAAGGGCCGTCAGGCCGGCATGCCCGTCTATCAGCTGCTGGGCGGTAAAGTGCGTGAAGCGGTTGACACCTACCGGCACGCCTCGGGCTCTGAAATTTCCGAGTGTGTCGACCAGGCTAAGAAGCTCGTCTCAGAAGGACAGCGTTATGTGCGCATCCAGGTAGGCACCCCCGGTCAAGCCGCTTACGGTGCCGGCCGCGGTGGCGTGCCCCTGCCATCCTCGGTGTTGCACCAGGCCCCCTATTACGAGCCAAATGCCTACATCGCCCGTACCATCAAACTCTTTGAAGCTGTCCGTAAAGAACTTGGTCCGGAAATAGAGATCCTGCATGATACGCATGAGCGTATCCATCCCACCCAGGCCCTTCAAATGGGCAAAGACATCGAACAGTTCAAACTCTACTTCTGGGAGGACCCGATCAGCCCCGAGGATATGGCCTGGTTCCGCCGCATCCGTCAGCACACCACGACGCCGCTCGCCATGGGCGAACTCTTCACACACCCGCTTGAATGGATGGACCTCGTCAGCGAGCGTCTCATCGACTTCATTCGCGTCCACATCTCGATGATCGGCGGTCTCACCCCAGCCCGCAAACTCGCTACCCTCTGCGAGGCATTCAATGTCCGCACGGCATGGCACGGCCCCGGTGATGTCTCCCCAATCGGTCATGCTGCCAACGCTTCGCTCGACCTTACAATTACAAACTTCGGCATCCAGGAACATTCTGCTTTTAATGAGCGTGTCCGCGAAGTCTTCTCTGGCGTTCCAGAACTCAAGAACGGCTACATCTATGTCAACGAAGCTCCGGGCTGGGGCATCGAGATCAATGAAGCCGCCGCCAAAAAGTACCCCTTTGGCTTCGGTGAAGGCGGCGAAAAGAAAACTCTGAATGGCGGCTGGGGCGAGGTTCGCCGCCGGGACGGCACTATTATCAAGCAGTGAGCGAAATCATATGTTGGTCTTTTGTGTTTACTGACGTAGCTTAAGCGTAATGTGGCGGGTCAAGCGCAGGTGTGTTCACATATAAGACTCTGAAGTCGTGGAGTAACGATAACTATATATCAAGAAAAAATGAGTTGAACGGCAAGATTCTTTCTATACTGAGTGTAGATTTATGTTGCGATTTCATTTCAATTTTCTTGCTTCAGTAGCCCTGTTGGCCGCTTTTCTATTCACCCAGCAACCATCCCTTGCACAAGTCCGCTCCGGCACCATTGTCGGCACGGTAACGGACGCCTCGGGTGCGCCCGTTCCTGAGGCCGATATCATCGTCCGGGAAACCAAAACCAATGCGTCCACCACGCTTAAATCCAGTGGCAACGGCGAGTACACCGCTCCTTATCTTGGCTTCGGTACCTATAATATCTCCGTCAAGAAAGCCGGGTTCAAGCAGTACAGCGTTACCGACGTCAGCCTCTCCACCAACCAGACCGTACGCGTCGATCTCAAGCTTGAGGTTGGTGCCGTAGAATCTTCAATTACAGTTGCCGGAACCTCCCTGGAACTCCAAACGGAGAGTTCGCGTGTGGTGAATACGATTTCCGAAGAGGTGATCAAGTCGATTCCAAATATCAACAACAATCCCTTAAATTACGCGACGTTGACACAGGGAGTGGTTGCGCGGCAGTCGATGAACAGCACCCAGAGCGCCAATAGTTTTGGCATTGGAACCGAGGGCCGCCGGGCGATGAGCAACTTCTCTGTCAACGGTGGCAACAGCTTTACCAATGACATTCAGTTAGATGGCGTGTCCATTCAAGCGTCTGCATGGAATGAAGTAGCGATCATGCCCAACACAGAAGGCATTCAGGAAGTTAAGACGAATATTAACAACATGAGTGCAGAATATGGCCGTTCACAGGGCACTGTCGTGTTCACGACCAAGAGCGGTACGAACGAATTCCATGGTTCTGGACAGTTTCGACTTCGCAACGAAGCTTTGAATGCCAATAGCTTCGGCAACAACGCGCAAGGAATTCGCCGGGCTCCCTTTAAGGTGCAGAACTATTCAACGACTCTTGGCGGACCGCTTATGATTCCGAAGCTGTATAACGGCAAGGACAAGACTTTTTTCTTTGTCAGTTATGAAGGGCTTCGCTTTAACAATGCCCTCGATTATCTTCGGACGGTACCTACGGAGCTCGAACGGAATGGAAATTTCTCGAACACCCGTTCGAATGTCGCCGGACAGTTTTTGCCCGTACAAGTGTTTGACCCCTTTAATGTGGTGCCTGGGGCTGCGGCAAACCAGTGGACCCGCGTTCCGTTCCCGAATGCGATAGTCCCTGCCAATCGAATTAACCCGATTACACGCGCTTTTGTAAACGAATTTCCTGCTGCCAATGCTACGCCGCAGGATCCTGTTCTCGTTACCAATAACTTCTATAACCGTGCGGTACGCTCGTTCGAACGGAATTCAACCAATGCCCGTTTCGATCATCGGCTGACCAATCATTCCCTTTACTTTACCGGTGGTGCCAATTTAGCCAGCATTGATTCTCCTAACGGGTGGGGTGCTGGCACACGGGCCTACACGCAACAGGGAGGATTCATCGGGGCAGTCAACGGAGATCGCAACTACTACGCGATGATCGGGGATACCTGGGTAATCAACCCGACGTTGGTTGCCGACATCCGCGTTGGTCTGACCCGGGTAGCGGCACAAAACCGCGCAGCTACGTTTAGCGATATTGACTACACAAAGTTCGGGATTCCTGCTGGCTGGAATGGTGCTATCGGACTTGCTGGCGCGTTTCCGGAAATTACCGGTTTCGGAGGCGGTTGGAGCCAGATTGCCGGTTTGAATGGCACTGCCTACCTTGCTAAAGTAGAGCGTCAGACGAATTGGAATATCAACTACTCCATCACCAAAACGAGTGGGCGCTTCACGCACAAATGGGGCGGTGAATTTAGAAATTATCTGTCCAACTACACCGATGCTCGTGGCAGTTTTAACATTACTGCGGGCAATGGCTTGACCAGTGGAAACCTTCTTGGGCCGACGGCGAATAGTATCAATACCGTCACGACAGAGAGAGCTGGCTCTGGACTGGCGAGCTATCTTCTTGGGGCCGGCTCAGTAGCTGCTGGCGAGAACGCTGTGCAGATGGCGCTCTCGGCGAAGTACTTTGCACTTTACAGCCAGACAGACTGGCGTGTGAATAAACGCTTGACGGTTAACATGGGCATGCGCTGGGATGTACAGCCCTCGCCAACAGAACGGTACAACCGCTTAAGCAGCTTTAGCTATCAGGGCACAACGCAGAATACTCCAGGACGATTGTGGTTTCCGGGAGTGTCAGGAGACCGGCATTTGTACAAGACTGGCTGGAAAGATTTTGGTCCGCGTATGGGCGCAGCCTATCGTGTGGGCGACAACATGGTGATTCGGGCCGGAGCAGGAGTAAACTTTCTCCCTTCCAACACTGGGTATTACGGTGGGCCTTATTATTACGGCAACCAGAATTTTGCGCCAGTGCTGAGTGCTCCAAACGCTCTGCAATTTGGCCCGAATCCGGCTGCGGCTGTCCTTGCACCCTTCAATCAGGTGAACACACTGATTCCTGTGATTGGGGCCAATAACGATGCGCCGCAATATTACGGAGCTGGTGGTAATGAACCGCGCTTTGATCGTGACACGTTCCGTAATTCGCGCGTATACCAGTGGAACTTCTTTGTGGAACGTAAGCTTGGCAAGAACTACCAGTTGAATGTTGGGTATGCCGGGTCTAAGGGCATCAGCTTGTTGATGGCGCGCTTTAATGTAAACAACGATCAGTTGTTTCCGCAGTCGCTGCTCGATTCCTGGCGCTCCACCTACATTGCGACGAATGGAAACAATCCCGCCACGCAGTTAGTGCCGAACCGCTTCAATCCCAACGGCACTATTTTGTACAACGGAAACCTTCGAAACCCCAACATCCCGTTGCGTGAGAGCTTGATCCCAAGCCCTCTGTTTACCGGAAACCTCGTTGGGACCATGAGTGGATTCAGCACCTATAACGCGATGATGGTGAGCTTGCAACGCAACTATAGCAACGGCTTGCTCTTCAACCTTCACTACACATGGTCAAAGGCAATCGACATGTCTGTGCCGGAACTCCAGAATAACAATTATGGCGAGAATGGCGGATTCACCAATAACAATGTGGACCGGCGCAACTACAAGAATTCGTACAATCTTTCGACCAACGATATTCCACACCGCTTTGTCGCTACTGTTGTTTACAACCTTCCTTTCGGAAAAGGACGGAAGTACGACATGCAGAACAGGTTTGCGAATGCCGTATTCGGCGGCTGGAATCTGGGAAATGTCCTGATGCTGCAATCCGGCCAGCCTCAGCAAGGCTTCACAGGATGTAGTTCGTTGAACGGATTGTGTGATCGCGTTGCTGGCGTCGATATCGAGGTGCCGCAGAACTTGCAGCGCTGGTATGACTCACCGAATATTGCAGATCGAACGGTAACGCTTCCGTCGGGCCGTCAAATGACGGTTGGGCGTTTCAATTTCTTGAAGTACAACCCGGATGCCTTCCGCGGCCGCACCGTCGCGTTGCCGAACGGGACGAATGCGCAGGACATCTACTGGTATGGCAACGCGGCGAACCGGTACAACGATTTCCGGGGCGTCAACTATTACAACCACAATGTCAGCTTGCAGAAAGAAGTGAAGGTCACTGATCGCGTCGGCGTTTTGTTCAGCGCTGAGGCAACCAACCTTTGGAACCGTGCACAATTTAGCGGCAACGTGAATGGCGGAAGCGGCAATGTCTTCCTTGCTCCGAATACGGCGCGAGGAGTGCAGCCCGGTATGATCCAGAATGAGAACTTCGGCACCTGGGGCCTTGGCACGCTCGACCCCCGTCAAGTCGAACTGCGCCTCCGCATTCGCTTCTAACCTACTACTCACCTTTACAGCTTACGGATTCGTCTGCGTGAAGTAGTTCTCCACAACATCCACATGTTCGACGCCAAATAACTGCGTCTTCAATGGGTCCACTGTCACTCGTACCCAATGCACGTCGGAACTGCCGGGTACTTCCAGACGCATCAGATTGTCTATTGGCACTCCAGATCGTGCACCGATAAGCGGCTTTTCAAAATGGAATTCATGCGAATCACCATGAATGATCAGAACGGGCTTCTTGAACGTGATCACCTCGTCCTCGATGACGAAGAAGCTATCACGAGCACCCTGCTCCGCCAGATTCTCAACCCGGACCCTGGGTCCTGCAAACCCAGGATTGATCTGCACCACCAGCACCACGCCTGCAAAGTTGTTGTCTCGCGCCACGCTAAATATCATCTTCAGCCAGTTGAAGTTGGCGTGCGTTCTTTCCCGCCATTCTATGTCGTTCGCTGCATTGCGTCCAAAGTTGTTGTTGCTCCCGATGATGTGTACGGTGGCGAACAACACATTCCCCTGGCTCCACATCGAGTTCTCGATGTATTTGAAGTAGCGCCGGTCTTCGCTCTGTTGACTTAGCGCGATCTTTTTCTTTCCCATGCTCTGATTGTCCGGGTAGAAGATGCGACGCAGATAATCAAGCCGTCGTTCCAGAGAATCGTAGCTGCCATGATTCTCACGATGACAATCGGTCCACTCATTGTCTCCGGGCGTCAGAATCATCGGCATCTCGAATTTATTAAAGTGTTGTTGCTCAGCGATTCTGTCAGGTTAACTGCTCAGCGACTTTGTCACCCCTGCGGATGGGGACTCTGTCCCCAAACCCCTGGGATTTATCG
>JAYSVS010000069.1:0-20915 GCA_043718395.1 Acidobacteriota bacterium
GGGCGCGCATGATTGCCTGCCGCTCGAGTTCCGCTAGCGGAACCACCGGCACAGGGGATAGCGCCGGTGCTGTAGCTGCTCCACTCGAATACGCAAACGCCGGCGGAAAGCTTGGGGTAGCTGCATCTGGATAATTTGCTGGCGCACCAAATGAGGGCGGTTGCGTCCCAGCGGATGCTCGACGCTGGAGTGAATTCACTACGCTCGACGGCAGATCGCCTCGATGAAAGGCTGGCCCCGAATTTACCGCCAGCATGTGCTGAATACAATTCTCAAGCTCACGCACATTCCCCGGCCAGTCGTAGCCCAATAGAGCCTCAAGCACTTCCGGATCCATTGCCTGCATCCGCCCATAGCGCCGAAGGAAATGCGCAACCAGATGCGGCACATCCTCGCGCCGGTCTTTCAGCGGAGTCAGCCGTAGTGTCACAACATTCAATCGGTAGTAAAGATCGCGGCGAAAGTTGCCCTTCTCTACTTCTTTGGCCAGGTCCCGATTGGTTGCCGCAATCACTCTGAAGTCAGCACGCTTCTGCGTCAGCCCGCCCACCGGCCTGTACTCTTTCTCTTGCAGCACGCGCAACAGCTTGGCCTGTAGCTCCAGAGGCAGCTCTCCGATTTCGTCGAGAAATGCCGTCCCGCCATTGGCCAACTCGATCAGGCCAGCCTTCGAATTGTTCGCCCCGGTAAATGCGCCCTTCACATAGCCAAAGAGCTCACTCTCCATCAACGGGCCCACCATCGAAGAACAGTCGATCGTGACAAACGGCCCATCATGCAAAACGTCATGGATGGATCTCGCAACAACCTCTTTGCCAGTGCCGGTCTCACCCAGTACAAGCACGGGCCAGCGGCATCTTCCCAGCTTGTCAATCAACCGCTGCAACTGCAGCATCCGTGGCGATTGGCCAATCAATACTTTGAGATTTTCCTCGAGTGATGAACGCATATGAGACTACACCTCTGGGGTAGTGGCGCGAGCCAACCAAAAATCTTCAGTTTTATTTCGCCAGAGCTGCATATTCTTTACAGTGCTTCTAGGGTACATGACGAATCACAAATCCTCTACGCCCTGCATCGCGCAACTTCTGAGCCATCGTCTCTGCTTCTTCTCTTGTACCCTCGCCGGCGATCACCCGGTACAAAACCGGCGTCCCCTCCCGCTCCACCACACGCACTGGCCTCACTGTCTTCTCGATTTCCTTCTTCAGTGCCTCTGCCCTCGTTCGATCTTCCCAGGCTGCGACTTGCACCCCATACTTCTCTACCACCTCGCCTCGTGGCGCATCGATCACAGTCAGCTTCACCATCGCCGTCCCGGCCCTCATCATTGCGATCTCTTCGGCTGCCTTTCGTGAGAGATCAATAATGCGCTCTCCAACAAACGGGCCCCGGTCTGTAATCCTCACATTCACTTTCTTCTTGTTCGTTTCGTTCTCAACACTCACCCACGTTCCAAAGGGCATCGTCCGATGCGCTGCCGTCTTCTCATTCATATCGAAGACTTCTCCATTGGCACTCTTGCGGCCGTGATAGGGATCTCCATACCAACTGGCAATTCCCCGTTCCATGTCGCCAAACTGAACCGCTCTCACATTTCGTTGCGGAGCTTGCGGCACGTGCTTCGCTCTCTTGTTGCGAGAGCACGATGAAGCCAGCATGAGCGCAAAGCTAACAATGACAAGTGTGCGAAGCATCATGAATGCCGCCTTTGGCCTCCAAAACAATTCTACAGTTAAATGTTTTGGCTGTTGCGTGCGTCCACTCATGGCTGTCAAGAAGCATTTTTTTCTTGACATTATTTGCGAAAGACTTTATATCTGAAGCACTGAGTCCTCCGCGTGGGGACTCAAATTGATGTTTGTTAGGGAGAATGATCCGAATGAAGAATGCAACCAAGGCAGTAGCAAAGAAAGCCGCTCCGGCAAAGAAGGCCGCTCCGGCCAAGAAGGCTGCTCCGGCAAAGAAGGCCGCTCCGGCCAAGAAGGCCGCTCCGAAAAAGAAGTAGTCTTTCGGTTACGCTCGCAAGAGCGTGCGATCTTTATTTATCAACCAAACTGGGCTCCGCGAAATCGGGGCCCTTCTTTTTGTCCAACACCACCACATCAAAGCTCTCGCCAAACGAAAAAAGAAGAGTCTTGAATTGCATTTCACCCAATGAATTCAGGCTTTCCATCACTTCTGGCCCCAGACTCAAGATCGACGCGCGCAAGCACTCAACCGATCTCAACTTCCACCCCGCTGAAGAAGCTGCTTCGATGAATCGATCCCAATCCACATGAGCCGTGATGTCTCTTGTCCCGGGTTCGAGGAGCACTTGCTCACTCGCAACATGCTTCCGGTAGCTCATCAAAGTTCCACGTCTGAATCTGTCTCTCTCAAGTTTTCGATACCCATAGTCGATAACAATGTAGAAGCCATGGTCGATGGCTTCATACGCTTCTTGAAGAAGCTTGCTCACTCCATTGCGCAACTCGCTGACATCGTGGCGAGGGCCATGGGGCCACCACACAAACTTCTCGCCTTCCAGCCCAACCCTTAGCAGCAGATCGCCCTCACAAATGTCGACGGGCATCGCATCGATCAATTCGTTCGAAAACAAAATCGCGTTTTTTGATTTGGGAATTTGCTGCCCTTGCTCTACGCTCTCGTAGACTCCTTCGGCAAAGCTCTCGCTTAGTTCCCGACGCCCTGCCCCTATGTCCACCAATCGATCAAAGCCCGGCATCAGCTTCTCTGCCAGGGCCTTCACATAGGCTCCAAACACTGGCTGCAACTGCGACGCCGTAAAGAAGTCTCCATGCTTTCCAAACGGATCCCCCCGGTAATACCCAAGCTGCTCGTCGTAGAGCGCCATCTCCATAAATACCGAAAACGGAATCGGCCCTTCCTGTTTGATACGTTCAGCGATTTTGCGTTCGAGCTCACTCACAAGCTATAGTTTCGGGCATGAGATTGATTCTTGTATTTGCCTTCGCCGCCTCGCTCTTTGCTGCCAGCGAAGAGGAAGCCATCAAAAAAGTCCTTGATGATCAGGCCAGGGCCTGGAATCGCGGCGACATGGATGAGTTCGTGCGCTCCTATGAGAAATCTCCTGCGATCACCTTCGTCGGCAAGACAGTTTCTCGCGGCTACGACAGTGTGCTCACCCGCTACCGCACCAACTATCCGGACAAGACACATATGGGCACTCTCTTCTTTGAAGATGTTGAAGTAAGGTTGCTCGGCAAAGAATATGCACTCGTCATTGGCAAGTTTGTGCTGGATCGCACGCAGGCCGGTGGCGGGCCTGCCTCCGGCCGCTGGACTCTGATCGGCCACAAAACCAAAGAAGGCTGGAAGTTCATCCACGACCATACCAGTAACTAGTAAGGAATCCGCGCGGCAAACTCTTTGCCTGCCTGGATCGCTTCTTCTTCACTCAACCCCGCGATGCCGCCAATGTAGCTGCCTTTGGCAAAAACAAAGAGCGGCCCGGCGCTTGTTGCCGCATCGAAGTAGCCACCATATGACGCCACAAACTTCGGCGCATTCATCTGGTTCTTGATGTCGAAGATATAGTTCCCAGCCTGCGTCGCATTGCGGCACCGGATCAGCAGCAGCTTGTACTTCTGCTTGCCCGTCTCATACCCGGCCAGATTGCCACCACCCAGATAAGCCAGCCCCAGCATCGGCGTCGCCACCACGCCAATGCTCTTCCGGTTCAAAGAAGGAAAGCGCACATCCTCCGCAATCGCCCTCGGCAAGTCAGGCAGCGCAGGCTTCTTCGCTTCCTCTACCGGCGGATTCCCCCCGCAAGACACCAACAAGCCAAAAATCAAAACAACCCAAATATGTTTCATACGCGATACTCATCCGGACGCCTTTCCCGGATTGCCTCCTTGATCTCTTTGCGGCACATCTTCTCTCGCACGGCCTTCCCGGCAAGCGCAATCACTTCCCCATTAGAGAACATTCAAGAGCATTACTGGGGAAAGAAAGAAGTGATACCAGGGGTCCCATCGTTCATGATTTTTGTTGCTCTGCATCGCCATAAGTCCTCACGTGGGGCGATCATAGCAAAAGGAAATGAACCCAGGTTTATGCGGAAGCTGCGCCTACGTCCGTCGCATCGTCAATGATCGCGGCAGCACCTTCTATCACTGCGGCCGGGCCAAAGACGATCCGAACTTCCCCAAGTACCCACGCCTCCCTGTCTTCCACTGCAGCGGCTTTGAAGCGACTAAAAATACTGCCCCGCCTCAATCAACTTCTTCAACTCCCTGACGTCACTGGTAATCCCCAGTGTCAGCATCAGCAGGATCCGTGCCTTCGGCCCCGTAAGACTGCCCGCAAAGATCACTCCGCGATTGCGCAAGTCTCTACCTGATCCCTCATACGCATAGGTATCAAGCACGCGGCCCTGCGCGCAGCGTGTTGAGATCAACACCGGCAGCCCGGCATCAATCGCCCGCTGAATCGACGGCAACGTCATCGGCGGGACATTGCCTCGACCCGTGCCTTCAATCACAATCCCTCGAGCCCCTTGCTCACGCGCCACATCGATAAAGCGCCCATCAGCCCCGGCATACATTTGAAACAGATCCACTCGCGTTTCAAAAGAATCAGTCTCAACCGTCTGCCTGTACTTCAACATCCGCGCAAAGTACACGCGGTCTTTATCAACAATCCCCAGCGGCCCAAACACCGGCGACTGAAACGTCTCAATCGCCTGCGTATCCATCTTGGTTGCATAAGCCGCCGCATGAATCGTCTCATTGAGCAACACAAACACGCCCTGCCCGCAAGATCCCTCATCCATCACTACGCGCATCGCCGCTCTGACATTCGCTGGCCCATCATAAGAAAGCTCTGAAGCATTCCGCATCGCCCCAATCACAATCACGGGCTTTGGAGAATGCTGCCGCAAATCGAGAAAGAAGGCCGTCTCCTCCAGCGTATCCGTGCCATGTGTCACCACGACCCCGGTCACCTCGGGCCGCTCCAGCACAGCCCGTATTTGCTCTGACAAATCCCACATGTGCCGGGGAGTCACCTGCGGGCCGGCGAGACGCCCAAAGTTCACAACTTCGATATTGCCGAGGCGCGCCAATTCTGGATCATGCGCCAGAATCTCCTCGCCTGAAAGTGCTGGCACAGCTCCGCCCAGAGCCGCATCATTCTTCATGGAAATCGTGCCGCCAGTGAAAAAAAAGACTACCGTGTTCATATAAAGTAGACCTCATGATCGTAGCGCGAGCACTCCTCACCTTGCTTCTCTCCGCCCAGCAGCTATATGAAGAAAAGCTCCTCGACACCATGCCCTTGCGCGAAAAGCTCTGGCAGCAAATGGACCTCCACGCCAATCGCCGCCTTCTCCGCCAGCGCATCGGGTACCCTCCCCCTGCAGTCAAAGCAACTGGCCCTCTACGCCTCGAAAAATCCGGCGAAGACCCGGTCGCTGCCTACTACCGCACCTACCTGCCTCTTACCGATGGCGACGAAGTCTACGGCCTTTACATCGTCCCTAAAAAGCCCCTCGCCAAACGCGCTCCGCTCGTCATTTCGCAACACGGCGGCGGAGGCACCCCCGAGATGGCTACCTTCCACGGCGGCACTAACTACAAAGACCAGGTGCGGGGTGCTGTCGCCGAAGGCTACATCGTCTATGCTCCCCTCACCGTCATGTACCCCTACCGGGATCGTGACAACGCGACGGTCATCCCACCTGAGGTTCGAAAGATACTGGACGAAAAATTCCGAGCTGCCGGAACCAGTCTCGCGGCTATCGAAGTTCAGAAGATCTCGCTCGTACTGGACGAATTAGTCAAGCGTCCCGAGATCGATCCCAAGCGCATCGCCATGATTGGTCTCTCCTACGGCGGCTACTACGCTCTTTACACCGCCGCTCTCGAACCACGCATAGGAGTTGTGGTTGCCAGTTGCAGCTTTTCCGGCCAGCCTGCCATTACCGACGGCAAAACCGAAGGCCGCCTGATGGATCTCGCGCCTCCTGAGGTGGCCGCTCTTATCGCCCCACGTCCACTCCAGGTTCAGGGCGGAACCAACGACAAAGGCCTACCGATCGAAAAGAGCAGAGATGCCGCTAAGCGAACCGCCCTTGTCTATGAAAAGACAGGAGCAAAGGACAAATTCGTCTTCGAGGAATTCGAAGGCGGTCATGAGTTCCGGGGCTCTCTGGTCTGGCCTTTTCTGAAGAAGTGGTTATAGCCAAACTCATGCTAATCTGAGGAGGAAATGGCATATGTAATTGCGGAGCCCTGCATTGGGACAAAAGATTCGGCTTGTGTAGACGCCTGCCCGGTGGACTGTATCCATCCCAAAAAGGACTCCGAGAAGTTTGAAACAGAAAAGATGCTCTACATCGACCCGGTGGAATGCATTGATTGTGGTGCCTGCGTCCCGGTTTGCCCCGTTTCGGCGATCTTTGCCCTCGACGATCTGCCAGAGAAGTGGTCTGAATTCACTCAGATGAACGCCGCCTACTTCGGCCGCTAAGTCTTTCTCCCCAGCACGCTCCTCATCGCTAACACCTGCGTTTTGAGCGTATTTTGGGAAAACTCTTCAAAACTGAACTTGGCCGACTGTAATTGCTCTTCCTCGATGCATTCGGCCTCGATTAATTTTTGGCCAATGTTGTCGATCACTCGTGGCCAAAGTTCAACTTGCTGATTAAAATCCGGCATTCCTCGCTCCGCTAACTGATCCGCTCTCTGGCTAGTCACATCCGTCAGGCCCGCCGCCTGAAACATCTGCGGTAAATGATCTCCCATCTCGTTGTCCCAGCCATTCTGCGCCCGCCATTTCAAGAAGGCCGCATAGAACATGTGAAACTCTGCTGGCGCTTCTGGCTCCCATCGATTCTGGCTGTGGTTGTAATCGAGTACCACCACCAACCCACCGCTCCTTGTGGACTTTGTCATCGCTGAGACCGCAAGCCCTGGATTACTCACCCACTGCAGCGTGCGCGCTGCGGCCACCACATCAAAATTCTCTTCGAGCTCCAGATTCAGTATGTCCCCAACCTCAAATCGCAGATTGGCCACACCACTATGCTGCTCGCGAGCCAAATCAACCATTCCGGTGTCGCGATCCAGTCCAACAACGAGTCCCTTGCTACCGACAGCCCGCGCGATACCAACAGTGATGGCACCTGTTCCGCACCCCACATCCAGAACCGACATTTCAGCCTTCAATACTTCAGCCAACCGTGCATGATCCTGCTCAAGGCTTCGCCTGCCCAGGATTGTCGTCTCGGATTGGTGGCCCTGCTCTGCCATTTACCTACTGCTAGGGCCGATACCCTGCCGAGCACTTTTCCGTCTCAAACACCCTCACATAAGTCACACGCGCTGCAGCCCCCGCAATGGCCGCCGCCACCACATCATAGAAAAACTTCGCCAGATTCTCAGCACTCGGATTGACTGTGTCAAACGGGGCAATCTCATTTAGAAAGCCGTGGTCAAACTTGTCGATCCACTCTTTCACCGCCTGTTTGATCACCTCAAACTCGATCACCATGCCCAGATGGTCCAACACTTCTCCCTCCACCGTGATTTGCACACGATAGTTGTGCCCGTGCACGTTTGCGCACTTGCCGGGGTAATCTTTCAAATAATGAGCAGCCGAAAATTGCTGCTCGACAATGACTTCGTACATACTGATCTAATAACCAGCATATCGAGGCCGGGACTGTCTGACCAGCCCACTGGTGCCGATAATATTGACTGCGCCGCCAAAGGTCGCCTAAGAAAACTGCATCTGCCGCAAGCAGAGCTTGACACTGGACTGAATGAGATGTGCAGAAGCCAAACCTACGCCCTTCCCTCAACAACTGAATGCTGATATAGTCTCCAACGCACCGGAGCATCGCAGCAAGCCCAACCATGGCGAGAGTTGCTCCGCGCGCGGAGGTTGTAAAAATGCACGCAACTTTGTGGGCAATTTATGGCCGTAGTTTCCTGACAGTCACTACGCTCGGCATCCTGGCCACTCAAGGCATGGAAGCTCAACAACAGCAACAACAACAGCAACGTTCAATCACGATCGCATACCGGAAAACTGCCCCCGGCAAAGGTGCCGATCAAAGAAAATTTTACGAGACCAATTGGAAAAAATGGGCACAGGCGTTCGTCGATGACGGACTCAACCACGGTGCAATGGTGCTTAGACTCACCGGGCCATACACCGGCGGTTCAGCCTTCGACTACGCCACCGTGACCTTTCCCACCAAGCGTCCCTCCCTTGCCTCACCTGATCGCGACCGCGGCGAAGCTCTGGCCAAAAAGGCCGGCTTCGCAAATCTGCAGACCTACCTCGATATGGGGAATGCCCTCTCTGCAGCGGTGAAAACAGAGTGGCTGACCACAGCGATGAGAACCGGTAGCATCCAGGCTGGCAACTATCTGAGAAGCGCGAGGTACATGGTCGAACAAGATCACATGGGTGAGCAAATGCGATGGCTAAGCGACGAAATTTGGAAGTCCAACTCCCAAAGCATCAAAACAGGCAGTACTGTAGCTTGGGGCGTCAACACCGTCCCGGGGATGGTGATGAGCAGCGACGAAGCAGGCTTCAACCTCAGCACGTACGTTGTCGTGAAAGACGCCGACAGCATGTGGAACGGGCCTGGTCAAATGACTGAGGCAAGGCTCAAAGAGATCTTTCCAACTGGAATGAGCCTTTCCAATTATCTGACCCGGCAGAGGACTATCAACAACCACCGCAAGTCCGTCAGTACTCGGATCTGGGAAGTTGTGGCTGTAGTTGGGAAATCCCCGGAGATCACTCCGGCCCCGCCGCAGTAATAAACCCAAAACGCACATAGCTCAAACATTCAGCCCGGCTCCATCAGGGAAAGTTCACGCTTTCACAGATTGGGCCGGGCATGGTTTTGACTCGAAGGCCCCTGGATTCGCATCGTCGCTTGTATTTGCTTCTCCGCCATTTGTCGCTCACTCTGGCCATAATTCGAGCAGTTGTTGCAGCTTCCCACAGCATTCCTGCTCTCCACTCTCAGCCCGCGCCGGTTCTTGATCATAAAAATCTTTGTGTGGCTTATCGATACCTCCCGTTCTTTTCGCCGCCACGAATCCCTGCAGAATGTCAACAGTCTGACGCAGTGCGACGCCGAACTACTGGCCTGCCTCAAGAAGTTGAATGAGCCGGATCTAAAGAAAGAGATGCGCCAGTTGGACCACGGGTGCATGACAATCCTGAACCGTCTCGTTTTGCTCCTTGTTCTGAGCAACACTTGCTTTGCGCAGTTCGATAGTGTCGAGGTGCTCGGCACTATCCGCGATGCGACAGCCGCAGCCGTCATCAACGCCAGTGTCACTCTCACCAGTCAGGACACCGGCATTGCCGTCAAATCAGAGACGGGCGCGTATTCTGGTCGTCGATGTCGCTTATGCAGGTAACTATGGCATTAACATCCCGGTGATAGCCGACTACAACCAGGCTAATCCCCAAACATCACCAACCCCAAACCTGAGCCTCCAGTCGCGACGCCCGATTCCGCAGTTTGCCGCGATCACGTGGTTCAATCCGGCGGCTTACTCCACTTACAACGTTCTACAGGTGAAAGGTAGAGCGCCGCTTCAGCGGCGGCCTCCAATTCCTGAACTCGTTCACTTTGAGCAAGACCATCGACACGGCCGCCAAGTCGCTGGACCTTGGCCTCTTTAATTCCTTCGCTCTCCCTTGCGAATCGATGCGGCTGCAGCTCCGGTCCGAGTTCTTTAACCCTTTCAACACAACCAATCCCGGCTTGCCGAATACAGACCGGGCGAATGCAGCATTTGGCACGATCCGCTCAACCTTCCCGGCCCGGCAGATTCAGCTTGCGCAGAAGTTCTATTATTAGACTGAAGATACAAACTATCGAGTTATGGGTTTGGAAAAGCAGACAACCTGAGAAGCTCAGTCAGCGACAAGAAAATGCTAAAGTTTTGGTAACACTGAGTCCCTGCTTCGGCTCTTAGTTTAAGCGCCCGCCAAGCGCTATGAAACGAACTCGAATCCCATCACCGGAGGATCTCTGTGACTCTTGACGAATTCCATCCTGATCAGCCTCTTTTCGCCAATCGGGCTTGGAAGCTTCTGGCAGCCGCCCTGCTTTTGCCTTTCGCCGCCTCCGCTGTTGAGCCGGTCCTTCATTCAGTCGAACCCACTACTATCAACGGGCGTGCGCCCTTCACGCTCACCCTTACCGGCGAAGGGTTCACTGCTGCCACCAAGGTACGTTTGAGCGGCCTCCCTCTTAACGTAATTAATGTGTCGCCAGGCCGCCTTGTTGTAAGCGGCGAACTGGATAGCGATACATCGGGACTATGTGTGCTCACAGCCGTCAACGGTGACGACGCATCCAACCCAAAAGCAGTTGAAGTAAGTGCTTACACCAAGGCACCGGCCATGAGCGAAGCCGAGGCATTCCGCTTCCTCCAGCACTCTACCTTCGGGCCTTCCCGTTCCACTGTTGATCGGCTCCGGGGCATTGGCTACACCGATTGGTTCCTCGAACAGTTCGATCCGGCTCAGACTTCGTCTTATCCCGCTTACCTCGAAGAGAAGCCCATGGAGTGGTCTCAGGATTACCTATTTCAGAATGCGGTTTCGGCACCAGACCAGCTTCGTCAGCGGTTGGCCTTTGCACTCCACAAAATCTTCGTCGTTTCGGCCAACGATGTGTCCAATGCAGAATCGTATCTTTCCTATCTCCGCGTGCTTCACAAAAACGCATTCGGCAACTTCCTCGACCTGATGCGCGAGATTGCTCTCAATGCCGCCATGGGCGAATACCTCGACATGGTCAACAATGCAAAAATTCCGGCTGGTGCGACGGGTTCGCCGAATGAGAATTTTGCCCGCGAGTTACTCCAGCTATTCACCATCGGTCTCTCGGAATTAAATCTCGATGCTTCACCAAAGCTTGACTCCGCCGGCAATCCAATCCCAACCTATGGTCAACGTGAAGTCAATGAGTTCTCACGTGCCTTCACCGGCTGGACTTACTCTCCAAGGCCAGGCCAGTATCGCGGCAGCATTCAGCCCTACTACGGAGCCCCTATGGTAGCCTTCGAGCCAAACCACGACACAGGGGCCAAGACCTTGTTCAATGGCGTGACTTTGCCCGCCGGCCAATCCGCACAGCAGGATCTTGAGAGTGCCCTGCGTAATTTGTTTCAACACCCCAACGTTGGCCCCTTCCTGGCGCGCGGATTGATTCAACAGTTCGTGACCAGCAATCCCTCGCCTGATTTCATCTCCCGTATTGCCCGCACCTTCAACGACAACGGGTCTGGAGAACGCGGCGACATGAAAGCCGTGATCCGCGCCATCTTGCTCGATCCCGAAGCGCAAGACCCTTTGTACAGCACTGGCGGACACCTCCGCGAACCTATTCTCTACATCACCGCCCTGCTGCGGCTCTTCCCTGCGCAGATCGCCGATCATCCCTTTGCCACATACCAAAGCACTGATCTCGGTCAGAAGGTGCTCTATCCACCGTCTGTGTTTAGTTACTTCTCGCCGACTTATCGTTACCCTGGCACGGCGATCGTAGCGCCGGAATTTCAGATTGTAACCGCGCAGTCGGCCATGATGCGGATGAACACAATGGCGCGCCTGATCAACAGAGGCTACGGCGATGAGGTGAAGATCGACCTGGCTCGATTCACCGATGCTGCGGGTGATACGACGTTGCTGCTCGACATGGTAAACCGCGAATTCTTTGGGGGGCGTATGGAACCCGAAAATCGCCGCGCGATATTCAATGCCGTGCAGGCACAGCAAGACCGGCGCAGCAAAGCACTCACCGCACTTTACCTTGCGGGTTCGTCCCCATATTTCCAAGTGATTTTTTAAAGGAGGCCATCGTAATGACTCGACGCCGACTCATGCAAACCGCCGCTAGCCTGTTGGCTGCAGCTCAATCAAACGCGCAATCGACATCAGACTACCGCGCCCTGGTCTGCGTATTTCAGTTCGGAGGATCAGACGGCAACAACATGATTGTTCCCGCCGATTCTGGCGCGTATGCTACTTACGCCCGTGGACGCCAGAGCGTAGCCCTCCCCGCCAACACTCTGCTGCCGATTCAGGCCCAGGGGAAAGCCTACGGACTGCACCCCCAGCTAGGCGACCTTCACAAGCTCTACGCCGCCAAACGCCTCGCCGTCATGGCCAATACTGGCATGCTGGTACGCCCGGTCACGCGAACAGAAATCCTGGAAAGCTCCTCTAGCAGAACCACTAGCTCGTCGCTGCCGCGTAACCTTTATTCGCATAGCGACCAGGTGATCCAGTGGCAAACGTCGAACCCGCTCGGTGGCGGCCTCGGCTGGAGCGGACGTGTGATCGATTCTGTACTGGGCAGCCAGTCGAATTCCATCTCGCCGGGCGTCTCCTTTGCTGGCAACACCGCACAACTGGTAGGGCGTCTGAATCAGCCCACAACCCTGACAGGCACCGGCTCGCTAGGCCTCGATTACATTTACGACTCGCCACAAGACCGAGCGCGCTACGAAGGTATTCAGAAAATCCTCGATGTCGATAATGGTGTAGCGCTGGTTAGCGCACTACGTGGCATCGTAGGGAATGGGCTAAACAGCGCTGCCGAAATTCGCAGGCTCTTTACTGGCGCCCCACCAATGCGCACGCAGTTCCCCGGCTCGGGCCTCGGCAATCAGTTGGCACAGGTCGCACAGCTACTGTCGGTGCGTAACACGCTTGGCCTCAAGCGGCAGATATTCTTTGTGTCGCAGGGAGGCTACGATAATCACTCAAACCTCCTGCAGACACACGGCGAGAGGCTGAGCGAACTTGGGCCTGCTCTGGCCGCCTTTTACAGTGCCACCGAGGAACTGGGCATCGCCAGTAACATCACAACCTTCACCGAATCAGAATTCGGCCGCACCTTCGACCCTTCCACCACGGCAGGCAGCGATCACGCCTGGGGCAATCACCATTTAGTAATTGGCGGAGCCATAAAGGGAGGCCAGATGTATGGCCGCTTCCCGGAGCTAACCATCCGCGGCCCAGAAGACGCCGGAGACCGCGGCCTCTGGATTCCATCCACTTCGACCGATCAGTACGCAGCAACTCTTGCGTCCTGGTTTGGCGTGCCAGAGACGGAGATGGCAGCAGTCTTCCCAAATCTCCGCAACTTCGCATCGTCGTCCCTAGGCTTCCTCTAGCCTGGGGCTAGCGGGCACCAAAGAACCGCGCCACATCCCCCAACTCCGTAGGAAACCCAGATGATCCATTTCCAAATCGATCCAGCTTGGGATTTTTCTCCTTGGTTGCTGAAGTTGTAGACTGGTGTTCAGGTGAACTATGGCAACCAAATCGAGCGCCAGCAAGAAAGCATCTGAGCTTGTCGACTTCGCGACTAAGAAGCCAGTCGTGAGTGTACCGTTGAGTTCGGTTGATCAGACTACGAACGAGCCTTCGATTTTGGTGATCGGTGGATCTGATGCGACAGAGCTTCTGGATTTCATCTTGGTCGAGAAAGCGCCGGGAAAAGCTGGGGCTCGGCAATTCCATTGGATTCCAGACAACGCTCCTATTCGGACAATGCTCGAGCTGCCTAAACACATTAAAACCATCAAGCTCCATGGCTCATTAGACTCAAGTGCAGTCATGGTTTTTGCTCGCACCAATTACGATGCATCACCCCAAGACTCGACAACGAGCAAACCAGGAGTGAAGGGGATTGTAGAATCTCGTTGCCAAAAAGTCATCGATTCGCTGCTCAAACTTGATGTAAGCGTGCTTACTGAAGCTGCCAAAGCCCCCAGCGACCTTGCGGTGCTGAGCCATTTGCTGTGTCGGCCCGAGGTGGCCTCGTTACCTCTTTGCATGGATCCGCTTGTAGCAGCCCGGCTTCGCGGCTTTGAACAGAAACAGAAATTGTTGCAGTCAGACGGAGGTAGCAAGACCACCGCAGAAATAGCGTCGATGCTTCAATTAAGCTCGCAGGCAATTACAAAGCGTCGCAAGGAGGGAAAGATGATTGCTGTAGAACTCGGGACCAAAGGTTTCCATTATCCAGTTTGGCAGCTCGATCTGCCCGGGCTCAATGCTGTTTTGAAAGTGATGAGGGATCGGGATGGATGGGAGAAGTTGAGTTTCTTCCTGAACCCGAACGATGCGCTGGAAGCCAAGAGGCCCCTTGATGCTTTGAGACGCAAACAGATCCCAGTCGAATTGGTGGTGGAGGCTGCAAAGGCCTACGGCGAGCAGGGAGCCTAGTCTGTGGCGCGGAACCTGCCGCCAAAAAACCTTTCCACTTTCGATCCGCTCGTTGCAACGCTCCCGGTTGGGAGTCATTGGTATCGCAGCCATACACTTGCGCATTTGCCAATTTACTTCGGTCGAAGCAAAAATCAGCGTTGGGACGCACCGGCGGGCGAGTATGGCGTCCTCTACATCGCAGAAGACCCGGAGTGTGCATTCATGGAGTCTATTGGCCGCGCAGTGTTGCGTACAAAGCTGGTGCCAGCATCAACACTTGAGACGCGTGGCTTGTCGGAACTTGCACTGGATCGAGACTTGCGCGTAGTCGACCTCGTCAGTTCGAGTGGCTTGATGCGAGTCGGGGCTGAGGGCAGCATCAGCAATGGTTTGGGTTACAAGACCGCGCAGGCTTGGTCTCTAGCCTTTCATTCGCACCCAATGTCTCTGGACGGAATCCTTTACCGATCTCGACATGATCCAGCTCGCAAGGCGTTAGCTCTATTTGACCGTTGCGAGGATGCTTTGAGCATTCTTGCAGCGGGACAAAGATGGATCAGTCAGCCATTGCTATTAGGGCGCATCCTCGACCTCTATGGATTCGGAATTGAATGCTAAGCGAGTCGACCTGTTAAGCATCAACCCGAAAGAACTGCGCCACATCCCCCAACTCAGTAGTGAACCCATAATCCGGCAGCGAATCAAAGAAGATCTGCCCATACTTCTGCGCCGTGATCCTGGTATCGAGTAGCACCAGCACCCCACGGTCACTCTTGGCCCGGATCAACCGCCCGAATCCCTGCTTCAGCGCAATCGCCGCCTGTGGAATCTGGTAATCAAAGAATGGCTTTCCGCCCATCTCCTGCACCTGGTTCGACCGCGCCTGCACCACCGGATCCGTTGGCACCGCGAAGGGTAGCTTGTCGATGATCACCATTGACAATTGATCCCCCTGCACATCCACTCCCTGCCAGAACGAACTCGTTGCAAACAGCACCGCATTTGCCGTCCCCCGAAACTCATCCAGCAACACATGCCGCGGCTTCGTCCCCTGCAACAACAGCGGATACTCTACCTCCAGCGACACCCGCTCATACACCGCCCGCATTTGCGCATAGCTGGTAAACAGACAGAACGCCCGCCCCTTGCTCAGCTTCAACAGGGCCACAATCTCGCGGGCCGCCGCCTGCGTAAACCCGGCGTTTCGCGGGTCCGGCATGTGCTGCGGGATATAGAGCAGCGCCTGCTTCTGAAAATCGAACGGGCTCTCGACTACAAGCGTCCGCGCACTCGCGATGCCCAACCGCTTCTTCAAAAACTCAAAGTCCCCCGCCACAGCCAGTGTCGCTGACGTGAGTATCGTCGACGGCACCTCGTCAAACAGCTTCTCGGTCAAGATCCTCGACACATCAATCGGCGTCGCCTGCAAGAATGTGCCTCGCCCGCGCCGCTCCACCCAGAACACGAAGCGCGGATCCTTCGATTCTAGAAAGAACTTCATCCCCTCCTGCATGCCCTTCGCCCGCCGGTGTAGGGGAATCACTTCATCCACAGCACCCTCCACCAATTGCAACTGCGTCGCCATCATTTCCAGCGCGGCCACAGCCCCGGCATAATCTTCCTCAAAGGTCTCTAGAAACGCAGCATGCTCCCTAAAGCTGGACCGCCCATCCGCCTCTCCAAACAGCCCGAAGAAGCGCTCGCACGCCGCCACTGCGCTCCTGACCAGATCCTCAAGTGAGTTTGAATGAAACTCCTTGCGCCTCGAAAGCTCCAATACATCGCGGGCTAGATCCTGCACCTGCAAGTTCGACACACTCCCCCCAAAGTATTGCCCCACTACATCCTCAATCTCATGCGCCTCGTCAAAGATCACTGCGTCATACTTCGGGATGATGCCACCAAAATCTTCCTGCTTCACGGCCAGATCCGCAAAGAACAAGTGGTGATTCACGATGATGATGTCCGAATCAGCCGCCCTCCTCATCATTGACGTGATGAAACAATTCTCAAAGTGCCCGCACTTCTGCCCCGTACATCGCTCCCGACGCGCATCCAGCTTCATCCACACGGGCGAGTTCTCGGGCAAGCTTCGCAACTCACTGCGGTCGCCCATTTCCGTCTGCGGCATCCAGTCGCGAATGATGCGGAAATCACTCACCTCGCCCATCCCTTCAAGCCAGGCCGTCTCCGCCCGCGAAGCCTCATCCACCTTCTGCCGGCAGACATAATTCGCCCGCCCCTTCATATAGGTCACCTTGAGCGGGCGGCCAAACACCGTCTCGAGCATCGGGATGTCTTTGAAGTACAACTGCTCCTGCAAGTTCTTCGTCCCCGTCGACACAATCACGCGCTTGTTGCTCAAAATCGCCGGGATCAGATAGGCCATCGTCTTGCCCGTCCCAGTACCGGCTTCGACAACCAGATGCTTACGCTCTTCCATCGCCGACGCCACAGCCTGCGCCATTTCAAGCTGGCCTTCGCGAAATTCAAATTTCGGATGGACCTTCGAGAGAATGCCGCGGGCGGAGAAGAAATCGCGAACAGAAGAAGCCAAACCTTATTGTCTCTCGTGGCGAGACCTTAGGTGGTACTAGAAAACACCTTAGGCTTAGCAACTTATTTCTTTGGCTGGGTTATAGTCATCACGGGGATAAAAATGAATCGAATTAAGCTGTTTGCATCCATACTTACTGCTGGCCTGGTAGCCGTCTTTTTGGGCGCCCAGGATCAGGACCCAATCGATCTAAATAACCACACTGACTGTAGCTTTTTCGGCACCGAGCGCGAAAAATTCGCTCGTGAAACCAGAGACCGGTTCTGGCGCAGCCGCCTCACCGAAGAAGTCTCCAGCTTCAACCGGCAGGCTCTCGTCCCAGGCGGCACGCGTACTAAACAACTCCAGGATCAGGTCTCTGATTCCCCCATCGACATCGCCATCAACACTGAACTCCAGAAGCGCAATATCAGCCCTGCTGAAAAGACTGACGACTTCGAATTTGCCCGCCGCGTTTCGCTCGATCTCACTGGTCGCGTCCCCTCCTACGAATCGCTGATCCAGTTCACCAGCAACCCCAGCGCAACCAAGCGAACCGATTTCATCAATCAGCTTCTCATCACCCCTGAGTGGACCGACAAGTGGACGATGTACTTCGGCGATATGTACAGAAACACGCGCAACTCCGACGTCACTCCCCGCTTCGATCAGGGCCGAAACGCCTTCTATCGCTGGATCAAAGCCTCACTTGAAGCCAACAAGCCCTACAACCAGATGGCCACAGAGCTGATCGCCTCTAAATCCACCAACAGCTTCGAAGACGGCACCGGCAATTTTCTCATCGGCAGCGACACCAGTGGCGGCCCTCTCAATGACGATTACGATCAGGAAGCCGCCGACGCCGTAGGCACATTCCTGGGCGTGAGCCACATGAATTGTGTCCTCTGCCACGATGGCCGCGGCCACCTCGATTCACTCAGCCTATGGGGCCGCAACGCAAAGCGCAGCGATTCCTGGGGCATGGCAGCCTACTTCTCCCGCCTCAGCTTTGTTGGCACGCGGCCAGACCCGGCCAATGCACCAAATCTTCGCTACTACGCGCTGATGGATAACGTCCGCACTGACTACCCGCTCAACACCACCACCGGCAACCGCCCCGCCCGTCGCCCCATCGACGGCCTTGGTGCCAACGTTCGCCCCAGGTACATGTTCGGTACCGAAGCCCCTCGCGGCAGCGAAAACTATCGCGAGGCCTTCGCCCGCGCTGTTACCAATGACTTCCAGTTCGCCCGCGCCACCGTCAACTACATGTGGGGTGCCTTCATGGGCCGTGGCCTCGTTGAGCCTCTCGATCAATTCGATCCTTCGCGGCTCGACCCAGACAACCCGCCTTCCGGCGACTGGACGCTCCAGCCCTCTAATGCCGCCCTGCTCAACACGCTGGCCGACCTCTTCCGCAAGAACAACTACGACCTCAAGTGGCTCATGCGCACCATCGCAACCTCTGATACTTATCAGTTGAGTTCACGCTATACAGGCGAGTGGAACCCCACCTATGAAACGACTTTCGCCCGTCACCTTGTACGCCGCCTGATGGCGGAAGAGATCCACGACGTCATCGCCGTCACTAGTAACATCCTGCCCACATACAGCATCCCCGAATCGACAGGGCCGCTCTACACGGATCGTGGAAGCCGCCAAGTCCGCTTCGCGATGCAGTTGCCCGAAACCGGTACCCTCCCCGACAACAGCGTCGTCGCCTCCTTCCTGAATAGCTTCATGAGAGGCAATCGTCTCGATGATGACCGCAAAGGCGAAGGCTCGGCCATCCAGGCTCTCAATTTGATGAACGACACGTTTGTCAATACACGCATCCGTTCCAGCAACACCGGCGGTCAGCAGAGCCTACTCAACAAGTTCATCAACATGGCTGACAACCAACTGGTCAATCAGCTTTATCTGACAGTCCTCTCGCGCTACCCGTCCCAACAGGAAACCGACCTCGCCGTCGCCACCCTGCGCGGTACCACCGGCACCACGCGCACGCAAAAGGGAGAGAACCTATTGTGGTCTCTCTACAACAAGGTCGATTTCATCTACAACTACTAAGGGGCGCATCATGACACAGAACGAAAAATTCCTCAAATTCATCGAGAAGTACCCGCATCGCCACAAGAACTTCTTCGACCGGCCCTTCGCCTCCCGGCGCAGCTTCCTCGGTCTTGCCGGTGGCGCAGTCACCCTTTCCTGGATGCCACAGCTTGCCAGCGCTCAAGTTAGAGTCGACAAGCTCAACGTGCCGCTGATCAACAAGGCCAAGAACACGATTTTCATCTTGCTCACCGGAGCGCCCAGTCACACGGATACCTTCGATCTCAAGATGGTCAACGGCGTGACCCCGTCTGCCCTCTTTAAGCCCGAGACGGTGGGTGGGATGCTCCTCCCCACCGGCATCATGCCCAAGCTCTCGACGATGACATCAGACTTCACCGTCATCCGCAGCATGAGAAGCTGGGCGCTTGTCCATAACCTCGCCCAGATCTGGACCCAGATCGGCCGCAGCCCTGCCGCCGTTCTCGGCGATATCGCCCCCAACATCGGGTCCATCGTCGCCATCGAGAAAGAAGCCGAACGCAAGGCAACCGATGTCCTGCCCACCTTCATCGCCCTCAACAGCAATCAGGGTGTTGGCAGCGGTTATCTTTCCTCAAGCTACGCTCCTCTCAAAACCAGCCCAAACCAACGTGGGCTTGCCAACGTTACTAACCCAGACGGTCAGCCCCGCTTCAATGAGCGCAATGACCTCATGACCAAGCTAGACGCCCCCAACCGCACCAACAGCCCCTACGGCAAGCCGCTCGAAGACATGGACTCGTTCTACAAGAGCGCTCGTGGCATGATGTACAACCCGGTCGTTGATAGCGCCTTCCAGTTCACCGCAGCAGAACGCATCCCCTATGGCTCTTCCGCCCTAGGTGACTCCTGCCTCAACGCTGTCAAGATCCTCAAAGCGGATGCGGGCACACGCTTCATCCAGATCACCTCCGGCGGCTGGGATGATCACAACAATATCTACACAGAGACAGTCCTCCCCAATCGCGTCAAGAGTCTGGACGCTGCTGTTGGCCAACTCATCGCCGACCTCAAGGCAAACGGCCTCTTTAACGACACCTTGATCGTGATGGCTGGCGAATTCGGCCGCACCGTCGGGCAACTTTCTGCCGCCCAGGGCCGCGACCACTTCGTCCAGCAGTTCGCCTTCCTTGCCGGAGCAGGCATCAAAGGCGGCCGCGCCATCGGTTCGACCAACTCCCTCGGCTCAGCCACGGCAGACTTCGGCTGGAGCCGCCAACGCGACGTCCGCCCCGAAGACATCGAGGCCACGATCTACTCGGCCATGGGCATCAACTACACGAGTATCCGCTACGACGATCCCTTCAACCGTGGCTTCGAATACGTGCCCTATGGCCAGGAAGATCTCTACGGCCCCGTTAAGGAGTTATGGGCTTAAGATCGCCCATCAACTTGTGCAGTAAGAAAAGCCCGGTCAGATGGAATGCCCCCATGATGAAAAACATCGGTGCATAGCCAAAGTAAGTGACGATATAGCCCGGCAAAAGCGTCGAGAAAATCACCCCACCCAGGCCTCCGACACTGGCTCCAATGCCGGTCGCGGAGGCCACAGCACTTTTGGGGAAAACATCTGACACTGTCGTATAGAGGTTGGCAGCCCACCCCTGATGCGCCGCCGTCGCCAGACTGATCAACCCAATCGCTACGAACGGATTGTCAAACAACACACTGGTTGCCGCAATCGGCATGCAGGCGGCGAAGATGCCCATCGCCATCTTCCGGGCCTTGCCCACGGGCCAACCCAACCGCATGAAGTAGCCAGAGATCCAGCCACCGCCAACGCTGCCGGCATCGGCCATGAGATAGATAAAGGGGAAGGCCCAAGACACCTGCTTCATGTCAAAATGCCGCACGTCGTAGAAGTAAGGCGGCAACCAGAAGAGATAAAACCACCACACCGGATCCGAGAAGAACTTGGCTGCCGCAAAGCCCCAGGTCTCCTTATAGCGGGCCACTTGACCCCAAGTCAGCTTTACAGCCATCGGATCATCATCCTCTTGCGGTGGCGGCTCAGCCTTGGTGAAGTACCAGAGCACAAGAACCACCAGTC
>JAYSVS010000070.1:0-6176 GCA_043718395.1 Acidobacteriota bacterium
ATACACTCCACCAGGCCCCAAATCGTAATAGTAATGGCCCTCGTCGTCCGGGCCGCGGTGTCTCACCTGATCCGTCATCCTCCTCAGTTCTTCCCTCCCCGCTTTGCCGTTTTCAATCTGGAAGAACCCCGCAATTCCGCACATATCATCTCAGTTTAGCTCCTTTGCGTGACTCATCTGGTCGATGCGGCAAAATTCAATCGCCCCTCTTCGGCTTAGAGTTAGACTGAAAGATGTTCTTTCAGCCAACATGTTGACCCAGCTTCAATATCAATTTCTGATGCGTTTTTTTCCGGGCAGCTCGATTCAGGACAATACCACCGTCTACGACGGAAAATCCAAACTTGCCGTGCTGCTTGGCGACGACTTTTTCCCTCGGCTTTCAGCAAAACTTGTCGTTGACTTCGGCTGCGGCGAGGGCTCCGAAGCCATTGAAATGGTACAGAAAGGGGCCGGACGGGTCATCGGCCTCGATATCCGCGAAGAAATTCTCGTCGTCGCCCGCCGCAAGGCCGCCGAAGCGGGTGTACAGGATCGTTGCCTCTTCACCACCCAAAATCTCGAACCGGCAGATATCGTCGTCTCCGTCGACGCCTTCGAACACTTTGAAGACCCCGCCGCCATCCTGCGCATCATGAGCGGCTTGTTGAGTCCCAGCGGTGAAGTGATTGTAAGCTTTGGGCCCACCTGGTATCACCCGCTTGGCGGACATCTCTTCTCGGTTTTCCCCTGGGCCCATCTCCTCTTTAGCGAAAAAGCCCTGATGCGCTGGCGCTCCACTTTCAAAACCGATGGCGCAACCCGCTTCGGCGAAGTCGCCGGCGGCCTTAACCAGATGACCATCGCCCGATTCGAAAAGCTGGTGGCCGCCAGCCCCTTGAAGTTCGCCAGTCTCGACCCCGCCCCAATCCGCAAGCTCCGTTTATTCCATAACCGTCTGACCCGTGAATTCACAACTGCCGTTGTGCGCTGCCGTTTGGTTCAGCGTTCCTGATCAGAATTTTGACTTTTAAGTTTTTGCGTACTCAAATACTTAACTTTTCACGTTTTTAAGATGCCGCCATTTCAGCAACTTGATAGACTGGGCAACGAATATGATCTGGACCGTAGGCAGTTTCAAAGGTGGCGTCGGAAAAACCACAACGGCGGTACACCTGGCTTCGTTTTTGCAGACCAAGGCTCCTACCCTGCTTATTGATGGCGATCCAAACCGCAGCGCCAGCGGCTGGGCCAAGCGCGGTTCCCTGCCCTTCCGCGTGATCGACGAACGGCAGGCCGCCCGCTTTGCCCGCGATTTTGAGCACGTCATTATCGATACCCAGGCCCGGCCTGAAGAAGAAGACCTCAAGGCCCTGGCCGGCGGCTGCGACATGCTCATTCTCCCAACCACACCAGACGCCCTCAGCCTCGATGCGCTGATGCTGACCGTCGGTGCACTTGAGGCGCTGGGGGCTTCCAAATACAGGGTTTTGCTTACTGTACTTCCTCCCAAACCAAGCCGCGATGGCGATGAGGCCCGTCAGATGCTACAGGATGCCGGGCTACCCGTGATGCAATCCAGCATCCGGCGTCTGGCCGCTTTTCAGAAAGCAGCCCTCAAGGGTTGCATCGTGAAGGATGTCGAAGACCCACGGGCGGCCCTGGGCTGGGGCGATTATGAAGCCGCAGGCAAGGAGTTGCTGGGATGAGCAAATTTCAAGAGATTCTAAAAGCACGGCGTGGAATAGTTGAAACTTTTAGCATTTCAGATACGCAAAAACCTGAATCTTTGACCATTCAAACTGCTGAAAAGAAGCGCGGACGCCCCACAGCAAAACGCAGCGACCCTGATTTTATGCAGGTCACCGCCTATATTCGCAAAGAAACTCACCGCAAAACTAAAATCCGGCTACTCGAAGAAGGGCAGGGCAGGGAATTCTCAGAACTGGTCGAAGTCCTGCTTGAAGAGTGGTTAGACCGTAAACAATGAACTCTGGGAAGCAACTGCCGAAGTCGTATTTCATCCTGGAATGCCCGGATAAGGCTGGCCTGGCTCCGTCCCGCGTATTGCTCCTGCCAAAAGATCTGGAACATTTGAGCGAACAGGGCAGGGCACTACTCGAAGCGGTAGACGATTTCTATTCCACCCGCACCTCGGTTCTGGGCGAGCTCCTCACCCTGTTCTTGCGCCAAAACAGCGACCTTTTGGTGAATATGGCCTGCGCGGCCGCCCCTCAACTCCACCTCGAACCAGGCCAGGACGTGCTGCTGGGCGGGGCGGCACGTCCGAGCTACTGTGAAGCAGTCTCGCGGGTATTGAGCCCTGTCTTAAGCACCTGGGTTCTGGCCGAGAAAGCGAGTCAGCGGGAAGGGAAGTGGCTCGAAGCCTTTGCCCCAGAAGAAATCGAAGCGTTGCTTCGCAATCCAGGCGACTCAATGGAGCGGCTGATGCCGATGCTGCTGCATCTGCATTACGGCTGGACCGCCCATCTGTTGTGCCTTGAGCTGGGCCTCGGTGTGCCAGTAGTGGCCGGGATTCCTCAGGAAATGGGCGGCATGCTGATTTCTTCGCGGCAGATCCAAATCGATTTGCGTCGAAAGTATCTTTCGGTGATGAACGCGGCCCATTATCAGGCCTTGCGGGAAGCGCTGGCCTTTAACACTTTTCGCAAAATGGAAGATTCACCCTGGCCGACGGCGTCGCTAGAGAAGGGCTCGGCACGCGGTCAGGCGCAGTTGCTGCCGGTGCGTGTCGATAACGAACCGTTTTTGCCCCCTGATACGCAGCAGCAGTTGATTGACGGCATGTGGCAACAGCGGGCAGACTTGAGCGATCTCGATGCCGATGTGCTCGATTTGCTGGGTAGTTTGTGGCTGCAACAGGCGCGCAGCTCCAATGATCCTGGCTATGCCGACATTGATGAACTCCTGGGTTTACGGGCGCTCAAGCCAAAGACCGGTGCCGAGGGGAGATCGAGCGGCTACCGCATCGAACAGCGCCAACAGTTGTACCGTACCCTCCAACACATTTCCAGCTTGTGGATCACCATGTCGCAAATGGACAGCTTTGGCCCCACTCCGGCTGGCCCCAAAAACCGGCGGATCCGGCAGGAAGTGCAAAGCCGCGCCTTTGTCATCACCGACGTTGCCGGCCAACGCCTGGGTGATTCACCACTCGAAGTAAAACGCTTTCTCTTCCGGCCCGGTGCCGTATTCGGCCAATTTCTATTCGGCCCGGGAAGACAAACGGCGCTGCTTTCTGCACGTGCCGTCGAGTACGATCCTTATCGTCAGGACTGGGAAAAACGCCTGGCCCGCTATCTCAGTTGGCAATGGCGGATTCAAGCCTCGCGAGGGAATTATCTGCGCTCGTTCAAGGTGCGCAAACTGCTTGAGGCCGCAGGCAAAACCATCGACGAACGAAACCCGAGCCGAACTCGTGAACGCCTCGAAAAAGCTCTCGAAACCCTCTGTGAGGACCAAGTCGTACGAGCCTGGCAGTGGGACCAGTGGGACGAGAACATCATGCTCGAATCCAACTGGGTAAAAAAGTGGCTCGACTGGACCATCGTGATTGAACCACCAGACTCGGTCAAGCAGGCTTATCAGGCGATTCTGCGCCCAGCGGCAAGCTTGCCACTACTCCCGCCAGGCACTTTGCCCGAACAATTGCAGCTACGGCGGCAGCAATTGGGCTATTCACAATTGAAAATGGCAGAGCTTTTTGGGGTCTCTCAGGCCTACTACAGCATGCTCGAAAAGGGCACCAGAAAGCCAAGCCGGTCTGTTATGGTCAAGATCGAACGCTGGCTGAACCCTGAGGGAGACGACGGAGACTTGGGTTTGTTATACGAGTAGACGTTATCACGTGCATAAAAACTTTATTTCTCCTTTGTTTTCAACACATTGTTATATAACAAGCGCAAAATATGCCCATTCGTGTGCTACGCCAAAACCGACACAAGACACCTTTGCGCTTGTAATAATGTAGACGCTATCTAGTGCCAAAGTAGACGTTATCCTGTGCAAGAGTAGACGTTATCCTGTGCATAAAGTATAGTTAAGTCCTTTAGAATCAAGATTATTACAACTCTAATTATCTTTAATAAGATTAAAGCAATTGCCCTGCTGCTGGCGCATCAGGGCATTGTCTTACAATCACAACAGCCCAAAGCCCCGGCACCCGTACTCTATGCGAACTTTCGATCTCAGCGACGACTTCATCCTTGAAGAACAGGAACGCCAATTGCTGGCAGCAGTAATCGCCAGGCCTGCTTTGTACTGGGAGGTGGAAGACCTGCTCACGGCAGAAGCCTTTGGAATACACGGGCAGGAATGGACCCGAATTGGAGATTTAATCCGTCGCGGAGAATCTGTCGAGGGTGAGCATTGGGGTGAGGCCTCAGACGATGGCATGGCAACGGCCCGGCAGATTGCTGATCTCTACCGGCACCGTATCGTGGCTGTTGCCCAACAGAAGCTGGCTGCTGCGCTCTACGATCCGGCGCAGAACGGGGAAGAGCTGATTGCCCTGTTTGAAGAAGAATCCAACAACTTAAAAACTCGCGTACGCAAAATTTCAAAAATCCAGATGGACCGTGGCAGTGATTTGCTGGCCGGTGTGCTTGCAATGGCCCGGGAGCGGCGGCGCGAGCGCGACGACACAGGCAAGAACTACATGGGCCTTGAGACGGGCTTGAAGACGCTCGATCAGATGTTGAATGGATTGGGGCAGGGCTTGCATGTTCTGGCGGCGGGGCCTGGAGTTGGAAAAACAACGCTGGCGCTGCAGTGGGGTCTGGAGTGTGCGCGGGCTGGTGTTGCCGTGGTGTATGTGAGTTATGAGAATTCGCCGCAGAATCTGACGCTGAAGTTGCTGGCAAGTGGAGCAGGCGTATCGGCATCTGATATCGAACGCGGGTATGGAGACAGCGCGAGTCTCGAAGCTGCTGCCGAAAAATTGCGGCCTGCCCTGGAGCGGATGGTGATTGTTGAAGGCAACGGAAATCTGAGTGTCGGGCAGATTCAGGGCCGTGTGCGGCAGGCGCAGAACGAGAGTGGCCGGGCAGAAGTTTTTGTTGTTGTCGACTACCTGCAGAGGGCGGCGCATCAGAAGGGCTATGACCAGTTGCGGCATAGTGTTTCGGCGTTGGCAGGGGAGTTGCGTGAGATGGCCAACCGGACGGGCGGGGCAGTGCTGGCGATCAGTTCGCAGAATCGCTCCGGGGGCGATTATGGCAAAGGCATAGGGGCGGCGAATCTCGATTCGCTGAAGGAATCAGGAGATCTTGAATATTCTGCCGATACGGCGATGTTTTTGACGGCGGACGGGGAAGGCAAGGCGACGGCACCGGCGCGGGCAATGAAACTGGTGGTGTTGAAAAACCGCTTTGGTGCCACCGGCGTAGTATCGCTGATTTTCAGGCCGGATCTGGGAATTTACCGCGAGGCCGGCAGGTGAAGGGCGAGACACTGAGCCGGGCACAGTTGGCCGGGGCGCAGCCGGTAGGCAGCGAAGGCGGCAAGGCGTGGCGGGCCTATTGCCCGTTTCACGGCAGCGACAAGCAGCGCAGTTTGCGGGTCAAGATCGATACCGGGCACTTTGTTTGTTTTGCCTGCGGGATTTGGGGCTATCTGGAAGAGTCGCGGGGGCAGTGGAAGCCTGTGCCGGTAAAGGTACGAAAGGAAGTACGGGCGGAACCGGTGGCGATGCCTGGGCTTGGCGAAGCGCTGGTGAGCTACCAGAAGGCCCTTAAGGGCAGCGCGGGGGGAAAGTATCTCGAAAGGCGTGGAATTGCGCCAGAGGTCGCGGAATCGCACGGAATCGGGTATTCAGCGCATGGGCAATGGCTGAATCGAAATCGGGACTGGAAATTGGGGCGGTTAGTTTTTCCGCACCGGAACCCGGCGGGGGACTTGGTGAATCTCTACGGGCGGGCGGTGGAAATCGACGAGGAAGCGCCTGGGGGATTGCGGCACGATCATTTACCGGGTGCGAAGGGGTATTTTGGGGCGGAGTTTGTGGGGGGCGGGGAAGGGCCGGTTTATGTGTGTGAGGGAGCGTTTGATGCGTTGAGTTTATTTGCTAGCGGATGCGAGCGGGTGATTGCGATTTTTGGAGTGCATGGGTGGCGCTGGGAATGGATGAAGCCGGTGCAGGAACTGGTATTTGCGCTGGACACGGATCAGGCAGGGCA
>JAYSVS010000008.1:0-27622 GCA_043718395.1 Acidobacteriota bacterium
CCCGCATGGTCATCGTTCGCGACGAAGACCTTAAAGAAATGAGCCGTTACTACTCGGCAGGGGTCGAAACCAGCCAGGGCCGCCAGGTGGTGGGGACGATGGCGGATGGGTCGCTGAAGGTGAAAGTGGCGGCTGCGCCTGAGGACGGCAAAGCGAATGAAGAGCTTTGTGGGATCCTTGCGGCTTATTACAAGGTCAAGCGCGGGGAGGTTGAGGTGATTGCCGGGCAGACGAGTACGCGGAAGCTGGTGCGGGTAAAAGAGTGAGTTAGCGGCTTGCTGCGACGGCCTCCCAGACGCCGCCGATGAGAACCAGGGCCATGAAGGCGAATGTCCAGAGGAGCAGGGTGGATTTCGCCACTGGAGCTTCTGGCTTTGCTGGAGCTTCAACCGCTGGGATCGCATGGGAGTGTTGCCCTATATTTAGGATGCGGGCGATGTCTTCTGCTCTTTCGATGGCCATTTTTGAAGTTAGTTGGGGGCCGGTGATATCCACCTGGCGGCCCTGGCTGGTTTCGACCCCTGCCGAGTAGTAACGGCTCATTTCTTTAAGGTCTTCGTCGCGAACGATGACCATGCGGGCATAGGCGTGACGGATGTCGTTGCGGTCTACTTTTATGGAGCGGAGCATGGGGACTGGCAGCACCGAGACAAGGACCGAAGCTGGACTGACGGTTGCGACGCGGTAGTTGAGGGCGAGGGCAATGGCCAGATACAGGAAGAGGCAGAAGGGTGGGATGAAGATGCGAATGCCTTCGCCAAAGGTGGCGGGATCTTTGAGGGTGAGCCAGATGATGGGGCCGAAGATCAGGACGAGGATTGCGGCGACGATGCTTAGGATTGGATGCACCCAGCGGCGGCGGACGCGGTATTGCACAGTGCCTTCAGTTTAACCAAGCGAGATGCTTTGAGCGTACCGCCTGGGCAGTTTAGGCATGAACCTCAATCGATGTGGTCAACACCACATGATTGAAGGCGGCGGAGCGCTCGTCGTCGGTCAGGGTTTCGAGGTAGAGTTCCACCGCTTCTTTGATGTTGGTGAGAGTCTCTTCAATCGTCTGGCCTTGCGATTGGCAGCCCCTGAGTTCTGGGCACCATGCGTAGCAGCCGTGCTCGTCCTGTTCGATTACTACACTTACTTTGCGTGCCATGTCTCTCATTATATTGCCTTGGGTCATTCGCGGACTTTGGCGATCTGAGGGGGAAACTTGCGGGCGCGGTCGAGGTCTGTTCGGAGCTGGCGGGTGATCTTGTCAGCTACGTCGGCGGAGGCACCACGAAATTTTGCTCCGAAGCTTTCTTGCGTGGTGGACCACAAGACGTCGCCGTCTTTGTTGACGATACGCACGGCGGCTACGGCTTCGTGCTTGCGCTCGTTGATCTTG
The DNA here is from genome assembly GCA_043718395.1 of Acidobacteriota bacterium. Taxonomy (GTDB): domain Bacteria; phylum Acidobacteriota; class Terriglobia; order Bryobacterales; family Bryobacteraceae; genus Bryobacter. The sequence goes on from JAYSVS010000008.1 coordinate 1,385, forward strand.
GTGTCCTCAGTTGAGGTGACGCCGATCGAGGCGGCGGCACGCTCTGAGTTTCTGCCGCTGACGCTTCCGCGACCGGTGGAAGCTCCGGTGCGTAGACCAAGGCTCTCGTGAGAGCTGAACTGTTCATTGAAGACGAGGTCTTCGGCCGTGCCTTTGAGAACTGCATCGGCGCGTTCGGGGTTTTCCGTGATCGCGAATAAGCCGGCGCTTTGCAGTGCCGCAATGATCATGTCGCGAATCTGGTTGGCGGCTTCTCCACCGCTGAGTTCCTGGATGTGGAGGCGGCGAATCAGCAGAAGCTGGGAGAGGCCTTCGTCGACGGGACTAAGCGCAGCATCTTCGACATTGACGACAGGAAGCGGAGGCGCGGGTGTTGGCGGCTCTGGCGCGGGTACAGGCAAGGGTCTATCGTCGGTCGAGACAGCAAAGCCCGACCAGCCAAACCCGAGAAGCATTTGTTTAGCTGCGGTACGCCTTCCGGGCTTCATCGTCCTGTACCTTTACTTTCAATCCCGTCCTTGCTTCCAGGCTCGCAAGCGTCGGACGGACCGAAGATTTTGGCAACCGCAAAACCAGGGCTTGATCAAATCCATTTTCATCGCGATAGTGGATGGTCAAGTAGTGGTCTCGCTTTTTGCTTAGCAAAAACATCGGAGAGATCAGAATTGCTTCAAGATAGCGGCGGTCTACCTTTTGGCCATACTCGATGGAGTGTACCTGGCGATAGAGAATCGTTACTTGATGCTGCTTGCTGCCGAACACCATGAGGTCGGTTTTATCCATGGTGAGACGACCGTCCTGGCCGCTCTTGAAAGTCGAAAGCGTGCCCCCAACAAATTCAGCCTTGTTGTCAGCCGCATCGAGAATTTTCAGGCATAGGATCAGGCCCAGAAAGAGTTCGACCCGGAACTGGCCAAGATGTCGCATCATAGCCATAGTGGAAAGAGTGTGGAAAAGATCTCAATAATATCGAGGGTTGGGTACTTCGTTGGGGGTGTACTGGGAGCAGCCGATATGCCGACGCGGCGACCTGTTTTGCGTGAGCATTTCGAGAGTTCTGTCGACGGGATTTTTATTGTTGGCGACTTGGCAGGGGCACCGGTCATCAAGCTGGCGCTAGAGCAGGGCGAAGAATTAGCGCAACACCTGAGTGGGTTGTTGCGTGTGGGCGGCCTGGAAGTCGATTATGATGTTGTGGTTGCGGGGGCCGGGGCAGCAGGCTTGGCGGTTGCATTGCGGTTACAGGAGCACGGGCACAGCGTGCTCGTACTTGAGAAGTCTGAGCTGGCTGCCACCTTTCGGGATTTTCCTGAGGGCAAGTTTATCTACGCGGAGCCGGTTTCTCGCGAGAACCGGTCGGCACTTGATTTTTCTGAGGCTCCCAAGGAAGAGTTGATCGAGCGGTGGCAAGCACAGGTTGCGGCGGCGGGGATTCCTTTGCATTGCGGGGAAGCTCTGACCGGGTTGACGGCTGGACTGCCGCTGCTGGTGAAGTCGGCGAGGGCGGAGTACCGGGCCCGGTTTTTGGTATTGGCTAGCGGAGTCAGAGGGAATCCGCGCAAGCTTGGCCTCGAGGGTGAGGACCGGGCGCATGTGTTGCACAAGCTTTATAACCCAGGGCTCTATGCCGGGAAGAAGATTCTGGTGGTGGGTGGTGGCAATAGCGCAGCAGAGGCGGCGATTGCGTTGAGTGCGCAGAATCAGGTGGTGTTGATGCATCGCGGGCCTGCGCTGGAGAGGCTGTTTAGTGAGAACCGCAAGAGGTTGGCGGCGTCAACGGTTGAGGTTCGTTTGAATTCGGAACTCAAGTCTTTTGACCTTGAGTTCGATCAGATCTTCGTGCTGATTGGTGCGGATTTGCCGGCCGGGTTTTTGAAGAGTTTGGGTGTGCGGCTTGAGAATGAGTGGGACTGGAAGCGCTGGCTTGGGCTTCTGGTGATGTTTGCGATTGCCTACTCGATCTACGGGATCAAGCTGGGTAAGGGCGAGGAGTTTTGGCCCTATCGTGGGTGGGGATATGAGGCGATGAGCTTCTTTGGTCGCGGGTGGAGCTTCTGGTACACGGTGCTTTATACGGCTGTGGTGACGGTGTTTGGTTTGCAGGCGATGAAGCGGTGGGGGATCGATAAGAAAGACAAGTTTCAGATCTATCGTTTTGCGACGCTGATCAGCTTCCAGTGGTTGTTTTTCTTCTTGATCCCAGAGTTTCTGTTCGGCTGGGCAGTGAAGTATCAGTGGGTGGGCGAAAGCCTGGCGAAGGATCCGAATTTTGCCAATAATGCATGGCGGAGCTACGGGATCGTTTACGCGTGGCCGCTGTTTTTCTATACCTTCTTTTCCAATCCCAGTGACGTGTGGATTGTGTGGGGCGTGATCTTGAGCTTCGTGTTGTTGCCTGTCCTGGTGTTGTTGCATGGCAAGCGGTATTGCTCGTGGATTTGCGGCTGTGGCGGACTGGCCGAGACGCTGGGGGACCGCTGGCGGCACTTGGCACCCAAGGGGCGCACGGCGATTTCCTGGGAGCGGATGAACGTGATTGTGTTGGGGGCAGCGGTTGTTGTGACGGTGTTGATGCTGGGACAGGATGTGGTGAAGACATTTCGCGAGCCTGCCGGGACGGGAATCAAGTACTACCGGCTGGTTGTTGATACCTGGCTGGTGGGGATCTTGCCCGTGGCGCTTTATCCGTTCTTTGGCGGCAAGGTGTGGTGCCGCTATTGGTGCCCGCTGGCGAAGATGATGGAGGTGTGGGCGAGTTTTTATACCAGGATGCGTTGGAGCCGGTTTGCGATTGTGGCCGACGACAAATGCATCGCCTGCGGAGAATGTTCGCGGAACTGTCAGGTTGGTATTGACGTCATGAGTTATGCGCTGCAACAAAAGGAATTGAACAATCAGAATTCCTCTTGTATCGGTTGTGGCATCTGCATTACGGTATGTCCGATGACAGTTTTAACTTTTGGAAAGATCGCGGAGCCTGGGAAACTCATCCAAATACAAACATGATTATTTCGCCAGATACGAAACGGGGACAGCGGATTCCGCCGGGGCAAAGCCAGACTGTGAAGTGGCCAGTGCTTGATGCCAGCGGGACGCCGCCGATGGATATGACCAAGTGGCGGCTGGATATTTTCGGGCTGGTCGTGAAAGAAATTTCGCTGACCTGGGATGAGTTTATGGCGTTGCCTCGAGTTGAAGTGTTCTCCGATTTTCATTGCGTAACTCGATGGTCTCGCCTCGACAACACCTGGACGGGCGTTGCAGTGTCGACGCTGATGGAGTTGACCGGCGGAGTTAAGGCTGAGGCGAAGTTTGTCAGTGCGCTTGGTTACGATTACGGCTGGACTACGAATTTACCGATTGCGGATTTTTTGATGGAGGATGCGCTTGTCGCGACGCATCACGATGGCATGGCACTGACGGCAGAGCATGGTGGGCCGGCACGGCTGGTGGTGCCACAGCTCTACGCGTGGAAGTCTGCAAAGTGGCTGGGTGGGCTTGAGTTGCTTGCCGAAGACAAGCCGGGCTTCTGGGAGCGCAACGGGTATCACAATCACGGAGACCCCTGGAAGGAGGAGCGTTTTGGCTATTAGCCGGAGACAGCTTTTTCTGTCTGGTGCGCCAGTGGCCTTGGGTATGGCCGGGTATGCTGTGTACCGGCAGGCTCCGATTTTCTTTGATCAGTTTGGAGAAGAGATGTTCAAGGCGATTGCCAAGGCACCGGCGAGGCCGAATCCAAAGCGTTGGAAGGATGCGGGGCTGCATGTGGCGTGGCTGGGTCATGCGACGACGCTCATTCAGATCGACGGGTTTACGATTCTGACTGACCCCGTTTTCAGTAAACGCTGCGGCATCGATCTGCTGGTGGGGACGCTTGGGCCGAAGCGACTGGTCGAGCCGTCGCTGAGCATCCCAGAGTTGCCGAAGATCGATCTAGTGCTGTTGAGCCACGCGCACTTCGATCACTGGGACAGGCCCTCCCTAAGTGCACTTGCCAGTACAGGGATTCCGGTTGTTTGTGCTCGCGAGACGCAGGACCTTCTGACCCCGCTTAGGTGGAAGAGCGTTAAAGAATTGGGCTGGAAGGAGACCGCGCAGTTTGGGCCGGTTAGCGTAAAGGGTGTGGAGGTGAAGCATTGGGGAGCGCGTGTGCGTCGCGATACGCATCGCGGATATAACGGTTACCTAATCGAGGGAGGCAAGTACAAGGTTTTGTTCTCTGGGGACAGTTCGCACACAACGGTGTTTCGGGAGTTGCGTGGATCGAAGCCGATTGATTTGGCGATTATGCCTATTGGTGCCTACAATCCCTGGATCATGAGCCATTGCACGCCCGAGCAGGCGATTGAGATGGCGGGATGGGCGGGAGCCGCACGGATCATGCCTGTTCACCATCAGACCTTCGTGTTGAGCCGCGAGCCGGTGAACGAGCCGATTGAGCGGTTCATGACGGCGATTGGAGCAGATACGTCACGGGTAGTGGCACACGAGATTGGGCGCGAATGGAGTGTTATTACTTAGGGAGTGCGAATTCTCTTGAGTCTTTGTTTGCTGCTCAGTCTTTGTTCCTGCCGTCAGACGGAGAAGGGGCAGGGAGGTAGCGAGGTTTCGGGCTCTGGCGGTAGCGCGGGGGCGAAGAATGCGGCCAAAGACCTGATGCGCTGTACCGCGCCGATTGCGACTGTTGCGCTGGTAGAGGATCCCGCAGGCTACGCGTATATGACGCGATATAGCTTGCCTTCGCCGCTTTCGTTAATGCGGTTGATGATGCAACAATCGGGTTGCTTTCGTGTTGTCGACCGCAGTGCCGGGATTGAGGCAGCCAAGCGTGAGCAGGAGCTGGAGAATTCCGGGATGCTGCGCAAGGATCAAACGATTCGCAAGCGGCAGGTGATCGAGGCGCAATATTCGATGCTGACCTCGATTGTGTTTAGCGAGAAGAATGCGGGGGATAGTTTTGGCGGCCTTGTCTCCCGTTTGCCTATTGTGGGCGAGTTTTCAGGCTTATTGGGGAATGTGAATTTCAAGGAAGCGCAAACCGTTTTGTTCCTGACCGATAACGAGACGAGCGAGCAAGTGGCGAGTGCGACGGGGAGCGCGCGTGCGACCGATCTTGGCGCGGGCGGCTTGATGATCGGAACTCTGGGTGGAGCGGCGCTGGGTGGATGGGGGACAACCAACGAAGGTAAGGTGATTGCGTCGGCGTTGCTCGATAGCTTTAACAACATGGTTCCGCAGGTGCAGATTCTGATGCAGAAGGAGATGCCGGCTGCCGTGCCGACCAAGACACGATGACCCGAAGAGCAATGCTATTTGCGCCGCTGGCGGCGATTCGACTGGAAGACTGGGTTGCGGCGGATGGAAGCGCGTTTCCGTCTTCGTGGAAGTTGACCGAGGATGGATTGCAATCGATTGGGGGGCTCAAGACCTTTCAGGACATCAAGACTGTGAAGCTCTATGAGGACTTTGATTTCACGTTTGAGTGGAAGATGATGCCGCTTGGCAATAGTGGTGTGAAGTACCAGATTGAGAAATCAGACAAGTGGCAGCCGAAGGGGCTGGAGGGGTTTCATATTCGAGCCCGTGGAGCGGAGATGCAGCTATCGGATGACTCTGGATTTGGTGCCTTGCAGCAATGCGGGTCGCTTTACAACCGGCAGGCTGCTGTAAAGCAGGCGAAGGTGCGGATGGGTGAGTTCAACACGGCCAGGCTGCTGCTGCGCGGACTCCACGTGGAGCATTGGATCAACGAAGAGCGGCTGGTTGCGTATGAACTAAAGAGCGTAAAGCCGTCGGCGATTTCGTTGCAGAACCACGCTTGTGATGTGTGGTTCCGCAAGCTGAAGATCGTTGGCTAGGGCAGGGCGAAGGCGATGTATTGGCCGTCGATGGGCTTCTGGGTGGCCGGGGTGAGGCCGACTTGCGCCGAGGCGCAGAAGACTATGTACTGCTTGCCATTGACTTCGTATATCGCAGGAATGCCTTCCATTGCTGTTGGCACTTCCTGTTCAAAGAGAAGCTTGCCGTTTTCGATATCGAAGGCCCGGACTTTGCGATCTCTTGTTCCAGTGAAGATGATGCCCGTGGCGGTGACGATGGGTCCGAGCTTGGGATAGTGAGTGCCGGTATTCTTGATGCCTTTGGCGGCGAGTTCAGGCACTTCGCCTAGCGGCTGAGTCCATTTGATCGAGCCGTCGTTGAGGTCATAGACAGTGAGTGAGGTCCAGGGTGGCTTGATGGCGGAGAGGCCGTCGCTGGCTATCATGAAGCCGAAGGCGCTTTCGAAGCGTTCTTCCGCAGTCATGCCGGGCACCTCGTCGGCCTTCTTGTCTAGCTTCAACAGGCAGGGTAGGTCTTTGCTTACGACGACTAGCGTGCCTTTGAAGGGATCTACCGCTGCGCCGCCCCAATTGGCGCCGCCGTTGTTGCCGGGCATCTGGATTGCGCCTCGCTTGGCGGGAGGAGTAAAGAGGCCTTCATTGCGGGCGGTGAGGATTTGGTCGCGAAACTTGGCGCGGTCTGCGGCGCTCAGGTAGGGGCTGAGGTCGTCGACGCCGAAGGTTTGCCGTGCGAAGGGTGCGGGCTTGGTGGGGAAGGGCTGGGTGGGCCAGGTGTTTTCACCGGGCATGTCGGTCTTGGGGACAGGGCGCTCTTCGATGGGCCAGAGGGGCTTGCCGTTTGTCCTATCGAAGACCCAGACGAAGCCTTGCTTCGATACTTGCGCCACGGCGTCGATTGTCTTGCCTTCATGCTTGACGGTGAGGAGCTTGGGAGCGGTGGAATCGTCGTAATCCCAGATGTCGTGATGGACCATCTGGTAATGCCAGAGGCGCTTACCGGTGCGGGCGTCGATGGCGATAAGCGAGTCTGCGAAGAGGTTGTGGCCTTCGCGGTCTTTACCGTAGAAATTGTACTTGGCGCTGGCGGTGGGGGCGAAGAGGATGCCGCGTTTTTCGTCGACACTCATCTCGGTCCAGACGTTGGCACCACCGACGGTTTTCCAGGCGTCTTTGGGCCAGCCGTCGTAGCCGAATTCGCCGGGGCGGGGAATGGTGTGGAAGGTCCAGGCGAGCTTGCCCGAGCGGATGTTGTAGGCGCGAATGTCGCCCGGTGCAGACCCGTAGCCTTGATTGGTAGCGGAGCCCACGATGATCAGGTCTTCGAAGACTCGGCCGGGGGAGAGCGACTGCAGGACAGTGAGGAGTTTGGGGTCGCGGTCCAGGCCTTCACGGAGATCGACGTGGAAGGATTTGATCGTCTTGCCGGTGAGTGCGTCAATGGCGCGCAGGATGTGGTTGCTGGCCAGCAGTAGCCGCCGGTCTTTGCGATCTTTGCTTTCCCAATAATTGATGCCCCGGTTTGTGATGGCCTTGGTGTCGGCGGGGGGGATCCATTGCCAGACTTGCTTGCCGGTGGAGGCTTCGATCGCGACGATGGAGTTGCCGGCACCCATGACGTACATAAGGTTGTCGACGACGACAGGGTTGAAGTTATATCGTTTGTTTTCGCCGATCTTGTAGGTCCAGGCGACTTGAAGTTTGGCGACGTTGCTTTTGTTGATCTGGGTGAGCGCGGTGTACTGCGAGGAGTCGGGGCCGCCGCCGTAATCGTTCCAGGTGCGGTAATCCTGGCCCAACAATTGGGCTGTGAGAAGGATAAAAAGGATACGCATTAGACCAACTTCTTTTGTGCGGTGTTGCGGGGCTTCCATCGGTATGCTGTGAGGGAGTTTTTGTAGAAGTATTTTTCGGCGACGGCGCGGGGTTTGGTTGCGACGTAATCGCGCACTACGGTTAGCACTTGTTCATAGGTGCCGAAGCCGTCGCTATTGGGCCAGTCGCTGCCGAAGACGACGCGGTCTTCGCCGAAGCGCTGCCACATCTCGTCCAGCACCGGCTTGTAGAAGACGGCATTGGTTTGCTTAGAGGTGTTCTTGATTTTCAGCACCGAAGAGACTTTGACGTAGATCTGCTTGCGGGCAGATAGATCGCGCAGGACGGCGTCGGCCTTGCCGATTTCTTCCATTCCGGGAAGGTGGTCGATCATGATGCGCAGATCGGGTACCAGATCTGAAGCGCGGCGGAGGTCTTCGAGGAGTTTCTTGGTGGGGTTGGCCGAGTCCATGATCATGCCGTTCTTTGCCAGCTCTTTAAGGCCAGCGATGAATTCGGGTTTGCCCAGTTCATTGCCGATATCGTAGCCCCAGATGTTGCCGTAACGGATGCCAAGATAGAGAGGGTTCTTGCGAAGTTTGTCCAACTCTGTGCGAAAGTTTTTGTCGCCGGCAGGGATGTTGCCGACCATACCAACCATGATGGGCGCGGGAGCGCAGACATCGAGAACCCACTGATTGTCTGCGAGCCACGGACTGCATTCGAGCTCGATCGCGCCGACGACGCCGAGCTTGGCGGTGAGGTCGACGTAGCGCGGAGGAAGGGCGATTTTGTACCGCACTTTATCTTCCTTCGGAGGCCAGGGAATGCCTTGGGGCCGGGTGGGATCGAAGAGATGGATGTGGGTGTCGATGATCGGAATGTCTGTTGCAGGAGCCATGGCAGCAGCCAATAAAGTGCGGCGGGTCATGATAGCGAGTCTACAGGTTAGGGGATCTCGATGGTGACGTCGCCAAGAACAATAGTTTGGCATCCAAGGCGGGAATCGTCTGTTACGCCTTCGGCCATGCCGACAAAGTCGAGCTCGTCCTGATTGGGTTCGCTCAGGTTTGCCGCACCTTCTTTGATGATGACGTGGCAAGTGGTGCAACTGCAGTTGCCGCCGCAATCGTGATTGAGGGGGAGGTTGAAGTGCATCGCGAGGTCAAGGATGGAGCCGGGCTTGCCGTGGCCGCCGTAAGGGACGCTTCCGGCTTCGAATTCGTGAACGGAACCATCGTTGAAAAGGGTGAGCTTGGGCATGACTGAATTCCATAGTGTAGAAGATTTCGGGGGATGCGGGGAAGCGGAGAAAGGGGCGCTCGTGATAGCTAACAGTTTTGATGTATGTTGAGGTCGCAGCTGGTAGTGATTTGAAGAGGGGCTGCGAGCGTGGGGTTGCAGTTCTAAGCCCGGCAACTAGGATTGAAGTGAGGAAACATGTACTACGCAAAAATGGTCACTGAATCCGATGGAAGGGTAAATGTGACGTTCCGAGACGTGCCTGAGGCGATCACGTACGGTAATGTCCTCAATCAACGAGACAATTTCGGCTGCTGCGCCGCTTTCTAGATCGCTCTTCGATATTGAAAGTCTTCGCTTCCGCTCGGGGTCGTTCATCGTGTTCACTTGAACGCTGAGGTTAACATAGCGGCTTAAGCGCTATTTGTCTTCAAGCTATTAAGCACGTTCGAGATATACACCGCGTGAATGGCAAATCAGGAGCTCGGCTTGCTTCGCCTAGGCGCGCGAAGCATCTGCTGTTCTATTTGGTATTCTCAGAAAGGACAGCAGTAATTTACAGGTTTTCCAAAGTTTTCTAAACGGTTTGGCCATTTTGTTCGCCATCATCGTAGAGTTCCACTGTCTGATTGCTGTATGGTGGCATTGTTGAAGAAACGCTAAAGTATTGAAGTACGCCGCCGAAATTTGCATTAGGGCGAATTTTCCCGAAGTTAAGCTGATGCGAAGAAAAGCCGAATATGGGACAATTCGTAGAGCTTGGAAATAGTTTCCAGGGAGGTCATAAATGCTAAAACTCGCTTTTGATGAAGTGAAAGCTACCCAAGCCGCAGCGAGACTCGTGGGCCATGCTGGCGGGAAAATGAAGCACCTTGCGCTAATCAAGCTGCTTTACAAGATTGATCGATCTGCACTCAAAGAACTCGGCTTATCAGTGACAACGGATGAATACGCAGCTCTTCCGCATGGGCCCGTCACGAGCAAGATCTACGACTTGATCAAAGCAAACTCGAACGTTGCCGCTCCGTCTTATTGGAGAGACCACTTGGTGAAAGACGGAGCCTTGGATATTGTTCTCAAGAGCGACCCTGGAAGTTCAGAGCTATCAAGGGCCGAAGAAAATCTAATAGACCGAATTTTCAAGGAAGATGGTTCAAAAGATCGATTCCAGCTACGCGACGAGTCACATGAGAATTATCCCGAGTGGCGAGACCCAAATGGTTCGTCGCGACCAATTAGCATCGAAGATATTCTTAGGGCAGTTGGTGCAGATGAAGATGAGCAAAATCACACCGCCGACGCAATTAGCATTCAAAAACTCTCTCTGTGCTGCCGAACGAACAGTTAGCCTTCTCAGCGCTTAGCGCAAGAGATACTTTCCTTTATCCGCTGAGGTCCGAAGAGAAGGAACACCTTTGGATTATTGCAACTGCGCCCGACCCCGACGGTCTTGTCGCGATTGTCAGTCTCACCAGCCTTAAGGGCGCTAAAGATCAAACGGTTGTGCTTCTTAAGGGGAGCCACGAATTCGTGAAGTGGGACACAGTCGTCTTTTTTGCACAGGCCGACCTTGTTCCTACTGCGAAGATTCAGCGCTGGCTGGATGCAGGGGACGCCAAGCCATACCCAAAGATTTCAGAACAAATTTGCGATGAGATCGTTGACGGGTTCGTTGCGTCAGACTTTACTCGTAATCGAGTTCGGGAATACGTTAAAGTCTATCGAGAGCAATCAAGGAAACTTTCACGGTCGCCAATAATCAGTGCCTGATCAAAGAGCCCTCTGAGTCGGTGAGCAGATCGCCGCAGCCTATTCCCAAATTTTTACAGCCCCTCGAAACCATCGGAATACCCCGTTCCGTATCCATCGGCTTAGCCCAAGGAACGGCGAGGCCGCATCATTCCAATCGGAGCGGAGTTGGTTGAAGTTCTGAAGCTTCAGCGTTCGGCGGCCCGGACGGCGTATCCGGATTGCCCTTGGGTATTTCATCTCGCGGGCGAGCGACTGCAGTTGTTTCACAAGTCATGGCGGACCGCATCGAAGGCGGCTGGCCCTGTCGATGGAGACGGCAAACCAACACGGCTCTTTCACGACCTGCTGCGTAGTGCAGTTCGCAATCTGGTTCGAGCCCGAATCTCAGAACAAGTCTCGATGAAGATTTCAGGCCACAAGTCGCTGACGGTGTTTGAGGGGTATAACGTGACCAGTGAGGCGGACATCCGACAAGGGGCGGTAAAGCTCGCCGCCTACATGGCGGAACTCGACGAAAACGCCGTTCTAGAAATCGGCACATTATTGGCACACTGGAGGTATTGAGGCGGTGCAGTAGCAGGGACTTGAATGGGCGTAAGTGCTTAAGGAGGAAAGAAGGTTTGATGGTGGCCAGAGAGGGACTTGAACCCCCGACACGCGGATTTTCAGTCCGCTGCTCTACCAACTGAGCTACCTGGCCACAACAGGTGGGAATCTTTAGATTACCATGAAGCCAACCGAATCTGAAAGACGTCGGTACTAATGATCATGCTCACTTTTGTTGCCTATATGCTGCTGTTTAGCCAGACTCCGGCCCAGAAGCCACCTCCCGCCGTTGATCCAGACGACCCTGGGCCACCCGTAGTCAAGCGGGGCGGGAATGCTCCGCGCAAGGGGGCTGTGCCCGCTAGCAAAGGGCCAAATATCATTACGCCGCTGCCGCAGGAGACGGAAGAGCCAGCGCCGGCCAAACGTTCCGGGGACGGCCCGTTGCCAATCCCCGCCGGCGCGGCCGGGATCAAGCCGGAAATCGATATCTCTGGAAGTGTGCCGAAGCAAGTGGTGAATGATCCGCTGATCGATGAGGCGGCATTGGCTTCTTACGACTACGACTCCACGTTGCCAAATTTTATCTGCGACGAGATTGTGGTGCGGTTTCGAAGCGATGACAAGCCGCCGAAGTGGAAGAAGAACGACACGGTGGAAGTGGAGTTGATGTACAACGACCGCAAGGAAGAGTATCGAAACGTCCGTGTAAACGGTAAGGTCTTGAAGTCGGGTTCGCCCGAGGATACCGGTTCGTGGTCGACGGGCGACTGGGGCACTACGCTGATCGATATTCTGCACCCGGCGACGGCTGCGGTGTTTACCCGCCGGGGCAAAGATAAGGTTGCGGGTATCGATTGTGAGGTCTTTGACTTCAAGGTGGAGAAGGCGAATTCGCACTGGATCGTCCGCTACGGCAAGCCGATCAAGCCGGCTTATAAAGGCGCGATCTGGATTGACCCTAAGTCTGGCCGTGTTTTGCGCACTGAGATGCAGGCGGTGAAATTGCCAAGCGATTACGAGCTGGATTGGGTGGAGCAGATGACCGAGTACGGCTGGGTAACGATCAAGGGAGAGAAGTATCTGCTGCCGGTGAAGAGTGAGAATCTGGCTTGCTGGCGTTACACGACAAAGTGCTCTCGCAATGAGATTGATTTTAAGAACTACCGGAAATTTGCTACAGAGTCTTCTATTTCTACGACAGAGTCTGAGATCAGTTTTGGCGATAAACCAACAGAGGCGCCACCTGTAGCAGCGCCTCCGGCAAAGAAGAAGAAAAAAGACTAGACGTTGGCCAGGGCGGCCAGCTCTTTGGCTGTGGCCTCTTCGACGTCCTTGTGGAGCGAGTTGCCGTGTGCATCCATCGTGACGATTGCTGCGAAGTCTTCTACATCAAGATGCCACATGGCTTCTGGAATGCCGAATTCCATCAGATCGACGCCTGAGACTTTTTTGACTGTGCGGGCGTAGAACTGAGCTGCGCCACCAATGGCATTCAGATAGACAGCTCCAAATTGCTTGAGCGCCGCGCTGGTCTTGGCTCCCATGCCGCCCTTGCCGACGACGGCACGGATGCCGTACTTTTCGATAATCGTTGCCTGATAGGGCTCCTCGCGGCTGGAGGTTGTTGGGCCTGCTGCCTTGACGTACCAGGTGTCGTTCGTCTTCATCATCACCGGACCACAGTGGTAAATGATCTGGCCGTTAAGATCGACCGGCGGAGGAGTCTTCATCAAATGGGCGTGGACTGCATCGCGACCGGTATACATGCGGCCACGGATCAACACCACATCGCCAACTTTGAGTGCACGTACCTGAGCTTCGGTAATGGGGGCCGTGAGTACGACCTCTCGACCGGAGAGCACAAAGCCAGAACCTTGAGCCATCTTTTCGACGGGGCGTTCTGGATCGCGATAGATCCACTGCTTGATCGCGCCACTGGTTGCATCCAGTTTGACGCCGAGTCGACGGAATGCCCAGCAGTCATAAGCTACGCTGACAAAGAAGCTGGCCGGCAAGCGATTGGCGGCGACAATCTTGCAGCCAATCAGACTTGCCTTGCCACCAAAGCCCATCGCACCGATCGAGATCTTGTTGGCCTCTTCCATGATTTCGGCTTCGAGTTTAGCCAGTACTGGATCTGCGTTGGTGTCGTCGAGGGTGCGGAATAGTTGCTCCTTGGCTAACCAGTAGCCGTGAGCGCGATCGCTGCCGATGCAGACACCGATGGCTCCGGGGGCGCAGCCCTGGCCTTGTGCCTGCCAGACGGCATGCAGAAGACACTTGCGGACGCCTTCTAGATCACGGCCGGCCTTGCCCATGTGGTCGAGCGTGGCAGGAAGTGAGTACTGGATATTCTTGTTCTCGCAGCCGCCGCCCTTAAGCAGCAACTTCACCTCGATATCGTCCTGTTCCCACTGTTCGAAGTGGATGACTGGCGTCTCGTGACCAAGATTGTCGCCAGAGTTTTTACCCGTGATGCTGTCAACGGAATTGGGCCGCAGTTTGCCCCGGCGGGTAGCTTCAGCGACGGCCTCGTGAATCGCTTTCTTAAGGGCAATCTGATTGACGCCGACAGGAGTGTGAACAAGAAAAGTAGGCATGCCAGTGTCCTGGCAGATGGGGCCCTGGTCTTGTACAGCCATGTCGATGTTGGTAGCGATGATGCTGAGCGCTTGGGCGCTTTGTGTGTCTGGTGTCTCGGCGGCCATGGTGGTGCCCATGGCCGCGCGTACATCAGGAGGCAGATTTACGGAGGTCTGAGTGATCAGCTCAAGCAGTGAGCCGGCGAGAAAGTCCATAACAACAGCGTATTCTAAGATTCATGCGAATTCTGATTTGCCTTTCATTTGTTGTCACGATGCTGGGGCAGGCACCGTCATCGAAGCAGGCGCTTTCGATGCAGAAGCCCATGGATGCTGCTATCTCGCCCGATGGCAAGTATGTTGCCTATGTCTTGTCACGAACGAACTGGGAAGACAATGCGAACGAATCAGACCTGTACCTGGCAGAAGTGGCCAGCGGCAAGAGCTTGAAGCTGACGGCTAGCCGCAAGAGTTCTTCATCGCCCGTCTGGTCTGCGGACAGCAAGCAGATTGCCTTTCTATCCAACCGGGAAGGGAAGCAGCAGATCTACCTCATCCCCGTTGCAGGGGGCGAGGCGATGCAGCTTACCGACCATGAAACCGGCGTGAATAGCTTTGAATGGACAGACCCTGCGCAGATCTACTTCCTTGCGCCTGATGCCGAGACAAGCGCGTCGAAAGATCGCAAGAAGCAGTATGGCGAACTGACGGTGGTGGATGAGGAACACACGATGAATCACGTTTGGCGTGTGAAAGTTCTGGATACGCCGAAGCAGAAGGCAGAACGCCTGACTGAGGGACCCTTCACCGTGATGTCGATTGCCGTGGCCAAAACCGTATCGCAACTGGCGATTGTTACCAAGAAGAATCCAGATCTCTCGACAATGGGTGCCAAGCTTCAACTTCTCGATCCTGCCACCAAAGCGCTTCGTGTATTGGCAGATACGCGCAATCAGTATAGCCGCGTTACCTGGTCTCCTGATTCAGAAGAGATCGCCTACACAACTCCGGGTGAGGTGGAATTCAGCTACTACGTGAATGGCTATATTGAGGTGCGGCCGATCAATGGAAGCGCCGCTCGCAAGGTGTCGGGCACTATCGATGAGCAGCCCATTCTGGTGGACTGGACTTCGCGTGGTATCTATTTTCTGGCGCGTAACAAGACATCAATGACGGCCTATATCGCCAACCCGAAGTCTGATTCTCCCAGGGAACTGAATCTGCCTTCGGGGTGGACCATGAATAGCGTATCCCTGACCAGGAGTCTCGATAAAGTTGCTTTTATAGGCGCAAGCACAAGCCAAAATCTCGAAGTGTATGTCACGCCCAGTACCTCCTGGTCGCCACAGCCCATGACCAGCCTGAAAACGCAGTGGGCGAAGTATCAGCCGGCTCGCCGCGAAGTGGTGTCGTGGAAGTCGAAAGATGGCGCAACCGTAGAAGGCATTCTCATGACGCCAGCCAATTTCGACCGAAGCAAGAAGCATCCATTGCTTGTGATTATTCATGGCGGCCCGAGCGGAATCGATTTGCCCTATGTCACCCCAGACAGCTACTATCCAGCCGAGCAGTTTGTCGCCAAGGGCGGTCTGGTGCTGCGTCCTAACTATCGCGGATCAATCGGCTATGGTGCCCGTTTCCGCGCACTCAATGTTGGCAATCTGGGTGTTGGCGATGCGTGGGATGTCCTGTCGGGTGTCGATCATTTGATCGGGCAGGGCTTTGTAGATGGAGCCCGCGTCGGGAGCATGGGCTGGAGCCAGGGTGGTTACATTTCAGCGTTCCTGGCAACTGCTCACTCGGATCGCTTCAAAGCACTGAGTGTTGGCGCGGGGATTTCCAATTGGGTGACTTACTACGTCAATACCGATATCCATCCGTTTACGCGGCAGTACTTGAAGGCGACTCCCTGGGATGACATGGAGGTCTACCGTAAGACCTCACCGATGACCTACATCAAGCAGGCCAAGTCTCCGGTATTGATACAGCATGGAGACAATGATAAGCGCGTGCCGCCGCCGAATGCCTTCGAGTTGTATCAGGGCTTGAAAGATGTGGGTGTGCCTGCGCGGCTAGTACTTTACAAGGGCTTCGGCCATGGCATCAACAAGCCGAAAGAAGCAATGCATGTGATGGACGAGAATCTGAGCTGGTTCTCTCGCCATGTCTTTGGAGATGCGGCTAATTAAGAAAGCGCACCTGGGCTGTCATGCCCGGCTTGATCGTTGGTGAAGGCGACGTGAATTCGACCACCGCCCGGTTGTCCTGAATTTCGCGAATCTTGCCATTCAGGGGAGCTTCGCCTGCCTCTGCGATCTGGACGAAAGCGCGGCCGCCAGCGACCAGCTTCTTTGCCAGCCCGGGTGGCACTTCAGCAACGATCTCCATCGCCGTAAGATCTGTTGCGATCTCGAAGAGATCTTCGATGTCGCGAGTGACTTGCTCACCGGGGTTCTTGCGGTGCCCGATCAGGAGGCCAGAAACGGGGGCTTTCACGGTTCCGGTTAGCAATTCTGAGGCGGCTTCTTCGAGATCCTCAGTTTTCTCACGCAATCGAACCTTTGCATCTTCGACATTTGCCTGCTGCGCCGCGACTTTTGACTCCGCGCTCTTGGCTGACTCCTCTGACGACTTCAGGTCTTCGACCAGCTTGCGAAAATCTGCCTCTGATTTCTCAAACGTCTTTCGTGCCGCTGCGCCTTCCCGGTATAGCTTTTGCAGCTTGTCAAAAGCTCGCGAGGCAGTTTCGTAGTCTGCTCGCACATGGGCCAAATTCGCGCTTGCCCTGCTGGCTTCGAGACGCGCGGATAGCAACTGACTTTCAAGGTCAGCCAATTTCCCCGTTGCGCGGTCGAGATCCTCTTCCGTCTTTTGTTTGTTGCTCTCTACGCCGGTGTTCTGGATCTTGCCGAGCAGTTGGCCTTCAAAAACTTCATCGCCATCGCCCACTTCGACAGATTCGAGCGTGCCATCAATGGGTGCCGGGATCAAGACCGTATTCTGGGCGCGGATCTTTCCGGAATACGATTGTGCCAAGGGGTCTGGCAGAGGCTTTGGTTTTGATTCTTCCACTGCGGCGAGGGTACGGCGCTGGTATTCGTGATAACCATACCAGCCACCACCGGCAACCAATGCGGCCAACAATAATACCGGGCCGTAAAGCATCCATCGGGATGCCAGAAATGATCCGAGCCGGGAATTGGTAAGGCGGGGCGAGTGCATTCTCTGCACTCATTGTGACGCATCAGCGGCTTAGGCGTTTGCGGCTTTGACTCTCACAGGCGTTGGTAGTATCAATGCGCCATGCCGTGATTCGAGCATTTCGTGCATGACAGATTCTTTCTGAAGAAGATCTGCCAGGGTTGTTTGAAACAGCACTTTCTCAAGCATGTGCTGCAAGCCAAGCCACAAGGCCCTCATACTGCAATCCGTGTTATGAACGCAAACCGTTTCGAGTCCGGAATGGCGACCGCAGAAACGATCTCCAAAAAGCTTGCCGCCAAGGGCTTCGAGTACTTCACCAACCAGAATGACATTTGAAGGTATGGCCAGGCTATATCCGCCCGCCTGTCCGCGAACACTCTTCACAAATCCTGCGATGCGCAAGAGGCGCATGAGCTTAGCCACGTTGGGTACTGATAGTCCTTCTGCCCGGCTGATCTCCGGTATACTGAGACTAGCCGCGTTGCCCCTACTGGCCATCTGGAGCAGACAACGAAGTCCATACTCCTCCTGTGCGCTAAGTTTCATAAGCCGTATCTTAACGTGAACAAATTAATTATAAAAGATATATTAAGATTCTTTAATTCAAAGACTAATTGAGCACAACATACTGCTCTACGCTAATTCCAATCAGGTCCAACTTATCCCCATGCCTTTTCAGATCCAACCTATCTCAGAGTTTCTAGTTCGTCCCACGATTCCGTCGGCTTTGAGCCGATTGCCAGAAATTGCTACTAACGTCCTTTGGAGCTGGGATCACCAGTTGCGTGCGCTCTTTCGCCGCCTGGACCCGGTGCTATGGCGTGAAAGCCACAATCCCGTACTGATGCTGAGCCGCTTGAAGCCAGAAACTCTGGCAAAGGCTGCCGCCGACCCCCGCTACATGGCAGTTTACCGTCGCGCTTGCGAGCGGTTTGATAGCTACATGCAAGCTCCTCCGGCTTACTCCGATGATCGTTTGATCGCTTACTTTTCGATGGAGTATGGGTTAGCCGAGTGTATGCCTATCTACTCTGGTGGTTTGGGTGTTTTAAGCGGCGATCACATGAAATCATCCAGTGATGAAAACTACCCTCTTGTAGGGGTTGGCTTGTTGTATCAAAAAGGTTATTTTCAGCAGAGCTTGAATTCGGATGGATGGCAGCAAGAACGTACCCCGGTCAATGACTTTTATCAGCTTCCGGTTCTGCCTGTTCTTCAGGAAGATGGCAGCGAACTGATTGTGAAGGTGACGATGCCCGGCGGAGTTGTGTCGATCAAGGTCTGGCACATGATGGTTGGCCGGGTAAAGCTCTATTTGATGGATACCAACATTCCTCAAAACTCGAGCCCGGAATACCGGGACATCACTGACCAGCTTTACGGCGGCGATTCTCACACCCGTATCCGGCAAGAAATAGTGCTCGGTATTGGCGGCTTGCGCGCACTCAACGCGATGGGTTTAAAGCCAAATGTTTTTCACATGAATGAAGGACATTCCGCGTTTATGCCTCTCGAGCGGACACGTCTGCTGATGGTTGGGCAGCAACTGAGTTTTGCCGAGGCATTTGAAACCGCGCGAGCCAGCAACATTTTCACTACGCATACCAGTGTGCCTGCCGGAATCGATCTCTTCGACGGCGGTTTGATTTACGAATATTTAAGCGCCTATTGCGAAGAGGCATCCATTGCGATCGATCAGCTCTTTGCTCTGGGCCGCCGCAACCCGGGCGACACTTCGGAGCGTTTTTCGATGGCGATTCTGGCGATGAAAGCATCCTCCTATCGCAACGCCGTCTCGATTCTGCACGGCGATGTGTCCCGGGAGATGTGGGCAGATCTTTGGCCGGGCTTGCCAGTGGAAGAAGTGCCGGTAACTTCGGTGACCAATGGCATCCACTTGCCGAGCATGATCTATGGCGAGCTTGCCATGCTCTACGATCAATACCTGCAGCCGGACTGGCGGGAACGTTATGTTGATCCGCGCATCTGGGACGACGTCAAGGATATTCCGGCGCGTGAACTGTGGGAAGTACACAAGAAGCAAAAACGGCAATTGGTGCAATTTGTACGCGAACGTTCTGTCAGAGCGGCAGAGCGCCGCAATGCCAGCGCAACCGAGATTCATCGACTCGAACAAGTGCTCGATCCAGATGCCTTCACCATCGGATTTGCCCGCCGCTTTGCAACTTATAAGCGTGCTACGCTGATCTTCCGCGATGTAGCTCGCCTCAAGAAGTTACTCAACTCGAAAGACCGTCCGGTTCAGATCATCATCGCCGGAAAGGCGCACCCCAAGGATCACCCTGGCAAGACACTGATCCGCGAAATTGTTCAGATGTCGCGTGACCCTGAGCTTGCGCAGCATCTTGTCTTTGTCGAAGATTACAGCTTGCAGGTGGCGCGAGAGATGGTGCAAGGTGTTGACCTCTGGTTGAATAATCCGCGCCGTGGCGAAGAAGCCTGCGGCACCAGCGGAATGAAGGCCGCCATCAATGGAGTACCCAACCTGAGTATCCTGGACGGCTGGTGGGATGAAGCCTATGAGCCCGATCTCGGTTTTGCACTGGGAGACCGGGATGGATACGAACCGGGCCAGGACGAGTTTCACGCCTCGGGTATTTACTCTATCCTCGAAAACGAAATTCTACCTATGTTCTTTCAACGCGGTGACGATGGCTTGCCCGCAGAGTGGCTGGAGCGAGTGCGCAACTGCATCAGCAAGATCAGCCCGCAGTTCAATGCGCAGCGCATGATCCGCGAGTACATGCAGCGTCTGTACGAGCCAGCCTATCAGGCTGCGATCGCGTATCGCCAGGATAGCTACAAGACTTCTCGCGACAAGGCGAAGTGGGCCAGCAAGATTCAGTCGGCCTGGGACAATATCCGATTCGTCGAGATGGGGCCCAAGCCTGAGAGTCTGCTTACCAGCGGCCAGAATTTGCCGTTCCGCGTGACGGTAGAGCTTGCCGGTCTGGAGCCCTCAGACCTTCGTGTAGAGGCATTGGTGGGTGTGGTTTCAGCCAGTGGCATGCTGGAGAAATCAGAAGTTGTTGCGCTCAAGCCAGCAGCGCAAACGGGCAGTCTTTGCGTATTTGAATGCGACTATGTGCCAAAACACACAGGCCGTCTCGGCTTTGGATTGAGAATCACACCAAATCATTTTACCGACCCAATCACAAGGCCCTGTGGCGCCCTGATCCGGTGGGCTTAAAACATTTCGCTGGAAACTTGTCAGATTCTGTGATACACAAGAGATGGATTACCGCTCAGCGCACTTGCCCTTCGTATCGGCCGTGCCGGCTTTGGGAGCAAAGCGGGAACCAGCAACAACTCTCCTCTTGTCAAGCACACCCTTCGAGATTATAGGAACGCGGCAAGTGTTAGTTTTTTCAAGGAGTAACAGACCGCATGGACAGCGATCGCAAATATTCGCAACGCGGCTACCACGATAACCAAGGGGCCGGCCGCCGGGAAGACAGACCCAAGTTTGACGGACCGAAGCCCCCCATTGATGTAACCGGACCACGGCTGCCAAGGCTGGTGGAAAGTGTGGCCGCATCACGCTGTTGGAATTGTTCAACCATGCTGATGGACGGCATCGAGTTCACCGCCAACTGTCCCAAATGCGGCTCTGCTCTGCATTGCTGTAAACAGTGTACTCACTTTGAACCGTCTACCCGCTTTCAATGCCTGAAGCCTATCCCTGAGCGCGTTAATAAGAAAGACCTGGCCAACACCTGCACCTTCTTCAAGCAGCGTGTCACTGTGGCAAGGGACACTCCTGGTGGCCGTCAGGTGCTGGGTGGCGGCAACGGATCTTCTCGCCCCCTCGAACAAGTCTCTGCTCCGCGTAGCTCACAAGAAGCGCGGGCCGCCTTCGACAGCCTCTTCAAAAAGACAGACTAGTTCAGCCCCATGAAGTGATAGCAGATCATATGCAGGGCAATCATGTGGGCATCTTCAATGCGGCCCATATGAGGATCTGAAGTATGGATCTCCAACTGCACTAGCGGGCCCAGCTTGCCGCCGTCGCGGCCCGTCAGTCCAATCGTCCGGCAGCCAATCGAGTTGGCATATTCAATAGCCCGCAGCACGTTTGGTGAATTGCCTGATCCACTGATGGCGATCACGACATCCCCTGTTGAGGCAAAGTTTTTTAACTGCTCAACAGCCGCATCGTGATAGTCAACGTCATTTGCGTAGGCGGTAAGTGTAGGCATATTGTCGTGCAGAGACATGATGCGAAAGCGCTTGTCCATTTTGTAGCTGGCCCCCTTCAACATGTCGCAGGCAAAGTGTGATGCCGAAGCTGCGCTGCCGCCGTTGCCGGTCATGAAGATGGTCTTGCCCTGATCTCGTGCCTCGGTCAGCCAGGCAATTGCCTCGTCCACTTTGGTCAGGTCGAGTCCATTTAGGGTGTTGATGAGTTTGTCCCGGTAAGTTTGGGTAAAGGTCATAGTGGGAATGTTTCTTTCGCCAGCGCCAGTGCGCCGTAGAGTACGCTGTTGTCAGCGAGGGTTGCTGGAACCACATCGATTCGTGCGCGAGACCAGGCGGTGATCTGCTTACGCAATTCCGCCCGCAGCGGGACGAAGAGTGCGTCGCCTGCTTTGCTGATGCCGCCTCCGATGACGATGCGCATAGGGTTCAAGATCATGATCGCAGCCTTAAGGCCCAGGCTCAGGTCGACCACGTATTTTTCAACAAATTCAGGGCTTCGCATCAGTTCCTGGGCCGGTTTTGCATGATCGCGCTCAAGCCAAAGCCCGCAGCACATGCGCTCAAAACAGCCAAGGGCACCGCACAGACATTTTGGTCCGTCAGGACGAATCGTCAGGTGCCCGATCTCTCCGGCATACCAGTCCGCACCGCGATAGACCCCATTTTCTGTCAGAATGCCCCCTCCGATGCCGGTCGAGAGCGTCATATAAAAAAGAGGCCTCATCTCCCTGCCGGCACCATAAATCCCCTCACCCAATGCACCAACGTTAGCGTCGTTGTCCATCACTACCTGCGCACCCGAGAATCGACGGATGGTCTCAACCAGCGGGTTTTCGTTCCACCCCGCTACGTGGGTAGAGAGTGTGACTTTTTGAAGACCAAAGTCCACCGGGCCGCCAAAGCCAATCCCGCATCGGTCGATCTGATATTGCTGCCGCCAGTTGCCAATGATCGCTTCGATTTGCCCTAGCATCGCGGCTGGCCCACCGCTCCGGTCCGTTTGCATGGATTCTCGAAGCACCATCTCATCGCCGGCGAAGAGAGCAAGTGAGAACTTGGTTCCGCCGATGTCGATTGCGAGCGTGTTCATGGCATCCCTGCCCGTGAGGCGGCCTCAAGCACCTCTGACGGCGATGCCGTTCCGGTGCCTTGTTTCATGATCGTAATGCTGGCAACGAGGTTGCCCAGGTGCACCGCCTCATCTATTGAAGCTCCAGCCGCAAGAGCAGATGCCGCGCCCGCTGAGAAGCTGTCGCCCGCGCCGCAGATATCCACTGGCTTCGCGGTCGAGCGAGTCTTCAGTCTTCTGCTCCCTTGGGAATCCACGACGATTGCGCCTTCTTCACCCGCAGTGACTACCAGCGCCTTGAGCTCCAGTGCTTCAAGCAATTGCCCATAATTTTCATGGCCCAAGAGCCGGGTTGCCGCCTCGCGTGCTTCGTCCTCATTGGGCTTCAGGTAGCAGGCAGAAAACAACTCAGCCCGTTTGCGTGAATCCACCCAGATGACTTTCTCTGTGTCCGTCCTGGCCAATTCGTTGATCGCCTCACGCAAAGCGTCTGTGACCACGCCCCCCATGGCCGTTTCAGCCTGGTCGCATACCAGAACGGCATCGAAGAGATTTGAGTAGTTTTTGAAGTTCCTGACGAGCTGCGCATCAAGGGTGTCTGGCAGCTTCGTGCAATTGATGAAGTCAATTCGGGGCAGATCCTCGATACCGGTTTGAGAGTTGATGAGCTTGGTGTAGGTAAAGGTTTGAATCAGTGGCGAGCGCGCAACCAGATCCACGTCAATATCGCGAAGGCCGAGCGCACGGAACAATTCGTCGCCGTGCAGGTCCTCTCCAATTGCGCCCATCACCGCGACCCTCCCCACGCCGAGGGCAGACAGATTATTGGCAATCGTGCCACAGGCGCCAGCCGTCGACACTACCTTCAGCACTCCGGTTCGCAGCATTCCCGTCTCGCGCGAGGGTTCCGCTGTAGCTGGATCATAGGTACACCAGCAGTCAAGACAGATATCCCCAACCACAAGCACGTTCAACTTCGAAATGGCAGCAAGGATCTCAGACACCGTCACTGGAATTGCCTCCACAAGGCAGGCAGCGTGGCGCGATGATTACCGCAGAAGTAGTAGCTCTCGCCGCCGTCAGCAACGGTCCTGACCAGAATTGTCTTTTGAGGCCGGAAGTAATAACCGGGGTCGGTCTTTGGCAATTCCTTTCGAAAGTCGCCCTGAATCGGGATCAGGTCAAACACGGCTGTTGTGAAGTTGCGGATCTCCTCACCGTTCTGAAGAGACACGTTCCGGGCCATTGCCAAAGCCTTGAGGTAAACTTCCGGACCCATGATGGCCGAACCAAAATTCATCATGACTCCACCTTCGAGTGATCGCACTGATTCGGTGAAAATCAGGAAATCCCGGTAGCTGGCCTTGCCCAGACTGGCCCCGTCGCAATTGGGGTGCTCATGAAGAATGTCGTAGCCGATGCCGGCATGTACCGTTGCCGGCACTCCAGCCAGCCATGCCGCAGCAAAGACACTGAGTTCACGATAGGGGTAGTTCGATTCAGCGATGCGGCGGCCAACATACTCGCCCAGGCCAAGTTCGAGACTGGCGGCTTCTCTAATCCAGTCGTTCAATTCTCCAGTTTCCGTCCAGAGGCCAAACTGGCCCTCGCGAATGTATCTGGCCACGCTCTCTGTTGTGGCCCCGATTCGAGCCAACTCGTAGTCGTGGATCGCACCAGCACCATTAAAGGCTATATGGCTGATCCAGCCGTGGTCGATCAGATCAATGAGGTGACGGTTTACGCCTGCCCGCAAAACGTGGGCACCCATGATCAGAATCACGGCCCGGTTCTGAGCCTTTGCCGAGCGGATGCGATCAGCTAGAACTGACAAATCGGGATGTTCAAAGGAAGGTGCCTCGCTGTTGATCGTGAGCCAGTTCGAAATTTCAAGATCATGTTGCCGCTCGGCCAGCGGCAGAATTTGCAACGCACTGCGATCAAAGATTGGGTATTTGGATTTCACTAGCTAGAGCTTCTATGAGGGGAAGAGTGCGGATTGCAACTGCCCCATATTTTGATAATTCGCGACGATAAAATCGGCTCCGGCTCCAGCCAGGCGATCTCGCTTCCACGCGTCTACCTTCACACAATGAGGTTCTTCGGAGGCCACACCAACTGCAACCCCACCAGCCTGCTTGACCACTTCGATTTCCACATAGCCGTCGCCGAAGCCGAGGAATTCTGCGCCTTTGTACTCGCTCGATTCGACAATTTGCTTCACCAGCAATGCTTTGGAGAACTTGCTCAAGTCATCGAGAGCTCCAAAAACGCCGCCGTCGAAGTAGTGGTAAACGTCCAATAATTTGGCTTCTTCCACCACGTTGTCGTGGTCTGTGCCGCTAGCCAGGTAGAGCTTGAGGCCTCTTGATTTGAGGTCTTCGAGCAAAGCACGCGACCCTGGTACCATGTGAGCTTCTGGTGACGTGCGTCCGTGCCGCAGATCTTCAAGCCGGTCCTTAATCATTTCATGCAAAGCATCGAGGTACATTTTCTTGTATACCTTTGGGTCTTCGGGCTGGCCACCACGCAAACGAACCTGTTCTGCGAGTTCCATCATCTGGTAAATCGTCTCTTTGCCCGTGAGCCGTGCGACGAAATCTTCAACCAGCTTTCTCAGTTCTGCTTCAGATTCCCCCGTCTTCAAATTGGCCAGAATCTCAACCATCTGGGGCACCATGACTTCTATCCAACCGGTTCGGATCAATGAAATAGTGCCATCAAAATCAAAGAGTACGACACGGGCATCTTTGGCATGGATGCCGGGTCGCAAATGTTCAACCATATCCATCCATTGTGGCAAATAGAGCGGGATTGAGTCGAACCAAACAGGTAGCCGGTGCAAGCGATTGCTAAACTCGTGCCTAGATTGCCTTGCCTTCTCTTAATTCTTGTTTTTAGTTTGCGCCTCTTCGCCGAATCCCAGCGCATTGTCAGCACTGTGCCAGGGCTGACTGAAATTCTGTTTGAACTGGGTCTCGGCGACCGGACGGTTGGCGTGAGTGAGTATTGCCGCTACCCGGCCTCAGCTCTGTCAAAGCCCAAGGTCGGTTCCTTTTTGCAGCCTAATCTTGAGGCTATTACTGCTCTTCGCCCCGATTTGGTGCTGATCATCAAGAATCCGGTTCGGCTAAGGCAGCGCCTGGAGGCCATCGGACTTCGCGTGGAAGAACTCGATCTCGAGACGCTACCAGGGATTCTCTCTGCTATTGATCGTCTGGGCCTGGAGACGAATCGTAAGGCGCGCGCTGCCGAATTGCGTGCCAGTCTCGAGAAGCGTCTGGCTGCTGTGAAGGCCAAGGTGAGCCAGCGCCGCCACGTTACTTTTCTGGTAGGCCGTACGCCACAGCGTCTCGAAGGGATGGTCGCAGTTGGCCCTAAGAGTTATCTCGATGAGTTGATGCGCGCTGCCGGCGGAGACAATATTTTTGCCGACTCGCCCGCCATGTATCCAAAGGTCTCGATCGAGCAATTGCTGGCTCGCGATCCGGAAGTAATCTTCGAGATGGGCGACTCCGTCCATGAAGGCATAGAACAAGGAAAGTATCGCGAGGATGTTTTATCCATTTGGTCCAGGATGCCGTCACTCAAGGCTGTGCGCGGCAAGAAGGTGTTTCCGCTGAACGACAATATTTATGTTGTGCCAGGCCCTCGATTCGCCGAAGCCGCCGAGCGATTTTTTGAGATGCTTCACGGAAGCCGAAGCCGTTGAAGCCCGTCTATCAGTTGCGCAATGTGAGCGTTGTCAAAGAAGGCCGGCCTCTGATTGAAGATATCGAGCTGGAGCTTGCCGCCGGTGAACTGGTGGCAATCCTTGGCCCGAATGGCGCGGGCAAGAGTACGCTACTGCGCGCCTTGGCTGGCATCGAGCCTGTCAGCTCCGGCGAGATTTCGTTGGCTGGCGAATCGATTGCCAGAATTGGCCGGCGGGAAATAGCACGCCAGGTGGCCATGGTGGAGCCAATGC
>JAYSVS010000071.1:0-6152 GCA_043718395.1 Acidobacteriota bacterium
TTTGCCGAATCGTCGGCGACCCAACGAGAACAAGATTCAGCCCTGAAACAGATGAAATTCGTGAAAGATATTCTCAAAAAATCCTCGAATTCTGGTCAGGATCACAAGATGATCGCATCGACCATTGAATCGCTGGACTATATCCAAAACAAATTGGAGCGACGTGACCGGACCACGGAACCCCCTGCCGGCGAAGTGAAACCCATAGCCACACGACCCCGCAGTTCAAAGGCGTCGGCGAAACAGCCAGCGCGAAAGAATCCTGCGCGGAAGAGACAACCGCGTCGTCCAAAGCCTCGCGGCAAGAGATAGGCAAGCGGAGGCCAACCTAATGGTCTCGCAAGAATGGAGTGACAGGACGTATAAGTGCAGGACGAGTCCAGCAACACACTCGGGTGATGTGGTGATCGCATGTCGCGCATTTTATCTGAGTCACTCCAGTGCCGACGAACTCGAAGCGGCGTTTTAGCGCAGATGGAGATAATCTGCGATTGGAGGAATAGCATGGGCCAACCGCTCAAGAAGGGGGACAAAGGGCCCAAGGTCCGAGATCTCCAGCGTCTGCTCCGAAAGCGCGGTCGTATCGTGGAAATCGATGGCGACTTCGGACTCGCCACCTATCGAGCCGTGCGTGCCTTTCAGGCGGAGAATGTCGATCAGCACGGTCAGCCCTTGGTCGTCGATGGCAAAGTCGGGCCGCTCTCGTGGTGGAGTCTCACACACCCAAAGCCCGACCTCGCCGTTCCTAGTGCTGTCGAATATGACGTAATGCCGCCTGCGAGATTGGGTGGTAGCGCGGTGGGTCGGCAGGCGCTACATGTGGCCATTGAGGAGCTAAAGGCGGGAGCCTGTGAGATCGGCGGCAACAACTGTGGGAAGTGGGTGAGCAAGTACTTAGCGCCTGCCGGGCTCGCAGAAGGGCAACCTTGGTGTGCCTCCTTCGTGAGTTGGTGCTTTCTGCAAGCCTGTGGTGCGGACAAAGAAAAAATGCCATTCCCCTATACGCCGAGCGCCCGCACGCTACTCAGTTCCTTGAAGAAGAAGGCTTGGGCCTACGGACCAAGCAGTGAATATGAGCCTCTGCCTGGCGACCTGGTCATCTGGTGGCGCGTCAGGGCGGACGGCTGGCAAGGACACATAGGATTGGTGCACCAGGTCCGCGATGGCATGCTCTATACCATAGAAGGGAATCGCAGCACGAAGGTTCAAGGTTTCTCCTATGTGTTCAGCCGCATGGAGAAATTGTTGAGATTTGGTCATGCTCCCGGGTGATCAAGCACTTCTAGTAAATCTTGTAGGTCCAGAGTCCACAGGGAATGATACATATCCGAAGCCTTTTAGCCGATTGGAGAACACTATGCCGAAGACTAGTCTCTGCTGATTCTACTGTCTGCGCAATTAACTGCCTGCGCGACGCCTGCAGCAGTGAAAGCCCTGTCAGCCGAGCAGGCCAAGACGTTGCAGGAATACCAGGAATCCCAGAAGAAGTATTTTGCCGTGATTGAAAAATTTGTGGACACTCAAATACAGTCGGTCACCTTTCAGATGAAAGAGCTGAATAGGGAGCTTGAAAAGAAGCTTCGTCAAAAAGCGACAAAGGAGTTGGAGAGGGCAAATAAGGAAGACGCTGTGAAAGTGATAGATCAACTCATTAAGGACGTGAACGCAAATGCTGAAGGCGATCTCCAGAGAAGAGAGAGTCTGTTTCGGCTGTTGCAGTCGCTTAAGCACAAGCATGCGGAACTGCTGAGCGCATACGCTGTTCTAGTGAGCGCCCAGAAGAAACTGGATGAATATATCCAGACCGCTAAGGCTGATGAAGTCTTAACCAATCAGTTGCTCATCATGATTGGTGTGCGGCAAGCAAAGGTTGAATCGGCCTTCACAGATGTGGCCGATTTTCTCGGGAAGATTCAAAACTTTTCGCGAGAGGAGCATCCATGACGATTCAAGAAGTGTATGACGCACTGGTTACAACTCGGGAGAAGCTCGAGAGCGAGGAAGTTGAAGAGGATGAGCGAATCGATCTGGAGATTCTCATTCTCCAGCTCAAGAAACAATTGCTGATCGCCGCCTTCGACCCACTCAAAGACCTAAACGGTATTACGGTTGCCGATGTGGCAAAGCTTCCGAATTTAGTCGATCGG
Organism: Acidobacteriota bacterium; assembly: GCA_043718395.1. GTDB lineage: Bacteria > Acidobacteriota > Terriglobia > Bryobacterales > Bryobacteraceae > Bryobacter. The sequence goes on from JAYSVS010000071.1 coordinate 2,148, forward strand.
CTTGATGCAGTGATTACGAAGGAGAAGAAAAGGGTAGAGTTAGTCAGAAAAATTGTCACTGTTGCCAAAATTGGGCTAAGGGCAGCCGGATTGCCTATTCCCATTTAGTAAAATGGAATATAGATTGGAGGTCCTTCATGTTTAAACGCTTGGTTCTTTGCTTCGACGGTACGTGGAACACTCCCGACGTGGACGATGATAATCATGACATTGAAACCAATGTATGCCGTTTCTATGAGTCATTGGCCAATACGTCACACGATGGTTCGGAGCAGCGCACGTGGTATCAAAAAGGAGTCGGCACAAAATGGTATGAGCGCATAAGAGGCGGGGCCTTCGGTCTCGGTTTAGATAGGAACATACGCGAAGGGTTCAAATTCCTCACCACGAACTTCGAAGACGGTGACACGATCTACATATTTGGCTTTAGTCGTGGCGCCTATACGGCCAGGAGTCTGGTGGGACTGATCCGCAATTGCGGTCTATTGAGAATGGATAAAGTAGAGGACCGTGCGAAAAAGACCGGCGGTAAAGGAACTCCCCAGGAACTGTTCGAAGAAGCGCTAGGCGACACGACTGAAGAAGCCTATGAAATCTACCGCTCTCGAGACAAAGGACCGGACTCGGAGAATGCGAGATTCTTTCGAGAGCGCTATTGCAAGCAGGTCGGGATCACATTTTTGGGAGTATGGGATACGGTCGGCGGTCTGGGGATACCACTCGAGTCTTTTGAGGAATTCAACAAAGAGCGGTATGAGTTCCACGACACCGAGTTAAGCGGCATTGTTCAGTATGCCTATCACGCTGTGGCCGTTGACGAGAACCGTAAGAATTATGCTGTGACGCTCTGGGCTCCTAAAGCGAAACCGACTCAAACCATGGAACAGCGGTGGTTCATAGGCGCGCACTCCGATGTGGGAGGTGGATACCAAGATCGGCGGTTGTCGGATATCACCCTGCATTGGATGCAAGGCAAAGCGGCAGCCACGGGGTTGTCGTTTAAGCCAGAGTCCATTCCGATGCAAATTGAAGAGTACTACAAGTCGCCGGTCACAGACTCGTTTCGGGCGTTTCTTCGGGGAATCTACGCTAGGCACAATGCGAGATACTACCGAGAAATTTGCCAGACTCAATATGGAAATGAAATGGTCGACGAATCTGTCCGTTTGCGGCTGGATTGTGACATAAGCTACAGGCCAAAGAATGCAGGAATCCCGCGCTAGCCAACATTATTCATGATGGTTTGTCGCGAAATTGCCGGACACGGCCGAAAGCGCGTTCCAAGCGTATCTCGTTATTCGCGCGAGACTCACGAAACTTGCGAGAAAACCGTGGCGGGTGGGAAGTTTCATGTTCGCGAGTCGCGCATGTCCCGCATGTGTTGCTTGTCTCGCTCACAATTCACGAACGACGCTTCACACGCAGAGCGGCGGATCGGCGATTGCAGCAGAAGCGCTCGTGAATAATGCGGGCTAAGGTGGTGATCCTAGCGGTATGAGTCAACATTTCATTTGACAGACAGCGAGCCCTTGCTGGGTTATGCTGCTAACATTTTCTCCTTCGACAGCTAGATTCCGTAAATCCTGTCTTGGACAGCAGTGAACGATAGTAAAACGTATAACATGAACGCAAACGCAGCATGAACCGACCACGCTTATTTCTCTCAGCCGTTAGTGAGGAGCTGCGTACAGCCCGCCAGGCCGTAGCCGCCACCGTCCGTACCCTCGGTTTCGATCCCGTCTCTCAGGACGACTTTCCCACCGGCTATGGCGAACTGCGCCAGTGGCTGCGTGAGCAGCTCGACTCCTGCGAAGGCCTCATCCAGCTCATTGGCCAGGGCTACGGCGCCGAACCCCCCGACGTGGATCCGGCATACGGGCGCGTCTCCTACACCCAGCTTGAGTTCCTCTACGCGCGTAAGCGTGGCAAGAAGACATGGGTCATCGTGATCGGCGAGCATTGCCGGCGCGACAAGGCGCCCGACCAGCTCGACTTTCCGCGTGAGGCCGTTCACCCCGATCCCGCCGGGTACCAGGCCGAGCGGCGAACGCTCCAACAGGGCTACATTACCCAGCTCAAACGGGACAATCACCTCCGCCATACCGCGAATAACGACACGGAATTGCAAAATATCGTCCTGCGCCTGCGCGATGATCTGGGCGAGTTGCGGAAGAAGTGGGAAGAATGGCTGAGGAAGGACGAAGCGTTCAAAGCTCACACTACGGCCAGTCTGGCTGAACTAGCCGAAGCCGCTCGGTTGTCCACGGAGAAGATTCGCGCCCATCTGCTGCAGACCGCGGAGGAAACGCATCGGCACGAGCTGGCCGAAGCCGAGGTAGCGACCGACTGGAAACAGCGGCAGCAACTGCGCGAAGCCGCCGACAACGCTCACACGGTGCGATTGTCCCGCGTCGAAGAGCTAGCCGCTTCCTTTGCCGAGATCGAGGGTCGCGGCACGGCCACCAGCGTCTTCCAAGAGATGACCCGCATCCTAACTGAACAGGGCGTGGATGAGGCCATCGCCTATGTGAGTTCACAGCGTGCCTCCATCTTCGAAACCGTTCGCGCCCGCACCGCAACTGTTCGCGAGCGCAATCGAGCCGACCTCCAGCCCTTGCTCCGGACCGCCGCCCTGCATCAGACCAAGGGCCAGGCTCCCGAGGCTCGCGCCTTATACACTGACATACTTGCCACCGAGCCGGACTGGCCGGAGGCCCTCCACGCCGCCTTCAGGTTCCTCGCCGACCAGGGCGACCTCGCCCGCTTCAGGACCACTCTTGCCGATGCCCGGCGTGATTATGAGGAAGCTCACCGCATGGCACAACAACTGGCGGCGGGCGATCCCGGCAACACCGAGTGGCAGCGCGACCTCTCGGTGTCTCACAACAAGCTCGGCGACGTGGCGGTCAGGCAAGGGAAGCTCGAAGACGCCGCACGGGCCTATGGCGACAACCTAGCGATTGCGAAGAAACTGGCGGCGGGCGACCCCGGCAGCACCGACTGGCAGCGCGACCTCACCGTGTCCTACGACCGGCTCGGCGACGTGGCGGTCAGGCGAGGGAAGCTCGAAGACGCCGCACGGGCCTATGGCGACAGCCTAGCGATTGCGAAGAAACTGGCGGCGGGCGATCCCGGCAACACCGACTGGCAGGGCGACCTCAGCATCTCCTACGAGAGGCTCGGCGACGTGGCGGTCAGGCAAGGGCAGCTTGAGAAGGCGGCGCAGGCCTATGGTGACAGCCTGGCGATTCGGAAGAAACTGGCGGCGCACGACCCCGACAACACCGACTGGCAGCGCGACCTGTGGGTTTCCTGCTGGAAGTTGGCTAATCTCGCTGAACGCCAGAATAAAACCCGTGAAGCGCGGACCTACTGGACGCAAGCCTTTGAGGTGCTGGCGGGTATCGACAAGCGAGGGCTACACCTCTCGCCAGAAGACCGGAAGATGTTAGAAACCCTACGTGGGAAAGTCAGGAGGGCTGAGACACGTTGACACTTCCGATTGAGGGCTTCGATGTGAAATGACACACGCCCGTCTATGTCGGAATATTCTTTCCCGTTTCCATTTGTATGTTCCCAGAGCGTTGCCGTTGCTCCACGTTCTGAAAACGTGACGCCAAGGTGGCTCAACGGATTCGGTCCCTTCGCCATTGTCTGCTGATCGTTCCTTTTGATTGCATTGATCTACACGGCGAGTATCGAGTTCCCTCTCCGATTAAGCGAGGGGTTAGGCGTTGCCTTCTCACGCACTGAAGGCCCGTCTCAGTTTGACGGATACACGAGAGACTTCCCACAGACCGGTACCAAATTTCTCCAGCTGGATGTAGCCCTGGCTTTCGAATACGTCGAGGATGTGATTGATCAGGAACTGGCCCTTTCCGACTTTTGTCTGTAGATCAGAGTTGCTCTCGACATGCTCGTTCACAATCGCGCTGACGACGGCTTGGACCGTCGACTGGTAGTCAGGTAGGTAGGCCTTTGCGAATCGCTCGAACCCCTCTGTCG
>JAYSVS010000072.1:0-2142 GCA_043718395.1 Acidobacteriota bacterium
TACAACCTTTAATGACACGATGCAAGTCCCATTTATCGATTCATCGATACTTCAACCTCCGTTCAAACGTGAGGTTATCTTTTGCGTTCGCGGAGTCATATCACCCTTGTTGTCGAACATCGTGCTCGACGAGTTCGACCGGGAGTTGGAACGGCGCGGCCTCCGGTTTGCGCGGTATGCGGACGATAGCAATATCTACGTTCGCAGCCGACGAGCTGGAGAACGAGTGATGGAAAGCCTGACGCGATTCATCATGAGCAAGCTTAAACTCCAGGTGAACCAGCAGAAGAGTGCGGTGGCACGGCCCTGGGCAAGGAAGTTTCTAGGATTCAGCTTCACGAGTGCAGGCACGCCCAAACGGCGAATCGCGCCGAAAGCGGTGGACCGGTTCAAGGAGCGGATACGGGAACTGACGAGCCGGAACCGAGGTGTGAGCATCGAAAGAATGGCCGAGGAACTATCTCGCTATCTACGGGGATGGATCGGTTATTTTGGCAAGTGTGAAACGCCGTCGGTGTTGGCTGGTCTTGAGCAGTGGCTCCGGCGCAGACTCCGGTCTGCGATCTGGAAACAGTGGAAGCGGGGCCCGGCGCGGTTCGCCGAGTTACGCCGTCGGGCCGTAAACGCCGACCTGGCCGCGCAAACGGCGGGTAGCGATCATGGTCCTTGGCGGCTGGCGAACTCGCCTGCGCTCAGCATCGCATTACCCAATGCTTACTTCGACTCGCTCGGGATTCCGCGATTGACGGTAAAGCCCATCGCTTAACCCGCCGAACCGCCGGATGCGGACCCGCATGTCCGGTGGTGTGGGAGGGGCGGAGCTGTGAGGCTTCCCCCTATCCCGATCACCTTCTGATGACTTTCTCTGGCTGATGGGCCTGGATCATTTGCGGCTGACCTTCTAGCACCACGGACGGGCCGAGCGGCCCACCGTTTCGGCTGGCGAAGTGGTGAAAGAGATTTTTACGTGAGGACAATTACAATGAAAATCCTGTTTTTGGCGGCGGTCGCCGCACTGAGTCTGCTTGCCGCCGAGACATCCGATCCGGCAGCGGTGAAGGAAGTGACGTCAGCGATGGAGTCGCTGAAGCAGGCGATGATCCACAAAGATGGGGCTGCGCTCGATAAATTGCTGAGCGATGACCTCCTGTATACCCATTCAGCGGGCCAGTTTGAGACCAAGGCCGACTTCGTCAAATCAATTGTGTCGGGCAAGTCTATCGTCGAACGGCTCGATTATTCCGGCACGGTGGTGCGCGCATATGGCAACACGGCGCTGGTCAAGGGCGGCGGCGATCTCTACCATACCAAGACCAACATCGTACACATGAATATCCTGCACGTGTGGGTGAAGGGCTCAGGCGGCTGGAAGATGGTGGCCCGACAGGCGACGAAGCTCGCCCAGCCTGCCCATTGATACTGGGTGGAAGCGTAGCCGTCTTCGATCCAGCCGAAAGCGGCCTCGCGCCGCGGGTAAAAGCGATGCCGATACCCCTTCGATTGGCAGGCAGGCACCGGAAGTCCTGAACGCTACGGGGCTGTCACTAACGAGACCCCCGGCCGCATCGGCACGAGTGCGGATTGCTTCTTCCGGTCGGGAAAAAACTGGCTTTCCCCAATAGTCAAACGCTTTGACCAGGGTCGGCATGGCTACTTGGACCTAAACAATCGGAACCAAATCGACGCAGTCGCTATGCGCGCCGGCTGGCGCAATCGCTCGATAACGATTCGCATAGTGAGCGGCAATCACAGGTTCGGTTGCGCGAATCTGACGGTCGAGCGCCAACATCTCAGCGCTGCGATTCCTTATCAGTTCGTCGATTTCAAATACCGGAATGGGCCTGCTGAGCAGGTATCCCTGAAGGTAGTCGCATCGCAGGAGGCGGAGCGTGCGCATTTGGTAATCGGTTTCGACGCCTTCGGCCACCACGCTCAGCCCCAGACCGTGGGAGAATTCGATGATGGCTTGAATAAGCGACGTGCCGCTTTTGGAATCGGCGGTAATTGCGCTCACAAACGACTTGTCGATCTTCAAACTGGAAACAGGAAGTTTTTGGAGATAGCTCAACGACGAGTAGCCGGTGCCGAAATCGTCGATAGCGAAGTTAATACCAAGTTCCCGCAACTCGTTCAAGCGGGGCA
>JAYSVS010000073.1:0-6145 GCA_043718395.1 Acidobacteriota bacterium
ATTGTTAAAGCTGATTACGTAGTACAGATAAACAGCGAAAATCTGAAAGAAAAACCAAGGCCCGAAAGCAGGACCTTTTCTACGGCTGCCCGCAAACGAGCGAGAAAGCCCATCCTGGCCAATAAAATCAAGCACACGAGGCCCTGAAGAGGGAGAAATCTACGATCACTCACCGTGCGCCCCACGCACAGCTGGCTTCCCCCGGTCAAATTCATTTCCAAATCTTTTTGCAAGTCGTTCACCGAACCCCAAAATCTATTTCTCCTTTCAAACCAGCTCTCTACACTCGCGCCATCCAAATTCGCCAACCAGGATCTGCCATCTTCAATCGGGGCAGGGCTCGCGCCCCCCATCGGTTCTTTGACAATTTGCCCAAGGTTTTACCCTTCTCGGGAGACCACGCTACACGTGTGTCTCCCGGTATTCCATCCGCTTCGATCAAGCCCCAAAAGAGAAAATTCTTCAGAACAGAATCTAACCCCATTCCGGCTTATCTCTCTTAAAATCAAGCGGATGGAATGCTTCTTATGTCGCATTTCTCCCCAACCTGCCACCCTATAGCCAAGTGTTCAGCCTGACGCGTCCCAACCGTCTGAGTCCGTTTTCCTCAATACTTTCAAGGCTTTTCCCACCCAATTTCAGCCCCCGCTTGCCCTATTTTGTCAATTTCAATGTCGGGACGGGTCCAGACGTGCCAAACCAAAAATCAGCCTGAGACAATCCGGTCCTAAGCCGTGCAAGCCGCTTCGCTGGCACTTGTCTCTTAATCTCTGTTCTCGAGCAAGAAAATAAATGGTTTCTGTTCGCTGGGCAGGATCTCGAGTTTGGCTCAAGATTTCAAAAGAGATTGAGAGTATCCGAAAGGCCAATCAGCGATTAGCGGCGAGGGTGCAGCTTCCCGAACCCCTATCACATGGCGGATTTGTAATCGCTGCTTTTGATTCGGAGCCAAGCGTGCGCGCAACCAGACTACCGGCGATCACAAAACAAGAAGATTTCGTCGTGATCGATAAAAGTTCAAGATTCACTTTTAATTCTTTGATTGAAGCCTACGAATCCAAGCGCTGGCCGACCCGAGGCCGACCCTAATCTGAATCTATTCAACGCTAGAAGAAAATAGCGAGTGCCCGCAATAGCAACATGCTGCTTGCCATCCGCCGCCACACAATCTAGTAGAGCCATTTCTGGACCTGCCCTCAGATTGACGCCAAGACCGATCAGAACTGGATGTTGTTCTTTTGCTCGCTGAGGAGTTTGGGGTTCAGACCGGGGATACTGACCAAGTCTTCGAAGGTTTTAATGAGACCGTTGCCAGTGCGGTGTTTGATTAGGGCTTCGGCTTCAGATGGCTTGAAGGAAAGGCCTTCCTGGATTGCTTTGGCTGTGGCGGTGTTGATGTTGACTGGCTTGCCGAAGTAGCGGCTCAGGTAGTTGATTACTGCTTCTACTTCTTCTTCAGTGCCCTCTGCTCCTCTTGAGACCATATCGTCTACGGTTGAGGCCCAGAATTTCTTGGAAAATTTCACCTTCACCACGCGTTCGATGGCGTGGCAGTTAGAGCACATCCTGACGAACGTTTCCTTCTCCTTGGCCTCGGGGAGGTTGTCCTGGGCGGTGAGGGTGAGGGCGAAGAGCGACAATAGCAGGGTGCGCACATCTTTAGCTTGCCACTAAATTGGGTTCGGATAATATGAAGATGCGTCTCATGTACTTATTCTTTTTCCTTTTCATTTTTGTCCGCATCTCCTTTGGGCAGGTTTTGTCGAAGGAGTGGCCTACCTACGGTCATGACTCTGGAGCCATGCGTTTTTCCCCTTTGACCGAGTTGACTCCGGCCAATGTTGGCCGATTGAAGCCGGTGTGGGTTTATCACATGAAACCGAAGGGGGTGAATGTTGTTGGGCCAGGGGCTGGTGATGTGGCTGGTGCGGCGCGATCACGGGCTGGCGGGTTTGGGCCGAGTACAGTGACACCTGTGGTGGTGGACGGCATCATGTATTTGACTACGCCTTATGGACGGGTGGTGGCTGTGGATTCCACTACGGGTAAAGAAGTTTGGGCTTTTACTCTGCCTGGCGGTGGTGGACCCTCTACTCGTGGTGTCGAGTATTTTGCTGGTGAGGGGAAGACTGCTCCGCAGATTGTTTTTGGGAGCGGGGATGGACGGTTGTTTTCGATTGACGCTAGGTCGGGCAAACCGAATTTGAGCTTTGGCGATAACGGGGTTGTGAAGCTGAATACCGAGGAGATCATGCGGGGGTTGCCAGGGCGGAATGGACTCACGACGCCCCCGGCTGTTTATAAGAATCTGGTGATTACGGGAGGGACTACGCAGGAGAATCCGCCGCAAGGCCCGGCGGGTGATGTGCGGGCCTGGGATATGCACACGGGAAAGCTGGTGTGGACGTTTCATTCGATTCCGGGCGAGGGTGAGAAGTTCAACGACACGTGGGCTAAAGATAGCTGGCGCGACCGGACGGGTGTGAATGTGTGGGGCTTTATTACGGTGGATGCCGCACGCGGGATTGTATATATGCCGTTTGGAGCGCCTTCTGTGGATCAGTATGGCGGGGACCGGCATGGAGATAACTTATTTAGTACGAGCTTAGTGGCGGCGGATGCCAAGACGGGTAAGTATCTTTGGCACTTTCAGATTACGCATCATGATATTTGGGATGCGGATCTGACGGCCGCGCCTGCGTTGCTTGATGTGAAGCGTGGCGGGAAGACGATTCCGGCAGTAGCGGCCATTAGTAAAGTCGGGTTGCTGTTTTTGCTGGATCGTGTGACGGGGAAGCCGATTTATGGGGTGGAAGAGCGATCTGTACAGCAGAGCGTGGTGCCACTGGAGAAGTCTTCAAAGACGCAGCCGTTTCCGCTGAAGCCGCCTCCGCTCTCGCGGATGTCGATGAAGGCGGAGGATGTGAATACACTGAGTCCTGAGATTGAGGCGGCTTGTAAGGCATTGATGAAGGATGTGGAGTTAGGTGGACCTTACTTACCGGTTAGTTATAACAAGCTGGGAGTGAGGTTCCCGGGGAATCATGGCGGGGTGAACTGGGGTGGGGTTTCTTATAGCCCGCAGTTGGGTTATTTGTTTGTGAATTCCAGTGAGCTGGGTCAGGTTAGCGGGATCAAGCAGCGAGCATCAACTGAGGGCCGTGCGCTGGGGCGGGGCGTGGGGAACCGTGTGCATCCCGAGGGACCTTATGAGGGCATTGGTGGGGGGCGATTTAGTCTTCCAGGCAAGGATGGGTCGACGCAGCAGATTCCTTGCCAGCAGCCGCCTTGGGGGTTGTTGACTGCGGTGAATGTGAATACAGGTGAGTTTGCGTGGAGGGTGCCGCTAGGGATTACCGAGAGTTTGCCTGAGGGGCAGCAGAAGACGGGGCGGCCTGGGAATGGCGGAACGATTGTTACCGCTGGGGGACTTGTGTTTGTTGGTGCCACGGATGATTCGCGGTTTCGCGCTTTTGATGCCAAGACGGGAAAGGAGTTGTGGAGTACGAAGCTGGGTGGAGCAGCGCAGGCGACTCCGATCACGTATCAGGGTAAGGATGGGCGGCAGTATGTTGTGATTACGTCGACTGGGGGCGGGTTTTTCAATAACCCGGTTACGGATGACAGCATTGTGGCGTTTGCGCTGGAGGCGGGGAAGTAATGTTTCTAGACTAGAAGCAGGTATTTATTGTGCGAGCCAGGATTGAGATTGACGACCAGTTGATGCGAGAGGCGCTTCGGGTGACTGGATTGAAGACTAAGCGGAAAGTGGTGGAGTTGGGATTGCAGACGCTATTGCGTCTTAAGAAGCAGAGTGAGATCCGGCAGTTTCGAGGGAAGGTCGAATGGGCGGGTGATCTTGATTCGATGAGGCTCTGAAATAGGTCGATCCAGTTCAACCCGCTAGAGTTTTGTCCGATCAGATAGCCCTGTAAATCACAATTCTGTCGAGAGACCTGCTTCATGGTCACGGAGGGCTTTCGCAGCTCGGCTTGTTTCAATATGACAATTTGTTGAATCAGCTGTTGTACTCAATTCATGTTGGCTCTTACTTCGAATTGCGCTACAGTCCTTCGGTCTGTTTGCGCAGGCATTCTTCCTGTTCTCGGTAGGGCTTCACCGAAGTCCTCTGGCTCGAAGGCGGGGCGGATTTCGAGGATGGATTCACCGGTCATGTCTACGGCTTCCTGCATTGAGTTTACTTTCCAGATCCAGAAGCCGGCGACGAGTTCTTTGGTTTCCGCAAAGGGGCCGTCGATTACTGTTCGGTCGCTGCCGTTGAGGTGGACGCGGACGCCTTTTGAGCTGGGGTGGAGGCCTTCTCCGGCCAGGATGATTCCGGCGTTTACGAGTTCTTCATTGAATCGGCCCATTTCGGCCAGGCGTTGCTCCTCGGGCATCTGTCCTGCTTCTGATTCCGGGGTGGCTTTGACGAATACGAGTACTTTCATTTTTGGTTCTCCTGGAGGTGTATCGCTTGAGGCGGGGAGGAATCGACACTGTGCCTGCACTTTTTTGATGTTGTGTACTTTAAATTAGGAGGTCTGACAATGGCAATTTTGGATTGGTCGCAGTGCACCGCAGTGGAAATTGTTCCCGAGAAACGAAGCGGTGCAGTTGTGTTTCGAGGTACGCGAACGCCTGTGTCCGTTGTTTTTGAGAACCTCCCGGATATGAATGTGGATGAACTTGTGGTGGAGTTTGGCGTGACACGCGAGCAGGTGGAGGCGGTATTGCAATTTGCAGCGAAGAGCCTGGATGTGCCCGTCGGGGCTCATGTCTAATGTTGGTGCTTTTTGACAATGGCGCGTTGCTTGGGCAGACCGCAATTCTTTTTGTTTTGTCGAGGAAATTGATTTGATCGCATATGGGTGGCGTTCTATATCCAGTTGGAAATAGAATAGGAGTTATGCGACCCGTGTGTTTCCTCGGCGATTCGTTGAAATGCATACGGGAATTTCCTGAAGACGCTCGACATGACGTGGGCTACCAACTAGACAAAGTTCAGAGAGGGGATCAACCTGAAAATTTCAAGTCGATGTCTGGCATTGGCAAAGGCGTAGAGGAGATTCGTGTTTCGGACCCCAACGGTGCCTACCGGGTAATCTACGTGGCGAGGCGCGTTGAGGCGGTTTACGTCTTGCACGCCTTTCAGAAGAAGACCCAGGCAACACCGAAAAAGGATCTGGAAATTGCGAAGCAACGATTTGGGAAATTGCAGGGAGGCAGGATATGAGCAAGCCGGAAATGTACGCCAGTGTTTGGGATGCGATTGCGGATACCCAGGAGCAGGCTGCAAACCTGAGATCGCGCGCGGAACTGATGCAGAAGATCGCGGTTCGAGTGAAGCAGCATGGTTGGACGCAAGCCGAGGCCGCTAAGCACTGCGGTGTCACACAACCGCGAATCAACGACTTGCTTCGCGGCCGAGTATCCCGGTTCTCACTCGACGCTTTGGTGAACATTGCGACGGCGTTGGGATGCCGGGTACGCTTCGATCTTGAAGCGGCCTGAGTCATTTGCTTCTGTTGTGGTTCCAGGGCAGTTTACTCGTGAACTTATGGTAGCCGTCTTTGATTTGACCGGCACACGGAAACGGAAGCGCGTTGGATATGCTGTTCCTGATTCTTGATGCTTGTTTCAGACCATCCCTGAATTGAGACATGTCAGGGCCGAGGCTGACGAGAAGTTCCCCAAAATCCGCCATGTGAAATCTAGGGCTTGGCATTTTCTGGCCCACCAGAGACTACCTATACATGAATGAGGTTCAGACCTCCTAACAACTGGTTGAAGGCGTTACGACAACAACTTAGCTTTGGCTTGTTGAAATTCCTCGGCTGTCAACATTCCCTTGACATGGAGGTCAGCTATTCGCTCTAAGTTGCTCAAGAAGTCTGTTTCAGCGAGGGTTTGAGGAGTGGGTGAGTTCTGTTCAACACCAATTTGCTTCCGTACATAGTCGACAAGAGCTACGGGATCACCTAAGCTCATCATGCTAATTTGCATCGAGTTGCCTGAAGCAATGAACTTGACCTTATGACCTATCAACCTAAATCCGGCGGTTGACGGCCACCAAGACGCCATCCTCGGGTCTTGGTGCGAAGGGGAACCTCCCAAAATACTGAAAGATCTGGCGTAGCATCGC
>JAYSVS010000074.1:0-20804 GCA_043718395.1 Acidobacteriota bacterium
ATGCGATAAATCCCAGGGGTTTGGGGACAGAGTCCCCATCCGCAGGGGTGACAAAGTCGCTGAGCAGTTAACCTGACAGAATCGCTGAGCAACAACAGGCGCGGCAATTTTTCTTTAGGAGGAAAGAAGGTGAGCCTAGGCTTCGAAGTAGCCTTTAGCCAACTCGGGCCTTGCTTCAAGGGCTTTGCGCCAGTAAATGCGGGCTTCGTCCTGTTGTCCCTGAGTTTTGAGGGCGTGGCCCAGATTGAGTAACGCTTCGGCAAAACCAGGGCGCTCGGCTATGGCTTCTTTGTAAAGGCGGATAGCGTCTTCGACTTGACCGCCCTTCTGAAGAAGGAGGCCTGTATTGTAGAAGAGTTCAGGAGAGCGTTCGCCAAGATCAATCAATTTGGCTTGCAACTCGAGAGCTTGCTGCTGGTCACCCTTTTCAACGGCGAGCGCAGCCAGACCACGGAGAGCATCCAAGGAATTTGGTTCTACCTGGAGGACGTTTGAGAAAGCAAGCGACGCTGCGTCTCGATCACCAACACGCCAGTAGGCTAGACCGAGGTTGAGTTGGGCCTCAGGCCAATTGGGACGCTTATCGAGACAAGTCTCGTAAGCGGTAACCGCACCCTTGAGTTCGCCACGTTCCAGGCGAAGGAAGCCAAGCCGAAACCAGATTTCTTCTGATTCAGTGTTGTCTCTGAGCAGCGCCTCAAGAATATGTTCGGCGTCTTCGCGCGAACCCGTGGATTCAAGCAAAACGGCTAGATTATAGCGAACCTCGGTCAGCGTAGGATTCTTCTTGAGAACTAATTCGTATGCTTCGCGGGCACCCTTGAGATCACCGAGTTGCTGGCGGACGATTCCAAGGTTGACCAGAGCCTGTTCGCTGTCGGGGCGGATTCGGGTTGCTTCCTGGTAAGCCTGCAAAGCTTGTTCCATCCTCTGCAGCTTCTGGTAGGCAACTCCAAGATTGAACCAGCGCTCAAAGTGATCGGGCGTATATTCAACGAGCTTCTGGCAGAATCGGGAAGCCGCTTCGTAGTCAGCCGTGGTGAAGGCACAGGTGGCCAAACCTTCTAGCGCCGGCTGTGAGAAGGGGCGCACTTCGAGCAGTTTCTCGGAGTGGGTCCGGATAATATTGACGTCTTTGAGGGCGATTCCAATGGTGATCAAGTTCACCAGAGCTTCTTCGCTCGAAGGATTCTTCTCAAGCATCTTGTTGTAGAGGGTAAGAGCGTCTTCGAGGCGATTTAGTAGCTGGAGTGAGACGGCCTTACCAAAGACGGCTGTTTCGTTGTCGCTATCGGCGGCAAGAACTTGCTCAAACAGATCCAGAGCCTGGGTGGCGCGCTCTGTGTGAAGGTAGGCAACACCTAGGCCCAGGCGGGCCTGATTGCTTGGGTTGGGCTGCTCAAGCGCCTTCTGGAAATTCTCCGAAGCGTCTGCCCAGCGGCCAAGCTTTTCGCTGCACACGGCCAGATTGAAGTGGGCCGAAGAATGTTTTGGGTTGAGGTCAATCAGCTTTTGATAGCTGCGTGCTGCCTCTTCAAACTGTTCAAGTTCAAAATGCAGGTGGCCTCGAGCAGAATACAGCTCGGGATCTTGCTGCCCGGAATCAAGGGCATCGTGAATCTCTTTAAGCGCTTCTTTGCGCTTGCCTTCTAGATGCAGAGCAACGGCGCGGGCAAGGGCGGATTGACCCTCACTCTGACGCCCGGCGGAAGGGGCTCCGCTGGCCTTTGAAACCGTAGTTTCTTTTCGCCGAAATGTCATGGCGCTGACCTCACATTGGAATTCGAAACATTATAGGGAACCAGGTAGGCACAAAGCCGACCCAACATATCGTACTGATGGGAAACTTCAATCCATCGAAGCCGGGAGTCTTCGCCAGCTTCGCTGAAAAACCCCACCCCGCCACGAGTCAACCGGCCGTCAGAAAATACATCGACAACCTGACCTTGAATCGTGGTCACTAAATCACTGCCACTCACATCCATCCGAATCCGGTAGATCGTATCCAGACGAGCCTGCAAGTGCAGGGGGATGGATTTGCGAGAGCCTGTTCGACCATTGACAACCGAATACCGGACCAATTCCACTGTGGGAAGTGGTCCACTCCGCGTTATCTCAAGTCGATAGGCGTAATAGTTCTTTATATCGGCGGCGCGAACAACCCACGATAGGGCCCTCCGCTCAATTGCTCCTAAGAATTCGAAGCGATAGTCTTCAAGAGACAACGAAGGAGTATAGAGAGCAAGCTTGTGCGGTCGGAGAAATCCTGCTGAGTCATAAGACCAGCCTTTAGACCAATCCCCGGCACCAGCCCACTCACCAAGCCCTTGACGAAAATCATCAGAAAGTTCGACAGCGGCACGGCGCTGGATATTCTGTTTTAGGCCCTCCAAGGAGTCTCCGCTAAACGATACCTTGAATAGATTTCCAACATTCGGGACCATTGAGGCGATTCGCCCCTTGGCACCGTTTTGGGCTGAGGGCGAATCAGCAAACCAGATGAGGCCAAAGATCAGCGGAACCGCAAGTGCGATCCAGCGAAGGTCGTTGGGGGCATCTCGCCAGTGACGTTGGACTGCCGCCCAACTGATAGCGTGTCCTCCGCTAGAAAAAGCGCTTAAGGCTTCAAAAGCTGAGTTTGACGTGCGAGCTGGCGAAATTGGGAGGTTCAATTGAGGCTTCAGCACAGGCAGCTCGTGAGGATCTATGCATTCGCACATCATCTGATTCACTACACCAGGGTCTGGACGAACCTTGATTTTGGCTTGACGGGAGACGCGGACAGAATCGGCATTGAGTGAAATGCTGGATCGCCGGACGATGGCAATGCGGGGTTTCGGAGCAAACGGCTGATCAAAGGCGAAAAATGTTTCGGATGCAGTCGATTTGCCAGCGACGCTGCGCAAGAAAGAATCTGGGTGAGAAAAGAGACGGTCAAAGGGCTTACATTTCCCCAAGGGACGGGCAAGCATCAAGGCTGCAGAATTGCTTTGCGAGGGAATCACCGCTGCCCGTACAGGTTGCGGATACTCATTCGTCCACTCCAGACGGACTGGACGCGGCACACTCGGACGCGGACGGGAAAAGAGGCGTTGGATCGAGCCGGCATAACAGACTATAGCCGGAGATGGCAGATCCGATAAGCGATCCTCAGTGTCAATGACCACGGCAAGCTTGGGTAGATAGGCTAGCGACTGAGCAAAGCAACGCACTAGAGGTTTGGAGGCAGCGAAAGCAGGCCCTGAACCCGGCAGAACGGGTGAAGCTATTGGGACCGAGAGCAAGCATTGCAGCGAGGGGCGGGAATCCGCTAGAGGCGGTTTCTGCCAGTTCAGCAGCGCGGCGTCGACATGAGAAATTCCGGGGCCATAATACCTTGGTGCGGCGATGGAATCTGGAATGACGGCGCGGCAGCGGCTGGAGAGATCAATCGAGAGTTGCGCCCCTTCGTCATTCCTAAGCTCAAAAATATTAAGAGGTACTTGCTCTTGGGGCTCCAGTTGGGACGTAGGGAGAAGCGCCTCCCGCACCGATTCAAGGGCAACGGGAGCAAAGGCAGGAGCAGAAGGCCGCTCTGCACTGATCAGCAGCTCAAGGGAGTAATTGGCCAGGATCTCGGCAAAGGGCGGGCCAGGATGAGATGAAGGGCAAGAATCGAGAGCGGAGAGCGCAGTCGGCACTTCAGCTTGTGACAGCGCCGCCATGGAGTCTTCAATGCAAGAAGCACCCAAAGCGGAGATGGAATTGGAGCTGTCCTCGGGATCAGCCAGGGCCGCGCAAGCCCCGTTAATGTTCGAGTTGGAATCGGGCTTAGCGGCTTTTGCCGCTACCAGCAAGTCAAGATGAGCATGCCATGCCCGCGGCGACTTTGAGGGCCGGGCGGCAATAGACTCAGGAATGGGCTCAGCCAGGCATTCGCCGCGCTCACGAACTACATCTTTCTCCTTGGCCTGAGTAGGTAGCTGCTTGCGAATGGGCTTTCGGCGATTCTGGTCTTCAAGCAGCCTGGCGACTGCAAGTTGCTCCTGTTCATGGTGATAGGCCTGACGATGAGCAACAGAACAGAACTCTTCCGAGGTGAATTTCTTCACCATAGGGAGTTTCTTGCCGCAGTAAATACAATTCATCAGGAGTTTTACCGTCAGGCGGTTGATCGGCAGTCCTGAGCAAAATCCTTATGTTGCTTGTGTGATTTTGCAAATGAAATTACCGGGCTGGCAGCCCGGTAATTTGGAGGATAAATGAATCGCCAGAACGAATTAGATGGGTTCGGGAAAGCGCAGTCTGGACTTCAGAAGTGATCGATCAAGCATCTCGATTGCTTCTTTTTCGATGATGGCTCGCGAGATCGCCACCTCAGACAGAAGCATCTGGCGGCTTCGCTCAAGCATCTTTTTTTCCCGGAAACTCAGCGGCTTGTCACCCTGAATCAGCAATAGAGTCTTGAAGACTTCAGCAATTTGGAGGAGAGAGCCCTTGCTCATCTTCTCTGTGTTTTCTTTGAAGCGGTGCTTCCAGTCGGGATTCCAACGGGGAGTTCCAGAAGCAAGGAAGTTAAGTACCTTCGCTGTTTCAGTATTTCGAGTGACCTTACGCAGTCCCACTTCTTCGGCGTGCGAAAAAGGAACCATGACGGTCATCGAGCTATATGCCAAACGCAGTAGATAAAATCGTTCATTTTGGGCGCCAAATGAACGAACGCTAATGTTTTCGATAGTACCGACGCCATGGTTCGGATAAACCACTTTTTCGCCGACTTGAAAAGTCATTCGAGGACCCTCCGTGCACTTGAGATTGATGTTACATCGTTGAAACGTGATGGCTACTTGAAGAGTAGAACCGTCTTAGACGATTGTCAACGTGATGCGTTGCAAAAAATGCTATTTTCCTTAAAGTTTGAGCCGATTGGATGCATTTTTTTCGCGTATGGGCCAACATAAGCAAATTCGATAAAGGGCGGCATATCGCCCGGTGCATACACCACCTAAAGGTGTACAGTTATTAGTCCCTGAGCGTGCGCAGAAAAGCCAGGTTTTTAGCCATGTCGGATTGGATGTTTCGGCTCGGCGACGAGGTTTCGAGATCGGCGAAACCCTGGTAGTTGATTTCCTGAATCAGGGTTAAAACGGTAGGAAAATGGATCCCACCTTGACCGAGGTAACTGGGATTGTCTTTCAAATGGAACTGACAGATCCGTTCGCGGCCCAGGAGCGGAATCTCGCGGTAAATGTCGTGACCACGAGAAAAAGAGTTGCCGACATCGTAAAAGACTTTGACTGCGGGAGATTTCGCGCGATCTAGAACACGCAGGTTATCTGTAGCTGAATTTGTGTTCTCCAGCCCAAGGGTGACTTGAGCCTTCTCAGCCTTGGGGGCGATATTTCGCAGGAGGTCAGCCACATAGTCGAGATCTTTGGTGGCATCGAGTGATCGCGAGCCAAAGAAGGGAAGAAGCATGTTGCGGACACCGAGTGAGCGATTGATGTCGATGGCATCAGAAAGCCACTTCTCGCCCAGCTTGTCATTCTTAAGGCCGTTGACGTGAAGGATGTCGAGACACGTCGAGACCAGGGTAAGGTTGAGGCTCTTGGCCCGCTCGATGTGAGCTGCGGGGTTGGTGAAAGGCAACTTACCATCGATTGGCTTACGGCCGAGGGAGACTTCTACGCCTGCGAAGCCAATCTTGGCGGCGAGATCCAAAGCCTCAAGTTGGCCCGCCAAATTAAGATTCCAGTCGGTGACGCCGAAGTGCAGATTCGGGTTTGGTGCGGCAAGCATGGATGCAGCCGCACCGGGTAAAGCCAGAAAGTGTCGACGGCGCATGACTAAAAGTCTACGCGAAGCGCCCTCTGCATGACTCGGGCACCATTGATGTATCGACCGTACTGAGAGCAAATTCCTGCTGAATGCCCGACGGGAAGTGGTGAACATAGCCGGTGCCGAGGTTGGGGCTAGTCAGAAGTCAAAGCGGAGGGCGAATTGCAAGATTCGCGCACCAGATTGATTTGAAGCACCGGTCGGTGTTGCTGAAATCACACCAAATGTTTGAGGCGTCTGCAGGTTCACCGACGGAGCTATGAAATTGACGGTGTTCAGCAAATTGTAGCCTTCGGCACGGAAAGTAACGAAGGTTCTTTCCCCATAGATGCGGAAGCGCTTCACGAGCGAAAGGTCTGTATTAAAAAAACCAGGACCCTTAAACGTGTTGCGGCCTGCGCTTCCGATAACCCCAGCATTGGGAACAGAGAATAATGCTGCCTGCTCTGGAGTAAAGAAGCGCACTCCACCGCCATAACGCTCGGTCTTCCCTATGGAACGATTAGTGCCAGAGTAGTTGGCCAGTGAGCCAAGATTGCTTGCAAGCGGCCCGAAGTTGGTGTCATTTGACCCGGTGAAGATACCTGAAGAGATGCTAAGCGGCTGCCCAGAAGTAATGATTCCAAGTGAGCCGATTTCCCACCCCGCAGCAACGCGATCCAACCACTCCGGCATGTTGCCGGCAAATCGCTTGCCCTTGCCAAACGGGATTGCATAGCTGCTTGACCAGTTGAAAGTGTGTGGACGATTGATGTCTGAAATCGTGCGGTTAAGCCGCAGATTATAGTTATCAAGCGGTCCTGTATTGCCGCCGCCATCAGCTGAGGCATTGTCGATTGTCTTCGACCACGTGTAGTTAACGGCACCCTTGAGGGCACCTGCCTGCCGCCGCAGACTGAACTGGAAGGAGTCGTAATAGGTTCGCCCAGCATTGGTGGACTGGATCACGTTGGTAAACTGCGGAAAATTGCGCAAGTAGAATTGTGTAACACCAGCAGTTGCATAGCGAGTGAAGTTACTGGTGTCGATCGTGTTCGCCGCCGCACCCACGCTGCCCTGCCGGACGGGCGTGGCACCAATTCCGCTGATTGCGAGTGCCGGTGTACCGAACATGCGTACTAGCGAATTCGACGCAGAGGTAGGTGTGTTGTTAGCCTGAAATGCACGGAGTTCGTTGAAATCAGTCAAGAACCCGTCGTAGATTCTTGTCTGATTTACATTTTGGTCAAGCAATTGCTTGATGGCTCGATTGGAAACATAGCCAGCTTCGACAACGGTATTGCGCATCACTTCGTGCTGAATCGTAAAGTTCGTCTGAAGCACGTAGGGCTGGCGAAAGTTGGGATCAATCACGTTCAATCCACCAAAGACCCGGTTGGCCAATGGTGAAAGTGTCGGGGTGGCTGGAGGCGCAGGCAGAGCAGGTCTGTCAATTAGACGCACATCGCTGCCAACGGCCTGATTGGGGAATACACTAACTGACTGAGCAAAACCAGGGGTGGTGCCATCAGGATCGATAGTTGCAGTCCCGGGGACTCGATCATAAAAGACGCCCCAAGAAGTACGAATCGAAGTCTTGCCAGATTTGAAGGGCGACCATGCAAGACCAACGCGAGGGGCAAAGTTGTTGTAGTCGTTTTTGAACCAGGAAGCACTACGCTTGACCGTGAGGTCAGCTATGCGGCCGGCGGTATTGACCAGCCCTGCCTCATTCTGAACAATGTTGCCCTGAAGCTGGTCGCGCTCAAAAGGCACGCCATAAAACTCATAGCGCATGCCCAGATTCAAAGTGAGGTTGGGCTTGATACGCCAATCGTCCTGGAAATAATAGCCGTAGTCTCGAAAGATGAAGTTGCGAACGCGAGGTGTACCAGGAGTCTGAAATGCAGCAAGATCGCTGTAAAAAGTGGCCTGAATCGAGCTTACGCGACCTAGAAGGTCATTGTAAAGATTGTCATAGCGTTGACGGTCCGCAGCGGCAATCTGTGCGCCCGTGGGGCCAATGTTGCCAGGGGCGGCATTACCATTTCCCTGCCCAACATTGATCGTGGGATAGATAGAAGCATCGCTGGTTTGGAATTGATTTGTCTTCGAATACCGGAAACCCATTTTGAAAGTATGGTTGCTGCGGACAATCGAGACGTTGTCCGATATCTGAGGATTCACCGGAGAGTTACGGGCCGACCCAAACCCGGTTGGGATTGGGTTCGTAAAGAGGTTCGCGCCGATCAGCGCCTGACCAGGAAAGGTAACGCTGCGCACGCGGCCAAAAATAACTGAAGACTCGGAATAGCCATAGATGAACTCGTTCAAAATAGTTGGCCTCACTGTCCAAGTGGTGCCGATCGAATAGCCGGCCCGGATCCCACCCTGAGTGCCGTTGGGCTGGCCTGGGAAGGTAGATTCTGCGCCGTTGAGCGAGTCAGCCAGAGTCGTCGTCTTAAACCAGGAATAGCGGAAGTAGGTACGAAGATTAGTGGTAGCATTCCAATCCGACTTCATCGTGTGCTGATCGCCATTGTTATTGGCAGGCGCATTGAAACGAAATCCAGCTGTGTTGAGACGGTCGCCGAGATCGAAGTTATTCGGGGCAGGAAGCAACGCCAGATTGCCAGCAACGGTCTTGTCGATACCAAGACCACGAGGATCGTTCTGCACAATGTTGTATGAGCGAGTCTCGCCAGCGCCGGCTTGTCCAGCGGGTACGACCCAGCGGAAGATTCCAGACTTGGCTTCAGGGGTCAGCACGGTTCGATTGCGGACTCCTTCTTGTGCCGTGCGAGTGCCCTGAAAATTGTAAAAGAAAAAGACTTTGTTTTTGCCGTTGAAAATTTTTGGGATGATCACCGGGCCACCAATCGAACCACCAAATTGGTTCTGAATGAACTTGGGGCGCAGCAGTTCCGTTCCGCTTGATTTGTTGAAGAAGTTGTTTGCGTTCAATACCGTGTTGCGGTGGTACTCAAAGAGATTCCCGCTAAAGCGATTGGTCCCGGATCTGGTGATTAGCTCGACAGTTCCACCAGCATTGCGCCCGTATTCGGCCTTTGCCCCATTGGTGATGATCCGGAACTCTTCCACGGAATCGGTATTGTTGGCGTTCAGCGTGAGCCCCAGCCGGGGAGAAACCGCGTCATTGACATCAACACCATCCAGCGTATTGTTGTTTGAGCCCTGGCGCATTCCGTTTACACGGGCGAAGCTCGGGTCATTGGGGCTGGTGCCAAGCTGAACACCTGGCTGATAGGTTGCCAGTGCGATCGGGCCACGACCGAGTTGTGGCAGCGTATCGATATCGCGAAGCGTGATGGCGCGCTGGATAGTAGCCTCGGTAGTTTGGACGCGAACCGCATTGAATTCGACGGTGATGCTGTCTGTAACGGCACCGACCTCCAGCTTGATGTCCTGACGGATATTCACGCCAACATTGATTTCGATATTGGTAAGCGTAGTCTTGCGAAAGCCGCCGGCCTCGGCGGTCAGAGTGTACATGCCAGGCTGCAAGGACGGGAAAAAGTAGAAGCCAGAAGCATTGGCTTCGGAACTGTATTTCACCTGCGTTTTAGAGTTGGTAATTAATAATTTGGCACCAGGAATGCTTGATGCTGAATTGTCAAGAACTGTACCCTCGACTCGTGCGTTTTGAATCTGGGCCGAGAGTGTAAGCACAAACAACAGACAAGAAAGAACAATACGCATGGGAATCCCCTGGAGAGAATTTCGCTTTAATTGGGTAGATCTGCGACTTGGACCCCGATACATCGTAAAGCTTTGAAGAGAATAGTAGCTTACGCAACCAGAATGCGCAAGAAGCCCGGCGGGCCTTCAAGAGGCTGCGCCGGGCTATTGGGAGTTTCAGTTGTGACCCGTGATTAGAAGTCGACGCGAAGCGCCACTTGCATGACACGTGCGCCGGTGCCGCTGGAGGTGTTGGCCGTGGCAGACAGACGGCCAAACGTAGTTGGCGTCAGAATGCTCGTGCCGGGAGTGGTGAAATTCGCGTGGTTGAGAAGATTATAGGCCTCGGCACGGAACTGCATCTTGATTCTTTCGGTGATCGGGATAGGCTTCACCAGCGACGCATCCGTGTTGAAAAACTTGGGGCCACGGAAGGCGTTGCGGCCAGAATTACCGATTTCACCAGCACCAGGGAAAGTGAAGGCGGCTACCTGTGTTGCCGAGAAGTACTGCACACCACGTCCATCCTTAGCAACTTCGCCAATTGTGCGATCACCGGTGTAGTTGGCATAAGTATTGAGTGACGAACCGAGCGTGCGTCGCGCACTGGTAACCGAGAAAACCGTGCCGGACTGAAGTACAGCAAGGCCACCGATGGTCCAGTCTCCAATGACACGATTAACGAAGCCATTGGCACCGCTCATGTAGCGCTGCCCCTTACCGAAAGGCAGAGTGTAGCTACCCGAGAAGTTTATAGCATGCGGACGGTCAAAATCAGCGCGGCCACGGTTGTTGACAAAATTGTAGTTGTCTACAGGAGCTGTAAAGCCATTACCGTCCACAGAAGTGTTGTCAATGGACTTCGAGAAAGTGTAGTTCAGAATCGCGAGGGCATTCTTTGTTCTGTGGGACAAGGTCATCTGAAGCGAGTTGTAGCTCGAAGAGCCACCATTCATGCCATAGATCACCTGATTGAACTGTGGGTAGTTGCGGAGATAGAAGTTGCTGACACCAGCACCAGCAAACCGATTGTAATTGCTGGCAGTGCGGTCCAGATTGTCCGCCACCGTACCGGCAAGGCCCTGTGCGAGGTTTGTCGCGCCCAGCGTTGTCACAGCCGGCGCTGAGCCACCAAAAATACGAGCTAGCGTATTGTTAGCACCCACTGGGGTGCCATTTGCTGAGAAGGCCTGCAGTTCCTTAAACGAATTCAGGAAGTCCCCATAAATTCTCGGCTGATTGATGTCCTGCCATGCGAAGAGCTTAGTACCAGCAGTGCGCACAAAGCCGGTGTCGAGAACGGTCTTGCTGGTCAACTGGTGAGAAAATCCAAAGTTGATCTGCTGCAAATAGCCCGTTCGTTGGTTCGGATTAAACACAACGATCGAAGTGTTACGATTCAGCGGCAAATTGGTAACGGGAGCACCAGGCTTAAGCGGGAAGTCCGCAGTGGCAAGAGTATTGACAGTTCGTACCGTATCTCCACCACCATTGGGGAAGGTCTGCGTGGCTTGAGCAAATCCAGGAGTGTTGCCATCGACCAGGCTGGACGTCGCGCCCACAATCCTGTCATAGAACATGCCCCAGTTACCGCGGATAACAGTCTTCCCGTTCTTGAATATGTCCCAGGCGAATCCAAATCGAGGAGCAAAATTATTGTAGTCGTTCTTATACCAGGTGTCTGCTTTCTGAATCACTGCATTGCCGATGTTGGCTACGGTGTTGAGATCGGCAATCCGATCCAGTGAACCCTGGAAGCCATTGATTTCCTTAGGCACGCCGAAGTTCTCCCAACGGAGCCCCACGTTCAAAGTGAGGTTCGAAAGAATCTTCCAGTCATCCTGAAAGAAGATACCTATGTCTTTGAAGACCGTGTTTCTAACGCGAGGTGAACCCGCATCCTGGAAAGTAACCAAGTTGCTGTAGAAGGTCTGGTCAATCTGGCCCACTCGCCCGAGCACATCGTTATGCAGGCCCTCGAAGATTTGACGATTGGCCGATGTTAGCCCCTGAGGGCCGAAGCTTGCTGCCGGGGCATTTCCTGCCGAAGTGCGGCTCAGGTTCACATTTGGATAGATGCCTCCAAAGTTGTAGCCGTATTGCAGAATCCGGCGGAAGGTAAAGCCTGCTTTGTAGGTGTGCTTGCCCTTGAGGAACGAGATGTTATCGGTCATATCAAGCACTGGAGAATTGCGGCCCTGCCCGAGAGCATTATTGATTGGGTCGGAGTAGAGATTGGAAAGCACCGCGATGCCGCCTTCGCGGTAGGGCCGGATAAAGTCAACCGAAGCACTCTGGCGTCCGATCCGGAATTCATTGACTGTCGTCGAGTTGATCGTCCAGTCTGAACCAGCACCCCAACCCCAGCGGGACCCACCCTGCTTGCCATCAGGGAGCCCGGGGTAACGCTGTTCAGCGTTATTGAGCGAGTCGATAGATTCGTTAAACTGGCGGCTGTAGCGAAAGAAGACCCGGTGATTGGGCTTCAGGTTGTAGTCAATCTTCCCGGTGCCTTGATATTCAAGAGAAGGTGCTGAAACGTTGAAGCGGAAACCACCCGTATTGAAGCCGTCGCCTACATCCGTGTTGTTGGGGTTCGGCATCAGTGCCATCAGTTCTTTCATTTTGGGATCGATGCCACGGCCTGTCGGATCGTTGGCACCGATGTTGAAAGTTCCGCCGGCCCACGTATAAATACCTTGCTTGGCCGATGCTGTCAGAACGGTACGGTTGCGCACAACACCCTGAGTAGTACGACGGCCCTGAAAATTACCAAAGAAGAAAAGCTTGTCCTTGAATATTGGCCCACCCACCTGCCCGCCAAAGATATTCTGGATAAAAACCGGACGTTTCGTGCCACTGGCATTGTTGAACCAATTGTTCGCGTTCAGTGACGTGTTGCGCAGGAAGTTGAAGACACCACCGTGATACTGATTGCCCCCAGAGCGGGTAACCATCTCGACTTGTCCGCCGGCGTTACGGCCATACTCCGCTTTGCCACCGTTGGTGATGATGCGAACTTCTTCGAGAGAATCGGTGTTCACCGCAGTCATGCTGAGCCCGAGCCTGGGAGTGACAGCGTCGTTAACATCGATACCATCGAGACGGGAATTATTCGAACCCTGGCGTGCCCCATTGATGCGGGTGAAGGTGGTGTCGCTCGGGTCAACCGAAGCTCCAGGAACAAAGGCAACAAGAGATAGCGGCGAACGCCCCAACTGCGGCAGCGTGTCGATACTCTTCATGTTGACGGTGCGAGCAATAGTTGCGTCCGATACGTTGACATTCACAGCGTTGGCTTCAACGGAAATCGATTCCGAAACCGCTCCAACCTCGAGCCCAACTACCTGGCGAACCGTCTGCGACGCATTCAATTCAACTCCAGAGACGACAGACTTGCGGAAGCCATTTGCCTCAACGCTGATTTCGTATTCACTAGGCACGACCGAAGCAAAAAGGGCAATGCCCGCGGAGTCTGTATTGAGAGGGTTGCCAAAGTTCGACTTGCGACGAAGATCTTTGAGAGAGACCTTTGCGCCAGCGACCAATGCGCCAGAAGAATCCTGAACAATAATTTCCAGACGCCCATTCAAAACCTGGGCCGTAAGGAGGGACGGCAATAAGCAGAGCAGCGCAGCGCTAGCTGCGGATCGGAGAGAGAGTGACATCCAGATGCCTTTTCCTTGTACGGAATTTTGATCTAATGTGCCGAAAAGGCCTCAAGCAAAGACAGTCGGGATTGAATGAGCCCTGATCAACGATTGTTACGATGCTAATACATCCGCAAACAAGACGCAAACCGTGTTACCGGCGCAAGAGGTAAACCGCAATCTCAGCCGTGAGATTAGGTAATCGCGTAACCTCAGTGTCACCAGCTAGAAACGCCCGCTTCTCGATCACCCAGCCTTCCCGCTTACAAAGCATTTCGAAATCCTTGACTGTTACGAAATGGATATTTGGAGACTCGTACCACTCAAAAGGAAAGAGTTCGTTCTGAGGAGATCTCCCGCTGACGAGGTGAGCCCAACGAACAGACCAGTGGCTGAAATTGGGGAAGCCGATAATAATGTGCTTGCCAACACGGAGGATCTCGCGTAAGAGGTTTAGTGGCTGCCGGGCCTGCTGCAACGTCTGCGACAGGATGACGTAATCGAAAGCGTCTGTAAGGTAATCCTTGAGGCCACTTTCGATGTCTCCTTGATATGCGGATGCCCCTCGTGAAATGGCCCGGCGCACAAGATCCCGATCAATCTCTACACCACGAGCGTCGCAAGACTTGTTTTGACCAAGCCAGGCAATGAGAGTACCGTCGCCGCAGCCCAGATCGAGCACACGGCTATTGTGTGCCACCCAATTGGCGATCACTGAGAAGTCTTTACGGGCGAAGAGGTCTTGATCTGTCGCACTCGACCGAGGCTCGTGGCGCTCCATACGCATGGTGGTATCAAGAAAACCCGAAACGAGAATGGATTGCTCGTCCACCTCCACCAGAAAGGCATCGTGGCCGTAGTTTGATTCGAGTTGAACGTAGGCAACGTCTTTGTTGCGCGCACGCAAGGCACTGACGATTTCAAGCGACTGGTAGCTAGGGTAGAGCCAGTCAGAAGTAAAACTGATTACCAGAAAACGGGCCTTCGATTCGTCCAGAGCGGCTGGCAATGTTGCGTGATTGGCGGCGAGGTCGTAATAGTCCATCGCCTTGGTGATATAGAGATAAGAGTTGGCGTCGAAGCGGTCGACAAAGCGGCTGCCGCGATATCGAAGATAGCTCTCGACTTCAAATTCGGCTGAAAAATCGAAAGAGAAGCTCTCTTTCCCACGCAGACGGCGGCCAAACTTGGTGCGCATCGAGTCGTCACTCATATAGGTGATGTGGCCGACCATGCGGGCAACAGAGAGGCCCCGCGCGGGCTTGGTGTTGTGCATAGTGTAGTTGCCGTCGTGGAATTCAGGGTCGGCCATGATGGCCTGCCGGCCCACTTCATTAAAAGCAATCTGCTGTGCACCGTGCCGGGCAGTGGTGGCAACGGCCAGGCAACTGGCGACACTGCCGGGAAAGGCGACCGTCCATTCAAGCGCCTGCATGCCCCCCATCGAGCCCCCGGCGACAGCGAGCAGCTTTTGAATCCCCAGGCTCTCCACTAGCATTTTCTGCAGGCGCACCATGTCGCCGATTGTGATCATAGGAAAATGCATGCCGTAGGCTTCGCCCGTCTTCGGGTCAATCGAAGCGGGCCCGGTGGTACCGCGGCAGCCACCAAGAACGTTAGAACAAATGACGAAGTACTTGTGGGTATCCATCGCCTTTCCGGGGCCAATCATGCTGTCCCACCAGCCCAATTGCCCATCTTCGTCCGAGACACCGGCAGCATGGGAATCTCCGGTGAAAGCGTGACAAATCAGCACGGCGTTGGTGCGGTCTTGGTTGAGGGTTCCGTAGGTCTGATAGGCAACCTCAAGCGGGCCCAGCACCGCTCCAGTTTCAAGAGCAATGGACTCGAAGTGGGCGATTTGCGTAAATGCCTGGAGTGAGGCGCTGGATGTCAAGGACATATCGTTTGAAGACAAGTTTAGCAATCGGGCGTCGCCGTGTTAAATTAGAAAAAATCCCCCCAACAAGGAGAACACAAGGTTGAACACTGCCTTGCTCGCCCTGGAAGACGGCACCGTCTTCGAAGGCAAAGCCTTTGGTGCGCCCGTTGATAAAGCTGGTGAAGTGGTTTTCAATACCTCGCTCACCGGTTATCAGGAAATTTTTACGGATCCGTCTTACGCGGGGCAAATTGTCGTTTTGACAAATCCCCAAATCGGAAACTACGGAACCAACGTAGCCGACAATGAGGCCGGACGGCCTTATTTTGAAGGCCTGATCGTCCGGGAATATTCCCCTGTCGCCAGCAATTGGCGCAGCGACGCAGACGCGGACTCGTTCTTATCGAAGCACGGCATTCCCGCCGTAACCGGAATCGATACCAGAACGCTTGTTAGAAAGCTCCGTATGGGCGGTGTCTTAAGAGGGGTAATTTCTTCGACTACCCTGGATCACAAAGAACTGATCGAGCGTGCAAAGAACGTTCCCTCAATGGCTGGAATGGACTTGGCCACTCGAGTCTCAACCAAGCAGAGCTACCCCTGGTACGAAGGCGTGACGCCAGTTTCGGAATCAGAAATTGTGCTGGCCAGGGTGGCACCGCGATTCAAAGTCGTTGCCTACGACTTCGGCATCAAGCGCAACATCTTGCGCCGCCTGGCGCATGTAGGCTGCGAACTCACCGTCGTTCCCGCAGGCACCAGCGCCGAGGATGTTCTTTCGCTCAAACCAGACGGCGTCTTTTTATCGAATGGCCCCGGAGACCCTGAACCGCTCGAATACCAAGCCGGCCAAATCCGCAAGCTGATGGGTAAAACTCCAATGTTTGGAATCTGTCTCGGCCATCAGATCCTGGGGTTGGCCCTTGGCGGCAAGACCTTCAAATTGAAGTTCGGTCATCGCGGCGGCAATCATCCCGTGCTAAATAAGATCACCAATAAAGTTGAGATTACGGCGCAAAACCATGGCTTTGCCGTCGACCCGGATTCTCTCAACCAAAACGAAATCGACCTGACACACATCAACCTCAACGACAATACGCTCGAAGGCTTGCGCCATAGAAATCTGCCGATCTTCAGCGTGCAGTATCACCCCGAGGCTGCTCCTGGCCCACATGATTCTCAGTATCTCTTCGACGACTTCGTCAAGCTGATGGACGAGCGGAAAGGGAGCAAGTAACCAATGCCACGTAGAGACGACCTTAAGAAAATCATGATCGTGGGCTCTGGCCCGATCGTCATCGGCCAGGCTTGCGAATTCGACTATTCTGGCACTCAGGCCTGCAAAGCACTGCGGGACGACGGCTATGAAGTGATCCTGATCAACTCCAACCCGGCGACGATCATGACCGACCCGGACTTGGCAAACCGCACTTATGTCGAGCCATTGACGGTCGAATTTGCCACTGAAGTCATCAAGAAAGAACGGCCCGATGCGCTGCTCTCAACCGTAGGGGGCCAGACCGGCCTCAACCTCTCCATTGCCCTCGCCGAGGCTGGTGTGCTTGAGCAGTATGGCGTCGAGTTAATCGGAGCAAAAATAGAAAGCATCAAGAAGGCCGAAGACCGCCTGCTCTTCAAGGATGCGATGAAGAAGATTGGCCTCGACCTCCCAGAATCACAACTGATCACCAACATCGAAGATGGCCTCGCCTTTGCCCAGCGCATTGGTTACCCGGTGATACTCCGCCCCAGCTTTACCCTCGGTGGTACCGGCGGCGGCATCGCATACAACACAGAAGAACTGATCGAGATTCTCGAGCGTGGCCTCGACCTTTCGCCCGTGCATGAAGTGCTCGCCGATGAAAGCATGCTGGGCTGGAAAGAGTACGAGATGGAGGTCATCCGCGATCTGGCCGACAACGCGATCATCGTTTGCTCGATTGAAAACTTCGACCCGATGGGCGTGCATACCGGCGACTCGATCACGGTAGCTCCAGCCCAGACTCTTACTGATCGCGAATACCAGATGATGCGCGATGCCTCCCTCGCCTGCCTCCGCGAGATCGGTGTCGATACTGGCGGCTCCAATGTTCAGTTTGCGATTAATCCGGCCAATGGCCGAATGATCATCATTGAGATGAATCCGCGCGTCAGCCGAAGTTCGGCGCTGGCGTCAAAGGCAACTGGCTTCCCAATCGCGAAAATTGCGGCCAAGCTGGCTGTGGGCTATCGCCTTGATGAACTCAAGAACGACATCACTCGCGTCACCCCGGCCTGCTTTGAGCCGGCCATCGACTACGTGGTGGTAAAGATCCCACGCTGGCAGTTCGAGAAATTCCCAGGGGCGTCAACCACCCTCGGGACACAAATGAAGAGTGTCGGCGAAGTCATGTCTATCGGACGCACCTTCAGACAGAGCCTGGGCAAGGCGATGCGTTCGCTCGAAACAGGCAAGAGCGAAAAGGCCGATGTCTACGAAGAAGGCCTCATCCGGCAGCGTCTGATTACACCCAATCCAGACCGTTTGAATTACGTGCGCTTTGCCTTTGAACTTGGCTGGTCGATCGAACAAGTGCAGGAATTGACCGCAATTGATCCGTGGTTCTTGCGTCAAGTCAAAGATGTTGTCGACGAAGAGCAAAGTCTCAAAGGCCGCAAACTCGAAGACCTCGACGCGGCTACCCTGCGCCAGGCCAAGCGCGATGGCATCTCTGATGTGTACCTGGCCAAGGCCACGGGCACGACGCCAGATGCTGTGCGGGCTTACCGTAAAAATCTCGGCGTGTCCGCTGTCTTCAATCGCGTTGACACCTGCGCTGCCGAATTTGAGAGCTTCACTCCCTATCTCTACTCCAGCTATGAGAGTGAGTGTGAGGCGCTGCCGACGACCCGCAAAAAAGTCATGATTTTGGGATCTGGCCCGAACCGCATTGGCCAAGGTATCGAGTTCGATTATTGTTGCTGTCATGCGGCCTATGCGCTGGGTGAGTTTGATCATGAAAGCATCATGGTCAACTGCAACCCCGAAACAGTATCGACCGATTACGACACATCAGACCGTCTTTACTTTGAGCCTCTCACCCTCGAAGAAGTCCTCAACATCTTCGATACCGAGAAGCCCGACGGAGTGATCGTTCAGTTCGGTGGTCAAACACCGCTCAACCTGGCTGTCAGCCTCAAGAAGCATGGCGTACCCATCATCGGGACGCAGCCGGAAAGTATCGACCTTGCCGAAGACCGTAAGCTGTTCTCCAAACTGCTCGACGATTTGAAGATTCCTTCGCCCGAGAATGGTACAGCGACAAACATCGAAGAAGCCTGCGAGGTAGCCCGTCGAATCGGTTACCCCGTGCTGGTGCGTCCCAGCTTCGTGCTCGGTGGCCGGGCGATGGTAATCGCCTACGACGAAGACATGGTGCGGCGCTACATGCAAGAGGCTGTCCATTTCTCGCAAGACCGTCCGGTCTTGGTGGATCGCTTCCTTGAGGACGCCGTCGAAGTGGACGTCGATTGCCTCAGCGATAGCGACGATGTGCTCATCTCAGGCATCATGGAACACATCGAAGAAGCCGGAATCCATTCTGGTGACTCAAGTTGCGTTCTGCCGCCCTATTCGTTGACCGCGACCGATCTCAAAACAATCGAAGAGTACACGATCAAGCTGGCCCGCGCTCTGAAAGTGGTCGGGCTGATGAACGTTCAATATGCGATCAAGGACGGCAAGGTGTATGTGATAGAGGTGAATCCTCGTGCCTCGCGCACCGTCCCTTACGTGAGCAAAGCAACAGGAATTCCGCTGCCGAAAGTTGCCGTGGGTTTGATGCTTGGTCATAAGTTAAAGGATCTGGGCCATCTAACCGGCGGCCGCACCAGCGGCGTCCTTAGCGTTACGAAGTTTTTTGTTAAGAGCCCTGTTCTCCCCTTCCACAAATTCCCTGGAGTGGACCCGGTACTCGGGCCAGAGATGCGATCAACGGGCGAAGTGATGGGCGTTGGCGAGACCTTTGGCGAGGCCTTCGGCAAGGCACAGTTAAGTGCGGGAGTACCATTGCCGGTCAGCGGCACGATTTTTATCAGTGTCAACGACAAGCACAAGCCCGAGGCGGTTGCGATCGCCGCAAAGCTGAAGGAATTCGGGTTCCAGTTTGTAGCTACACGCGGTACAGCGAATGCACTGAAGGCGGCAGGGGTCCCATCCAAGATCGTCTATAAAGTGAACGAAGGCAGGCCGAATGCAGTCGACCTTATGAAGACGGGCTCTTTGCAGTTGGCCATCTACACGACAATGGGCAGCGTAAGCTTCGGCGACGAAAAGGCGATCCGGCGAGCGGCGATCCAGTATAGGGTTCCCTGCCTCACAACCATGTCGGCAGCCAAAGCGGCGGCAGAGGCGATGGAGACAAAGCAGAGTACACCGGCTCGCGTTTGGAGCCTTCAGGAGATCCACGCCAAATAGCGGCATCAGTACTCCTCCCAGGCAAAGCGTGCCCTAGCTGAGAGAAAATGACCAGCCGGGAGGCCGCCTTGCTCTACAAAACCTGGTGTTTGAATAAAGTCCTTTACAACGACGAGCGAAGCTGGGCTTGTGTGGCCAAAATGGGGAGGCGATTGCCGAAGCTTACGACCTGTTCTGTTTCGGCATCCAGAAACACAGCGCATTGTGTGCGAGAAGTGCGCCACTCAATTCTGAAGGTGACAGACATAAAGTTAAGATTTTTCCAGATTGCGCGAATTCTTCAAGGTTCTCCCCACTCCTACGATATGTAGTCTAAGTAGTTAAGCTACTTGGCACTGACACTGAAGGAGACTGTATAAAAAATGAAGAAAATCATGACCATGACCCTGGGCCTCGCGCTCGTATTTGGATTGTCCGCTTTTGCGTCTGACGACAAAAAGAAGGACGACAAGAAGGAACACAAGGACGACCACAAGAAAAAGAAAGATCACTAAACGGTTTCCTCTTTTTTCCATCGCGATTTTTCGAACACCCCGGTTCAGGCCGGGGTGTTCTTTTGCGTTTGGAGATATTGTTCGGCTCTATTTCTCCTGTTTTCAATAGCTTGATTCGATCCAGCCCAAATTGGCCCATTCGTCGTGTTTATGTTGTCGATGGCGGGAGATCTTGTTTCTCACTGCCTTTCAAGTATTGATGCTCGAGGTTTAAATGAGCGACAACGGAATGTTTCCAATCAATGATCTCTATTTGTTTCCGGTCTTTCAGACACGGGACGACTATTTCAAGGCTGTCGGGGAGGAGGCACCCGTCTGGGATCCTAGCCGTCCGGTGAAGTCCTGGTTCGATCCTGCAGCCCGGAATACAAACAAGCGCACTTTTCTTTACGATGTTGTATTGATGTACGACAAAAACGGAATGGTGTTGCCGGACGCTAAGGGCGTACCTCAAGTGGAGCAATTAGCACTGCTCCGCGAGGAGGCCTCGCGGGTGAATATTCTCCCTCGCGAGAGAATGGTCGACTATGGCCCTGGCTCAAAGGTGGCACCGATACCAGTGCCCATGCGGGCACTGAAGGACACCGAAGAGCTGGTATTTACCTTCGGCGGTGTGGTGGCAGTACGCATGAAAGATGCGTACAAAACTACGGTAAATGCCTTTACTATCAACGACCGGCAGTTGATCGAGAAGATCGCGCTGAAGCTGGGCGTGATTTAAGCAAGCTCAGAAGAACAAAGCCCCCATGCTCGCGCATGGGGGTCTTTGTTTGGGTGCGGACCCTATATATTTGGGGAAATATATAGGGGGGGTTGGGAGCTTTTGG
>JAYSVS010000075.1:0-6118 GCA_043718395.1 Acidobacteriota bacterium
TGGTTCCCCAGTTGTTGCCGTAAGCGTCAATCGCCTGCGTTGTCTTGGACGTCTTCTGAAAGCTGGTCCCCACATCAATCGTGTTCCACACTTCAGAAACATGCGGCATGATCGTGTTGTTGTTAGGGTAGTAGGCAATTTGCTGCCAGGTATATTCGGAGCGGCTCTTTACCACCCAGTTATCCAGTTCCTCATATTTCAGACTCAACCCCTGCCGGTAATCAGTGGTCATCCAATAGGTCCACCGCCGTTGTCCTACATTCGATGGGTCAGCCAGTGTTGTCTCTGAGTGATACTTCAAGCTCGAATCCCCGCTGGGATGCGTAAACGCATAGTTCACCGTGGGCGCGCCGCTCGCCTTGCGAAAATCTCTGCTCAATACCTCGCGCATCTGGCGGCTGCCTGCATAGCTCTGGTTGGTGTAGTTCCAAAGCATCTCGCCGCCCAACGGAAACGTGATCTTCGTCATCTCCCCGCCAGTGTTGTATTGAAAACTGGTCGTCAAATTGACGCCATTCTGCACCAGGCTGTTCAGCCACACCGCAGTGCCAAACTGCTGCGCATTCGTGAAGGGCTCATACAGCCCCTGCGACCCGGAATAGTTCAAGGTGTAGGATTCCGAGGTCGCGATCTGATTTGAAATTCCAGTGAGATGCGGAATCGCCTCGGAGTTGTAGTTAAAGGAATAGGTCGCCCAATTGTTGGCCGCCTGGCTTCTCACATCGTCAATCGTGCTGATCCGCGCGCTATTGTTTGGAGTTCCTCCGCCAATGGCAGCTTTGTAGATGATCTTCACTTGATTGCCGTGACGATCCTGCACCACCGTCGGATAGCGCGTCCCGGCATCTTGTTCGCTTGCCCCGGATGTCGATTCCATCTTCCAAAAGCTGCCATCGGAAAAATGGAGCCGGTACGTATTTGCGTCGTACCAGACGTAGACTCCTTGGGTTCCACTCCACACGTTACCCGAATTCACATCCAACTTGTACTCGGCCCCGGTGGAGTCCGTGAAAATGTAATAGCTCAGGGTGGTGGGATCCGAGTAAACCGGAATGATGCTCCCAGCCAGCAGCTTCCATCCAAACCCATAACCCACGTCTGCCCCCACCTTGTTTACAGTCGAGCCTTCTTTGCGCCAATTCTGCGAGTTGTAATTGAGCCCCAGCCCCAGGCCTACGCCCGCCCGTCCCTGTGCCTTCAGCAGCGGTACCGTATAGTTCAAGTTCATCGACCGCATATCGATCGATTCCCCCATCGCCCCCCACTGTGAGCTTTGCGCATGAATTCCCACACGTCTAGAATCGTCCACTAACCCACTGGATGCGGGTGGAAGTGATACCGTTGCAGATTGCCCCGCATTGTAGTTGCGGTGGCCATCGTACGCCTTGACGGTGAACGTAAAACTATCTCCTGGATTTGCCGGCAAGGTCCAGTAAGTATTTGCCGTGCTTCCCAAACTCTGTGATCCGCGAAATACTTCGTATCTCACAGCTCCAATTCCGTTCGCATCGTCCGTGGTCGCATTCCAGGTTGCGCTCATCATTCCATTCGCTACCGGCGTTGCCAACCCGGTGATTGGATTCGGCGCTACGGTATCGAGGTATCCAACTCGAACCTCGCCAACCTCGCCAGATTCTTGGGCAAAGCCAAAGGACTGGCCTGGATAAAAATATGCTCCGGCTGGTGGACGATAGTACACCTCCTGATTTCCAACGCGAATATTGATTCCGTAAGCCGATCCATTTGGACTGTCCGTGTTTCGAAGGCTGGAACTGAAGTTCGTTCCACTGGCCGGTGCACTCACGGTATAGCTAGCAAGTTGAATGTATTCATAGTTCCAGTTTCCATCCAAATATTGATATGTGATGGTCACAGTCCAATTGTATGGTTGTCCGTATACGCCGCTAAGTGTAACTCGATAGCATGTATTCCGATGAAATGTCGGATTCCAGTAGCTATCCGGATACGAAGTCAGCGCGAGCAGATGTGTATAGCTTGCCCAAGTGCTTGGGGTTCCAACTATGGTGGTACGAACTTCCCCTGATCCATTTGCGTGTGCCTGACCAGCATACCCACCCTGGCTGCCATCACTGAACGGTATCCACGGTGGCCAACTAATTGGGAAAGTGGTGGCATTGGAGTGCCAAGTGTACTGGCCATATGCAGCTACCGCGCTCAGAAACATGAGAAGTGCAATCCGATGCCACATAAATCCCCCTTAGTACCCAGCCGTCCGCAATTCTTTTGGATCGAAATCCTTCTTCACCTTCCGAAGCTCAACTAGCTCAGCCGCATCAGCCAACCTCCGCTTCTCCACCGCCCGTACCGCCCCATCCTTCAAAATCTCCGCAAAGGCCGCCCGGTCCCGTGCCACAAATTCCACAATCGCCCGCTTTCCGTCATCCGCCAGCACATAGCTATAAGCCCCGATCCGAAGCTTCTCCTCGGCAATCAACTCATCGTCGCTTTTCTGCCGCAACGGCTCCAGCTTCCCCTCCTTCCGCAGCTTCTCCCGCAGCGCAAACGACATCGCCACCGGAGCATACTTCGGCCGGATCGGATCCTCCACCGTCCCCTTTCCCACCATCGGAACCACCACCACGATCCGTTCGCCCAAAGACTCATTCGGGACGCGCAATACCTGCCCACTCCCGCATAAAGCAAAGGCAATAATGCATATCAATGACTTGGTGAATTTCATAATTAGGTCGATAATAAAAGAATCCACCCCCCCCAAGTCAAGAGAAAAATCACCTCAGATCAAAAAAATAGGAAGGAAAGAAGCGAGGCACAGTAGGAAAGCATACGACGCAATGGAATCGTGGCAAAGGATTTAAACCAAAAAGAAGTGAAGAAGTGGACGGCCTGTTTTTATCTCGATTCTGCGCCACACCCACAGAAACCCAATGAAAAAAGGCATTTCAGGCGTGCCGTTGCACCCACTGTCGCTTCCTCTTCTTTGGTTTCCCCTGACTTCAAAAACAAGCGGTTCGCGTTCACGTGCCTCGCTAAATTATATCTTCGTTGTTTACAACAAAAAGCGACTCGACTCCAGATTCGCTGCATCCGCCGATGGCAAAATCAATTCGGAGAAGTTCCATGAACAATGAATAACAAATACACAGAAATCCTCCAAACATGAAGATCTCACCCAAGCGAACTATGCCAAAGGCATTGACGTTGATAAAAAATGAATAAACGAACCCAAATAGAGGAGTCCAACCCGCTTGACCAACCTCTGACATAACATATAGGCTCTGGCAAAAGCCGCAAGAAAGCAAAAAAATCCTGCGCGTACAACGTAAGACAGACAGTAAAGATCGGCCAACAGAAAAGCCGCGAGGTTTTCCGAGTGTACTGGCTCCTGAAATACGACAGCATCTAAAAACGAAAAGAATGGCGGGAGCGGGGAGCGCATCCGTGAAGCAAGCCCAGGAGGGCACTGGCCAACGGTGACGACGTTGGGAGCATTAAGTCCTGAGGGCTGGCAGGCCACAATGTCGATTGCCGCACCCACAAATGGGAGAGTGTTTCTGGCTTATCTGCGCGAGAACTCTGCGACACGGGCAAGTTGTTGGAATGGACAACCAATCGGCCCACAAAATGCCCGGTGTAAACGAAGCCATTGAGGCCGTCGTCGCCCGGGTTATCTACCTTCCACCGTACTCGCCGGACTTCAATCCCATAGAAGTTTGTTGGTCCGTCGTCAACCAATCCTTGCGCAAGTCCAAGGCTCGCTCCTTGAGTGCGCTCGACCTGGCTATCCCTGTTTGGCAATTCACGCTGTTTCCATAGAGACGGTTGCCAACTGCTTGCGTCATTGCGGCTATGCCTTACAAGAAGTCAGAATCTAGTCTAGTTGCGGTAAGAAAGCTGAAGAGGGCGGGTTGGGCGGGCGGGCCCGAGGTCGTCCATTACGTCGCGGACTCGCTTGCGGTATCCAGGCACCGGGTTGTATGTGGTGAGGATCTTGTCCAGCGGCTTATTTCGGTAATAATGCGAATTGGCGAGTCGCTCGGCAATGGTGTGGATGCTCTCCTTGATGCTCACAAACCTGTGATCCCCATTGCTCCAGCCGAAAATGTTGTTGTTGTGATAGGCCTTGCCACCGCTGCTTTCGATGAAAGCAATACTGGGCAAAAGCCGCCAATCGAGGTTGTGACGGTCGGCTGCGGCAACGAAATCTTTTGCCAACGGCCGGACGGGACACTGTTTCTCTTCAAAAAAGCGTTCCAGGCGAACTAGCCTGGGATCTTGTTTTTCGGCTGCCTGTGCTCCGACTGTGGTGGTCGGAGATGTGACCACGAATGGACCTGCCATGATTCCAACAATTGCGAGCATTCTACTCGACGTTCCAAAACTCATGATTCGAAAATCACTCCTTGCGATGGTACTCCGGTCTTGCGGACCGACGTTGGCTTCACTTGGGGGGAGACGACTCGGCTCCACTTTAGCGCGCCTTGGGGGGGGGTATCAAGGGCCAATTGCAAATTTTTTGCTCTTGGCACAGGAATGCGAGCGGATCTCGCTCATGACTGTATTATAGCTATTTATGACCTCGCGTGTGGACACCCTCCCCTTCCGGCCGCCTTTCGATTGGCAGGGGATGCTAGGCTTCTTTGGGCCCCGGGCCATCCCTGGGGTCGAGACAATCGAGAATGAAGTATTGAGAAGGAGTTTCCGCTGGGGTGTCCATCAGGGGGCACTCGAGGTGAGGCCATCTCTTGACAAGACCAGCATGGATTTGGAGGTTTGGGGCACGGAATCATTACTAGCCGAGATAGCAAGCATCCACAATTTGGCAGCGCGAGTGCTGGACCTCAGTTGTAACCCGCATGTCATCCTGGCCAAGCTGGGCAAGGATCTGACCGTTGGCCCGCTGCTGCAACGATGGCCGGGAGTGCGGTTGCCTGGGGCCTGGGATGGTTTTGAGATGGGCGTGCGGGCAATCTTGGGTCAACAGGTTTCGGTAAAGGCGGCTCATACCCTGGCTGGTAGACTCGTGGCACGATTTGGTCATCAATACCTTAGTCCTTTCCCTAGTGTGACTAAGCTTTTTCCCTTAGCCGAGGAGATTGTCACGGTGCCAGTGGAAGAGTTGGCTTCGATTGGAATTACGAAAAAGCGTGCTGAGACGCTCCACCATTTTTCCGAGTGGTCGAGCGTTGAGGCTGGCTCGCGGGGGCGGTTACTGGACTTGCCAGGGATCGGACCCTGGACCGAAAGTTATCTTCGAATGCGCGTGTCTTCGGATCGAAACGCATTTCCGGCAGGGGATTTGGGGATCCAGAAGGCGTTGGGCATCCAAGGGTTGGGCCCGGTCAGGGCGGCGAGGGAGGCGGAGTTGTTGAGTGAAAAATGGAAGCCGCTGCGAGCCTACGCAGTCTTTCTGTTGTGGAGATCGCTGACGAGCGAGGAGGGATCTTGATTTATTTGAGCAATATGGACTCGCCGGTAGGGCGGATTACGTTGACCTCTGACGGTGAAGCGCTAACGGGTCTAACCTTTGAAGAAGAGCGGCATCCGCGCGACCGGACGGGAGCGATGGAAGCAGCAGATGCGGTGCTGATTGACGCCGAACGGCAGTTGCTGGAGTATTTCGGGAAGTGGCGGAAGAGCTTTGATTTGCCGCTAAGACCGCAGGGTACCGAGTTTCAGCGCGAGGTCTGGCAATTGCTGGGGGAGATCCCCTTCGGTGACACGATTTCATACCTTGAGCTTGCAAGGCGATTGGGGAACGAGAAAGCAGTAAGGGCGGTGGGGATGGCGAATGGGAGGAATCCGATCTCTATCGTGATTCCGTGTCATCGGGTGATTGGGGCCAATGGAGATTTGACTGGATACGGAGGAGGATTGTGGAGAAAGGAGGTTTTGCTTCGGCACGAAGGAGCGCTGGCGGAACTTTTGTATTGAGAATGGAAAGACCAGACGCTGTTTGGGAATCGCGTCTGGTCGTTTTGTGATGAGACTGGAGAGAGTTACTGGCTGATCGAAGAGTCGTTGGACGAAGCTACGGCTGCGACACTGGCACCAATGGCGGCAACAGAGGCAACTGAGATACCGGCGATCACTGCAGTGGACATGCCAGTTGCGGCAGCAGCAGTTGCGGCAGTGCCAG
>JAYSVS010000076.1:0-20557 GCA_043718395.1 Acidobacteriota bacterium
GTTTTACCCCAATATCGGCGGCCTCGCGGAGGCTAATCCCCACAACCTGTTCCCCTGGTTCAAGCCGCTCGGCACCC
Organism: Acidobacteriota bacterium; assembly: GCA_043718395.1. Classification (GTDB taxonomy): domain Bacteria; phylum Acidobacteriota; class Terriglobia; order Bryobacterales; family Bryobacteraceae; genus Bryobacter. The sequence continues at coordinate 78 of JAYSVS010000076.1, forward strand.
ACCGTGTGCATAACTTAGGTGAAAGTCAAATCGGAACTGATAGATTACAGTCTGCCGAGCCAATTTGCATCTCACTATAGACTTTTCAGGAGGGCGGAGGCGATTAGTGATAATGAACCTAACACAAATTATTTTAGGTGGTAAATGTCTGTACAGCTTGTCCTTCCTGTCGTAGACCCACAAAAGACCAGCAGAGTCAATGAACCGCCGTTGGTGAAACTGTGAAACGAAATGTTGATGCTTTGCAGGCATAGTCCCTCGAAGTGACTCAGGCCCCCAAAAAAATCTCACACCTTTGAGCGGGAAAACGCCAGCGGTCCCAAAACTCGCAACTTTGAGTTTAGGGCGATTGGCCCACCCTGATCGAGTGAAGAAGAGTGCGTAGCTTAATGATTCTGGACGCAGTTTGACAGTCACCCAACCGTTGGTGGAAGTCGCCGTCACAAGTAGCCATGTGCATCAGCGGGTCTGAAAGGTAAAACAGTTGTTGAATGTCTATCCCATCTGAGCCGTGTTTCCCGAAGTCATAGGAAGATGACTCCTCTGCACGATCACAAAGAAACATACTCATGCGATAAGCACCTTCCAGCGCTTGGACAAGTGTTCCGATCTGAGACTTGATTAAATGGTCTTCGGAGAATGACTTTTCAACCCATTCCTCGGCGTGTGTGCGGTAGTACGTGCCGTTCCGCAAACCGTTGTGAATGTCAATGGTCCTTTGTCTATCTTTCTTTATCTGCTCAACGAACTCTATTAGTCTGAGGCCACCCGCGCGCTCACTTTTTCCATCCTCGACGTTGTATGCCTGGAGATCGCTTCTGGATTGTGCTTTAACAATCCATTGAAGTGCCGATCTAAAGTTTTGAGCTTCCCGGCCTGCGGATTCGATATCTGACGAGAACAACGTATTCATCACAAATGCTCTTGGCAGTGGCAAAATTTTCGCTGGAGGCGACGGTAGCAGCAATGCAGCCTTTCGCTTGTCTTTGTAGAAGCAGTCAGCCGCGCCGTTCTCGATACCGACCAACAACTCCGTGATGGTTAATGGGGAGACTACGTAGGTGTATTGCTCACGGATCAAACCAAGTACTTGCCTGAGTCGAGCCTCATCATAAGCGTTGAGAAGAGACTCCAAGACATTCGTGTCGAAAAATAGCCGTGGTTTGTGCCTATTACGCATTCCCATAGTACAGTTCCTAAATAGTCGCATGTCCCGTCCAGCCACCGTAGAGGCCGTTCAGCGGTTCCAAGCCAAAGCAAATGCTCAATCCAGCCTCACCGAACTCAGTGAAACAGCTTGCCCTGACTGGCTTCATTTGGCTGGCAAGCGCATTTGGACTGAGCTTCTACCAGAGCTTCAAAGGTCAGACGCAAAGATAATCTACATCGGCTTATTCACCCATCGCTGTGCGACGTATGCAATTTGCCACCGGGGATGAGTTGGTTTCAGGGGGAGGCTTGTTTGGTTGTTGGCGATCCTCTGAAAACGTTCTTTTTTGAGGGTCACGTCGGAGACGGACAAGATTCTCCGCGCCGAAGGCAGGGAGCGCAGGCAACGGCGCAGGCGAGCTCAGAGCGGTGCGGTGCTTTGCTTCAAGTGCTGGCTGAGCAGCGATTCCAAATAGGTTCGGTCGGCTCCCAGCCTCGATTCTGTGGCGGCATCGGTGGGAAGAAATTGTTGCAGTAATTTTGAGTAATCCGACAGGTCGTACAAGGGGATATTTTTTGCACGATACTCTTCGGCGGTTGGGGGGCGGAAGTACCGAAACGCAGCAGAGTCTTGCGGCGTCAGCTCAGGACAGTGGCCGCTCTCGATCGACTTCACCAACTCGAGAAGACTGTCTATGCCCAGCCGGTAGAGGTCTGGAATGTAGGATTGAACCGCCCGGCCCGGTGTGGCTGTGAGATGGGAGATGGAATAGACCAGGCCCGTGTCGATTCCGTGTCTATCTCGCTGGTCGATGCGGTGTACTGTGCAGCCCAAACGCGGCTCCGCATTCCACAGCGCCCGTAGCGGAGCCAACACTCCTGCGTAGCCGGGGAGGACGCCATCCTGGACGTTTTAGGCACCGAGCCGTGCGAGGGCCAGGATCTGCGGCTTGAAGATCAGGCTGAAGCGGGCACTGAGTATGAGGTCCGGGGCCCAAGTGGTGAGCCGCTGGGTGCTCTCGGTGCCGTTGATGTCGTATTCGCGCTCGATCGAGATGCCGAATTTGGCGGCGAAGGTGTTGAAAGTGAGCCACTGGCCTTGGGCGAGTTCGCGGTCGAGGGTGGGAAAGAAATGCTGGAGGGGATATTCGCGCTCAAGGAATTTTTCGGCGCGTAGTTCGGGGATGGTGTCTTCGCCGCTGCGGGCTTTGTCTGAGAGCAGGACTCTAATCTCGTGATGGCTGAGCTTGGGCAGCAGGTAGTTCAGGATCACCGCGCCGAAGAGATCGTTCTTAGTGCAGAGCAGGAGCTTCATGGCTGGTATCTTTGGTGGCCGGGGCGTCGAAGTTGGCGGCGGGGGAGTGATGCTTGCAGATTGCCGCCATGGGGATAGTTTAGCCGGGTTGCAGGTTGTGGCTGGGAACATAGAAGTGGGCAGTGAACCCAAAGAGCGTTAACAAGTTAGACTTAATGTGTGTTCGGCTTCGTTGAGCCAAACATTTTTGATAGATTTGTTTTGATCTCATCGTTTGATCTCTCTTTGATCTCTTTCTTTGATCCATGACTGAAATAGAAAATCCTAAATTGCCAGACTTCGATCATCCACCTGTTGTGGAAACAGTTCTCGCTGCCCAGTTCGAGCCGATCGCGGGAATGAGGACAGTCCATTTTGGTTTGTTTTGGCAACGAATTCGAGACAGTTTTCCTTTGACTGAAGAGAAGCCCGCTCTTGAAGCTGCATTTGAACGCTTTGGTGAAGCACCAAAGCGTATACCTCGCATCCGTTTTGAAGCCCGTGAAGATGCAAACCCAGAGCGAATGTGGTTTGTCAATCAGCCTGGGACCGAGATGATCCAACTACAGGTGGATCGATTCATCAAGAATTGGCGGAAGACTTCGAGTGAGGCTGAATACCCCAGGTATGAGAAGACAATCAAGCCGGGCTTTTTACGGGACCTGGATATTTTTAAGGATTTCCTGTTAACAGAGCAGCTTGGAGCGATCCGGATGAACCAATGTGAAGTGACTTACGTCAACCATATTGTCGCTGGCGAAGGATTTGAGAATTGGGGAGATGCAAAGAAGGTATTTTCATTCTTAGGTGGCTTACCCGATTCGGTAGAAGACGGTGTTTTTGCATTTCGATTGCCGATTCTGGCTGAAGATAAGCCCGTGGGCCGGTTAAAGATAGACATTCAGCCCGCCGTAAGAGAGACGGACCAGAAGGCGATGTACGTAATGCAGTTGACTGCCCGAGGATTTGTTGGAGCTGGACTTGAATTCTTTGATTTGGGACGGGCTGCCATTGTAATGGCTTTTGCGGATTTGACCACAGAATCCATGCACTCAGTTTGGGGGAAGAAGAGCTAATGATCATCGGATTTGCAACGCCCGTAGGTACACCTGCGTTTGGTAATGGTGCGGAGTCGGCTTGGGTACAACCGCTCACTGGTGCCGATGTATTTGCGCGCCGTGAGCGCAACGCGAGCACGATGGAAAGGCCCCTTGCCCGTCGCCCAATTGCAGTAGCGGAATTTGACATTGGTAGTGAAACAATTCGATTCAGTTACGAAGGTGAGGGACGACTACCCAATTGGATTGAGCCCGTTTTCAAATCACTGTCACAGCGTTGGGGGATTGGACATGGCTGGGACGGCCACTCGGCTAAGCCAACAAACCCCTTATATGTTGCTGAACTACTCAATTGTATTGAGCTTGTGATGTCGACCGATAGAGTGCCACCAACGATGACACCACTTGCGGATGGCGGCATGCAGGCAGAGTGGCACAGGAATGGCAAGAGTCTCGAGATAGTGATCTCTTCTGAGGATGCTCCGGGGTTCTATTTGTTTGACCCAGCTACTGGACGGGAAGAAGAAGGCAGCTTCGACGGTTCGGAAGGGATCGTCGAAGAATTCCTGAACAACCTGTAGCAACAGAGCCAAGATGAGTGCGCCATTTGAACCAGAAGACGACGCGTCCATTTTGGAAGAGGATCGATTGTTGCGTAGGATTCCATCAACCCAGGTATTTTGGGAGGACGGAAATCCACGTCCGAGCTCTGCTGCCTTTAAGAACACAGAGCTTTCTGTTTACATTGAATCGATGATGGTTGCCCAACAGCGGCCATTGGAAGACGCGCTTACAAATTACCCGAATGAATTTTTGACAGCAGTGCGAGTTGAAGATGTTCGTAAATTCCCATATCCAATCGTCAGGGACACTGAACCGCCGAACGATCCCGCGCATGGTCTTGTGGTCGGCAAGAAGAAAAATTCCTTTTCGAACGCCATGGTTCGCTGCCACGAATGGGTTGTTCCACCTACTGAATCCTAGAGGGGCATTTGAAGGCTAGGGATTTTTGCTTTTTGCTGATGTGAAGGATTGAAGCGGGACATTGACACAATGTGCCAATGTCGCTAAAGATGGAAGCATGGCGACCAATCGCACTACGGTAAACATTTCAATTACGCCCGAACTGGATACATTTCTGGAAAGCAGAGTTGCTTCGGGGCGGTATCAGACCACCAGTGAGGTTGTGCGTGAGGCGTTGCGTCTGTTGCAGCGGCAAGAGATGGAGCGGGATGAGGCATTTTTGCAACTGAAGGCCAAGTTGCAGCGCGGTGCGGATGAAGCGGAGCGTGGTGAGTTGAGCAATGGGGATGAAGTGTTTGAGGAATTACGCGAGATGATCGAGGAGCGGCGCTTAGCGAAGGCCAAGGCGAGGTGAGGTCGAGGTTTCGCATCAGTCTTGAAGCAAAGCGGGACCTGCGAGAAATCCTGCTCGATGTGGCAGAGGATAGCCCTGAGGTGGCGGAACGATTGAGACTTGAGTTTCAGGAGGGGCTAACCGCGCTCGCCACAAGCCCTGGTATTGGTCACTTCCACGATGAGCTTTTGAGCCGAAAGTACCGATTCTGGAACTTCTATTCGTATGTGGTGGCATATGTTTGGGAGGCTAGGCCAATTCAAATTGTCGCTGTGGTGCATGGGGCGAGGGATCTCAGGGTATTCTTCGGCTTGCGACTTTCTGAATAGCTGGCGGGTAGTCAAAGTTATTTCTGCGCCCCTCGGGCGAAGGGCTGTTGAAGTCCGAGGCTTGACCTAGCGTTGCTCGTTCTGAGTTGCACTCGCAGAGGTCTTTAAACTCATCTGAGCCCGGTGTTCAGCCAGGAATTCGGGGGCGGGGCTGAAGCGTTCCGGGAAGGTGAGGGGAGCGCCTTCACGCTCCATGAAATGACGGGCCAGGTAATCGTTGTTTGTGTGGCTTCGCAGGGCTGGACTGAGGATCAGGCGATAGTTGGGATCGATTGCGATCAGGTGACGGTCGAAGGCTTTGTCGAATTCGGAGGAAAGGCAGAGGCCGTTGCGGGGTTGAGTCGCTGATCGGGATGGGTGGCCCAGGGGAGGATGTGGCTGGCGACGAGGAGTTCGGCGACGGGGTTGCCGGTGATGCAGCAACGGCTTTTAGAGGCGGCGAGAATGAGGCTGCGGAAGGTGGATTGTTCAAAGCTGATGCAAATTGAGATGCCGGGCGCGGATAAAGCGCGATGGGGACAATAAGACCAGTCCGACCCGCTTTGCCCATCGGTCTCCGGATCGCCTACCAATCGGACGAAACTCGAACTTCCCTCGAAGCGACTTCAGCAACTCCAATGGCGCATAAGGTCAACACTACCCGCCTCGATCATTTCCGATTGCTTCTGGCGGGCTCTATACTGAACCTAGAATCATGGAAATATCAATAACTTCGCAAGAAGCATCTCTGCTCACCGCATTTCGCAGGCTTGCACCCGATGCCGCTGGCGAGCTGACGCGACTCATTGAGCGGCTCGGCGCGGTAGCACCAGAGCGCAAGATCGATTGGTCTGATTCCTGGTCCGATGAGGACTTGAAGGAGTTCCGCGCCGCTTCCCTTCGGCGACTTGAGGAAAACGAAGCAGAGGAAGCGGGTTGAAGCCGGGCGACGTTGTGGTTGGTGTACTCGAAGGCGCAGTAGAAACGAAAGTCCGGCCTGCGGTTGTTATCGCAAGCAAAACCTATTTGACGGAACGCCCCGACGTCCTAGTGGGAATCCTGACAACCCGAGTGCCAAAGCCTCCTGCGTCGTTTGACTACGCCCTTGAAGATTGGCAGATGGCGGGGCTCCGAGCAGAGTCTTTTTTCCGTGCGTATGTGCTGACGGTGCATCGCTCTGAGCTGACCATCATCGACCACCTCAGCGATCGCGACTGGAACAACGTGAAGGGGTGCGTGGGCAATGCGTTCGCCAAATAGAAGCAGCACGCCTGGTCCGAGCGTTTGCAGGCGAGCGCGCGATATTTGGGCTAACGTTACCAGGTCAGGCGAAGTCCTTTGTACTTCTTAAACTGACGGTCGTTTGCGACGATGGCGACACCTTCAGCAAGCGCGGTTGCAATCAGGATTCGGTCAAAGGGATCGCTATGATGAGGGGAAGTCCGAACAGCCTCAATGATCCTTAGCGCCCTTTTACGAACGTGTCGACTTCCTGCTCTGTCATGGGGCGAGTTGCTTCCCGGAACTGTTCCGGCGTCATTTGTACGAGGTCCTGCAGCGTGCCGAAGCGTGGAACCCTTTTCGCGGACGGCTTGACGATTTCGGCTACAATGTCGAGATCCTGAAGCATATCCTGCATAAACTGCTCTCCATCGGTGCTTTCGCCTCTGGCGGATTCACTCAGAGCAATGTCCATGCGGTTGTAGTGTTCCTGAAGGTGAATAGAGCGACTCGTCGTTTTGCTCCATCAGCAGAAGGGCTTCACTGACAACTTCGTTCGCTGAGTTGTAGCGCCCGGAATCAACCTTGGTTTGTACGTGTAGTTCCAGCTCTGGGGTCAAATCTACGTTCATGGTGAGGGCCTCGCGTTTCTGCCTTGAGACTAGCTTGTAGGTTCAAGTCTGTCAATGTGGGACGGCGTGCTGTTGGACGGCCTGCAAGAGACGGGGATCATCAGTCTCACTGGTAGATCATTTCGCGGCTGACGCTTTCGAGAGAGAGAATGGGCAAATTCGAGGGAAAGCTTTTAGCCCACGCCTCGAATGCAGCCGCTTTTTCGGGGCCGGTCAGCGCTGGCGCAGTTGTTGGGTGGGGTGCAGGGCTTGGTTGTGAATCGCGGGCTTCGTTTTCGAGAAGGTGCTGGTGGGACTCTCCAATTCAACCTCATCAGCCCGCTTCATCCTTTTGAACAAGTAGAAATTGAGGCTGCTGTTGAGTATTCTTCACTGCTGCGCTCCTATCTTCCGCACATATAGGGATGAGTAGCGGGCGCAAGTGTGATATTTTCACAGCAGGGCCATGATTGTACAGTTCAGCGTTTCCAATTTCCGTTCGTTTGATAGCGAGGAAGTATTTTCGTTTGTCGCAAGCAAGCGGTTGATGGGTCAACACGACAACCATACAGTTGCTATTCCGAATTCTGATGAACTGGTATTGCGGGCTGGGGTGCTGTATGGGGCGAATGGGGCGGGAAAGTCAAACCTCTTCAAGGCACTGCACTATTTGCAGTGGTTAGCGACAAGCCAACGGCGAGCTGCGGGGACGGGGCGGGTGCCATTCCGGTTTCGTCAGGGGAGGTCACGACCGACAGAGTTCGACATACAGATGATTGCAGGCGGGCGTCTTCTGCGGTATGGAGTGGTGGTGGATGACGAGCGGATTACCGAGGAATGGCTGGTGGAGGTGGTGGGGGGACGCGAGCATGTGGTTTATGAACGCGTGAGCTCGATGGATGGGAAAACCAGGGTGGCGGGCAAGGGATTGGTAGATTGTGGGCCCAAGGTGGTGCTGATGGCTGAGCTGGGGGGTAAGCAGAACCACACGTTTCTTGCGTCGGTGCAGAATCTGGTGGAAAGGTCTGAGATTCAAGGAGCGGTGAAACTGGCGCTGGAATGGTTTGAATCGGGACTGGTGATGATCGGGCCGGATGCCACATTTGGACCCTTGGGCAACTATCTTCTTCAAGATGAGGAGTTAAAGGGCTTTGCAAGCGATTTTTTACGCACGGCCTCGACGGGGGTGGAAGGGATTGAAGTAAAGAGGAAAGAAATCTCTGAGGCGGAATTCGAGCGATTCTGGCAGAATCCCTCCAGAGACGTTCCAGGCTTTGAAGAAGCGGCAGACGACGGGCTACTGATTGTCCGTCACGATGGGGTGGAACTTGTGAAAGAGGGTGGGGAGTTTTACGAGCAGGAGATTTTAGCGCAGCACCGCACCAGGAGCGGAGAGGAGGCGCAACTGCGGATGAAGGATGAATCCGACGGGACGCAGAAGCTATTGAATTTAGCTCCGGCGTTGCACCACCTAAAGCAAAGCGCGGCGGTGTATGTGATCGATGAGATCGACCGGAGTTTGCATCCCCTGATGGTGAGGCACTTTTTGGAGAGCTTTTTGGGGGCCTGCCGGGACGGGATGCGGCAATTGTTGGTAACGACACATGAGTCGAGGTTGCTTGATTTGGAATTGTTACGCCGGGATGAGATCTGGTTTGCCGAGAAAGACGGAGAATTGGCGACGCGACTTTATTCGTTGGCGGATTATCATGTTCGCAGAGATCTAAAGATCGATAAGCAGTATTTGCAGGGGAGGTTTGGGGCGATTCCATTTTTGCCGGAAAGCGGGAGTGTTATTGAAGAAGAGGAGCCGGTGGCGTGAGTCTGACACGCCGGAAAGTGAGATCGCTGACGCGCGATCAGGAGACTTTTCGGGATGATCGAATTTTTTGGGTGGGGAGCGACGACCGTTACGCGCCGAAGCAGTATCTGGAGTTGTTGCGTGTGCCGAGGGTGAGGATCTTTACGATAGCGGCAGGGGAGCAGGCGCAGGCGGCGGAGAGGGTGGTGGAGCGTTTGCAGGCTGAAGCAGAGGCTATGGAGGCAGATGAGAAGTGGGCATTGCTCGATGCAGATCATTATCTGGAAGGTACTCATCTGACTTCTTTTCTGAGTGCGCTGAGGCGGGCGGACGATTGCGGAATTCAGGTGGCCATCAGCAAACCTTGTTTTGAATTTTGGTTGTTATTGCACCTGGTTGAGACAGAGGCGGCATTGAGCGTGGGGAATGCGAGGGAGGCCGAGGAGGCAGTGCGCACGGCGTTGGGCGGTTATAACAAGACGAAGTTAAGGGAGGCAGATTTTCCCATCGAGCGGGTTATGGCGGCGGTGCGGAAAGCTCGGGAGCTTGACGGACAGGTGAAGGGTGGGGCGATCCCTCGGGCGAATACTTCTCGCGTGTATTTGCTAATTGAAGCAATCGCGAGGGCGGGTCATGCACCAACGATGTCGAAGGGTTGGCAAGAGTTGTTTGAGGAAATTCAGATGAGAGATTAGATTAACGAGGCAGGAGGAAGGCGATACCGACGCCCCATGGGTTATTGAGATCCAAAGAATGAATTAGCTTTGCTGATTGGGATTTGCACTCTCAAAGTTTCGATTCATCTGTGCGCGGTGTTGGGCCAGGAATTCGGGGGCGGGGCTGAAGCGTTCGGGGATGGTGAGGGGCGCGCCTTCGCGCTTTATGAAATGGCTGGCAAGGTAATCGTTTTGGGTTTGGCTGCGCAGGGCTGGACTAAGGATTAGGCGATGGCCGGAATCGATTGCGATGAGGTGACGATCAAATGCTCGGTCGAATTCGGCGGAGAGGCAGAGGCCGTTGCGGGGGTTGAGGCGGTGATCGGGATGGGTGGCCCAGGGGAGTATGTGGCTGGCAACGAGGAGTTCTGGGACGGGGTTGCCGGTGATGCAGCAACGGTTGTTGTAGGCGGCGAGGATGAGGGTGCGGAAGGTGGATTGTTCGAGGCGGATTTTGGTGATGCGCAGATCTTCTGTGGGTTTGGGTGGAGGGGCTTCCAGATGTTGGCGGGCGGCTTGGCCGGCGGTAATTGCTTCCGGCCAGTTTGATTCGAATTCCTGCCAGACTTGCTTGTCGGCACGGCCGGTGCTGGATAGGCCGCGGATGCCTCGGGCCTGGTGTTCGGGGTCGAGGGAGGCGAACTGGGTGAGCTTCATGGCGAGGCTGCTGGGGGTGCGGTCGAGGAGGCCGGCGAGATGGATGATTTCAGGGTTGCCCTTGTGCATGCGACCGAAGGGGAGTGTGAAGTAAAATGCGCAAGCGATGCGAAGGTGATCGAGGGACCAGAGAGTGGGGGGCGGGTTGGGCATGCGCTTGTGGGGTGTTAGGAGGGGCGGTTGGTTTTCCCTATGTGGAGTATATGAGAAGAGGGACTTGTCGGGGTTCCCACTGGTGCCTGGAATCACAGGTTGCGGGCTGGCGCGGGGTGAGCCATTGGAGTAGTGTTGATTTGTCCGGGTGAGAAGTCAGCTTACCAGTCCGCCACCTTTGTGAATCGCATGGGCATGTAGGGCTTCCAGCGTCACATACTGCAGAGCATTGTGATGAGTGGATTCAAGCACCACCTGCGGCGCACAACCAGCCTCGAATGCTTCCTTCCAGCGAAGGGCGCACAAGCACCATTGATCGCCAGCCTTCAGCCCAGGAAAGCCCCATTGAGGATGCGGCGTTGACAAGTCGTTGCCTTTGCTCTTTGAAAACTCGAGGAATCCATCGGTCATCACCGTGCAAATCAAGTGGCGTCCCTCATCTTCACTCCCGGTCTCGCAGCAACCAGTGCGATAGAAACCAGTCATGGGATCGGTAGAGCATGGAATCAGGATTTGACCGAGGATATTGCGCTGTGGATTTGGCATGAAGTTTCAGTTTACAGCTTGGGAAAGCGCCAGCCGCAATATGTTTAGCGATGATTGAACCGCAAATTGCCTCACCCTGTCCCGGTCCCCGCCAGGATAACGGAATCGTTGTACTTTCAGGTATCCGGCCGGCCCAGCCAAGCCGATAAACACCGTGCCCACAGGGTTTTCTGCAGTGCCGCCATCTGGACCGGCGTAGCCAGTCAAACTCAAAGCCCAATGCGCCTTGCACCTGTCGCGGGCAGCAACTGCCATTTGATTTGCCACCGCTTCAGAGACTTCTGATTGCTCTGCCAATACCCGTGGGTCTACTCCTAGCAGACCCTGCTTTTGGCCGCTGGTGTAAGTAATGAAGCCTCCGTCAAAAGCCTTGGAGGCCCCGGGAATTGCTGAAAATCTCGCGCCCAGCATTCCGCCAGTCAATGACTCTGCCACAGCCACTGTCTGGTTACGCTCCGCTAGCAACCGCAACACAACCGCCTCCAGAGGAGATCCGTCGCTCGAATAGATGCGTTGTCCCAACACCGCTTCTATCTTCGACCCCAATTCTGCCGTCAACGCGTCTGATTCTGCCTGCGAATTCGTCTGTGCACGCAGGTGCACCGTCAAGTCGCCCGCCTTGGCCAGGATGGTCGTGACTGGGTTCTCAAACTGCTTGTAGACCGGCGCGATCAGGACATCGAGATCCGACTCTCCCATTCCTGCAACCCGGTAAGTTGCGGTAGAGAGGGCTAGCGGCGGCAGAATCTTTTGAAGCCGCGGAAAGAACTCAGCCTCTGCCATCGGTTTCATCTCTCCGGGTGGGCCAGGCAGCAACACAATGATCTTCTGCGATAGCAGATCTAGCCACTGGCCTGGTGCGGTTCCATTGGGGTTGGGCAGTACATCTGCTCCCTGCAACACGTAGGCCTGCCGCTTGTTGATCTCGGCCATCTTGCGCCCGAAGGATGCAAATCTTGTCTCAAGTGCATCACAAATGCCCTGATCAAGAAACAGCTCCTTACTTGTCGCCCCAGCCACTGCCTCCCGCGTCAGATCGTCTTCAGTAGGCCCAAGCCCACCCGTGAGCAAGATCAACTGGGCATGATCAAGGCAGTAGCGGATCGCCGCCTCAAGCTTTCCCAGGTGATCCCCCACCACCAACTTCTGCACCACCTCCACACCCAACAGGTTGAGCCGCTCAGTCAGAAAAAGTGAATTCGTATCTATTCGTGTGTGTGTGAGCAGTTCGCTGCCCACGGCAATGATCGCTGCGTGCATGATCTGACCTACGCTCTTGCGGTGTCGACATCGACACGATAGATGGAGTTAGTTGTAGCCACGGCCATGGATCGCGACGGCATGATGCAAAGGCCGACAATGCCGTGCCCCGACAAAAAGTGGTGAGCCTCGCGCGACGGACTGATTCGAACGACACCGCGGCGGCCCGAGTAGCTGGCGGCGCAGTATATATTCCCGTCGGCGTCGAAGGTGATTCCCTGTGGACGTCCAAGCCCGCGATAGAAAAGCTCCGCCTCGCCGCTAGGGGCGATGCGCTGAATCGAGTCGAAGCTTGAGGTGGTCGGGCCAGTCACATATAGATAGGAATCAGGCCCAAAGGCGAGATGATAAGCAGCAATCGATGGCTCAAGCGTTGCAAAAACAAAAACGTCGCGCGCCGGGTTGATTTTGAAGATCGTCCCTGAGCGATCCCCTACGTACAGATTGCCCGCTGGATCAAATGCCAGCCCAGTTGCAATGCCCATCCCCTCAACAAATGTCGTCATGTTGCCTGAAGGGGTGATTTGATAGATGATTCCGTCGTTGCGCGAGGAGACATAGAGCAATCCGTCTTTGTCAAAGGCCAAGCCTGTCGCGTTCATGATGTCGCTGGCAAAAGGGCGGCAATCGTAATTCAAGTCGATTTTGTAAACCGACACCGCTGTCTTCTGTCCCCGGCTGCCTGAAAAGGTGGAGTAGATGTTGCCTTCTTCATCACACGCCGGGCTAGCCACTGGATGCAGGCTGTCGGCGATTTGAATTCCGATCGCGCAGTGATAAGAATTGGAGACGGCACCGTCCCGCCTTACGGTTAATTCGCCATAGCTGGGCGCATCAGGCACACGCGCGATGACCATGTTGCCTGACCCCACGACAACTGCCCCAAGTGCATCGCCGAAAAGCACTTCAGGACGAACCTCACCACCAAGGTTAGATCCACGAATGGTGAATTCACCACCGGGCAGGGCCGCTTCCGGCTGTACGCGATCAATTTGAATGGGCAACATGAAAGACCTGATTCTATTTTTACAGAGGCAGATTGAGAAAGTTGTGCAGAATGTAAATTACCAGTGCTGCATAGAAGCCTGCCATCAAGTCGTCGAGGATTACACCAAACCCGCGAGGCAGCTTTTCAAGGAGATTTACAGGAAAGGGTTTCCAGATATCAAAGGCTCGAAAAAGACCAAACGCGACGAGGTAACTGATGGGGTTGTTCAGGTCGCACCACAGGAAAGCTATCAACTGACCCAGCACTTCATCCACCACCACGCACTGAGGGTCTTTCAACTTTAAGGTGTCGATTAGAACGTTGGTTGCCCAGATCGCAGGCCACAGCATAACGAGTACAAATCCCAGCAGGTGCAGGGGAGTGAAGTAAGCAAAATGATGCAGCAGGTAAGCAAGCACAACCCCTGCAACGGCACCTGCCGTACCGGGTGCCTTGGGAGTATAGCCAGCGTAAAAGCTAGTGGCAACTACTTCAGCTATAGCTAGCTTCATCGTCTGAGTCTTTCTCGCGCCGCCCAGGCATTTCGTCCAGTGTCTCGCCCGGAATCCGGTATTCTTCGTCCGCCCACTTGCCAAGATCCATCATCTGGCAGCGTTCACTGCAGAACGGAAAGTGTTCATCGCCTTGGGTAGAAGGCTGGCGGCAGATTGGGCACTTGGCCTTAAGGAGCATCGTAGTTAAATGTGCTGGTGCTGACGCTTGGGCGCAGCATTCAGAATTGGAAATGGATTTTCGGTGAAGCGAGGCAGGTTGGATTCCGGTGCACCAAACACCTCTCCAATCAAATCATAATCGTGAGCTTCTGTGATGCGGATGCGGCGAATCTGGCCTTTGGCGAGTGCGCCATCTGAAACGTCGTTGATTAAGCAGTAGCCATCAATCTCGGGGGCTTGAGAAGGTAGCCGGCCCTGCCAAAGCAGATCTGTTTCCTCGGAAGGACCTTCGATCAGGATCGGAAATTCTTGCCCGATCAATTTCTTGTTTAACTTGCGGGAGATCTTGCGCTGCACCGCCATCAGGCTGCGCTGGCGATTGTGAATGGTACGCCCATCCACTTTGTCGCCCAGTTCAAACGACTTTGAAGTCTCTTCATCGGAATACTTAAACACACCGAGACGATCAAACTGCGCCGCCTCCACAAACTGCTTCAACTCTTCAAAGTCGGCAGCCGTCTCTCCCGGAAAACCAACGATCATCGAAGTACGAATCGCCACACCGGGAATGGTTGCGCGAATTCGCTCGAGCAGCTTCAAGAAGAAATCGCCATTGGACCCACGCTTCATCAGCTTCAGCACGTTGCGGCTGGAATGCTGCAGCGGCATATCGATGTACTTCACGAGCGCCGCATGTTCGGCGATGGTGTCGAGCATCTTCTGCGTCACGCGGTTGGGGTAGCAATAGAGAAAACGAACCCACTTCTCAAATGGAGTCTCGATTGAGGCGAGGCTGCCCAGCAGTTGCGCGAGGCCATCCTTGATTCCAAGGTCTTCGCCGTAGCTGGTCGTGTCCTGACCGATGAGATTGATCTCACGAACACCGGAATTAAAGAGCCGTGTAGCCTCAGCCACAATCGACTCGAAACGCCGGCTGCGGAAGTCGCCGCGAAACTGCGGAATCACGCAGAAGGTGCAAGGATGATCGCAGCCTTCAGCGATCTTGATGTAGGCCGAATAGCGCCCCGTAGTCAGCACGCGTGGCGAAAGGTCATGGTAGAGGTAGGGGGTCGTCTCAAGCGTAAACTTCTCACCCTCGCAAGCGGCGACGATCTTCTCGAGGTCGTTAGTGCCAACCATGGCATCGACTTCAGGAAGACTCTGCTCGATCTCACCGCGAAACCGCTCGACAAGACAACCAGCCACAACCAGGCGCTTGGCTTTACCGTGTTCCTTGTACTTGCCCATTTCGATAATCGTGTCGACCGACTCCTGCTTGGCCGGATTGATAAAGCTGCAAGTGTTTACGACAATCACATCCGCATCATCGGGCGACGATGTGAGCTCGTGACCATGCGCGGCAAGCTGCCCCATCATCACTTCTGAATCCACAAGATTCTTGGGACAACCTAAACTGACAAAACCTATTTTCAAACGTAATTACCCAATAATCAGGTTAGCGCGATTTGTTATCCTCATCAGCAAATGGATATTGATCGTCGCAAAGTGATCACTGCCCTCGGAGGCGCCTCAGCCGTCGAACTCATGAACCCGGAAGCCCGGGCTGAAGCTCTCGAAGACTATCTCTCCCAGCAACTCGACGCTGCAATGGCAGCCAAGCTAGGCGTCCCGCAAAACACACCCACCGTCGCCGAACTCGAAGACCAGATCGAAACCCGCCCCTTCCGCAAAGGCGTCGGAACTCTCTTTGCCGTCGGCGCATCCACACCCTTTGGCAACCGCGTAGCGGGCGAAGCCGACAATGTATCAAAACTCCCTGCGATGCCCGTCAAGCCCACTCTGCTCGATTTCTTCAAGCTTCGCTTCAACCCCGCAACTCACATTCTGCAGAGCGCCGACAAGGCGCTCACCTCCGGCATGTCTGAAGAGATTGTCCTTGCCTGTCTCCTGCACGATTCCGCCCACGCTCTCATAAAAGCAGACCACGGCTGGTGGGCCGCCCAACTCTACGAACCCTACGTCTCCGCCAAAGTCACATTCGCGATCCGCTACCACCAGGCCCTGCGATTCTTCCCAGACCCAAGCGTCAACTACGAATACCCGATCCTTTACAACAAAATCTTCGGCAAAGACTACGTGCCACCCGAATACATCAAGCAGGCCCACGACTATGCGCGCAAGCACAAGCACTACATGGCTGCCCGGCTTGTTACGGTGAACGATCTCTATTCGTTTGACCCCAACCACGTCGTCGACCCCGCCAAGTTCACCGACATCATCGGACGCCACTTCAAGCAGCCCAAAGAAGGATTGGGCTACGACAACTCTGCCGTAGCCCATATGTGGCGAACGATCATCAATCCCGACGTCGGGCTCTAAGCGTAATTTAAGCTACCTGCAATTCGACATACTCGACGGTAGTGGAAGGCTCTGGAACAGCTTCGCCGTCTTCTGCCATGCCTTCAAGGTGGAGCTCAATCGCTTCACGTATATTCCTTCCGATCTCCTCAATGGTTCGACCAGTAGTGATGCAGCCAGGAAGATCGGGAACATAGGCTGAGAGATTGTTTTCACCTCGTTCGATGACAACTGCGTACTTCTTCACATTATCTCCGGTCGGCCTCTAGTAGCTCAGCTTCTTCAAATACTCAGCCGACAGCTTCAAACTATCCAGCGGATTCCCAGGCGTCTGGTCCTGTTCCACAAAGAAGTGCTTCACCCCGGCAGCCACCGCCGCACGCATCACCGGCGCAATCTCGATCACACCTGTACCCACACTCTGGAAAGCTTCCTTCGGCACGCGCTCGTTGTACTGCGTCGGCATCTTCGTCACGTTCTTCAAGTGCACCAACGGAATGCGGCCCTTGTACTTTTGAAACACCTCAACAGGCGGCACACCCGCCACCTGGCTCCACATAATGTCAAACTCAAGGCCCACCAGCTTGGCATCGGTGTTCTTCATCAGCACATCGATCAAGCGATCCCCGGTGCCGGCCACTGGCTCAAACTCAAACGCATGGTTGTGATAGCAAAGCTTCAGGCCAGCAGCCTTCGCACGCTCACCCGTCTTGTTCAGCACATCCGCCAGCTTCTTGATCACATCAACGCCGCCGCGATCTGCGGGCGCGATGTAAGGGCAAACCACATACTGAATTCCCTTGGCCTTTGCATCATCGAGAGTCGGGTTCAGTTTGTCGATGTCTTTGAAGAAGTAGCTCGTATCTACGTGCAGGCTCACCGGCTTTAGCTTGGTCTGCTTGAGTGAGGACCACACCTTGTCCATGTTGCCGCGGATCACTTCCGCTTCTGTATAGCCAAGCTCTTCGAGCGACTTCAAAGTCTCTAGCGGCTTCTCGTTGATGATCGAGCGCAACGTATACAACTGCGCACCAAAGGTCTTCAGCGTCTTTGCGTCCAGGGAGGGCAGCGCCAGTGCGGCACTAGCAACAAGGCTTCGTCGAGTCATAGACATATCACTTAATATCTTATGCCACAACTCTAAATCGAGCCGCAGCTCAGTTCAGCTTTACAACAACTTGACATAATCCGGTTCTCGTGCACTTGAATGGATTTTTGCCAACAAAGCCCATGTGCTGCCGGGGCAAATTCGCATCGACGAAAACAATTGCTACACGAGGCCAGCTTTTAGGTACGATGCTACATAGGAAATGCAAATATCTGAATTTGAGTCACTTCTGGACTCAATCGTTCAAGAATTATCGGAAGAAGTTCAAATCTTGATCGAGTTGCGGGCACCCAAGGTCTTCGAGAACCGGGTCAGAGAAGCTCTCGACCGGCAAGGGAAGACACTTGGTCTCAATGTTAATTTTGAGCCCCATCCTCACGTTTTCCCAGACATCGTAATTGGGGAATTCGGAGTAGAAGTAAAAGTGAATTCAAGCGATTCATGGCGGTCAGTCGCAAATTCCGTTTTCGAGGGAACAAGAGACTCTTCAGTTCTTCATATCTACATTGTTTTCGGAAAAATGGGAGGGGTGCCAGAAGTAAAGTGGGGACGATACGAGGAATGCGTCATGCATGTCAGAACCTCACATGTTCCGAGATTCGAGCTGGAAATTGGGTCAAAGAAATCTCTATTTGTTGAAATGGGCGTCTCCTACGAGAAATTTAGTCAACTGGCTCCTGAAGAGAAAATGCTGCACGTTAGGAAGTACGCAAGAGGCCGCCTAAAGGAAGGCGAACGATTGTGGTGGCTAAACGACAATCCAGATCAGCCGAATCACTCACTTCCCATGCAAGTAAAGGTCTACATGACCCTGGCACAGGCAGAAAAGCGGAAATTGAGGGCAGAAGCGTCGATCTTGTGCCCAGAAGTGGTGAAGCCGTCAAGGGTCCGCAATAAGTACAATTCAGTTGTTTCTTTCTTGTTGACTTATCACGGCGTACTTTGCCCTCAGGCGCGCGACCTTTTCTCCGCAGGTAGCGTCGCAATGAGAACCGATCAAACCCGTGGCGGCAATTTCATATTAAGAGCTCTCCAAGATATCGAAGCTGAAATGATAGAGGCCGCGAACTCCCTTGAGGACGGCCTTTTCATTGAGTATTGGGGCGAATCAATTGCCCGGGATTCACGAATAGATGAGTGGCTCAAGAGAGCAGATGCAATGGCGAAAGGATGGTCCCCATCAGAACATTTGTTCCTGAAACGCAGGAGCTAGTCTTTTGACTCGCTGACGAGGTCGTGTTTCGACCAAATTTTCGAATTGTGGTGATTTGAGAATACGAACAATCGATTTGGCAATGTGCCAGGCGAAGACCGGGGGTACTGCATTTCCAACTTGACGTTCTGTCTCTCTAAGTTTCGATTCAAATATGAAATTGTCTGGAAAAGATTGAAACCTAGCCGCTTCCCGCATCGAGATTCGCCGGGGAAGTTCGTAATGCCACTGAATGTTCCCATGGCATTCAGCTCGGATCGTATATCCTGGCCGGTTGGCAATGAGGCGGCGATCACCTTGTTCCGGGCTCCTGTTTGCTCGGCTCCATATATGGTTTATGGATGGCGATTCTGCAATCGACTCCAAATCGCCTATAGCTTCTTTGGCCGACATCCAACCCTTGCGGCTCACGGTTGGAGTTGGAGGCTCAAAACGTTGAACTCCATCAGATGTGCCAACGATAATCACTCGTTCCCTGCTCTGAGGAACACCATAGTCGGCTGCGCAATAGAGCTGAAAGCTGAGAGCATAGCCGAGTTCTCCAAAATCTTCGAGAAGCTGCTCTAGGGATTGCCGATTGTATTCGAGAAGCAAGCCTTTCACATTTTCAGCGACAAAAACTTTCGGCTTAGCCTGCTTGATTCCCTCAACCATTGCCCGATAAAGGCCGCTGCGCTTCCCGTTTACACCCGCGCGCTTCCCGTTAACACTGATATCTTGACAAGGGAAACCACCAACAAGGACGTCAATGCGTGATGGTAAAGTCGGAAGCTTGTCCCATACATCGCCGCACAAAATATGGTTGCCGATGTTCGACCTGTAGGTGGCACAAGCTGCCTCATTAATCTCATTGGCCCAAACGATCTCAAAGGGATGACGAGGGTATTTTCTACCGAAAATCTCAAAACCACCCAAGAATCCAAGATCCATTCCGCCGCAGCCACTAAACATGCTCGCAATGGTGAACATCTCTTGCTTATCCTCAAGTCTCTTATCGGAAGTTGGAGTTTGCACAGCCAATACCTCAATGCTATCAGTGTCCAATGAATCAGCAGCCTTTGATTGAAATTGCATTTTGACCTCGTACTTCTCTTATCGGCAAGCGAGCCAACTTGGAAAGAAAATGGCCGGAACCATTTTCAGGTTCCGGCCTTGAGCGAGACTAACGTAGTTTGCGACTCTCGTTTGTCAAACTGTTTTAGGAAGGGCTAGTCGCCGAGGGCGCCTGCGGTCTCTTCCTTCTTGGGAGCAGGAGCGATGCCCATCAGACCGGCGGGCTTGATCGAATCGAGAGAGACAAAACCCTCTACCGTCTGCTCCTTCAGGATTTCTTTGCGGTACAGCTTTTCCATTTCCTTGTGATGCTCGGCTTCCTTGATCATCTGGGCGCGGGCGCGCAGCTTCTCTTCGCGGGCGTTCTTGGCGATACCCTGAGTATCGAGGTCAGTTTGCTTGCCGGCATCCACAGCCTCCTGGTTCAACACCAGCGAGTGGTTGGCAGAAAGCATGTCAACGTTCTTGTTGCCGGCGTAGATCTTGTGACGGCCATGATCTTCGTACCACTTGGTGAGCGTTGCAGTCATGTGCATCTTCTCAACAATGTTTCTCCAGCCCACACCGGTGTTGTAAGCGCAGAAGGAGATTTCACCCTCCTGGGTGGCGTAGGGGATGATGCACTGTTCGGTGCGGCGGAAGTCGTAATTGAACAGATCCTGGAACCACATGCCTGCAATGAAAAGGAAGTTCCGGCGATCCTTACGGCGAAGCTCGATGTCTGACAGTGTGCGGTCGGCCGTGACTTTGCCGTAACCACCCTTCTGGGCCTTTTTGGACATGCCCGCGAACTTGTCGAACTTCGTAACCAGATCGCTCAAGCGGAAGTGCCTTGGAGAGCGGAAGGGATCGTAGTTGCGAAGCAGCGCGAGGCTGATGCCAAAGGCCGAAAGCTTGGGGCTGCGACCTGCGTCATTCAGACGGGCGACATCCTTGATGAGGCGGTCGGTATTCAGAAACTGCGTCAGCGGAACCGCTTCCTTGGTTTCTTTGT
>JAYSVS010000077.1:0-52844 GCA_043718395.1 Acidobacteriota bacterium
CTTGCTCAATAAAATCTGGATCAGACTCGCCGGTCACGTACCGGATGCTGTTATCAAAGCCCGTAATGTTTTGCCACTGTCCCGGGGCGGCAAAATCGAGAAGCCCCAGCACACGAACAGTCATACCGCTTGCAGGAAGTTCGTCGACGAGCTGATCGATAGTCTGACTCATTGCTTGAGTCCTCCGAGTTGAAATTGATTGAGCCATGCTTCGCGATCCTGGGCGCTGAAGCTTGGGTCTGTAGATCGCACCTGCACCTGATACCGATTGGCGACCAGGATGGCAGTGCCCATTGACCCTACTGATGCGGAAGGATGTCCGGCAATGCTTCGGGCATCGGGCTTAAATTTGTCGCGAGCGCTCGGGTTGGAATTGGTGTCCGAGATGGAGAGCTGGGCCAACTTCTTGCCATCCTTCAAAAGGTCGGCCTGTGAATAGCCTTCTTTTTCTTGTGTGAACTGTACTGTCAGCCCGGCTGCCGGTTTGGGAAAAGCACTGTTGAAGGTTTTTCCGGCGGAGACGGGGACTTGTGACACTTGCTCCGGCCTGAAACAATAAGCCAGCAGGAGGACCAGGAAGAGGACTACTAGGATTGCAATTTTTTTCATTGTAGCTACTTGTGATTTATACTAGCGCTTTGGAGCCTAAAGAGATGTTTCCCTCAGAGCACAGACTTGGAGACGGGGTCGATGATTTCTGTGTCAAGTGCAAGCGATTGACCAATCACAACATTGTTTCGCTGCTGGGAACAACCCCGGCGAAAGTTCGTTGCTGTACCTGCTATAGCGACCACGATTTTCTCAATGAAATCGCACCACCGCCGAAGCCACGAAAAGCGGCTGGCTGATTAGGTCTTGCCAAGGTCAGACTGAAGTTGCTTGACAACTTCATCTTTGCCAGACTTGTCGATTTCCTCATCCAACCGGCGAAGCGCCACACCTACGATGTCACGATGATGCAATCGGCTACCAAGTTGCTCGTCGCCCGATAGCTTCAGCCAAATCTCATGCAGCAGATCTACATCTTCTGGCCATAGACGAGGCGGGTGGGGTCCAAGATTCACGAAAACGCTAATGCGGCCTTCGGCAATGATTTCAAGTGAGAAAGGGTGTTTCGGGTCTGGTAACCCTTCCCAGGCCAAACCAATACGACGGGCCAATTCTTCGCCAGCCATCTTGGCGCTTACCCCGGAGACAAGGCGCGAAGCCTTGAGTTTATGGGCAGTCTGGACCATCGCTTCGAAGGGGTCGACAGCAGGCACCACCAGCAAATCGACGTGCTTTCCTTCTTTCTCGGCGACTTCAACAACTTTAGAAAACAGTTCCTGTTCGTAACTGGTGAAGAGTTGCTCGTCGGCGAGATCATGTTCGCCGGTCCCCGTAGCCACCGGCCGCACCGTCATCACGACGATATCGTGACGGCGAAGGTTCGTTTTCTCGAGCACCTTCTTGAGGTGCTCCATCTGGCGCCATCCTCGAACGGCAACCAGCACACAGCCAGGGCGTGCTTCGAGAGAGTCGGCGGTAACTTCGACTTGATGCTCGAGATTAAATTGCTCAAGACCCTTGCCCTTGCGCTTTTGCTTCTGCCTGTTGACGTATTCGCTGACCGTAAAAAGCGCGAAGAGGACAATGGTGAACGTGATGCCATAGATGGTTGCTGCTTTCTTGGAAATCAGGTTGGCAATGGCAATCAAAAAGAGTGAAGCCGTCATTGCGGCCAAACCAAATGGAATTTCCTTTCCACCAATCCTGAAATTGAATGGGAATTTGTATTCCTGGTCGTGACGCTGGAAGCGAAGCGCAAGCACTCCGAGAGCCTTCATGAAGAAACTCCATACAACGCCAAATGCATAAGCTTCACCCAGCAGATAGACATCGCCCCGGGAGCCCAGAATCGTGAGGATCTGAAAGATCGTGATCAGGTGAATGATGCGGGCACTAGTGCCGAATTTCTTATGCGGCTTACGGAACCATTTCAGCAGCACGCCATCTTCGGCAACCCGGTTTAAGACGCCATTGGCACCAATGATCGAAGTATTGACTGCCCCGCTCAGAATCAGCGTACCCACGATGACAACGAAAACGTGAAAGGCATACTTAAGCAGCGGATCGCCCTCAAGATTCATCGCCATGCCGCCAATCAAGTTGTCGTAATACTTGGGGCGGATCGCGTCCGGGATGATCATGACCGCCAGCAACGAAATGAAGCCGGTGGAAATCACCGCATAGAAACACACGATGTTGCCCGTGATCTTCAGATTCTTCATCTTTGGATAGGCGATTTCACGGTAGACCTGAGCAAGAGTTTCAAAGCCGCTCATGGCAAGCAGGCTATGACCAAACGCAATCAGGAGGCCGACGGCCGCAATATTGGGCCAAAAAGTTCCTTCAAACCAGCCCAGCGATTCTTTGGTGAAGCGGAGATTTTCAAGGGCCGGCCCTGGCGGCAGCGGTGAGCCGCCTCGCACGATCAACGTGTAGACGCTCCAGATCATCAGCATCGCCACCATCACTGTAGTGATCTGCATAATGCGAAGTGCTTTATGCGAGCTCTCGTGGATGCCCTTAATGTTTGAGTACCAGAAGTAAAGCGTAACCAGCACGCCGAAGGCCGCTGCGAATGATGGCGGGTCAACGTGGTACCCATTGTTCATCTTCTCAAAGGTTTCATTCAGAAGATGGCCAAGATATTGGCCGGCGGCGACGCACGATATTGGGCCAGTAAGAATGTAGTCGACGATGAGGGCACTGACGCTCACTTTGGCCATCATCGGCCCCAAAGCGTCGCGGACAACTACATAAACACCGCCGCGTACAAACATGCTGCAGCTCTCAATGTAGACGCTGCGAACGGCAAAGCTATAGAGCATCACGGCGAGAATGAACCAGGGGGCACTCTTGCCGACAGCCTGTTCTGCGATTCCACCGATATAGAACATGGTTGAGGCCATGTCGCTGAGAACGATCGCGGCACCACGCCAGAAGCTAATGAACGAAAGAGCTACGGTAGTGGCGACCACTACTTTGGTTGT
The DNA here is from genome assembly GCA_043718395.1 of Acidobacteriota bacterium. Taxonomy (GTDB): domain Bacteria; phylum Acidobacteriota; class Terriglobia; order Bryobacterales; family Bryobacteraceae; genus Bryobacter. Next base: position 3,036 of record JAYSVS010000077.1, read on the forward strand.
CGTGGAACTACTTAAAGACGGGTCGGAAGCGGGGATGGACATAATTTGCAATCCGTGTCATCGAATCGCAATTTTTATTCTAGGCTGAAATCGATGGCACTGGTAGCGGGTCGAGATTTAGCATTGCGAATTGTCGAGCGTTTGCGGAACGCTGGGCACGTGTCCTATTGGGTGGGCGGCTGTGTCCGCGATCAGTTGTTAGGTTTGGAACCCAAGGATTTTGACGTGGCGACTTCGGCAAGACCTGAAGAAGTGTTGCGGCTCTTTCCAGCTTCGCAATTGGTCGGAGCCAGCTTCGGCGTCGTGCTGCACGACGGTGGAGTCGAGATTGCAACATTCAGGTCAGAGCGGAATTATCGTGATGGGCGAAGGCCAGAAGAAGTTCGTTACGAGACCGAGGCGGCCCTTGATGCTACCCGAAGAGATTTCACGATCAATGCGCTCTTCTACGATCCCCTGCGCGATGAAGTGCTCGACTTCGTCGGGGGACGAGGAGACCTGAGTGCCGGAATCATCAGGGCGATTGGCGACCCTTACGTAAGATTTGGCGAGGATCATTTGCGCCTTTTGCGGGCCGTGCGATTTGCGGCCCGCTTCAGCTATGAGATCGAAGAACAAACGCTTGCGGCAATGATCCAGATGGCCCCGCTTGTTGTAAAAATTGCGAGTGAGCGGCTGCATGACGAAATGCGAAGAATGTTGACGGGGCCTCATTTGGATCAGGCATGGAAGTATCTGCAGGAGACAGGCTTGTTGAGTCAATTGATACCAGAAGTGCAAGCCGGCGCACGGCTTGTGCGATTGCAAGGTCCGGTAAGCGTGACACTTGGCTGGGCAGCGCTGCTCGAAGGCACAGCAGATGCCCGCCCCGTCTATCGGCGCTTTCGATTTTCGGAGGAAGAAAAGCTCGCATGTGCAGACCTGCTTGCCTCAGAGGGCCGGTTCCTCGCGATCCAGCAGTTGACCACTTCGGAACTGAAGCGATTCTTGCGGCGGCCCCGTATTGAGGACCACCTTGAGTTACACCGGGCCACTTTCGGACAGACCAGGGCCTTTCAATTCGCCGTCGACAAGCTGAACGAATGGGGGCCTGAAGACTTAAGCCCCAAGCCCTTGATTGACGGCCGGGACCTGATCGCCCTGGGTATACAACCCGGGCCACGTTTTCGCGAGATCCTGACCAGGATCGAAGACGCGCAACTCGAAGGCATGGTGAAGTCTCGAGAAGAAGCCTTGCAGCTAGCTGTCGCGTAAGGCGGCTGTCATGTCCATGCCAAACGCCGTCATGGCGCCGTCCACCGGGATCACTGCTCCGGTAAGATAACTCGCCACTGGCATGCAAAGGAAAGCCACCACAGCGGCAATCTCGTGCGGCTGACCAATGCGGCCCAGGGGAGTGCGCTCTTCGATCACGCGCATCGCCTTCTCGCTGAGTTGTATCTTCGATGTCAACTGCGTCGCAACCCAACCGGGCGCAACCGTGTTGACGCGAATCTTGTCCTTGGCCCATTCCACAGCGAGGTATCGGGAGATGTGGGCCGCAGCAGCTTTTGTCATTGCATAGGCGGCCCCCGATCCGACAGAGACAACCCCTGCGACGCTCCCGATGTTGACGACACTAGCGCGACCACTCTTCTTGAGTCTGGGATGAAGTAACCTCGAAAGCTCATGCATGCTCGTAGAATTGGTTCGCTGCACAAACTCGAAGTCCTGAAGGCTGAACTCAATCGTCGGCTTGCGAATGTTGGTGCCTGCGTTGTTGACCAGAATGTCAAGACTATCCCAATCTGACGGGAGACCTTGGAGAATCGTCGCACGGCCTTCCTCGGTTGCCACATCGGCAATGATTCCGCCGTCCAGGGAAGCGCTCATGACGATTGCCCCGTGGCGCTCGAGCTCTTCCACGATTGCAAACCCGATGCCGCTCGATCCACCTGTCACGAGTGCGCGGTATCCGTTGAGATGCCACTGATTCATTTAGCGGCTACCTTTCGCCATGGAGCAGTAGGTGCTCCGAGGCTGACGATGTTTGCCACGATGCGGGCCGCGCCTGGAACGGCGTACGGCAATTGCCGGTACCACGCCAGCGAACAATACACGTATAGGCCCTTGCCAAACCGCGCCTGCAACCAGACGCCGCTTTGCGGGGTTTGGCCCTGATCATGAGTCTCAATCATCGGCGTCCATTCCGGAGCCCATGTGGCGAAGAATTTAGAACCCCTCTGCTCTACCCAACCCTCAAAATCAGCTTTTGTGATTCGATTGGGAACCTCAAAGACAGGGTCGTTGGCGGCCAGGATCGTGACAGGCGCATCTTCTTCACTCGTCTCCTCGGCACCGCGACCCTGCGTGTAGGGGAAGGGCCCATAGTTCTTGTCATATTCCTGCGTTTGATACTGGACGATCAGTGCGCCGCCTTTGCTCACAAAGTCGAGCAGCCTCGCGTTATGGCGTTTCAAATCTTCGCGGGCGGCGTATGCGCGGATGCCCACAAGTATGGTCGAATACTGGTTCAGATTGCCCGTGGCGAGCATGGATTCATTGAGCAGATCTACAGGAATACCAAGTTGCCGCAGTCCCTCGGGCATCTCGTCGCCGCTGCCCATAAGGTAGGCGACCTTAAGCCCCGCAGCTATCTTGACGTCGACGGCACTAAGAGCGTGAATCGACGGCTGACTCCAGTAAAGTACACGAAAGCCAGGCTGTGTGATGGGTAGAAAGCTCGAACTGTACTCGCGATCTCCAATCCTGGCGATTGCGATGATCGGATAGTCTTGCGTGGCAAGTCGCGCGGGAAGGCGAAGCTGCAATTTGATGCGGGCTTCTTCCCGCTCTTTGGCGAGATCAAAGATGGGAGGCGCACCAATCATGGTGAAGCCCTGAGGCAGGCGCAGTTGTACTTGGCCTTGCTGCCGGACGGTTGAGAGATTTCGGATCGTAAGGTTCAGTTCATAGTCATTCTTACCGATTGGGGCGAGCCCGAAGCTGCTTTCAAATTGAATGCTGATCGGGGGGCCGATGGCAAGCGGCTGACGCTGGGCTCCAATACGCGGGTCAACGCTGCTGGTCTCAAACTCCGACTCAATCGTGAACGCAGTGCCTCGATAGCTGAACTGGGCCAAGGCGCGAATCTCCGAATCAGGAGTGGCCTTTCCAGGCAGACTCAAGTCGCTCAGTTGATACGTCGCGTCTCGCACTGACGGCCGGCTCCAGAAGGCAGCAGTCGGCTTGGCATTGTTCAATATTCTCAACGGGTACACACCGCTGGCATCGACTTGGCCAACTTCAATCGGGCCCTTCACTCCATAGCTGATGGCCTCGATCTTCTCGCTCCCTCGCTGGTGCAGCATCATCCTCGCTTTGAGAGCCTGGCCGGGTTGAGCAACTTGCAGAGTCTCCACCGGGCGAAACATCGCGAAGGGGCCAGTCACCGGTTGGTCAGGTTCGATGAGGGCTTCAAACTCCAGCCCGAGCGAGAGTGCAAGCGCTTTGGCCAGAAGCTTGCGCCGGTCCGGCAGCCGTTGCCATGCGTGCGCAAGTTGCGGTGCAAGGCTTTCTGGGTGAAGGGGATCAAAAAGTCTGCTCACAGCGGCAATGTTTTCATCCTCAACCTGATGAGGAATGCGATCCAGCACAGACTCTTCCGTGCTAGCTGGACCCACATTCGTGCCTTCCAGCTTTAGGTAAGACCAAACGGGGCCGGGGCGAGGAATGTTGCCAGCCATACCCTGGCTGCGATGCCAGCGATAGCCATCGCGCCCAATCTGGGCATAGCTGCGGCCAAGAACCGCATCGTATTCGCCCGTGTTGATCTTGAGCGTAACTGGTTCGCCTTCGCGCCAGTTGGAGGTGTAGAGTTTGAGCGGCTTCCAGTCTGCGGTGGCGCTTTCGGCAAAGGCCCGCCTGGCCATGCGCCCGGCGGCCTGATGATGGCCATGACCATCGCGCTCGCTTTCGTTGAAGCGGCTGATGATTACATGCGGCTTGATATCGCGCGTGATGCGAAGCACGTCGCCAAAAAGATCTTCTTCTTTCCATTGCCGCAGCGCTTCGCCAATGTTCTTGGAGAAGCCATAGTCAACTGCGCGAGTGAAGCGAACTTCAACACCATAATGCTGCGCCGCCCTGAGCATCTCAACAGTACGAAGAGCGCCAAGCGCTTCAAAAAAGTCGCCGCTGACAACATTAGCGCCGCCTTCTCCGCGGTTGAGAATCAGCATTGTGACGCGGGCGCCAAGCTTTCGGCTCAAATAGGTGAGCAGCGCCGGGTCTTCATCATCGGGGTGCGCTGTGACGTAGAGAATCCGGGCATCGGTTGAGAGCTGCTTCAGCGCGTGCCGCAGACCGGCAATCCCACGATCTTCAGGCAGCACTTCAGCCGCAGGGAGAATTGATGTTAGGGCAAGGATGCAGAAAAAAGTGCGCATGATCTGACATGTTAACTTTGAAACAGCTTCATGCATATCCCAGACGGAATTTTATCTGCTCCGATTCTGGCTGGTTTTGGCGCCGCGAGCAGTCTTGGCGTGATTTATTCGGCCAGGAAGGCAGAAGCGTCAACGCAAGCCCACCGCATTCCCTTATTGGGCGTGTTGGGTGCGTTTGTCTTTGCTGCGCAAATGGTGAACTTTCCAGTTGGTCCGGGAGCCAGTGGTCACTTACTGGGCAGTGCATTGCTGGCCGCGACGATAGGGCCCTGGGCCGCAAGCATCACCATGACCTCGATTTTGTTAGTGCAGGCGCTGGTCTTTCAAGATGGCGGTGTGCTGGCTCTGGCAGCCAACATTTTCAATATGGCCATCGTTGGAGTTTGGGCCGCCTACCTGCCGTTCTTTGCGCTGTCGAGGGCCGGCCATCCGCGCATCGGCCTTTTTGTTGGCTCTCTCCTGTCAGTGCTGCTTTCAGCAATTCTGGCGTTGGGTCAGGTATCCATTTCTAGCGGCGTGATGAGCCAGGGCCTCTGGATTTTCTGCCTTGGGCTTTTCACAATTACCGGTTCCATTGAAGGCGCAATTACGCTGGCTGCGTCGAAAGCTATCGAACGGCTGGAGGCCAATTCGACCAGTTGCACGGTGCTTGGAGCGAATCGATTTGGGATGCTTGGAGTGAGTGTCGCGGTGATGTTGCTTGGTGTATTTTTCGCTTCCAACTCGCCAGACGTCCTTCAATACTTTCAGCAACAAACCGGCATCATCAGCTCTGGTGCAGAATTCTCCTCACTCATGCCTGACTATGAGTGGAGCCGGTTTGATGGCCAGTGGATGCGCAAATCGGCGGCTGGTGTTGCCGGTCTCATTTTTGTCTATGGCCTTAGCCTCCTGATCTCCAGGCTGATCCCGCGCGGGCAGCAATAACCGCTATGAAGCTGGATCCGCGCTGTGCTCTGCTTCTGATGCTGGCTTATCTCATCGCTCTCTCTTCTATCGCTCCCGGGCAGAATCTGTTACTGGCGATCCTGGGTATTCTTCCTGTGCTTCTCTTGGTTCTGAGCCCGGTTCCACGAGCCGATCTGCTGGCTCAGGCAGCCTACGTGCTCCCGTTCTCGTTCGCCATTGCAGCAGTCGCACTGCTTCGTGGTCAGACGGCGCAAGCGGTATTTTTCTTGCTAAGGAGCTATATCTCGATCCTGACTGTCCTGATCGTGACCAAGCTGGTTTCAACTCTCGATCTTTTGCGGGCGATGGAGCAACTGGGCGCTCCCAGATTCCTGATTATTGTCACCGAGTTTCTCATCCGTTATCTTGAGGTGTTGCGCATGGAAGCCGATGCGATGCGCCTGGCTGCCTTGTGCCGGGGCGCAGCACAAAGCAGGCTGATCGCTGCCTCCACTCTGGGGATGCTTTTTGTCCGCAGTCTTGATCGATCTACGGGAATTCACAATGCCATGCTCGCGCGTGGTTTTAATGGAATACTTCCCCGCCTCTACCCGATGAAATGGCGAATTGTCGACAGTTGCGCACTCGCAGTCGGCCTCGCGGGAATCGCCGGCTTGAGGTGGGCGCTGTGATCCGCGTTGCCGGTTTGCGCTACCAGTATGCCGGCTCTGGCCCCGTGCTGCGCGGCATTGACTACCTGCAAGCAACCGGCGAGAGCGTCGCACTACTCGGCGCCAACGGTTCCGGCAAGACGACCTTTGCTCTTCACTTAAACGGTATTCTGCAGGGTCAAGGTGAAATTGAAGTAGGCGGCATACTGGTTGCAAGCTCCACACTCGAAGCCGTTCGGCGCAAGGTAGGCTTTGTCTTTCAGTCCGCAGAAAACCAATTGTTCCTGCCGACTGTGCTTGAGGATGTGATGTTCGGTCTGCTCAATCAGGGAGTCCCGGTTGAACAGGCACGGCAGCGTGCCATGGCAATAATGGAAAGTCTTCACCTTGAAGCGTACGCTGAGCGGAATCCGTTTCACCTCAGTGCCGGAGAGAAGCGACGGGCGGCACTGGCGGGCGTCCTGCTGATGCAACCGGAAGTTTTGATCCTTGATGAGCCGACAACGTTTCTCGACCCGCCAGGAATCCGTGAGTTGGCGGTAATGCTTCGTCACCAAAGCATGTCGAAGATCATCATTACTCATGACTCGAAATTTGCCCTTGAAACCACCACCAGAGCTGTTTTCTTCGAGAAGGGCCTGATTATCGCCGAAGGCCCGACGGGCGATATCATCAACCGCTTCGATTGGCTCTAGACGGCATTCGCAAGATCTGCCGCCCGGTGGCTACGTAGATTTCATGTTTGCCAAGTATCGTCCGCACTTCCTTGGGAAGAGCCGATTTCGACACATCGAAGCCGGCGGCAAAGGGCGAGAATGCAGGCAAGAGCGTCGCACGTTCGCTGACTAGAAATGCCGGTACGCGCCGGTTCACGCCCGCATCGTCACGTAAACTGAGCGCCGGGTGAAGATGCCCCAGCAGATAGTGCTCTGCCTCTGGAATTTCAAAGTGCAGCCGGTCTCCATGAAGACCCAGTAGATCACCGTCACGCCATAGCGGTTTGACGTCAATCGGCAGATTCCCAAAATCGCGAAACACGGCGCGATCATGATTGCCCTGAACGATCTTGATGGCAGCGCGACCGGTAATAGAACGAAACACGCCCTCAATGAATTCGCGCTCGGCTGGCATCGGGCTGGGAGCATGAACCGTATCGCCAAGAAAAACAATCTCCCCCGGCGCAAAGAACTCAATCACCGAAGTGAGCCGCTCGAGGATTCCTCCGTCGGTAACCGGCCCCAACTGTCCTCGCCGGCGCTGCGCGTAGCCATAGCCTAGATGTGCGTCCGCGATCATCAGTGTGCCAGTGGCAGATAAGAATAGTGCTCCGCTGGCGTGAGCGGTGCGGCCTGGACCGATCTCTAGAGCTATTTCCATTGGTCGTACATCGATGCCACAATTTCATCTAGAGCCTTGTCGGGATCTTGCGCCACCAGCGTTTCTCGATTGAACGCTGAGAAGAGCGGGATAGCGAAAGGGCTTGGCCGATCAAGGTCGGCAATCTCCCAGGGATCTGAATGGATTCGAGCGGCGGCTAGACTGGCTGCGGCAGCATCGAGGTCATCTTCAAGTACCTCTCGAATCGCTTCGCGAAGCAGAGGATGATTGGGTTCATAGCGGCGGAAAGTTTCAAACAACAGGCGGCCGCTCCAACTGGATGCCCGCTTCTGCGCTCCTGGAACACTGGAGTTTCGCCGGGCCATAAGCTGACCTGTTTCACAAATGGGCCGAAACTTCGATCCAAGCAATTCGGTCTTATCAAGCGCTGCTTCAAGATCGCGCTGAAAGTTTTGCGGAGCAAAAGCAGCACGCAGGCGGTCTGAATCGGGTGCGCGTTTCGCGCCAAAGCTGAGCAGAAAGCTGTGGTCATCGAAGTTGCCTGCCATCGACCCGAATTCTTCGCTCAGACGATGACTCAGCGTCCAAATCATAGAGCGGTTAACCCCGCGGCCCGCCACGAGATGCACGATGTAGATCAAGGATCGATCACTTGGCACACGTTCCACAAGCACCGGGGTATCAACAGGAAGGGGTGCCGCATGATACTGCCGCTCAATGTAAGCCGCCACTCGAGTTGCGATCTCATTCGTCACGCCCCACTGTGACTTGAGCACATCGCTGCAAGCTTTGCTCCCGCCTTCTTCATAGGCTTTGCGAAGACTGCGCCGGAGGACAATTTCTTCTTCAGCAAGCCGGGCCGTCAAACTCATCTTGCCGCCCATCCACCGGGGAGTTCGGACGCGCTCGCCCCGCGCTGGCTCAACAATAGCTACATTGGCATGAAATCGTTTTACCACCACGCTCTTGCCACCAATCACAAAGGCTTCACCGGGTTGCAGGCCCGCGAGGAAACTCTCTTCCACATCGCCCAACCGGTGTTGATTGCGATTGACCACGCGCACGGCATAGTCGTCACTAATCGTACCGATGTTCTGATAATATTTTCGCGCAACTTTTCGCGAAGCCACTTTGAATGTGCCGTCTGTAACGATTAACTTACCGTACTCTGTGTTCTGGCCAAGAACGGCGCCTCCTCCGGAAAGGTATCCAAGCACTGCATCAAAGTCTTCACGAAGCAGTTTCTGGTAGGGCCCCGCTCGCCGGATCAAATCAAAGGCTTCTTCGACTGTGTGCTCCCTCTCGACAGCCATCCCAAGGAGTGCCTGCGCCAAGACGTCAAGAGGAGCCTGCGGAGTGCGCAGATGATCAAGACGCCCTGCTTTCACCGCAGCTTGGATTGCGATGCATTCCAATAGATCAGGCAGGCTCAGCGGAACCAAAGCACCCACAGCATGGCCGCCGATGCTGTGACCACCGCGGCCAAGACGCTGCAAGGCTCGGCTTACTCCACGTGGCGCACCCAGCAACAGCACCTGATCCACCCCAGAGAAATCAACACCCATCTCAAGGCTGGAAGAACACACAACAGCCCGCAAATTACCCACGGCCAGTTGATCCTCAACCCAGAGCCGTTTCTCGCGGTCGAGTGAAGCGTGATGAACTTCGATGCCGTCATCCAGTTCAGGCAGCAATACTTTGAGCGCCAGGCCCAATCGCTCGGCTGCACTTCTCGTTTGAGTGAATACGAGTGAACACTGCGCCTGTTGCACCAATTCGGCAACAACATGCGCAACTCGATAAGGATTGAATCCAGCGGCAGGGAGATAAGTATCATCGGGCACCGGTGCTATGTCCAGCCGATGCACTCTTTGAGTCAATGCCTGGGCCACTACACAGGGCCGATCCCCTGCCAACAGGTTGACCACGGCTTCCACAGGAAAAGCCGTTGCACTAAGACCAATTCGCTGCATCGGTTGCTTGGCGCGTGCCTCTAGCCTCTCAAGGGCAATTGCCAGAAGACTGCCCCGCTTGGATTCACAGAAGCTATGAATTTCGTCGACGATCACGCACAAAGGCATGAACCCTTCGCGCCACTGCGTCTGGCTCAAGAGGCTGCTCAAACTCTCGGGAGTCGTCAGAAGCAGGTGTGGCTTGAGCCGGCCCATCTTCTGGCGGTCAGAAAGTGAGGTGTCCCCCGTGCGCATCTCCTGACGTATCTGCTGCCTGGCCGGGAGACTGGCATTGACGGCTTCGAGCGGAGCTCTCAGATTTCGCTCTATGTCTCGATTGAGACTGCGCAGCGGGGAGACATAGATTGCATAAGTTGCATTTTCAAGCTTGCTTTCGGCACCGAGCTTGCCCAGCGACGATACAACGCTCATGAAGGCAGCCAGTGTTTTCCCGCTGCCTGTTGGTGCCAGGATCAACGTGTTCTCAGCCTTGAGCGTATGGGGGAGAGCAAGTTTCTGAACCTCGCTAAAATCATCGAACCGTGAAGCAAACCAGGCAGCAAGCGGCGGGTAGAGCTTATTGCGCAAGCGAACGCTCATAAAGCTCCTTCACTCGCTCCAGGCTATCGGCGTCCTGCGGCGTCTTGTCTTTCCGCCATCGGATGATACGCGGAAATCGCAAGGCAAATCCGCTCTTGTGCCGTGGACTCTTCTGAAGCCCATCAAAGGCAACTTCGAGAATCACCTGCGGCTCAACCAGACTGACGCGGCTGTAGCGCTCTTTGGTAATGGATCGAAAAATCTTGGTGAGCTCCCGGATCTCGTCGTCAGTGAGCCCTGAGTAAGCCTTGCCCACATTGAGAAATCGTTCGCCGTCGCGCACGGCAAAGGTGTAGTCGCTCAGCAGGGTAGCTCGCTTGCCACTTCCCTGCTCTGCCGCCGTCACTACGACATCAAGCGTCGCGTAAGGCCGCTTTACTTTAAGCCAGCTCGAACTACGGCGAGCCGATTCGTAAACACTATTTTCCCGCTTCAGCATGAGCCCTTCATTGCCTCGGGCGCGTGCGGCAAGAAAGCTCATCTCGATATCTTCATGAGAGGTGACGCGCCGTTGCGGTGAAACCAGAAGTGGCAGCACAGCTCCCTCAAAAAGCTCTTCAAGACGCCTGCGGCGAATCTCGATCGGAACGTCGAAAAGCAGTTCCTTGTCGCGATAAAGCAGGTCATAGCCGATGAAGACGACCGGAACTTCGGCTCGGAGTTTCTCACTTACCTTCTTTCGGGCAAGACGCTGCTGGAGAACTGTAAAGTTATGTGCCCGGCCATTGCTCCATGCGAGTAATTCTCCATCGATTACCGCGCTGCCCGCAAGATGAGAAAACGCTTCCGCGATTTCGGGAAACGCAGCAGTAGTCTCATCCAGACCTCGTGTGAAGATTTGCACTTTGCCACTATCGAAGTGGATTTGGCTTCGGATGCCATCATATTTGTCCTCCACCAACCACGTGGCCGGCTCTGGGAGATCGGTGATCGCATCGAGCGGACGAGCGAGCATGAATTCAAGTGGATGAAACAGACGCGCTTCCAGAGTATGCAGTGTCCCGCTCCGCGCACAATGAGCGACCTGCGCGAGGTCTCCGGTCCGGTTGCTCGCGTCCCTGACTTCTGTGAGGCCGCTGCCGGTAGCTTTGGCGATGGCCTCCTCAACCAGCTTCTGTTGTAAGCCTATTCGAAAGCTACCCGTGATCACCTTGAGAAAGTATTTGGTTGTGAGAGGGGTCTGCTGGACAAGACTTGCAGTCAGCAGGGCAATTTTGTCGGCTGACCGGCGAGCCATAAAAAGACGCATATACGCCATTTCGGCAGCCTCAAGACTCAATGGCGAATTGGAAGTCTTGTTATGAAGCAGCAAACTGATTGTCTCGCTGGTATCACCTACCTCGCGGTGGCAAATTCGAAATAGTTCGAGCTCCAAGCCCGTAGCCACAAGTGCCGCTTCCCGCAAGATCGAATGTCCCACGCTGAACTTTTTGTCGCCGGGGCTAGCCACGGGCTGTCCACAAAGAAATCGAACGGCTCTCATTAAGTCGGCATCGTTTTGCAGTTCTAGCCACTCAGAGAGAATCTTGATCTTCCGATTGCGACTCGACGTATTGGCGATCTGATCGAGTATCCGGGCGAGTTCATCCATGGAGCCGTTCATTCTGCTTGAAGCGCCTCCACTTCTGAGTTGCGGGCCCAGGCGCTTGCAGGAGCAGACGCATCAAATCCCCGATCACGAAGTTGCCTCGCAAAGATCTCTGTATAGCCGTGGATGACATCAATCTTGCGCGCACCAGATCGTTGCACCATCTCGATCAGTTCATCAAAGCCACCATGATCGCTGTACGGAATCAGCTTTTCTGCACTGGATCGTAAGCGGGCATTGTCGAGCCTGGCCCAACCAGAAACGTAGGCGACCCGGATATCCTTACCAGTTGCTTCCAGTTGCCTGCGCATACCGGGGACAACCACAAGGGCGCGACCCTCCGTCTGCTTTGAGTGGTAAGGCTGCCAGCCTGGAAATGAAAATCCATGCTCTTCGTAGACAGGAATATAGTTGGCAATCGCTCCATGAACTGCTGTGTCGATCCCGGCTTGAGTCAACGCATGAACAATTTCCTGACCACGTCCGAGCGGGTAACCCAGAAAGGCCGGAGTCGCACCGTCTTGCAGGCAATCGCGGGCAAAGCTGACAATCTCCGCCCTGGCTTCGTCGCAGGAGAGAAAGTGATAGACCGGTAGACCAAAGGTGGATTCAAGAATCAAATGATCGCAAGTCACAATTTCAGTTGGCTCTCCACAGAGCGGATTTTGCAATTTGATATCGCCGGTGTAAAGAAGACGCTTGTTCTTGTATTCGATAAGAAGTTGGGCAGCCCCTAGAACATGGCCGGCGGGGTAGCAGGTCAGCCGCGCCCCATTCCAATCTCGCGATTGACCATACTCGAGAGGTTCCAGCATCTGCGGCAAAGCCTCGTCTACTGGCCACCTCATCCGGTAGATCTTGAGCGATGCGCTTGTGCCCATGACAGTTTCAGAATAAAAACGGGCATGGTCGCTGTGGGCATGAGATATCCAGGCGGCCTTTTGGGATTTCTGCGGATCCAGCCACAAATCGATGTCGCGAACGTGGATCCCTTCCAAACTATACTGAAGTTCCATTATCCTAACTGAATGGATGCCTCATCTTGCTCGAAAGACTGAAATTCCAGATCTTAATCTGTTTTCAGGCATCCCTTCTGGAAGGAGAACTTTCGGAACTTTGTCATGCCAACCAAGACTTACCCATCCTGGATGAAACTCGCTCTTGCGGCGGCTGGATTCCATAATATTGTTTGGGGTGCGTTGGTGGTCTTCGCTCCGAACCTTTTCTTCGACTGGGCAGGCATGGTTCGTCCAAACTATCCTGAGATTTGGCAGTGTATTGGAATGATCGTTGGAGTTTATGGAATTGGCTACTGGGTTGCCTCCAGTGATCCAGTCCAGCACTGGCCGATCGTGATGGTTGGGTTATTGGGCAAAGTCCTCGGCCCTATCGGAATGATGAAAGCAGTCTGGGAAGGCCACTTTCCAATGTCTTTCGCCTGGATCAACGTGACAAACGATTTGATCTGGTTGGTACCCTTTGCTCTTATTTTGTTGCATGCCGCCAGGGAATCCGAAGACAAGCAGCGCGTTTTCTCCCCTGACATCCAGGGCTGGGCCATGCGTGCGAAGTCCCAGTTTGGGCTGAGTATTTTGGAGCATTCAAAACTTCGCCCTGTTTTGCTCGTCTTTCTTCGCCATGTAGGTTGTACATTTTGTCGCGAGGCCTTGGCCGACCTGAGCGCGCTCCGCGCCGAGATTGAAGCTTCAGGTGCACAGATCGTTCTGGTTCACATGGGCCGGGAAGAAACGGCAGATAGTACTTTGAATAAATACAATCTGGGAGATGTTCCAAGAGTTTGGGATCCGAAGCTATCCCTCTACCGGGCTTTCGCCCTCGACAAGGGCGCAATTGCCCAGTTGCTTGGGCCTAAAGTTTGGTTACGTGGCTTTAGGGCTGGACTAATAGGCCGCCACGGATTGGGTGGTGCTGACGGCGACGTAACGCAGATGCCCGGGGTCTTCCTGGTTTTTCACGGTGAAATTCTTAAGTCATATCGCCACCAGAGCGCAGCAGATCGTCCAGATTATGTGGCGTTGGTAAGCGAACTCAGCGACTCATCAGCAACTCGATAAAGGAATGAACGTCGAACCGGTAATTATTGTCGGAGCAGGATTGGCAGGGCTGGCATGCGCACTTGAACTGCAGACGAAGAAGATCCCTTTTCTCTTGCTTGAGGCATCCGATCAACCTGGTGGCAGGGTTCGAACAGACTTTGTAGAGGGCTTCCAGCTAGATCGGGGATTTCAAGTTTATCTCACCGCTTACTCTGAGGGGCAGCGTGTGCTGGATTATGATGCACTGCATTTCGGACGCTTCTCGCCCGGGGCGATGGTCAGACTTAACGGAAGATTTCACCGGGTCATGGATCCCTGGAGAGAGCCCTTCGCGGCACTGTCGCAAATCCTGAATCCGGTCGGGAGCATGACGGACAAGTTATTAGTGGCCCGGCTCCGCGCGGTCGCTATGGCCGGCAAGCCTGAAGACCTTTTGCGTAAGCCAGAAACGACAAGTCTGCGAGCTCTCCAAAACTACGGCTTCTCACCTAACATGATCGACCGGTTCTTTCGGCCCTTCTTCGGCGGCATCCTGCTCGATGCAGACCTCAAAGTAAGCTCTCGCATGCTCGAATATGTTTTTCGCATGATGGCTGCTGGAGACACCGTTTTACCTGCTTCCGGCATGGGCGCTATTCCTGCTCAAATTGCAGCCAGGCTCCCGGCAACATCGATTCGATACGGTGCCATCGTCGAAGCCGTGTCCGCACATCATGTGAAAGTCGCAGGCCAGGGCGAGCTATCAGCACCCGCAGTGGTAGTCGCGACCGATGGTCCGGCAGCAAACAGGTTGTTGCCGGAACTGCCGCTGATCACTAGCCGGATGTCAATGACTCTCTATTTTGCGATCCCAGGCGATGCCCCGATCCGGGATCCCATCATCATGATGAACGGCAATATGGAGTGGCCAGTCCAGAACGCGTGCATCCCTAGCCTGGTTTGTCCAAGCTATGCTCCGGTTGGGCACCATTTGATGAGCGCCACAGTGCTTGGGGACCCTCAACAATCTGACGCTGAGGTCGAGTTACGGGTACGCGCCCAGCTTGGCCGATGGCTCGATCTGGATCTAAATTCCTGGAAGCTTCTGCGAATCTACAGGGTCCGTAATGCTCATCCCGCACACGTCCCGGAAACAGTGGCAGAACAGCCAACCCGGCTCAAAAGTGGCGTCTTCATTTGCGGCGATCATCGATTCATGCCAAGCATCCAGGCCGCACTGCTGAACGGCAAACACGCGGCAGACGCGATAGCAGAACATGTGGGATAGCTGGATGGTGCATTACCCGCTCTTTGAGCGGATTGGCCCAGAACATTTCGCGTGGTATGGGATGCTGCTTCAAGGGTTGACCACTCGGGTGGCCGCCCTTGCATGCGAAACTGGCTTCAGGCTTTGGATCAGGATAAATGGCTAAACATCGCGTTGTAATAGTAGGTGGCGGATTTGGTGGTCTGCATGCAGGCAAGGCACTGCGGCACAAGGATCTTGAAGTCACCCTTCTTGATCGCAGAAATTACCACCTCTTCCAACCCCTGCTCTATCAGGTAGCAACTGGCGGCCTCTCGCCCGGAGAAATCGCAGCGCCACTGAGGGCCATCTTTGAGTGGCAAAAGAACTTGCGCGTGCTCATGACCGAAGTGACCGGTTTTGACATCGAGCAGCGCCTCGTCCATACCAGGATGGGAGAGATTCCCTACGACTCGCTAATTGTTGCCGCAGGGGCCAAGAGTACTTACTTTGGCAATGAAAGATGGGCGGCGATTGCCCCATCGCTCAAAAACATTGAGGATGCAACCAGTCTGCGTGCGCGCATTTTTGGTGCCTTTGAGGAGGCCGAAAAGGAGACAGACCCCGGCAAGCGCCGGGCTTTGCTCACCTTCCTGATCGTAGGCGGAGGGCCTACAGGAGTTGAACTGGCTGGTGCCCTGAGCGAAATTGCCAACGACGCTCTAAAAGAGGATTTCCGGACATTTGACCCTGAAGACGCGCGGATTCTCATTCTGGATTCCGGACCGCGTATTCTCTCAGCCTTCTCGGAGCGACTTTCCAAGTCGGCGGAACGGCAATTGATTCAACTCAACGTTCTTTGCCGATCTGGAGTCAGAGTCATAGATGTCACCCCAGAAGGGGCAACGCTTACAGTGCAGGACCGCAAGGAATTCATGCCCTCACGAACCGTGATCTGGGCGGCTGGAGTTACAGGCTCCCCGTTGGGTAAGGCACTTGCAACGGCTACACAGCAAGAGCTCGTCCGGGGCGGGAAACTGTCAGTAGAGCCAGACTGCTCACTCCCCGGACATCCCGGGATATTCGTGATCGGAGATCTGGCCCACTTTCAACATGGCCTGGAAAGACCCCTTCCTGGTGTCTGCCAGACTGCCATGCAAATGGGAGATTATGTGGGCGACCTGATTCAGAAACGACTCGATGGACGAACGAAGCCGCCCTTCAAATATTGGGATAAGGGCAATATGGCAGTGATTGGCCGCAACCGTGCCGTTGCTCAAGTTGGCCGTTTCGAATTTACTGGCTACGTCGCCTGGCTTCTCTGGGCATTCATTCACGTGCTATATCTAGTCAACTTTCAATCGCGCATAATTGTCGCCATTCGCTGGGGATTCGACTATTTCAGCTTCAACCGGGGCGCACGCCTGATTACGCGGCAGGATCCACCGGCTCAAGAATCCTAACCGATCGCTTCTTGTTGGAAACGACGATATTACAACGATGTTTGAGCTTGCCATTGAGCTCTACCGAAAGAGGCTTCGTCGCAGGGTAGTCAAAGGTCAGTACGTCTCCCACCTTCAGCTTCAACAAGTCGCTCAACAACATGTTGGGCCCGCGCAACCGGCTATCCAGTTCTACCTCTGAATTTCGGACCCGGCTGTAGACCCGGCGCGTATCTTCATCGGTGCTCTCCGTCTTGCGGATTGTCCATTGATCGGCAAACTTGTGACTGAGCATTTTGATGATGATCGAAGGAATGCCGATATTCATCATGCCGCTGACATCGCCGATCCGGATTTCGATCGAAACAGCGACAACAGCTTCATTTGGAGCAAGGATCTGCATTAGCTGTGGCTCGGTCTCATAGCCGGTGACATTGAAGTCGATCACAGCGATACTCTTCCATGCTTCTTTGAGATCACGCAGCATCAGCTTGAAAATGCTTTCCAGGATGGATTGCTCAATTTCGGTAACTTCGCGCTCCATTTTGGTAAGTGTCAAAACGGAGCCGCCGAGCAGCATCTCCAGCATCGGGAAGATCATCGTCGGGTTCAATTCGAGCAGACAATTGCTATCAAAGGGCTGGGCATCCACCGTCGCCACTACCGTCGGAGAAGGTAGCACTTGCTGGAATTCAGTAAAGGAGAGCTGCTCAACACTCACCAGATTCACAATTACATAAGCGCGCAAATAGGCCGATAAGCTACTGGCAAGCGACCGGGAAAACGCTTCGTGCAAAACGTAGATCGACCGCAACTGATCCTTGGCAATCCGGTCTGGACGCCGAAAATTATAAGGTTGGGCCCTCTGAGCCAGTTCTGTCCGGCGAGCATTTGCGCTCGACTGCTGAAACATATTGTCAATTTCATTTTGTGAGAGGACACGTTCCGACATCAAAGCGTATATCGGTGCCGATTCTCCCGCCCAAGAGTAGGCCCATTGTTAAAGTGGAGGTAGGGTGAAAAGCTTTCATGTAAAGAATTTCGGTTGTCGCGCCTCACAAGCAGATGGGGCCGCGATTGAGGCGAGCTTGGAGAACAAAGGCCTCATCCAAAGTGCCGATGCCGCGACAGCCAGTCTGGTCGTTTTTAACACCTGCACAGTTACCGCGTCTGCCGATCAGGATCTGCGCTATTTTGTCCGTCGCACCATGCGGGAAAATCCAGACGCCAAGATTCTGGTCACTGGTTGTTATGCCCAGCGTTCAGCAGAAGAAATCGCCGCACTTGAAGGGGTTAGTTGGGTAGTTGGGAATTCGCACAAGGGCAGTATCGGCGATATCGTCATCGAGAGCCCTACACCCTATCACGCCGAAGTTCACGTCAGCAACATCCTGGATCAGAACGAGTTCTTCGCAGCACCAGTACAAGGTCCGGCGGGAGATCGCTCTCGACCCAATTTGAAGATCCAGGATGGCTGCAACAATCGATGTTCTTTTTGTATCATTCCTGGCGTTCGAGGTAAGTCGCGGTCTGCTCAACCAGAATGGGTTCTCGCCGAAACCGAAAGATTGGCCCAAAATGGTTATCCCGAAATTGTTCTCACCGGCATTAATCTGGGGCGCTGGGGTCGTGAATGGGGTGTCGGCCGTCAGTTGCCAGACCTACTGCGCAGGATGCTTATCGAGACCTCCATCCGCAGCATTCGCCTCTCAAGCGTCGAACCGATGGATTTCTCAGACAATCTACTTGAATTGATGGCTAGCTCAAACCGCATCGCCAAGCACGTTCACGCCCCTCTTCAAAGCGGCAGCGATGGTGTACTCAGGCGGATGCACCGAAAGTATCGTCCCCGCCATTACGAGGATCGGCTTCGATTGGCGCGTAAGTTGATGCCACACGCGGCTCTTGGCGCAGATGTAATGGTTGGCTTCCCTGGCGAGTCTGACGATGAGTTTGAGCAGAGCCGCGCGTTCATCGAAGCCATGCCGCTTACCTATCTGCATGTCTTCACCTATTCCGAGCGTCCAGGCACCAAAGCGGCAGCAATGGAAGAACCCGTCCCTATGGAGCTGCGCCGCGAACGCAATCGTATCCTGCAAGAACTGGGCGCGCTCAAGACTCGTCAATTCCACCAAAGCCTGACCGGTAAACGATTCCACGCCGTCACGATCAGCAGTCTTGGATCAGCGCTAACGACAAATTTTGTAAGAGTGGAACTCAACGAGGCACGTCCGGCAAGCCAGTGGCTTGAAGTCGAATTGGGTACGCTCAGCAACCGGGGAATGCGCGAAGCTACGCCGCTATTGGTTCTGAGCTAGACTTCGCGACGGTTCTCAAGGCTCTTCAGCATCGTCACCTCATCGGCGAAATCGAGATCAGAACCCACAGGGAGCCCCATGGCAATTCGGGTCACCTTCAGTCCAAGCGGTTTTAGCAGCCGGGCCAGATAGGCGGCCGTAGCCTCGCCTTCCACCGTAGGATTGGTGGCAAGAATAATCTCTTCGATCTCGGCATGAGTGAGCCGCTCAAGCAGGCCTTTGATCTTCAGTTGCTCGGGGCCAATTCCCCGCAAGGGCGAAATCGCACCGAGCAGGACATGATAAAGGCCATCAAAAGAGCGTGTGGTCTCGATCGGAATAATGTTGTGCGAATCTTCAACGACGCAAATGAATTTGCGATTGCGATGAGGGTCAGAACAGAACACACAGAGCTCTGAGCTGCTGATGTTGTTGCACACCGAACAAAGCGTCAGATTATCTTTAACATCCACAAGCGCCTGGCTCAGCCGAAGTGCGCTCTCGCGTGGAGACCTCATGACATGAAATGCCAGGCGCTGGGCGGACTTCTGACCAATACCAGGAAGGCGCTTGAATTCGGCAATCAGTCTTTCGAGTGGCTCGGCGAAGTCGGGCATTAGAACATGCCAGGCGGCAGGCCGAGGCCACCCAGCATCGCCCCCTGTTTCTTCCCAGCTTCGTCATCAACTTTTTTGGCGGCCTCATTAAATGCTGCCATCACCAGGTCCTGCAGCATCTCGACGTCACCAGCAACTTCCGGATCGATCTTCACTTCAAGCACGTGCTTATGGCCATCCATCTTTACGTTTACAGTTCCCCCGCCTGCGCCCGCTTCCACGCGAATCGCTGCGATCTCCTGCTGCAAGCGCTCCTGCATCATCTGCGCTTGCTTCATCATGTTTTGCATGTTTCCGGGTAATTTCATGATTGGTGCCTAACTATTCCTGATTTGACAAGTCTCTCACGCCGCGAACAATGGCATCTTTAAAGATCTCCCGGTAGCGCTGTACCTGAGGATTATCGAGTGCTCTTTCGCGTGTCGCTTCATCATCCTGACTGGGCTTGAGAGCGGGAGCTTTGGCCTCGACGATCGTATCGTCCTGAACAACTTCAATCCGCACCATTCGGCCCAGCACGGCAGTCAACGCTGCCGCAATTTCTCTCGACTGCAAGGGGCGTACAAACTCACGTGGAGCCAAAAACTTCACATTTCCCGCCGATTCCATCAATCGAGCGTTCTGCACGGCGTCGGCTGAAAACTTCTTTTTCTGGTCGTTAAGATAGGCCAACAATCGATCTTTAAGCGGTGAATCCTCTGCCGGAAGCTTGACCGGTTCTACCTTGACTTCCACTTTGGGCTCGGGCGCAATGCGTAGATTGGCCCGCTCTCGAGGCGCAGCCGCAGCAGCGCTCAGGGCAACGGGCCGCGATTGCGGCAAGCTCGCCAATACTTCTTCAATTGCCGTCAGCTTGCCAACCTGAACCATCCGAATCAACCCAAGTTCCATGTGCAGGCGAGGCTGCAAAGAATGCTGGAGGTCACGAAAGAGGTCGAGAGTGAGCTGCAGATACCGCGTTAGATCATGCTCTGAAAAATTCTCTGATGTCTCAACCATTCGCTTGATCTCGGACGGCGAAGCAGCAATCAATCGTGTATTCGCGCCAGTCACTTTCGCTACCAGAAGATTGCGGAAATACCGGGCCAACTCGCGGCAAAAATGCTGCAAGCTCTGCCCTGATCGCTCCAGCTCCATTACGATCTCAAGCATCCGCGCCGAATCCTGTTTTACCAATGCCTGCGAAACTTCTCCCAGCGAATCGATGCCAAAGATGCCAAGCAGTTGGCGAACTTCATCTGCCTTCAGCGTCGTACCGCAACAGGCAATTGCCTGATCCAGCGCCGAAAGCGAATCGCGAACGCTGCCCTCGCCAGTCTGAGCCAGCACTGCCAACGCATCGTCATCCGCATGGATGCCTTCCTGCTTGCAGATGTACCGCATGCGTTCCATCACTTCGGTAAACTCCACCGAGCGGAAACTGAACTGCTGGCAGCGCGAAGCAATGGTTACAGGGATCTTGTGCGTCTCTGTCGTGCAAAGAATAAACACGGCCCAATCTGGCGGTTCTTCCAGCGTCTTGAGCAACGCGTTGAAAGCCTCAGTGGTGATCTGATGCGCTTCGTCGATAATGAAAACCTTATAGCGGTCTCTCGAAGGCCGGAAGCGAACGTTCTCCCGTAACTCGCGCATCTCGTTGATCCCACGGTTGGAGGCGGCGTCGATTTCGATCACATCAATCGCATTGCCCTGAACCACTTCAATGCAAGAAGAACATTTGCCACAGGGATTGGCAGTAGGACCCTCAACACAGTTGAGGCAGCGGGCCATAATGCGGGCTACTGTTGTTTTTCCAGTCCCGCGTTGCCCGGCAAAAATATAGCCGTGGGCAATCCTCTTTTGAGTGATTGCGTTGTCGAGAGTGTGCTTGACATGCTCTTGACCAATCAGCTCATCAAAATCGCTGGGACGATACTTGCGTGCGATAACCTGATAAGACATTGTTTAAGGCAATATTAACTTTGAGTAATGCTAGACTTCGAGTGATCCGCAGCACACGAGCTAAACCACTACCGTTGCTTCCTTCCGGACCTGGCGGGGTTTGCGGCCGTCCATTGCACGGAGCCCAAAGCCTAGCAATCACTTAGTTTAGCACCCGCTTTTTGATGTAGACTTTGCACAAGTATAATTTATTGAGGCGACATCGCTTCAAACGCCCTATGATTCCAAGCTCCAATTCATTCCATTTCCTGAACTCAGCGCCAAGGCTGCTGCGGAGCCTCGCTTACGCTCTATTAGTGGTTGTCCTTTCGGCTGCTTTTCTGGTTTGCGCATCTGACGATGACGAAGTCGATTACACACCGCGGCGTACCCATCGACAATCGCGCCACCGGGTCTCGATTGGAACCGCTCATTGCAGTTCGGTCCATCACACAACAATCGCAAGAGCTGCGGCGTTAGATGGCGGCCTTCCTGTCTATTCAGCAAACACGCGCTTGTCGCTTTCGAGCCTCCATCGGCTCCTGCAACTGGAAGTACTCGCAGCACATATCCCCGACGTCATCTGCCAACCAACCCTTCCCCGCCCACCGCCTGCTCGTACCTAGCCGTTCAATTAATAAACTCTGGATGACTCTGGCGGCCCAGCAACTCTGGGCTTTCTTGACGCTGCCAAACG
Organism: Acidobacteriota bacterium; assembly: GCA_043718395.1. Classification (GTDB taxonomy): domain Bacteria; phylum Acidobacteriota; class Terriglobia; order Bryobacterales; family Bryobacteraceae; genus Bryobacter. The sequence goes on from JAYSVS010000077.1 coordinate 24,755, forward strand.
CAGCAAAATGAGGTTCCCATGGATGAATTAACAAGAGGAGTTTTGCGCTTTGAAAAGGATATTTATCCTAAGCGTAAGGAGTTCTTCGACAAGCTGATCGCACGCCAGTATCCGCGTGCACTCTTTATCACTTGCGCTGACTCGCGCGTGGTGCCAAACATGATCACCGACTCAGAACCCGGTGATCTTTTCACCATCCGGAATGCCGGCAACATCGTCCCTCCTTACGGCGAAGCGATGGGTGGAGTCTCCGCCAGTATCGAGTACGCGGTCATGGTTCTGGCCGTCAAGCACATCATCATTTGCGGGCATACCCATTGCGGTGCTATGGATGCAGCCATGCACCCTGAAAAAGTAGCCCACATGCCCATCGTCAAGCACTGGCTCAACCACTCCGAAAGTGCCCGGCGCGTCGCAATGGGTTACGAAAATCTAAGTCCTGAAAAGCGTTCTGACGTAATGGTGGAAGAAAACGTTCTGACTCAGCTCGATCACTTGCGTACCCACCCGAGCGTTGCCTCCGCTTTGGCCCAGGGCGAGGTCGATCTTTACGGCTGGGTTTTCGACATTGCAAATGGACACGTTTATTCCTACGATGCGGACCAGGGGCAATTTGTGCCAATGTCCGAGGAACACAGGCCCTGCGCAACACCAAGACGCCGGAGACGTGTCCTGTGAGCAAGACTCTCTCAAAAGACATCTTCTCGAGCTTTGTTGTCTTCCTGGTTGCCTTGCCCCTTTGCCTGGGCATAGCTGTGGCATCGGGAATGCCGCCAGAGACCGGCCTGATCACCGGCATTATTGGCGGCTTGCTGGTAGGCATGCTGTCCGGCTCTCCTCTCCAGGTGAGCGGCCCAGCCGCAGGTCTGGTTGTCATTGTTTTCGACCTGCATCAGGAGCACGGTTTTGCCGCACTAGGCCTCATTCTGATCTTGGCCGGGTTGATGCAAGTCGCAATGGGCTTGCTCAAGATGGGTCAGTGGTTCAGAGCCATTTCGCCAGCCGTTGTTTATGGAATGCTCGCTGGTATTGGCGTCCTGATTATGGTTGGTCAATTCCATGTCGTCGTCGATGACACACCCAAGGGCAGCGGAATCAAGAACCTGATCTCGCTCCCGGAGGCAGTCTTCGGAGGAATCTTCCCGATTGATGGAAGCCCGCACGAAATGGCTGCCATCATTGGTTTGCTCACCATGGCAGTGATATTGCTCTGGAACAATTACCGTCCCGAGAGTTTGAAATTTCTCCCCGGGCCACTCATGGGTCTACTGGCTGCTGCCGCTGCCAGCTATTCTTATCAGCTAGAAATCAAGCACGTAAACGTGCCGGACAACATGCTTGGCAATCTTTCACTGACGGGTCTTCAATCGCTCGGCGGCATCACCAACCTTAAATATTGGGCCGAAGCTGCAGCCCTCGCCTTTATCGCCAGCGCCGAAACGCTCCTCAGCGCCGCTGCGGTCGACAAAATGACATCAGCCATGGGCCGCCGCGATGTGCGAACCAATTATGACCGCGAGCTGATCGCCCAAGGGGCAGGAAATCTTCTCTGCGGAGCCCTCGGCTCTCTGCCAATGACGGGCGTCATCGTCCGTTCCAGCGCCAACGTTCAGGCTGGAGCACAAACCCGGTGGTCCGCCGTTATGCATGGTGCATGGTTACTCGTGATGGTTGCCCTATTCCCGCATATTCTCGAGCGCATTCCAACTTCAGCACTGGCAGCGGTCCTCGTCCTTACCGGTTTAAAACTTGTAAGCGTCGCCAACTTCATGCGATTGCGCGAATATGGCTGGATTCCAGTTGCCATCTATTTGGCCACTCTCACTGGCGTCGTGGTTTTCGACCTTCTCACCGGCGTAATGTGCGGAATCGCATTGACCATCATCAAAATGCTCTACAAGGCATCCCGCCTGAGTGTAAAGCTGATCACTCACAGCTCAGGACGATGCGATCTTTACCTCGAAGGTTCTGCTACCTTCCTTCGCCTCCCTGTGCTGGCGGACTACCTCGACAAGGTGGAGGAGAAAGCTGAACTGCACATCCATTTCGAAAAACTCACATATCTGGACCACTCTTGTCTTGACTTGATTCAGGATTGGCGGCACACCCACGAAGATAACGGCGGCCAAGTCATAGTCGATTGGCCTCGATTGGTGGAGCGCTTCACCAAAACCACAGCTTGACCGGCTATGGCCTTAGCAGCGAGACGCCAGGCCCGGCTGGAATCAGTTGTGTATCCAGAATCTCTCCAGATTCAGGGTCGAGATGTGTCGCCAATTGCCCAAGAACATCTCGCACAAACATCACATCCCCGATGGGGCTGAATTCAAGATTCTGCGGCTGTATCAATCGTGGCAAGGCAATCCGGCGAACCACCCGCCGGGCTTGTACATCATACTCGTCAAGCCCAAACGTAGAAGGAAAAGCCCAGAAGATCCGCGAGCCGTTCGGATGCATCACAATCTGGTCAGCGGCAATGGGCAACCCAAGAGCCGCGACGCTAGAAGTATTGGTGAAAGTGTCAAACTGACTCATGCTCGGCTCCGCAGTACTAAGGTCGTTCAGACTCGTGCCCATTATGTAAATTGTCGAACCATCGGGACTCAAAACCGCCGACTGCGGCGTAGTAGTCCCAAGCGAAACCTGGTTCCGAACCACCCGCGTCGCCGGGTCGATCACAAACACAAAGCCCCGGTCATTCAGGCTCTCGGGATTGCGCACCACCGCATAGGCCGTCCGCCCCGAAGGCGAAAAGAAAAGCGCAACCGGAACCGCCTGCGGATTCAGTCGAAAAGGAATACTGGTCACCACTCGCTCAGTCACCGGATCTGAAATCGAAATCTGATTCGAAGTCCCCGCATGAGTGACCCAGACTTCTCCTATCCCAGGACGCAAGGCAATCTGACGCGCCAGGGCCGGAAGAGCAATTGGACGCCCCACGGTGAGCGCCACAGGGTTCAGAAGCCGGACTGTAAAATCAGCGCCTCCGCAAAGAACGGCAATCCGGTTCTCGGCTAAAGCCGCATTCGGGCTGCTGAAATTCCCAAGCGGGAAATCGTATAGCTCGCGGGCGATTCGCAGGGGTTCGGGGATCTGCAGTTCTTTCTCCTGCAATCGAACACGAGTGTACTTGCCAGCCTCACGCTTGCTGGTCCAAACCTGCACTCGCGAGAACCCATTCACGCCAGGCGCAGGAAAAATTGCGACCTCAACAAACTGTCCCGTGCCATCCAGCCGGTCCACTTGTTGATTCCTCGCCGTCTGCCTTCCAGCAGGCCCTAACAGCTCCACGACACCCCCGTAGAGCATCGCAACTCCAACCAGGCCGGGAAGTAATTTCATTGGATATACACCGATTTCGTTTGCCACTGCGAAAAGAGAAGAAGCCCGCCATCAAGGCCAGACCCACTAAATGGAACCGCCCGAATGAGCGGCACAATTCCAATTCCGAGCATCGCGAGAGACCCATCGGGCCGGCCGTAAGATGCTGGCAGGTTCGACATCAAATCTGGCGTGAGCTGAATCGTATCGACACCCGGCGCAGCAAGACAGGTAATCGCCGTCGTTGCATTATGCACGGTTGAATAGGCCACAAGCGAGAGTTCGCTCGTCGCGTTGAAGTCGTTGGGCGTGAACTGGATCCGCGTGTTGACGTCACGCCGGATTCGCTCCAGCAACGCTCTTCCTCCCCACGCAAAAAGATTCGTCAGATTCGGCTGCACACTTACTTCGCCCACGCCGCCGTTGAAGCTGAGTGTCGTCGCATTCGGGAAATCCAGCTTCAAAAGACCCACTCCATCACTGGCTCTCAAGCTGCCCACCACTGCCGAATAACCAGCCTGCGGCACTGTTGTTCTGGAGATCTCTGCTGTACCGCTAAAGCTGGTGCTCAATCTCAACACCGACCCCGCATCAAGGGAGCTTGACGCAGGCAGAGATCCCCGCAGCGATGCCCCACGCAATAAATTCCCGCTCGCCTGCTGCACCAGGCAAGTGCCAGGAGGTGGATAAGAAAACTGCGGGTCAAAGGCAAACGCCGACGGCTCCCGGTTCCAAAAGTATGCGCGCACGGCCTCAGTCGTATTCTGCTCAATTGTTGTAATGTAGCTGTCTACTTGATGCTGCGTTCGATCCAGCATCACCATCCCTTGCCTGCGCGAGTTGCGAATCAGATTCGTAAACGGGTTAAAGCTGTCGCTGCACCGCGCTCCAGCCGTATTCGCAATCGCCATCGTTACTGTGTTTGATACCGTATTTCCAGCCTTGATCCGCAACGGCACATAACAGCCAAGCGGAGCATCTTCAGGCACTCGCACCACAATTTGGTCTACGCCCGAGCAACAAGGGCTGCGCCCACCGTAGAGCTTGATGGCATCCCGCTCCCCAATCGTGATCGTGAGTGGGATTTCCAGATTCTGAGCTACCGGAGCGATGTTATCAGCAAAAGGCACCCGGCCTAGCCCGGTAGCCCAGATCGTAATCACCTGCCCGCGCGCCGCCGATGTATCTAGCGAATTCACAGGCTGATCGGTCTCCGCATTGAAATTCTGCACGACACCAGGCCCAAAGCCGCCAGAGGAAATCGCAAAGATGCCTGGGGCATTCTCTACCACCTCGACCGGCACGGGCGCGCTCGTACGCCCGCCAAAACTCACTCGTAACGACCCCGCCCCAAGTGGCGCATTCGAAGGCAGGATCGCATTGATTTGGTTCAACGAAACAAAAATCGGAATCGCCGACACACTGATCCCGCCTTGCGAGAGGGTGAGATTTACCCCGTTGAAACCAGGCAAGAGCGGGAAAGCGCTAACCGTTGCGGGCGTCGCCGGGCCAATGTTGGAACCGAAAATGGTGAACACACTGCCACGGGCAATCCCGGCATTGGGCAACCCGGGAGGTGCCAGACTGGCTGCATTGAGAACACCTCGATAGACAACCACCGGCTGGGTTGCAAACTGCCCCAAGGCCAATAGCGGCAGCATCACGAGCGGAGCGAAACGTAGAAGCATCACTCCCTAATCTACAATGAGCAGCACTTTTCCTGGCAAGGGACGGTAAACTGGAAATTCCCTCACATGTTGCAAGCAGGAATTGTTGGGTTGCCCAACGTAGGTAAGAGTACGCTCTTCAACGCATTGACCAAGTCGCGCAAGGCGATGGCGGCGAACTATCGCTTCTGTACCATCGAGCCTAACGAAGGCATGGTGACCGTGCCAGATCACCGGCTCGAGGTCTTGAGCAAGCTCTCCGGCTCAGAGAAGCTGATCCCCGCTGTCTTCCAGTTCGTCGACATCGCAGGTTTAGTGGCTGGGGCCAGCAAGGGCGAAGGCCTTGGCAACCAGTTTCTTGCCCACATCCGCGAAGTGGACGCCATCGTTCAGGTCGTCCGTTGCTTCGAGAATTCGAACATCGAACACGTGATGGATACGGTAGACCCGGTCCGTGACATTGAGATCATCAACACCGAGTTGCTGCTCGCCGACATGGACAGCATCGAAAAGCAAAAGGCCAAACTTCAAAAATTGGCACGCAGCGGCGACAAGAAAGCGGCTGCCACAATCGAACTGATTGCTCGTCTCGAACCCCATCTCTCGGATGGCAAATACGCCGTCACACTTGAGATGTCACCTGAAGAAAAGATCCTCGCCAAGCCCCTCTTCCTGCTCACCAACAAGCCCACCATCTACGCTTGCAACGTCGCAGAAGGCGACCTGGCAGACCCTGAAGCCAACCCCTTCGTCGGCAAGGTCCGGGCCTATGTCGCTACCCATCACGACACCAGTGCCGTAATAGTTTCAGCCGAGATCGAAGCCGAACTCGTCATGCTGGCCCCAGAAGAAGCTGCTGAATACCTTGAAGGCCTGGGCGTCACCGAGAGCGGCGTCGGCAACTTGATCAAGGAAGCCTACCATCTGCTCGGTCTCCGCACCTATCTGACTACAGGCGTCAAAGAAACCCGCGCCTGGACGATCCACGCTGGCTGGAAGGCACCTCAAGCGGCTGGGGTCATCCACTCCGACTTCGAGAAGAGCTTCATCTCTGCCGACACCATCGGCTATGAAGAACTGGTCGCTCTGGGTAGTTTTGCCAAGGCCCGCGAAGTGGGCAAGCTCCGCACCGAAGGCAAAGAATATGTGGTCGCCGATGGCGACGTCATGGAATTCAAGACCTTCGTCTAACGCTTGGCTGCCACGCGAACTTCGATCTTGTCTGGCGTACCTGGATCGGCGCAGGCTGTAAAGCGAAACTGTTTGTCGTAACAAATCATGAACTCTGAGAAACGGTTTCCAGAAATGACACGCACATGAGTGTGCTCGGCCTTTAAGCCCTTAGACTTGTTCGCACCAAGCAAAACCTTTCGGATCGCCCCGGCAGTAGTCATGCCACCCTGAAGGTCAGGCAACACCAGGTTCTTGTAAAGCGCTTCCGTCTGATCAAGATATGCAGCAGCATTGGGCCAGGCGCAGGAGCCATGCTTCACCCACTCATCCTGGATCAACTGCGCTCCAGGCATAGTGCAGAGGTGCGGCTTGATCGTCGCCGCTGGCAGAATCTCAGGAACCTTGCAGTTCCTCGGATGCTCATCGCTCCGCCTCGCCTTTGCCGACTGCGGCCAAAGCCCATGCACCACAAATCCAAACCGGTTCTCATCGCATTGCCAGCGATTGTTCCGGCTCTGACCAGCGGGCGAATTGCAAAACTGTGGCGACCAACTGAGTGAGAGGCCATAGAAGTCCACGGCAATGTCCTCGTTCTTGTAGTCGATGCGAGTCGGCCGGGTTGAAGGAACCCTTCCGGGAATCAGACACTGCTGCGAAAAAGCGCTCAAAGCGCTTAGGAGCAAAACCAGGGTACGCATAAATTTCATCCTAATTGATCTACGTTTTTTTCGAGCACCAGCGTTATTCTGATCCCTTCACGAACTGTGCCGGCATCACTCGCACGCCAGCCTTCAGGCTCTTCACAAACTCCAGCGACAAGATGCCCCCCGAATCCGTCCGCGCCTCTTCCAGTTCGTGATCATCAATCTCGATATCGTAAATGGTGTTGGGCTTCAGACCAATCAAATACCAGGCCTCACGATCAGCCCCCGTCAACTCAAACTGAATCGGCTTCAGCAGATCCTTGCCACCTACCAGAATCGTCGCCCCGCCCATTTCCACCGCGGGCGTCGCCGGCGACACCTTCAACACCTTCCGCTTACCGTCCTCAAAGAGCTGAATCTTCCCGTCGTAGTAGCAGAGAAAACGGGCTTCTTCTTCCCAATGATTACGAATGAAAAGCATCCCGTTTCGCTTGTCGTGATAAGAATTCGGCAAGTGATGGTAGGTTAGGCCCGGCTGATAGGGATTGGCCCACAAAAACTCATACGGGATCCCCAACGGCGACCGCAGCAAATAACGATCCTGCATCAACCATCCCTGCAATGACTGCGCGAGCTCAGCGTTGTTATCCAGCGATACCAGCGACAATTCAGCGGATCGCAACATCGTCGCCAGTGTCAGATCCGGCTCTCCGTCACCAGTAAAGAAAGCCACTCGAAACTCATTATCCGGCCCCGGATACGGCGCTGGATAATAGCCCAGCATCTGCGTTAGCGGCAAGTCGATAAAGTATTGCGGGGCATCCTGACGCAAATCGATCTCAAGGTTATCCCGCACCGCATGCAACAACTCAAGCAGTGGATACAACTGATCGCCCTTCACCGGCATCGCCTGCTTTAGCCCCGGCGCAACCTTGGCTCGCCAGTGCAAAACCGTCTCCCGCAGAGTCTGCTCTGACAATGCCGAATCAAGATCCGCGATGGCCAGCGCCACATAAACCCGGTCCCGTAGCGAACGAAAATCTGTAATTGGCGCAACCGACTTTTTCAACTTCTCACCCAGCGCCTTTGTCTGCGCTGCAGTGAGTATGCCTGCGCACCAGTCGTACACCAACGCCTCCTGTCGCGAGTCGCCTTGCTTCGATTTCACGAGCCACGCGTATGCGTTGTTGCAATGCACTGGGTTGCCCGTAATTTTGCTCGCAAGTGCGAGGGCAAAGCCTGCCTCAGGCATCGCTGCCCCATTTGTAATGTAAGCGTCAAACTGCTGGTAGCGAATCGTCTGCCGCTCCCGCTCCCGCGTTAACAGGCGCAAACGCGACGACCGCAACAAAAGCCGCGGTGCCTCTGTGTAGGTTTTGTAGTTTTCTTCGTTCGCCGTCTGCCCCAGCACCGTCCAGCAGACCAACAAAATCAGCAGCCACTCCATTGTTCTTTCAGTGTGTCACAGCGCTACACATCCGTGTCCAGTTTGCCGCGAACACGCCTTCTACTCATCACAAACCCTATTGTTTTCAATAGAATCTTTTTGTGCAACAGTGGCCCTGGATTTGCTATCTTAACTAGTGAATTGATGGAGTACCTTTAAAAACCTGCCCTCTGTTGCAACTGGCAGGCGGTAAAGCGAGCGGGTCCAAAAGACTTGCGTGCTTGCGGGAGTCGGGATCAGTATTTACGAACCGCTCACTCATCCGTTATGCGGTTGCACCAGAGGGGATTTTTTTGTCTCCAATTCAATGTAAAGAGATATTTACATGGCCCTAAAGGTGCTACTTAAAATACTCACCGAAGCCAGAATTTTGAAACGAAGTAGTCGTTTCGCGGATCTTTCAATATTGTGTTCTTACAGTTTGGTTTCTCTACAATCGGAGTACCAGCAAAGCAGGTAGCTGTTGGATGAAGGGTTGAATTAGGACGCGGGCCTTTGTCCAGCAAGATGGCGGGAACCGTTACGCTACTTGCAGCAGGCGCACCGATTGTTGCCCCAGTAGTAACCGAGGGCGGACCGCATCGGAGGAGGATCTAGCAAAACCCACCCACCCGAATCCGATGCGGTCTATCTATTTAGAAGCGCCCTGCGGAACCAGAGCCTTTATAGCTGCGGCTAGGCAGTCTATCGGCAAACTCAAAGAATCCATTAATCTACCACAATTCTCAACTACTACCAAGCGAGCGTCGCCGTCCGTGATGTCTCTTCCGGGTTTGGCAGATAAATCGCTTTACATTTCTCACACCGGTACAACTCCGCTCCAGCCCCAAATCGATCCGCGATATCCCCACCAAATGTGAACCACCGCTTCAGGTGACCCGCGCAAATCTTGCCCTTTTCGTTCTTTTCATTGCACGCCCGCTGCTTGGGGAGTCGCGTCTTGATTAGTGGTTCCAAAGCACCAGTTTACATTGAGTCAATTCGTCACAGCCGCTGAGGCATTGAGACACAAGAACGAATCGAAACTAATCCAGAAGCAAGCGCTCGATCCACCGCAAGAAAAGCGGCACGCTACCACGATCCCGCTTGATCCAAGTCCATCGAAACGCCTGCCAGGGATGGGCTGAAGGATCTTTCTGCACAGCCAGCCACGCATATAGCTTTGCTTTTGAAAGCTTCCCTTTGAACTTGGGCCGGGGCACGCTGGAGACGTAATTATGAGCCAAGCTTTTCTCTTCGTTCTCTTCGGGAATCGCAGCCCAGAAAAAATCTTCAATCATTCCAGTCGATGAATTGTCAGGCATAATCCAGACGCCCACGCGCTTATCTTCCTGGTTAGATACGACGGTACCTTCTACAGGCATGGCTTCTGGAACAGCTTCGAAGGCGCGTTTGACAAGTTCATCTCGAATCTCTTGCCATCTATCCGCTGCTGGATCGCCTTCAGCGTCGCAGATGACGATAACCAAATTGCAAGTTGGATCATCAAGAGCAACGCGCAATTGAGCCGTGAGAGCGTGAATACCCAAAGCGACAACCCGACCCTCCGCGTCCTTCGGTGGTTCCTTTGTTGGACTAGGGATCGACCGTAACAAATCCTGGACTTCTGCAATTCCAAGATTGTTAAGGAGTTCCCATTCAGTTCGCCCTTCTGAGACAAGTCGAGCAACCCTCATCGAACCTCATATCCTTCTTCGGCGGCAATCAAAGCTTCTTCGTCGCCATATTGGACGGCAACGATTCCCTTCTTCGTTTGATCGAGTCGAGTCATCACCCCTGTACCTTTGGGAAACATGATCGCGCGCTTTGCAAATGACTGTGTCGCATCGTGGCTGTGTGTAGTGGCGAAAATCGTCACATTCAGCGCTTCTGCTGAACGAAATAGAAACTCCCAAAGCTTCGGGAATAATGAGTGGTGAAGGCCGTTTTCAATTTCGTCTACCAATAGAATCCCCTTGGAGGAGTTTAGCATCGCAAGGCCCAGATAAAATAGCCTAGTCATCCCCTCGCCAAACCTGCTTATCGGCTCCAACTCTTGACTTCCGGCTTTGCGAATCCTCGGAAGAGTTTGGTCTTCTGAAGTTGGCAGCGTAACGCGTTCAACCTGCGGGTCTAGAACTCGCAGCATTTCAACTAAGTTATCTTCGGCGGGTAAACCGTTGATAGCATCCCACAGATTTCTGACCCGCGAAGATTCCCAATTCAGCCCTGAGACCCATTGATATTTTGGATATGCAACTCGGGCTATTTTCTCCTTCAACTGCCCCAAGCTTGCAGCCTGCTTTGTCACGAAGTCGAGATCAAACTGCGCGTTGTAAAGCCCAGAATGAAGTGAGAAGGAGGGAACCAATTTGGATCTCGAATCTCTTCTGAAGTCGGTCCGAGTCGGGTCTTGTGCATCATCCGGTTCTTCTGCTGGCTTAGCAATATCTATTCTCAGAAGCCCAAAACGGATTCGGCAATGACCACTTAGAAACACCCGGTCGAAACATTGTTCCAGAGATCGCTCGGTGGTCGGCCTTTCACGCTCGTCAAGAATTCTGAACAATTCCTTCGGGTCCGTCCGACTTGCTGCTAATGCGATGGCTTCCAGCAGCGTCGTCTTCCCAACATTATTCTTGCCTGCGATTAGGTTCACCTGGCCGACAGCTTCCAGTTTCAAATTCTGGAAGCATTTGTAGTTGTGAATCTCAAGCGAAGTCGGCTTTGCCATTGGAACCATTGTCCACCAATCTCACCTTAACCAATCCACCACCAGAATAATCGCAATCCCCACCACCGACGTAATCACCTTCATCACCGTCCACGTCCGCAACGTCTCCGGCACCGTCAGCCCCAGATACTGATTCACCAACCAGAACCCCGCATCGTTCACATGCGACAGTATCGTCCCGCCAGCACACAACGCCAGCACCAACAGCTCGGGTGACTGCCCCGGGATATCCTTCACCAGCGGCGCAACAATCCCAGCCGCAGTAATGATCGCAACCGTAGCCGACCCCTGCGCCACCCGCAACGCCGTCGCCACAAAATAGGCCACCAGTATCGGCGGAATCGCAGACGAAGCAAGCAACTGCCCCGCATAAGGCCCCACGCCCGAATCCACAATCACCTGCTTAAACGCCCCTCCCCCACCCATGATCGCGAGCAACGCCCCAATCGGCGCAAGCGACTCATTCGCCATCGACGAAATCTGCGCTTTGCTCATCGCCCGCTGCGCCCCAAGACAAACCAGCGTCACCAGCGTCGTAAGCAACAGCGCCGTAAACGGATGCCCCACCAGCGTAAAGAAGTTATCCGCCTTCGGGTTCTCGAGGTTCATAAACGTAGCGATAAAAATCAGCGTCACCGGCATCAACAAGAGCAGCAACACCATCGGCACGCTCGGCGGATTCTCCACCCGCACATCCTTGGTAGCAATCTCAGGCACCGGGATAAACATCCGCTTCGCAATCCACAACCCATAGCCGATCCCACCCGAGATCGCCATCGGAATCGAGATCGCAATCCCCCACAAAATCGTCTTCCCCAGATCGGCATGAAACATCTGCGCCGCAGCCGCAGGCGCAGGATGAGGAGGCACCATAGCATGCACCACCGTGAGCGCGCATCCCATCGGCAACCCGTAATACAGCAGGCTCTTCTTCGATTCCCGCGCCAGACTCCACGCCAGCGGCACGATGATAATGAACCCCACTTCAAAGAACAACGGCAGCCCTACAAGAAACGCCGCCGTCAACAAAGCCCACGGAGTCAGCTTCGATCCAAACTTCTTAAGCAGCCACTCGGCAAGATGCCGCCCTCCACCGGAATGCTCAAGAAACCGCCCAATAATCGCCCCCAACGCCACAACAACGGCGATGAACCCAAGCGCCTCCCCAAACCCAACTTGGATCGACTTCAGCAACTTCGCCGGCGACATCCCCGTCATCAACCCAAGCGCAAAGCTCGAAATCAAAAGCGCCAAAAACGCATGCAGCCGCAAATACAGAATCAGAAAAAGCAGAAACGCCACTGCTGCAAGCGTCGCTATCAGCAGTGGCGTTCCAGGTGTCATCGTTACAGCCTACAGCAAGTGGGTCGTGCGGCGCGTCCAGGGCTTGCCCTTCTCGGCCCCAATCCCTTCGAGCGCCGCAACATGTGCGCCGGTCTGCGTCAGGATGTGATGCAGATCGTTGCCAATCGAGATAAACGTAAAGCCCTTGTCGAGAAATTCACCAACGCGCGAAGTCCCAAACAGGAACAACCCAAGAATCACTTTGTTCTTCTTCGCTTCAGCAATTAGCGTGTTTGTCGCCGCAAGCAACTCAGGGCTCGTATACATCTCGGGGAACACATAAGTCTCAAACAGCCCCATCGACATGCAGAGGTCGTTCTGCCCCAGGAACAGAATGTCCACACCGGGCACAGCCGCAATCTCTTCCAGGTTCTTGATGCAGTCATGCGTTTCAACCTGCAGTGCCACCATGATGTTCTTGTTCGCGTTCGGCACATACCCAAGCAGGCCGGCCTTGTTGGTAGACCGTTGCGGGAAGTAAACGCTGCGCGTACCCGCCGTCGGATAGAGGCAACAGCTCACTGCCTGCCGTGCTTCCTCTGCCGTGTTGATGTAAGGCACCAACACGCCATCGGCCCCAAGGTCGAGCGCCTGCTGAATCCCCTGACGGTCGCCATAACCGGCAACACGAACCATCGACTTCGCGCCACCACTGGCGATCGCGCAAAGCATCGCGCTCAGCTTCTCATAACCCATCGGGCCATGCTGCGCATCGACCAGCAACCAGTCGTAACCGCTATGCGCCAGTTGCTCGGCAACAGTCGCCGAAGAAGAATTCAGAAAGAGGCCCATCTTGGGGCTGCCATTGCGCAGTTCTGCCTTGAACTCGGCGCCGGATTGTGTAGACATAACTAGAGTGCTCCTAAAAAAATCGTTGAAGACAACTCCAAAAGGATATCAACGCAGCGACAGGGTTAGATAGGCACCCACTGGAGTTGTCTGCCCATCTACTGTTACCGAGATCGGTTGATTGCTCGCCGGCAGCCCCGCAGGCACGCGAAAGTTGATCTGATAAATCAAAGAACCGGGCGAGAATCCTGCATACAGAATATTGGCCGATGCAATGACCTGCCCCGCCAGTCGCAACTCCAGATTCCCGCGCACTGTCGCCTGCCCCGTAGCAATCGACCCGGGCGCAACCGCAGGTGTCGTCGCGCCCAGCCCAGTCAAATAGAGCGTCACAAAGTCGCCCGGCTTGGCCGGCTTCGCCGTCCCTTCAAACAGCGTCAGTGGTCCAAAAAACTGCTGCGTCACGGAATCCACCGCGGCCACCGGATTGTTACCACTTGTGGTCGCATCAAAGAAGAAGAACTCCGGTGCCGCAGTGGTGAGAGCGATCATTTGTGGATCCGTACGCTCTTCGATCGGTGACCCACAATTCTTCGCGACACGAACCTCAGCACTGCTCCCGGTCAATGCCGGCACAATCACATTCAACTGGGCCGGATACGCATCCAGCATGAACGCCGGCGTTGTTCCAAAGTAAACGCACACGCCTTCGAGCACGGTCGGTAATCGGCCATCTCTCAAGCCCGCACGGCGTCCAACACCCGGCAGCACAAAGTCTGCTCCATAGATCGAGAGAATCGCACCGGGCGAAGCATTCTTCACGCTAGGCACGCTGCCTCCTACTCCAACGACACCACCCGGCGTCAGCTTCGGATCATCACCCTTTGCCGTCGCAGTAAACACAACCGGCGTAGCACCCACTGCAGCCGCCGTGACGCGGATCACACCAGAACGCGCACCCAGCGTCAAGCGGGTATAGGCAACGCCAAACGGATCAGTTAAAGCCGAAGCGTTCTCAACTGTCGCCGTTCCTTCACTCACTGCAAATTGCACCAGCACATTGGGCAGCGGCACCCCCGAGGCAGTTCTCACTCTCGCCCCCAACCGTTCGGGCAATACCACTCGAGTCGCCCCGCTCTGCTGGTTGCCCACAAAAGTATCGAGCAAAGGCAGACTGATCGGGCTCAACTCCTGCGGAGTCAGAAATAGGCAAGTCGTATTCGCACCAGCAGTGAAATGACTCAGCGGCCGCTTTGCAAATCCAGTCAAACCTAGACGCGATTTCAAGCGGTTCGACAAAGGCGAATTTGGAAACCGCGCCAAATAAATCTCTATCCATGCGGCTGGCGAACTCAAACTACCGGAAAGCTCCAGCGCCCTACGATCCAGGGGGACACCGCCTCCCAGCTCACACTCCGCCGCAGGATTGTTGTACTTCGACACCAACGCCCCGTTGTCATAAGCATCCAGCAGAAACTCAATCGCCGTATCCAGTGAACGCCCATTCACCTTGAGCGAATAGAGATCATATCCTTGTGCCGCCGCAGATTCGGCAATCGTCACCAAGCTCGCAACGGTACGATTGCTGTAGTTCAAAGCACAGGCTCCTCGCTGCGCCTCCATCGGCAGCGACCCATCGGCACGCATCTGATGCAATCCGGTAAAGTAGCGCTCGACAGACAGCGCAAAACCAGCATCATCACGGCGCTGAATCGAATCCATCATTTGGATCGAAGCCGCCTCCAGGCCCCGGTAATCCGGCAGCGAAATCGAACCAGCCAGGGTTCCGTAGAAAGGCCGCAGCCAATTTGTGATCACTGTCCGGTCCGCAGCAACAACTGCGTCCCGCTCAAGCGTAGGCCACAAAAGCGTGAGCGGCTTCAAGACAGTCATCAGATTTGCAATAGTCGTGTTGGCTAGTGCTCCACCCTTAGCCCAGCTAGCCAGGTTGCCAGCAACGATACGGGCAGGCGTTGCAGCGCCAGTCGCCAAGTATTCAGCCCCGTTCCTCGCCAGCACATCTCCAAAATTCTCAAGTGCGTCCTGCGCCGCACAAGTCTGAAATGGACCCTTCATACAACTCGCATCCATTACCGGCGCAAACGTCGGGCTCGCATAATTCAGCACCGCCTTCGATATCACCGTCGCAAACCCACGCACCTCATCCGGACTAAACAACACGCGGCCAAACGGTGTCGGGTCAGCCACTCTGATGTCTGCGCGATCATTCAGCAACCCAGGCAATCCAACCAAAACCGCCCAGTAGAGCCTTAATACCTGCGTATTCAAAGGCAACTCCGTGGGGAAGCTTACGCGCCCTGTCGCGCTATCCACACCCAGCACATGAGTCGCCGTGTATTCAGGAATCGTCACCCCATTCGGCTGGTAGCTTGGGTTCATCGTAAACAGCAGTTGCGTCGTCCCCCGGCTCCGCGAAATACGAAACACAAACTGCGGAATCGAAAATCCATCCGACATCACCAGATCCCTGACCGTAGTCTGGGCCAACACTTCCTGATTCAGTTGCCCGGCGACAAGCGACTCTATCTCAGTCACCTGCGAACTTACAGAGTTGAAGCGAAACGTCGGTGCAGACAAAATCGCCGCCGCATTCGGATTCACAGTACAAATCAGGTTCCGGTTTCCCAAAGGAATCTGCCCCAGATGCGCCCGCCGCACTTCCAGATTTACTAGCGGCGCAGCTGGATTAGTGACACGATAGTCTTCGAATCGTAAGTTCCCAATCCGCGACGTCTCAATCGTGGTGCAAGTATTAGCATTGCCATCCGCCCCGCAAACTGTCGCCGTGCGTTGAGCAAGCACTGGCATCGCAACCAAAAACAAGAGTAGGGAACGCATGATGATGACTATGATGAATATACCGAAAGGACTGTTTCCACAATGAAAAAAATGATTCTCCTCGCTGCAGGCATTTGCGGCGTCTTTGGCTTGGGCTACGTCAGCGGCGCTGGCGCCGCATCGAAGAACCACGTATTCGAGCTCCGCACCTACACCACCCCCGAAGGCAAACTCGACGACCTCAATGCCCGCTTCCGCAACCACACCCTCAAGATCTTCGAAAAGCATGGCATGAAGAATGTCGTCTACGGAGTCCCCTCAGAAGGCCCCACTTCGAAGAACACTCTCATCTACCTCCTGCAGCATGATAGCCGCGATGCCGCCAAAGCAAGCTGGGACAAGTTCCGTGCCGATCCCGACTGGGCGAAGGCCCGCACCGCCAGCGAAGTTAACGGCAAACTCACCACCAAAGTCGAATACGTCTTCCTCGAACCCACAGACTATAGCCCGATGAAATAGCCACAACGTTAAGAGAAGAATAGAATAGGGGCATGCGTAATGTCTTGCTGCCCCTGATCTCATTCAGCTTGGGCTTTGGTGCCGATTTCGCCACTGACGTACAACCGCTGCTGGCCAAGCGCTGCGTGATGTGCCACGGTGGCGCCCAACAACTCGCTGGCGTCCGTCTCGACAACAGCACCGACGCCATGAAGGGCGGCTACTCCGGCCCGATCATCACAGTCGGCAAGGCTGATGCCTCTAAAATCATCGAGCGTGTCACATCCAGGAAAGACGGCTTCCGGATGCCCCCGATGGGCCCACCTTTAAGCGACGCCGAAGTCGTCGGCCTCAAGTCCTGGATCAACGAAGGTGCCTCCTGGCCCGCAGGCCTAACAATCGGCAAGGCAACCACGCGCAAAAGCACTCATTGGGCCTTCCAGCCCCTCTGGCAAGGCGCTCTCCCACCAGTCAAAAACACAAGCTGGCCAAAGAATCCAATCGACAGCTTCACCCTCGCCAAGCTTGAATCGCGAAACATCGCACCCTCACCCGAAGCTAACAAACTCACTCTCCTGCGCCGCGTCGCCCTCGACCTCACCGGCCTCCCGCCCACGCAAGAGCTCACCCGCACCTACCTCGCCGATACTCGCCCAGACGCCTACGAACGCGCCGTCGATCAACTCCTCAAGGCCCCGCAGTATGGCGAACGCTGGGCTCGCCAGTGGCTCGATCTCGCCCGCTACGCCGACACCGACGGATTTGAAAAAGACCTCGCCCGTCCCTATGCATGGCGCTGGCGCAACTACGTCATTGACAGCCTCAATGCTGACAAACCCTTCAACCAATTCACCATCGAACAGCTTGCGGGTGACCTCCTCCCCAACCCATCCCTCGATCAAAAAGTCGCCACTGGCTTCCACCGCAACACGCTCATTAATCGCGAAGCCGGCGTCACCCGCGCCGAAGACCGCTTCGACACCTTGGTCAACCGGGTCAACACCACATCCACCACCTGGATGGGCCTCACCATGGGCTGCTCCCAATGCCACGATCATAAGTACGACCCCATCTCGCAGAAAGAATACTACGCATCCATGGCAGTCTTCTCCAAGTCCTACGACACAGACATGGATGCCCCCATGCCCGGTGAGCTAGGCCCATGGCTCGCCAGCCGCACCACATACCTGAAGAAGCGCGAAGAGATATTGAAGAGCGCCCCCATCGACGAATGGTTCGCCCGTTGGCAGGGCAAGATGCGAGCCGCCATCACCAACCCCGGCGTCGACGGCGAATGGGATTTCTCTGTCACCAGCTTCCGCGTCATGTTCGATCACGCCGAGCGCATCATGATGATGCCGTCCGGGCAACGCAGTGAGCGCGACGCCTGGCGCCTGCTCACATACTTTCTCAACAACCCGAGCCACACCGTGCGCGGCGAAAAAGAGAACATCGAAAAACTCAAGTCCATCAAAGAGCAGATCAAGAAGCTCGAAGACGAAACCGCCAAACTCACTCAGGCCTACGTAGTCATTCCAGACCCCACCGCTCCGCCGCAACGCCTCGCCGTCCGGGGCGATTGGAAAACTCCCGGCATTGAAGTCCAACCCGGCACTCTCGCCGTCCTTCCGGAATTCAAACCTGGCAACGAACCAGAGCGCCTCGCCTACGCCAGGTGGCTCGTTAGTGATGCCAATTTCTTAACACCACGAGTGATCGTCAACCGCTACTGGCAGGAATTCTTCGGCCGTGGCATCGTCAAGACCAGCGAGGATTTCGGCCTCCAGGGCGACAAGCCCTCCCACCCAGAGCTCCTCGACTATCTAGCCCGCGAGTTCCAAACCAAGGGCTGGTCCGTCAAGCAGCTCCACCGCGCCATCGTTACCAGCGCCACTTACCGGCAAAGCTCCAAGGCCCGCCCCGAAGTAGCCGAGATCGATCCTGACAATGCGCTCATCGCTCGCCAGAGCCGCATACGTCTCAGCGCCGAAGCCATCCGCGATTCTGCCCTTGCCGCGAGCGGGCTCTTGAACACCCAACTCGGCGGCCCCAGCGTCAGGCCACCGCAACCCAAAGGCGTCTCCGAGCTAGTCTATGGCGGAGCCAAATGGAGTGAGAGCCAGGGCGCCGACAAGTACCGTCGCGGCCTCTACATCTTCTTTCAGCGAACCGCACCCTACCCCATGCTCGGCAATTTCGATGCGCCGGACATGACCGTCGCTTGCAGCCGTCGACGCACATCCAACTCACCCCTCCAGGCTCTCAATCTCCTGAACGACCCTGTCTTCTATGAAGCTGCTCAAGCCCTCGCCTACCGCGTTCAGACGGAAGCACCGGCAACAGTCGAAGCCAAAATCAACGCGGCCTTCGAGCTCGCGCTAGGCCGCAAAGCCAACGACCGCGAACTTACACGGCTCAAGAAATACCTTAATGAGCAAACTCCGGCAACCGCCTGGACCGGCCTCGCCCGCATCATCTTCAACACCGATGAATTCATCGTCAGAGAGTAGCCACCCATGAACCCCTTCAATCCACGCAGAGACTTCCTGAAGAGCATCGGCGGCGGCATCGGCATGATGGCCCTTGGCGACCTGCTCGCTCGTGACGGTTATGCCGCCAGCCTCAACCCCCTCTCCCCCAAGAAGCCGCACTTCCTGGGCAAAGCCAAGCGCGTCATCTACATGTTCATGGAGGGCGGTCCCAGCCAGATGGACTTGTTCGACCCCAAACCCGAACTCGTCAAGTGGCACGGCAAGAGCCTTCCCGAAAGCTTCACCAAAGACCTCAAGCTCGCCTTCATCAAGCCCAGTGCCGCCGTCCTCGGCAGCCCGCGAGTCTTCACCAAACATGGCCAATCCGGGATGGAGCTCAGCGATTACATCCCCCACATCGCAAAGCAAGCCGACAACCTCTGCCTCGTCCGCAGCGTCCACACCGAGGCCTTCAACCACCACCCCGGCCAGCTCCTCATGTTCACGGGCTCAACCGTCCCGGGACGTCCCACCCTGGGCGCATGGAGTGTCTACGGTCTCGGCAGCGAGAGCGAAAACCTCCCCGGCTTCGTCGTCCTCAGTTCCGGCGCAGGCACCAGCGGAGGTGCCTCCAACTTCTCCAGCGGCTTCCTGCCATCAACATTCCAGGGCACGCAGTTCCGCAGCGGCGGCGAGCCGATCCTCTATATGTCCAATCCTGAAGGTGTCGACCAGAAGACCCAGCGAGCAACCATTGATGCGATCTCCGATATCAACAAAGAGCATCTCGACGAAACCGGCGACCAGGAAATCGCCTCCCGCATGGCCGCCTATGAGTTGGCATACCGCATGCAAGTAGCCGGCCCTGAGCTCGTCGACTTCTCCAAAGAATCGCAAGCCACTCTCGACATGTACGGCATTGGCAAAGAGTCGACCAATCAGTTCTCCACAAACTGTCTGCTAGCGCGCCGCCTGGTAGAGCGAGGCACCCGCTTCATACTCATGATGCACGCCTCCTGGGACCAGCACACCAACCTCAACAAAGGCCTCAAGACAAACTGCGAAAAGACCGACCAGGGCACCGCCGCCCTAATCCAGGACTTGAAACAGCGAGGACTCCTCGAAGACACTCTCATCGTCTGGGGAGGCGAATTCGGCCGCACCCCAATGCAGGAAGTCCGCAACACTCTGGACCCCGACAATGCAGGAAGAGACCACCACCCCAACGCCTACTCAATGTTTCTGGCCGGCGGTGGAGTCAAATCTGGAGCAGTGATAGGAGCTACAGACGATCTAGGCTTTACGATCACCCAGGACCCGGTGGGAGTCCACGACCTGCAAGCCACCATCTTGCATTGTCTAGGCTTTGACCACACCCGCCTGACCTACCGCTTCATGGGCCGCGACTTCCGCCTCACCGACGTCAGCGGCGAAGTCATCAAAAAGATGCTCGCTTAGACGCCAAGCGACACATCCGCCTATGGAACTCATCAACGCTTCACCAAAGATTGATTCGGCATCATTTCATTGTCCTTACTGCGGGATTCTAGCCGCTCAATTTTGGCATAAAACTTTCGTTGAGTCACTCCCTTTCTACCAGAAGGTTCCGAAACTGTTCGCACAAGATTGCGTGCTCCAAGCAAAAGTAACTGGCGGACATGGAAATGCAGTGTATGGGTCAACTGAAGAGAATATCGAAGCACTGCTGAACCGTCATGTGCGTATATTTCAAAACGGCGTGGCCACACAATTAAAGTTGGAGGCTCCGAATCTGTACTTGTGCTCTTGCTACCACTGCAAGATGGTGAGCGTCTGGGTGAGAGAGATCATGATTTATCCACCGAGCAGGTCTGGTTCTGCGCCAAGCTCCGATTTGCCAGCAGAGATCAAAATAGATTTCGAAGAAGCTCGCTCTATTGTTGAGCTTTCGCCAAGGGGTGCTGCTGCGCTCCTTCGACTTGCAGTCCAAAAGCTTTGTAAGCACCTTGGCGAAGAGGGTAAGAATATCGACAAAGATATCGCGGCAATGGTCGCGAAAGGGCTGGATCCGCTCGTGCAACAGGCGCTTGATATTGTTCGAGTTATTGGAAATGAGGCAGTGCATCCTGGTGAGATAGATTTGAACGATGATCGAGAAACGGCTATGACCCTTTTCGAATTGATCAACGATATCGTTGATCAATTGATAACTCGTCCAAAGCGAACCAGTGAAATTTACGCAAGATTGCCAGCATCGAAAAGAAATGCAATCGACCAACGAAACCTGAAAGCCATAAACTCAAACGAATAATGATACCGTCCGGTTCTTCAAGAATGGACTTCAGAGTCGTCCTCGAATACGACGCCGAGACCGAACAATACTCTGTCGTCTGCCCAGAACTTCCAGGATGTGCCTCTCGCGGCGACACCGAGGAGGAAGCAATGGCAAACATCAAAGAGGCGATTGATCTCTACCTTTCCCCTTGACCTTCCGACAGAGCACGCAGGGCCATCTCCTCCGTCACCGTAGGGAACTGCTTCAAAAACTCAGCCAACGGATGCCCTCCCTCAAGATAGTCAATCAAGTTCTTGAACGGCACGCGAGTACCACGAAAGCATGGCATCCCATTCATGATCTCTGGGTCTCTAATGATTACTGCTTGATCCATAGATTTGCTCCCTGATTCCATCTTATAGGTTTAAAGCGCCCCAACAATCTTCGCCGTCAACTCCCGCGTACTAAGCCCACCCCGCAAATCCCCAGTAGCATTCGCCGCATCACTCATCACCAGTTCCACCGCCCTGCGTATCCTCCCCGCCGCAGCCAGACTATCCTCATCCCCAAACCACTCCAGCATCATCGCCACTGACAGAATCGTAGCCACCGGATTCGCCTTGCTCTGACCCGCGATATCTGGTGCCGACCCGTGTGCAGGCTGAAACACCGCATGAGTATCGCCGATATCGGCTGAAGGAGCCATCCCCATCCCACCCACAGTCGCCGCCGCAAGGTCCGACAAGATATCCCCAAACATATTCTCAGTCACCATCACGTCAAAGCTCTGCGGCCGCTGCACCAGATACAGTGCCATCGCATCCACATACACACGCTCCGTCTCGACATCCGGATAAGACTTCGCCACCTCATCAAACACCTCGCGAAAGAACGCCATCGACGGCAACACATTCGCCTTGTCAATCAGCGTCAACTTCTTCCGCCTGCCCTGCGCCAGTCGAAACGAAAAATGAAACAACCTTTCGCTCCCGGCCCGAGTCACCAGCATCTCATCGCGAACCTCATCCGCCCCCATCACCCTCGGTCGCAAACGCGTAGAAAACAACCCCTCGGTCGACTCCCGCACCAGCACATAATCGATCACCGGGGCCTTCAATGGCGAATGCGCCGCGTTGTACAACTTCGTCGGCCGCACCCCTGCATACAGCCCAAAGATCTCTCTCAAATCAATCTGCGGGGCCATCTCCCGTCCATCAGCCCATCGTACAGTTGGTATCCCCATCGCACCAAGCAAAATCGCATCCGCCGCACGGCAACCCTGAATCGTCGCCTTCGGCAGCGGGTCCCCATTTTTCAAATACTCACCCGCCCCGCAAGGCCATTCCACCAAATCAAAATCGAGCTCCGGCAAAGCTCGAATCACCGCCTCAGCCGCCTCCAGCACCTCGGGCCCAATCCCATCCCCAGGCAACATCGCGATCTGTTTTTTCACCATAAGCTTCTTAGTTTATCTCGCTCTCGATATCATCAACACGTGTTGCTCAACGAACTTCAATCCCGTGTAGTCAACCAATGGCAAAAGCCCGTTCTCGTAATGGCTCCCGTAGGCACCGGCAAAACGATGGCTCTCGCCGAACGTGCCGCTATGGCCATCGCCGGCGGCATTGCCCCCGAGCGCATGCTCTGCCTCAGCTTCACCAACCGCGCCGCCCGCGAAGTGCAAAGCCGCGTCGGCGGCGGCGTCCAGTGCTCCACCTTCCACGCCCTCTGCGCCAACATTCTCCGCATGGAATCCGGCGCACTCGGCCTCCCCGCAGACTTCATCATCTACGACGAAGAAGACGCCACAGAACTCTGCGGCCGCCTCGCCGCCCGTCACGAAATCGACGTCCCCGGCCAATGGAACCGCGTCCGCTATGCCATCTGGCAAGCCATCAGCGACGCCCGCCTCGCAAAATACGAATCCAGCCCACCCCGCAAATCTCGCGACGTCTTCTTCGAAAAACTAAAGCTCAGCGGCCTCTGGCCCGCCTACCAGCAACCCAACATCAACTACCAAGCCCTGGTTTCCGACTACGTAGCGATGCTGCGAGACTCACACGCCATCGACTTCACAGATCTCATCCTCGGCGTTGTAACTCTCTTCGATGAAAACCCCGGCCGCCTCGCCTGGTGGCAAGCCCGCTACGATTGGATTCAAGTAGACGAAGTTCAAGACACTTCCCGTGCTGAATACCGCATCCTCGACCTGCTAGCCCAGCAACACCTCCAGCTCAGCTTCTTCGGCGACGTCGATCAGACGATCTATGAATGGCGCGGCTCAGCCCCCTTTGAAATCCTCGATCAATACAAGCACGACTACAAACCCACCGTCATCCACTTCGAAGAGAACTTCCGCTCCACCCGGCACATCCTCGCCGCCTGCGAGCGGGTCATCCTTTCTCACCCCCAGGCCCTCACCAAGCGCATCATCCCAAACGTCGCAGCCGACGGCTCGCCCGTCCTCGTCAAGCCCTTCGTCACCGCACGCGACGAGTACGAATGGGTTGCAAACGAAATCCTGGATCGCCACGAAAAGGACAAGCTCCACTGGAGCGACTTCGCGATCCTCGTCAGAACCAACTTCACCGCCCGCGATGTATCGGAAGCCCTCGAGCGATGTCGAGTCCCCCACGTCCGGGTCGAAGAAGAGAAGTTCTTCCAGCGCGCTGAAATCAAAGCTGCCATCGCCCACCTGCGCATCCTCCGCAATGCCCAGGAATCGAACGCCCTCCATCGATTCCTCCAGGTCCCACCCAAGGGCATCGGCGAGGCCACTCTTGAGAAAGTAAGCGCTCTCCCCAAAGAAGTTGGCCTCCGCCTGGGCGACTTACTGCTCCCGGCAACCCACCACGATGGCGACCCCTTCGGCGCTCTCTTAAACCACCCCTCAGTAGTAGTCGACATCGAAACCACGGGCCTCGACATCCACCTGGATGAAGTAGTGGAACTCGCTGCCCTCAAAGGCGACCAGGAGTTCTACCGCATCCTCAAACCCACAAAAGAGGAAACCTGGTCTCGCCTGAAGGATGCCGAAACGGTCCACGGCGTCACCCGCGAGCGCATCGAAAAAGAAGGCGTCGACGCAGCAATTGCCTTCGCAGAATTCGCAGAGTTTATCGAAGGCTGCGTAGTTGTCGGCCACAACCTCGAAACCTTCGACTGGCCGCTCATCCTCAACCAGAGCAAGCTGAACTTCGACATCAAAGGCACCGCAGACACCCTTGAGATCAGCCGTCGCATGCTAAAGCTCACGCGCTACCGCCTCTCCAATGTAGTCGATGCCCTCAAGCTCACCCAGCGTGACGCTCACCAAGCGATGGAAGACGTCCGAATGACTGCCGACGTTCTAAGCGAGCTCAAAAAGTTGTTAGCCAACAACGCCCGTCAGCGCCACGAAATCGTCACACAGGTCGGCAAACGCTTCGTCGAACTAGCGAACCAGGTAGACGGCTGGCGCAATCGGGCAAGAACTCAAACGCCGCTCGAAACCCTCGATATGCTCCTCTACGAAGGCCTGCTCAAAGAGCACTACGGCCGCGACGCGACGGGCGAAGAGCGCCTCGAACATCTCGAAGAACTCCGCAACATTGTTGCCCGATTCACCACGCTAGACCAGGCCCTCGAAGTCGCCTCGCTAGGCCTCGACCTCGAACGTCAACTCGGCGACGAAGACCGCGTCCGCATCCTCACCGTGCATCAGGCCAAAGGCCTCGAATTCGACACCGTCTTCGTAGTCAAGGCCGTAGAAGGCGAATTCCCCAGTTGGCGCAGCATCAAGGAAGGCCGCTTCGATGAAGAGCACCGCCTCTTTTACGTCGCCGTGAGCCGCGCCCGCAAACACCTCAACGTCTCTTGGCAACAGCGCGATTCCCGCGGCCGCAGCCAGCAGGGCAGCCGTTACCTCAAAGCACTTCGAGACTGAAGCCACGCCACGCGTCGCCGCAAATGCCCAAGCGTAGTCCGGCGCAGCACCCCATCTTCTTCATACTCCAGCATCTCCCCAACCAGCCCCACTATCTTCACCGGGCTCAGCTTCATCGTCGACACTGGCAATAAGTACTTCCGCCCAATCGCCGCCTCAGGCCGCTCCAGCACAGACAAAACATGTGCAACAGATTCCGGCAACCGCCCCATCTCACGTGCAATCGACGCAATCACCGGATGCCGCAAGTCACTCCCCGACGCCAGCATCAATACCCGTGACTTAGCCCGCGACAGAGCCACATTCACCAATCTCCGCGACAAAGACAAATCATCGCCAAGAAACCTCGACTGCGTCTGCACCGGATCAAAAATCACCGTGTTGCTCTCTGCCCCCTGAGCACGATGTACCGTCGATAGCTTCACTCCGCCCAGCCCCAACTCCCGCAGCCGCCTCCGCAAAAAATTCCGCTGCCCGCGAAACGGCGTCAAAATCAAAATCTCTTCCGCCGCCACAAAGCGCAGCAAGTCCCGAACCACCGCGACCACCTGCTCGGCCGACTCACGCCGGATCCACCCGCTAGACTCCGGCCGCCACACCGCCTCACCCTCCACCGGAATCAGATAAACATGACGAGCCCCGTACTCGCCAACCTCAAACGCCGCCCGCTCTGTCAGCCACCGTGCATCGTCTTCAACTGCATGCGCAACCCGCAACCGTCCCATATAAAACACCCGTGAGATCGTCTCGCAAATCGCCGGTGCCATCCGGGACTGCTCATTCAAAAAACAAGAGTAGGCTGACTGCGAAGACAGCTTCCAAAATGGCGATTGTCCAAACAGCGTCCCCTTGGATTGCTGTATGGGTGCCAACTGATTCGGGTCCCCGGCAAACAAAACCTTTTTCCCCAACAGCGCCAAAGGCAGTGCAGTTGGCAACGGAATCTGGCTCGACTCATCAAAGACCACATAATCAAATGGCCACTGCGACAACAGCTCCCAGGAATAAAGCGCCCGCGTCGTTGTCATCGCGAGCAACCGCGCTTTGTTCAAGATCAACTCGAGCCCCACCCTCATCTGATTTCTCAGGTCTTCAAGCTGCGCCTTCCACACTGCGTACCGCTCAACCGATCCACGAGGCGGGGCCAGCGCTTCAAGCTCGGCAATCGCCGTCAACACCTCCACATCCTGATTCGGTAAAAGATGCGGCCTCCCCAAATAGTTGGCCGCCACAAAGTGCGCTCCAACTCTGCGGCAGACACTGCGCACATGAGCCTCGGTCACCTGCGTATCCACTGCCACCAATGCCTGATCCACAGCTGTATTGGTATTGGCCAGCAGCAGCACTCGGGCCTCAGGATTCTGAGAAAGAATGGAAGCAATTAGACATCCAATCGAAGTTGTCTTTCCAGTCCCCGGAGGGCCCCACAAGAAACTCGTCCGCCACTCCAACAAATCAAAAGCACGCTGCTGCGCATCCCGCAACCACGGGTAATCGAAATTCTCGATCTGCCGCTCCGCGCGCACATTGAGTGAATGCATCCCCTGCCAATACTGCGCAAAATCCTCCGCATGAGGCGTCTGCCAAAGTTGAAAAAGCGAATCCAGATACCGTGGTGGATAGAGCCTCAACACCTGCCCCGCCACCGGCAACGGTCCCTTTACAAACCGCAAATTCAACTGCTCACTCTCGGGCAGATAGCTGAGCACATCCGCAGTGCTTGCCGGCGCCCACCAAGCCACCGCGCCCTCCAGCGTCTCATCCAACCTCCCATCGGCATCATTCAAATTCAGGTGCACCATAAGCGTGTGGCCTCCCTGATGAAGGGAGGCCACGGGTACTTCTACAAATTGCTTCGCAACCTCAAACTCGTCCGTTACTGCCTGGCGAAAATTAGCAGCAGTCACAACAGCAACTTCGATCTGGCTTCTACCAAAGCAACTTCAGACCGAATTGGATATTGCGCATTGGAGCTACAAGGCCTGTGATGGCCCCTGCCCCACGCACGACATTCGCTTGCGACGGATAAACAACATTGCCCGGCGTACCTGTCGGCAAGAAGTTTGTCGCAGTCTGCAGCGAGGTATTTGGCCGGGCAAATTGCGGGGTGTTGAAGATGTTGAACATCTCCGTGCGGAACTGCAGTTTTACACTCTCTGTGATGCGGAAGTTCTTGAACAGCGAGAAGTCGACGTTCTTGAATCCAGGGCCTTCCAGAATACCGGTTCCGCTATTGCCGTAATGGCAAGTTTCAGGCAGTGCGGAATTGACGCAACTGGTAAGCCGGAAAGCATCCGGATTGAACCACTGATTCACGGTGGGATTCGAAATACTTCCGTCGGCGATACGATCAGGCCGAACCGGAGTATTTGAAGTGTTCGTAATCGCACCTTGCGTCACTGCAAAGGGGAAGCCTGTACGCAATGTCACGATGCCATTGGTCTGCCAGCCGCCAAACACTGCGTTACCAATCCCTTTCTGGAACATCTGCGGGGTCGGCAATTCATAAACAAAATTGCTGACAAAGTTGTGTGTAACATCAAAACCAGCCCGGCCCTTTTCAGCGGCACGATTTTGCGGGTTCTGATAGGTATTCGAATTAAGACCATCACCTTCATTACGGCCATAGCCTTCCATCAGACTCTTGCTGAACGTGTGAGCGATCGTGAAGCTAAACCCATTAGAGAAACGGCGCTGCAGATTGAACTGCAAACCTTGATACCAGGCATTGCCGCCGGAATCGAGAAACCGAAGCCGGGTCAGCGGACGAATGGTTCCGTTATCGTTGATGAACGGGAAGGGTCGGCGGGACTGCAACGTACTCGTGGCGGTATTAAACGCCGGGTCAGGACTGTTGCGTTCCATGCTTTGGTCGAGATGCACTGTCTTGCTGCCAACATATCCGACAGTCAGCACCATGCCGGCGAAGAGACGGCGTTGAACGTCGAAGCTCCACTGGTGAACCTGCGGCTGAAAGTTGTCAGTGTTAAGCACATTGGCGCTGGTCGCACTCGCGGGATTAACGGTGCCAAATGGAGCCGCCAG
>JAYSVS010000078.1:0-20305 GCA_043718395.1 Acidobacteriota bacterium
CTGTTCTCATTTTCAACAAAAGGCCCGTGTTTGCCAAATGATTTTTGGAGAACAGCAACTGTCCCTTAATTGCTCTGTCTCAAATCTCAACGCAGTCCAGGCTGTCCCCGTCTCTGGGGTGCCTGGCGGGGACGCTTGATGAATGATTCGGCCAACTGGTATCCCACGCATTCGATCGGGCCGGTGGCGCAGTGGATCGACGACAGGTTCTCGACGCTTACGGCCCTTTCTGCAACGGCAGCGCGGATTGCCGGGGTGATTCCCTACAGCCAAGGTGTTGACTAGTTCCACCCCTGGACAATCTTTAGAACGCTTTAAACGCACCTAAAGCGACAGCACATTATTTACCGCATGACCGAGCGCACTGGTAGGCAATATTTCGCAGGACAGCATTTCAGTTCGGCCTCCTGATCGGTTCGAAAGGTGAGGCTTGCGCCGTTGCTCAATTTCAAGTAGCTTCGTATTATGACTGTGGAACTGCGGCCGGAGACAGAACAACTCGTGCTAAAAGAACTTGAGCGCGGGCAATTCCATTCGGTTGAAGAAGTGATTACTCATGCTGTTCGTGCTCTTCACGGCGTTTCTGAAGCTGGGGTTGAACCCGCAGCGAAGCAACCCCTTGGTCAGTTTCTGTTGGAATCGCCTTTGCGGGATTCTGGGTTCAGGATCGAACGCAAACAGGATTTTCCCCGGTTGATTGAACTGTGAGTGGCTATCTCATCGACACGAATGTTATTTCGGAATTTGCAAAAGCTAAACCTGAAAACCGAGTGATCCAGTGGCTGGACACTACTGATTCGACTCTACTCTTCGTGAGCGTCGTGACTTTGGGAGAGTTGCGGCTTGGGATTTGCGAGTTGCCTGAAGGAAAACGCCGCAGGCAGCTTGAGGATTGGCTCAAAGAGGGTTTGCCGTCATGGTTTGAATCGAATCTCTTGCCCGTAAGTAAAGCCACTGCAGACGGGTGGGGGCGTATGGCCGCCGAAGCGAAGCAACAAGGTATTCACCTGACTACAACTGATGGTCAGATTGCAGCAACCGCTAAAGCTCATGACTTGACTCTGGTTACGCGGAATATAAAAGACTTTACGGGTTTGGGCGTTGAGCTCCTAAATCCGTGGGAGAGTTAAGGGCGGCCTTGTGCGTGCTCAACTACAGATGACATAGGGCTCGGGTGGAAGGCTAAGGCCGGGAAGGCGAAGGCTAGCGGACATGGTGGAGCGGACTGGTTTATGCTGCGGGCGTTTTTTGAGGCGGCACCAATTGACGTTTATTCGAGTGCGGAGTGGAGCAGTATTATTGCGCTGACTACTGCGAGTTTGAAAGAGAGGGGTGGCCTCAGGATTTCCCCAAGTTTCGGCGGCCTAACAGGAGTAGAACCGCTTAAGCTTTGGCTTCTGCGGCACTAATCGCTGAGGCGAAATTTGGAATCGTTGCCGATAGAATTTCAAGTAGTCTTGCGAGACTTCTGTTTCGGTCTTTCGCTTGCCGGCGCAATTTGGTTAATACCAAATCTGGATCCGATTGCCAAAGCCGAATGAGGAAGTCCTGCGGATGTTGCGCTTCGAGGGCCCATGGTTCCAGGGCTTCGCTTCTGAAGTGTCGAAGATTGAAAGTCAGGATCAAGGGAGCGCCACCCTGTATCGCTGCTGCTGCCACGTGCCTGTCTTTTGCTTCATTCCTCATTTCGGGGATGAGTCTTTCGAAATCCCGGACCAAAGCGTTAGCGAAATGAGTGCGCAATTGCGATTCGAAGTGTTGGACCAGATGTGTTGGCCAGCCCAGCTTTAACTCAAGCGTGCGAGTGGTCTCGCGGAGTATTTGATCGGACCAAATGGGCTCGAAAAGCCGGGGGTGTTCTGCGAGCCGGAGAAGCGTGTCGCAGAGCGAATAGTTTGTCAGCACACAGGCGTCGAGGGTTACGCGAATGAGTGGTTTCGTCACTGACCAGGGATGTAGACGCGTTCGTAGAGGCCAGCACGGTCAACTGCGTCGCCGATGCTTCGCAGCGCGGCGATCCGGGCTGCGGCACGCTGTTCTTCGACTAAAAAGAGGCGGACGGCACGCTCGATCAGTTCATCGGGGCTATTGAAGTGGCCGGCTGCGATCTCTTGATCGACTTGATTTTTCAAATCGGCGGGTAGAGTGACTTCCATAAAGACCTCAATTGCAGTTTAATGCAAATTGCGTTTGGGATCAGATGAAGAGGTCGACGCTCTTTTTGAAAAAGGCTGAGAGCTTCCTTGCCTGATCTTTGCTGATCGATCTTTTGCCTGAGAGAAGTTCCGATACCCGGCTCTTTGTTCCCAATATGGGCAAAAGAGCGCTCGGCTCCTTGCCCTGCTGTTCGAGAAGGTAGTTCACCATCTGATGTGGTGGGGCTGCCGGAGTGGGATATTGCCTTTGCTCATAATCGTGAACCAGGTTGACCAACAATTCGAGCAATGTGCCTTCCTCAACGCTTAGATTGTTCTCTCCCTTACGCATGAGGTCTTCGATGCAGGACAAGAGCCTGTCGTTTTCAGCTTCCGACTTTATGATCGCGGGTCTGGTTGCGGCGAGTAGTTTGCCGTATTGCTTCTGGTCGAGGTCGATTGTAAGAGTGCTCATCGCTTCCATGCTCCTTTGTCGTAATCCTTGTGTGTCAACACTGCCTTGATATATACAATTTCTCGCTGGTATTGGACAAAGGCAATCAGACGATACTTGTTGTCTCCAATATTGAAGACCGTGAGGTCTGCAACGAAATCTGCCGAATTGAAGGTGGACCGAAGGTCTGCGGGTGTCTGCCAGAAGGATGCTTCGGTGGCCCTTGCCCAGTGCAGCAAAGGTTGCATTGCATTTGGGTGTTGCACTGCTAATTCCCGAATCGTCCGGCGGCTGATCACTCGCACTTCATCAGGTTCCCAAAATGGGAACAAGTTGTCAAGGTGCGCTTTTTCTCACCGAATCGAATTGGCGACGACCGCCTGGACTTATGATTGCGTTATCATTGTGTACGCAATATTTATCGCCATGCAAACGACAAAAGTTGGAATTCGGGAATTTCGTGAGAATCTGTCCGATTACCTCGAATCGAAAACTCCGGTAGCGATTACTCGTCACGGAGCGACGATCGGAATCTATGTCCCTACCAAGCCCAAGCCGAACCTTGCTGATTTGGAGGCGCTTCGCATCGCCGGTGAAAAGATGCAGGAATTGATTCTGGCGGCTGGAACAAGCGAAGACGAGATTGTTGCGGACTTCAAGAACTTGCGCCGTCAACGGCGAACTCAGAAGAGCTAGGCATGCTGGTGCTAGACGCCAATATCTTGATTCGCGGGGTGCTGGGGTCTCGCGTTCTCGGCTTGTTGCGTAGCTACGCTGAGCACGCTGACTTTGTTGAGCCAGATACGGCTTTTAAGGAAGCACGGGAATCTCTTCCCCTAATCCTTGAGCGCCTCAAATTGCCGATACCTCCTGCTATGGCGATCCTGACGCAAGTAGGGAAGCTTGTGCAAAGTGTCGAGGCCGAGACTTACCAAAACTTTAAATTCATTGCCCGGCAAAGGATCTCACGCCGTGACGAGGTGATTGGCCCATCCTTGCCACCGCTCTTGCACTAAACTGTTCCATCTGGACTGAACACATAGACTTCTTCGGCTGCGGCGTTGCAACCTGGACGACGGATCGGGTGGAGTTGTACCTGGCGAAGGCGGTAGAGCAGGGACAATGACGGGTCTGAAGTTTATGGCGTTGAAATCAATCCGCGATGTCACTTTGAATCTCCGCGCATGCTCACGGGGTGGATGCTGGCAGGGCAAAAGAGAAGGGGCGGCGGTCTCTTTGAAAGACCGCCGCCCCAATCCGTTTGCTAGCGCTTAAGCTGTGCGGTTTTCCGTCTTTGAACCCTTGGCAATTGCGGCTTGCGCTGCGGCCAGGCGGGCGATCGGTACACGGTACGGTGAGCAGCTTACATAGTTCATTCCGACGCGGTAGCAGAAGGCTACCGAATCCGGATCGCCACCATGTTCGCCGCAGATGCCGATTTCGATATCGGGGCGGGTCTTGCGGCCGAGCTCGATTGCCATCGAGATCAACTTGCCGACACCTTCCTGATCAAGCGAACCGAAAGGATCTGTCTTGAAGATCTTCAGGTTCTCGTAGTGAGCGTTGAATTTCGTATAGTCATCGCGGCTCAACCCCATCGTCGTCTGAGTCAAGTCGTTGGTGCCGAAGCTAAAGAACTCTGCGTACTGTGCCACTTCATCAGCGGTGATGGCTGCACGCGGAATTTCGATCATCGTGCCGACATAATACTTGAGCTTGGGCATGCCGGCCTTCTCAAGAACTTCTGTCGCGACGCGGACTACGATTTCCTTCTGGTGATCGAGTTCGCGGTAGCCACCTACGAGCGGAATCATCACTTCAGGAATGATCTTCTTGCCCTTCTTGGCAACGATTACAGCTGCTTCGAAGATGGCGCGGGCTTGCATTTCGGTGATCTCGGGATAGGTGATGCCTAGGCGGCAACCACGGTGACCGAGCATCGGGTTCATCTCATGCAGCTCTTCGACGCGATGCAGAACATTCGCCATGTGCTTCTTGAGTTCGCCTACCTTGCAGCCGAACTTCTCGGCCATTTCCTTCTTTTCCTTGCCGCCGGCATGAGGCAGCTTGGCAATGGCTACCATCAGGTCTTCGCGCTTGGGGAGGAATTCATGGAGAGGAGGATCGAGGGTGCGGATGACGACGGGGAAGCCTTCCATCGCTTCAAATAGACCGGCAAAATCCTTGCGTTGCATCGGCAGAAGCTTCAGCAGTGCGGCACGGCGGCTCTTTTCGTCGCGGGCCATGATCATGGCCTGCATCAAGGGCAGACGGTCTTCAGCGAAGAACATATGCTCTGTGCGGCAAAGGCCAATGCCTTCGGCACCGAAGTTGCGGGCTGCCTTGGCGTCCTTGGGGATGTCGGCGTTTGCACGCACACCAAAGTTGCCACGGAACTCGTCGGACCATTTCATGAACTCGGCGAGAGTACCGCTCTTCGTGTTCGGTTCGACAGTCTTGGACTGGCCGAGATAGACATCGGCAGTCGTTCCGTCGATCGAGATGAAGTCGCCTTCTTTGACGGTGATGGTCTTGTCGCCCACCTTGACGGTGAACTTCTTGCCCTTCTCGTCAATCGAAATAGAACCAGCGCCAACGATGCAGGGGCGGCCCATGCCGCGTGCTACTACAGCCGCGTGAGAGCTCTTGCCGCCGACGGCGGTGAGAATGCCCTTGGCAGCGTCCATGCCGGCGATGTCGTCAGGAGTGGTTTCTTTGCGAACCAGGATCGTCGGACCCTTCTTTGCCATTTCAACCGCGCCCTGAGCGCTGAAGGCGGCCATGCCGACGGCGGCACCGGGGCTGGCTGCGATGCCCTTGCTGAGCTTGACGAGAGACTTCAGGCTGGCTGTGTCGAAGACCGGGTGGAGAAGCTGATCGAGCTGGCTGGGGGCCACGCGCATGATTGCTTCTTCTTTAGGGATCAGGCCTTCCTTCACCATCTCAACCGCTATACGTACTGCTGCCGGACCCGTACGCTTACCATTGCGCGTCTGGAGCATATAGAGCTTGCCGGATTCGATTGTGAATTCAAAGTCCTGCATGTCCTTGTAGGCTTTTTCGAGATTGGTGGTGATCTCCTTGAGTTCCTTGAACGCCTTGGGCATGACCTTCTGGAGGTCGGCAATCGGCTGGGGGGTACGGATACCGGCCACAACGTCTTCGCCTTGAGCGTTGATCAGAAATTCACCGTAGAAAACCTTCTCGCCGCTACCTGGATCACGGGTGAAGCCGACGCCTGTGCCGCAATCATTGCCCATGTTTCCAAATACCATCGCCTGAACAGTGCAAGCGGTGCCGATGTCGTCAGGAATGCGTTCCATCTTGCGATAGTAGACAGCCTTGTCGTTGTGCCAACTGCGGAAGACAGCGTCGCGGGACATGTCGAGCTGGACGTGGGCGTCCTGCGGGAATTCCGTTTTGGTCTCTTTCTTGACGAGCTTCTTGTAGTCTTCAATGATCGACTTCAAGTCTGCGGCAGAGATGTCGGAATCGACCTTGATCTTACGCTTCTTCTTCATCTGGTCAAAGATATGGTCGAAGTGCTCCATCTCCATGCCGAGGGCCACTTGACCGAACATCTGGATGAAGC
The DNA here is from genome assembly GCA_043718395.1 of Acidobacteriota bacterium. Lineage (GTDB taxonomy): Bacteria > Acidobacteriota > Terriglobia > Bryobacterales > Bryobacteraceae > Bryobacter. The sequence continues at coordinate 6,182 of JAYSVS010000078.1, forward strand.
GACGGTAGCAGTCGTAAGCGAAACGGTCGTTGCCGCTCTTCTTGGCCAGACCCTCTGTCGTGACATCGTTCAGTCCCAGATTCAGGATCGTGTTCATCATGCCTGGCATCGAGAACTTCGCGCCAGAACGCACGCTCAACAGCAGGGGATCGTTTGCATCGCCCAGCTTCTTGCCCATCAGCGCTTCCAGCCTGGCAAGAGCATCGTGCTGTTGCAGTTGGATGTCGGCCGGGACCTTATTGCTGTTCTGGAAGTAGATGTTGCAAACTTCCGTCGCGATGGTAAATCCGCCGGGAACGGGCAAGCCGTTACGGCACATCTCGGCGAGGTTTGCACCTTTGCCGCCGAGAAGGTCTTTCATACTCTTGTCGCCGTCGGCAGTGCCGCCGCCGAACGAATAGACGTACTTCTTCATGAAGTGTGGGTCTCCTGTGTCTTGGGAACTATCTCTGAGAATTCGGCGATACCCGAAAACTCTGTTTTGAGGACAAACAACAATGTTAGCCGATTCTCACGCACGGCCAAATCCGGCGCGTTTACCAGCACTTTTTCAAAGAACAAATCAACCGCCGGTCGCAATGTCGCCATCCCGGCTAGAACCTCTGCGTAGCTCGCGCCTTTGACGCGCGCCACTAGCTCGCTAAACGAAGTCCAAAGGGCTCCTTCCGATGCATCTTCAAACAACGTCGCGTTTACCTCTCCACCAGATGCAAACTTCGCTTGATCGAGGATGTTCTTCATCCGCTTGAAGCTTGCCGCCAGTGGCTCAAAATCAACACTAGCTCTGACGGTTTTCACCGCTTCCAGCCTTGCCAGCACGTCTTGCAGGTCATCGGAATTCGCTGCCAGCACGGCCAATACTTCGTCGGCTGCGTAGCCGCGTATGTCGCCGCAGTAATATTTGACGCGCTCAATCAGGAAGTCTTCGAGCTTGTCGACCCCGCCCGCCAATTGCTTCAGGCCAATGCGCAACTCACCCTCAGCCAGGATCTTGATAACGCCCTGCGCGGCTCGGCGCAAGGCAAACGGGTCCTTCGAGCCGGTCGGGATCAGGCCGATGCCAAAGCAACCACGCAGCGTGTCCACCTTGTCGGCGAGGCTCATCACCTGGCCTGAACGAGTGCGCGGAATCGAGTCTTCCATGCTGATTGGCTTGTATTGGTCGTAGATCGCGGTAGCTACTGCATCCGGTTCGCCTTGAGCTTTCGCATAAAGGCCACCAACGATTCCTTGCAGTTCGGTAAACTCTTTCACCATCTCGCAAGTCAAGTCGGCCTTGGCCAGTTCTGCCGCGCGCAGGGCATCGGCGTCGCCGCCGAGTTCGCCTACCAGCTTCATCACGCGTTCGGTCTTGGCGTGATAGCTGCCGAGTTCCTTCTGGAAGGTCACTACCTTCAGGTCTTCGACGCGGGCCGAAAGCGGCTTCTGCTGGTCGACGTTGTAGAAAAAGCGCGCGTCGTTAAAGCGGGCTCGCAAGACGCGCTCATTGCCATGCTTCACGAGGCCACCGGCGTCATCGGCCGTATTCATGACCGCTACAAACTTCGCTGCCAGCTTGCCTGAGGAGTCGTTTACGCTGAAGTACTTCTGGTGAAAGCGCATCACTGTCACGAGAACCTCTTCGGGCAGATTCAGATAGTCTTCGGCGAATTCGCCCAGGATCGGGGTTGGGTACTCGGTGATGTAAGTGAGGGTTTCGAGGAGTGCTGGATCGTTCTTGACACCTGGGGGCAGGCTCTCGACGATTCTGGCACGCCGCTCGGCGGCTCGCAGGATCACACAGTTCTTGCGCAAGGTCTCTTCGAAGTTGGCGATGGTCACGGGGATTCGATGCTGGCCTAGCTGGCGGTGTCCGGCCGTCTGATTGCCTGAAGTGATGCCGTTAATCGTGAATGGAACAACTTCTTCGCCGAGCAGGCAGAGCAGCCAGCGGATTGGACGGATGAAGCGTGCGCCACCCTTGCCGGGCCAGAGCATGGTCTTGGGCCAGGGGATGCCCAGAATGAGGCTGGGCAGGCCATTCGACAAGATTTCGATGGCCGTCTTACCCGCTACTTGCTTGCGGAAGCTGTAGTAAGTGCCCTTGGCCGTCTCGATCAATTCGAGCTCAGCGGAGCTGACTCCATTCTTTTTGGCGAAGCCTTCAACTGCCTGAGGGCTGGCCTGCTTTGGAGGGCCGCTGATCAATTCTTCGCGATCAGCTTCCCGCCCGGCTAGCCCTGAGAGCTGCACTACGAGGCGACGCGGGGTAGCGTCGGCCAGCGTTACCGTGCCGCCGAGTTGCGCGACCAATTCGGTGATCTTGGCTGAGAGATGGGCGAGGCCATCGACGATCATCCAATCCGGAATTTCTTCAACGCCGATTTCGAGGAGCAAGTCTTTGGTCGCCATTATGCTGCCACCTCACGCGCGGCAAATTGCTGATCCACCCAGAGCCCTGCAACTCCGACAGCCAGCTTGCGCACTCGTCCAATTACGCCGACTCGTTCTGTGACACTGATGGCACCGCGGGCATCAAGGAGGTTGAAGAGGTTGGAGCACTTTAAGACCTGGTCATAAGTGGGGAGGACGGGGAAGCGCTCTTTGCCTGTTTCGAGACCCTTGTAGCGGTCGATCAAGCGTTGGCACTCGCCTTCGTGCAATTCAAAGAGCTTCCAAAGGGTTGGGACGTCGGCCATCTCAAAGTTGTAGACGCTGAACTGCTGCTCTTCTTTGAGGCGGACTTGCCCATACTGGAAGGCATCGGTCCACTGGATGTCGTAGACGCTTTCTTTGTCCTGCAGGAAGGCGCAGAGGCGTTCAAGGCCGTAGGTGATTTCTGCAGGGACGAGATCGAGATCGACGCCGCCGCACTGCTGAAAGTAGGTGAACTGTGTGATCTCCATCCCGTCGAGCATGACCTGCCAGCCGATGCCCCAGGCCCCCAGCGTTGGCGATTCCCAGTTGTCTTCTTCAAACTTGATGTCGTGCTTTTTGAGATCGATTCCGATGGCTTCGAGCGAGCCTAGGTACTGTTCGATGACGTCTTCAGGGGTGGGCTTCAAGATCACCTGAAGCTGGGAGTGTTTGTAGAGGCGGTTCGGATTCTCGCCGTAGCGGCCATCGGCGGGCCGGCGGCTTGGCTGCACGTACGCAACGCGATATTCATCAGGGCCGAGCACGCGCAAGAAAGTCTCCGGGCACATCGTGCCGGCACCCACTTCTACGTCATAGGGCTCTGTAATGATACAGCCCCGGTCTGCCCAATACTGCTTTAGGCGGAAAATCATTTCCTGATAGGTCTTCATGCCAAATCCTCCAACATCGGGGCCGCGAGTAGCCTCCGCTCAATGTGTCCTTCGATCAGCCGTACCATCGCCCGTCGCAGATCCCGCCCCGTTTGCTGTGTCCATTCTCGCTGGGGCATCTGTTCGACGCTTGCCTTCAGAATCTCGCCGAGAATTCCAGCCGATTCCACACTTAGCGCCACATCAGGCAAGAAGCCGCTCAGCCGCACTGCCCAAACCTCGAAGTAAGTAACAGCCTGCCAGACTCCGGATTCCCCGCGCAGCCGCATGAACTCAAGCACACGTCCCATCAGCCGGAAGTACTTTTCGTTCACTTCCGCCAGGGGCAATAGATGTTCACTGATTTCGGCCATCACGTCCAGGGCTACGCCAGTCGAATACACGCGGCTCAACTCAAACTGCGAGTGTTGAAGATCGCAGTGATCGATTCGAACCAGTTCCCGGTTTTCTCGCGCTGTATAGTGAATTTGCACCTGGCTCAACCGTTCAAGTGAACTCCCAAAGCCACCTTTGGGTTTCCTCGCCCGATTGGCCACACCTCGCAATTTCCCGTGGTCGCGTGTGAAGAAGCTGACGATCAGATCGGCTTCTTTCAGAGGGAAGGTTCGAAGCACAATCGCTTCGCTGGCAGCCAATTAACTAGGCTAACAAAAAACAGACGGCGCAGCCCCGAAGAAGCCACCTTTGTTCGAGCCTGGTTCCCGAATCGAAGCTGCGGCCCTTGGGGAATTTGCCGTAGATGTCGGAACTAATATTCGTCGTTACGACATTGGTTTGCGTATCGATCTGGATCGAGTCGGCATTCACCGAAATGCTTACGCGACCGACGGATACAGCTAGAATCTTCGCGACCACTTAGGGCGCACTTGTACGCACCGATAAGTTGGATTTTAATGGGATATGGGCAAAACGTTATCAAATTGACATTATGCGTCTTAAAGGCTTTCAAGATTAAATATATTAATTGATGACAGCATTCAAACATTGAATTAGTCGCTGAGCAGCTTTTCTGCTAAGCTTCCAGCGAGATCGTGATGTTTCGATTTCGTGAATTTCCTCTCGTCAAGGTTCTTTACAATGCAAGTCTGCACTTTGGTTTTTGCGTTACTTTTGACTACGGCCTGCGCTTTCTCGCAAGCGACAAGCACATCTGGAGACATCCGTGGTTCGCTATTGGACCCTTCCGGTAAACCCCTCCCCAATGCCAGGCTCACGGTGCTTAATCTTGATCGTGCCTTCTCGCGATCTTCCATTAGCTTCGATGACGGCCGTTTTGCCATATCCTCGATCCCGCCCGGCATCTACAAGCTGCGTGCTGAAGCTGACGGCTTTACCTCTAAACTCATCGAAAATATTGAAGTTCGTGTCGGGGACGTGATCTCGCTTCTCATTCAACTCCCGATCTCCACCGTTCAAACCGAAGTGGTTGTTACGGCCGACATCTCCTCTGTCGAGGTGGAAAGAACGCAACAGGCTAACACCATCGAGCAAAGCCGCATCAACAACTTACCGATCAACCGCAGAAGTTACCTCGACTTCGCCTTGCTTGCCCCCGGCGTCGTCGAAACCACCTCGCTCGTCGACGATTCGTCCTACCGCCCCATTCAGACTCCAAATTCAGGGCTCTCCTTTGGCGGATCCAACGGCCGGGGCAACGGGTTCTTTATCGATGGGCTTGAAAACTTTTCGAATGCGGGCGGCGGAGTTCGACCATCCATCAGCCAGGAAGCGGCGCAGGAATTCCAGATCAACCGCAACTCCTTCTCGGCCGAGTTTGGCAATGCGCTAGGCGGCATCGTGAATGTGATCTCGAAGTCTGGCTCTAATCAGCTACACGGCAATGCATTCGGGTTTCTGCGGCACAGGTCGATTCAGGCTCGTAACTACTTTGACCCTGGCAAGTCTGCGTTCACGCGGGCTCAGGCCGGTGCCACACTGGGTGGGGCCATCAAGCAAGATAAGACGTTCTTTTTTGCGGCCTATGAGTTGCTCGCCCGGCAGGAAACAAACTTCATCCCAATTCTTCAGGATCGCGGCGTCTTCAATCGCATTACCACCTCGCAGGATGAGCTTTTCCGCTTTCTTGAGGCCTCAGGCAACCCCACTCTTGCAGGGCTGGCCGGACAAGGCCGGGTGCTTTTGCAACCGCGATCCAGCCCTTTCATCACCAATCTCTTTAATGCCAATTCCGGGACGTTCCCGTTCTCACAACTCCTGAATACTTTCTCGCTGAGGCTGGACCACAAGTTCTCAGATCGCAATACGGCTTTCTTCCGTTCCAACTCCACTTTCGACCGCCAGGACAACACTTCCTTCGGTGCGCTTGACGGATTCAATCGCGGCCGCCAACTCAATTTGGGTGATACCACTGCCGCCATTGGCGATACCTGGTCTCCCACTGCGAATTGGGTGGTTGAGACTCGGGCGATGTTTGGCTATGACCGCTTTGACGTTTACCCGGTGGATAAGCAGGGTCCCGAGATCAACATCAATGGGTCAGGATTCTTCGGACGGCAGATCTTCCTGCCAGGCTCGAACATCGAGCGTCACTATCAGGCACTGGTAAACATCACCCGAAGTTCTGCGCGGCACTCTCTCAAATTTGGCTATGACTTCAACCCTGTTCGCAACAATGCGATCAACGAGACTTTCCTTGGCGGGCGATTTACTTTCGGGTCGCGAATTCCACTGGCCAACGTCTTGATCGCAGCTACTGGCAATCCAAATCTTCCCACGCAGATTAGCCAGATTCTCACCGCGGCAGGGCAAACCCGGCTGATTGCAAACCTCAGCACTCCCGTCACGGCATTGCAATCCGCAGCCCTTGGAATTCCGGAGCTATACCAGCAAGGCTTCGGAAACCCAGCCTATGCAAACACGACTTTCAACAACAACCTGTATGTTCAGGATTCCTACAAGCTGCGTCCGAACCTGACCTTGACTGCTGGGCTCCGCTACGAAGTGCAGCAAAATACAGAAACCGCTATGCCGCGCGATTACAACAACATCGCACCGCGCATTGGCTTTGCCTGGTCTCCCGGCAAAGCGCAAACATTGGTCGTTCGCGGAGGTTACGGAATTTACTACTCAATGAACAATGCCAACATCACCGGTACTGCTGTTCCGCTCTCAGGCAAATTCATCAATCAGGTTCTGCTTACACCGTCTTCTACGCTCTTCCGCGATCCTCGCAACGGTCAGTTTGTTACATCAGCGACGATCTTCCAGTCAATGCTCGGGCAAGGGATTCTTGGGAGGCGAACGATTTCGCAAGACGACTTGCGTCCTTTTGGGATCACCGTTGGGCCCAATCTCCCGGGCTCGGTAGTTTTCGGTATCGACAAAGACTACGTGAACCCCTATGCCCAACAGGCCAGCTTTGAAGTAGAGCGCCAAATTGCCGGATTTGCCGTCAGCGCCGGATACAACTTCAATCGCGGCACTCACATTGGCCGCATCAATGGCCGCAACGTTAGATATACCGGCGCGCGGCTTCCTGACGGACGCCCTCTCTTTGAGCGAATCAATCCCCTGATTCTCCAAAACAATGTCTTCGAATCGAGTGCCAATAGCTTTTACCACGCAGGCATACTTCAGGCCTCAAAGCGCTTTGCCAAGGGTTTCTCGTTCAATGCCAACTACACGATGTCGAAGGCGATCGACGAGTCTACCGACTTCAATTCCGACTACTCCCCGCAAGATCAACTCAATGCTCGAGCAGAACGATCCTTGTCGTCGTTTCACCAAAAGCACCGGATCGTCGTGAATGCTGTCATCGAGCGGTGGGGCTGGAATTTTGCACCTATCGTCCTCTACAATTCCTGGCGGCCCTTCAACGTACTCACCGGCTTTGATGCTCAGGGAGACACCTATGTCAACAACAAGCGTCCGGCGGGCTTGGGCCGCAACATGGGGCAAGGGCCAAACTTTGCTACCTTCGACGTGCGCATCTCCCGCCGCTTCCGCTACTCCAGCAACGAGCGCCGTTTTGTTGAGTTCACCGCCGAGGCATTTAACCTGCTAAACCGCACTAATTTCCGCACCATCAACAACATCGTCGGCGATGTTCCGTACGCCACGCTTGGCACACCAATCATCGGCAACCGCAACCCGGCCTCGACTCCGCTCGCCTATACGAGTACGCAGAATCAGCGTCAGTTCCAGTTGGGCCTAAAGCTTTATTTTTAGGCCAGCAACCCTTGCTTTGTAATCACTTCTGCATTGAGGTAAGGCCGCAGTACCTGAGGCACCAGAATGCTCCCGTCCTTCTGCTGGTAGTTCTCGACGATAGCAACCCAGGTGCGCCCAACGGCCAGGCCACTGCCGTTTAGAGTGTGCAAGTATTCGCTCTTCTTCGGGCCACGAAAGCGGATGCCGGCGCGGCGGGCCTGGAAAGCTTCAAAGTTCGAGCAGCTCGAGATTTCTTTGAAGGTATTCTGACCCGGCAGCCAGACTTCGATGTCGTAGGTCTTGGCGCTGGAGAATCCCATGTCGCCGGTACACAGAGCCATCGTACGGAATGGCAGGCAGAGCTTTCTCAGGATGTTTTCAGCGTCGCCAGTGAGGGCGTCGAGTTCGGCGTAGCTGTTGTCTGGATGGACAAACTTAACAAGCTCCACCTTCTGGAACTGGTGCTGGCGGATAATGCCCCGGACGTCGCGGCCATGCGAGCCGGCTTCGCTGCGAAAGCAGGGTGTGTATGCGCAAAGCTTGATAGGCAGTTTTTCAAGATCGACGGTTTCGTCGCGCAGAAGGTTGGTTACTGGCACTTCTGCCGTTGGGGCCAACCAGAAGTCGAAGCCTTCGCACTTAAAGAGGTCCTCAGCGAACTTAGGCAATTGCCCCGTGCCAAAGAGGCTGTCGCTATTGACCAGAAAAGGCGGCAGCGTTTCCATGTAGCCATGCTCGCCAGTGTGCGTGTCGAGCATGAAGTTAATCAGGGCGCGTTCGAGCTTGGCACCTTGGCCAAAATAAACCGCAAAGCGTGCGCCTGTGACTTTAGCGGCACGTTCAAAGTCGAGAATGCCAAGATCAACGCCGAGATCCCAGTGCGCCTTGGCTTCGAAGTCCAGGGTGGTTGGGGTGCCTTCGCGGCGCACTTCTACGTTGTCGTCAGCACCTCCGCCAAGGGGAACACTGGCGTGTGGCAGATTCGGAATGCCCTTGAGCAGATCCTGAAACTCGGTATCGAGAAGCTCCGAACCCTTTTCGAGTTCGATGATCCGGTCACCGATGGCCCTCACGCTCGTTTGCAGATCTGCGGTATCTTCGCCAGCCTTCTTGCGGGCACCGATATCTTTAGACCGTTCGTTCCGGTCGGCCTTAAGCTTTTCAACTTCAGTCAGTGCTTCGCGGCGTCGCGCGTCGATCACCCTGAAGGCATCTTTGTTGAGTTCAAACTTGCGGCTGGCAAGCCGCCCGGCCGTCTGGTCGAGGTGGCCCCGGAACAATTGCAAATCGTGCATTACCTACCAGTGTAAAGACAACTAGGTGGTTACGCCGAAGTAGCCCTTGATTTCCTTCATGCAGAGGTGAGCTTTTTCGATCAACGTGCCGTCGAAGACGTGGGTCTCAAGGCCAATGCAGCCTTTGTAGCCATCCTTGTTCAGTTCCCGGATGATGGAGGCCCAGTCGATCTTGCGCGCACCAATCACGTTGCCCGCTTTCATCTGGACGTTACCGAGCTTCTTGAGCGGGAGCGCCTTATAGCCATCGGGCCAGGCTTTTTCGCCAAATGCGTAGGTGTTGTCGGGGTCCCAATTCATGCCGAGGGCTTTGGAGTTGACCTTGAGGGTCATGTCGGCCAGTTCCTTTGAAGTGGCTACATTGCAGCTCGATTCGTTTTCGAGCAGAAGCGTAACACCACCTTTTTCGGCCAACCGGGCGTATTCGCCAAGCTCGTTGGCAAGGCGGTCCCAAATGGCAGCGACATCTACCGCACGAACATAAGCAAAAACGCGCAGTTGCGAGACATCAAGGATATGAGCCGCGCGGATAGCCAGTTCGAGGTCTTTGATCCGGTCGGCATAGAGGCCTTCCTGGCGAGCCTCACGCTTGGTTTTATTATCGGCAGATTCGGGGCGCGACATCTTTAGCTCTGTGCCAGGCAGGCCGAACTTGAGCAGCCCGGTGTTGAGAAAGCTCACTTTGAGGCCGGCTGCTTTCAAGTCAGCACGCACTTGCTTGAGCCTCTCAGGCTCCATACGAAAGTAGGTCTCACTCTTACGGGTACGGTCTTGTGCGCGGGGTGAATCACGTAGTTCGACCCATTTCAGGCCATACTGCCTGGCGAAGGCAATCGCGTCAGCCTCGCTGCCAGCCACCTCGTCGGTGAGCACGGCAAATCGCGACCAATCGAGGCCCTTGGCTTCAAGCAATCCAGCAGCGCCAAGCGCCAGCATCAGTTCACGACGATTCATTGTTAATCTCCCAGCAGCTTTCCGTAGGGCTTCCACGCCGTCACGTTATCACAAACAGCCTTGATGCCTGCGACAATCGGCACCGCCAATACGAGGCCAATACCACCCCAAATCAAGCCCCAAAACATCAGGGCAATGGTGACTGCCAGCGGATTCAGATGTACTCGTGCGCCAACAATCTTTGGGTACAAAAGGTTCAAGCCAAACAAGTGCAGCGTCCCGACGCCGCTTGCGATGATCAGATAGCCGCCCAGCTTGGCATATACGGGCAAAGCCGCCAACACCGGTGGAGCTAGCGCCAGGGGCAGACCGATATAAGGCACCAAACTCAGAAATCCGCTCAGCGGCCCGATCAACAATGGATAGGGCAACTGAATGAAGATAAAAAATACGGTGCTGAGCAAGGTCAGAATCATCCCCAATACAAAGTTGCCAGCCATATAGGCCCGCGCCATGCTTGCCACGCTTTCCATACTTTTAGAGGCGATGGCCCGGTCTGGGCCATCAAACATGCTCAGAAATGCCCTCTGGATATGGTCACTCCAACTCAGCATGAAGTAGACCAGAAAGGGTACAAAACTCGCCATCAGGGTAACGCTGTAGATGGTCTCAATACGCGAGTAGAGAAAGTTCAGGAGGGGTGTTTGTTCGGCTTGAATCCTGACCTCCTGAACCGGCGCTGGTGCATTTGAATCTACAGGAAGCGGAGCTGCTATGCGCGACCTCCGCCCCTTCTTCTGTATTTCCGTCTGCTGTGCTTGTTGCTCTTGCAATTTCTTCGGCATCATCTGCGACATGCTTCGTTCGAAATCTGCCAGCCGGTCTGAGGCCCCATCGATCAATTGGCCCAACTTCTGACCATATCCTGGCAGATCGTCCACCAAGCCACTTGCCTGTGTCACCAGGCCAAGCCCAGCGAAGTAAACCAGCAGCACAAACATCGAACACACAATAAAACTCGCGATCGACCGAGGCAGCTTCCAGCTCATGAAGCCCAGTACAAAGGGCTGCAAAATGAAGGTGATGATTACAGCGCTGATGAGCGTTACAAAGAAGGCCCGCCCGAAGTAGAGCATCGCGACAATGCAGGCCGCTGAAATGATTCGCGTCGCCGCATTAGACCCGCCACCCTTTGCTGGCGCCCCCATTGTTTCATTCGGATTACTGGCTGATACGGTCACTGACACTTCTGATCCTGTTACTCCATACTAGAAGAGTCTCTACGATGGCTCAACCCTTACTGCGCATCTTGGGTCTGGATTTTGGCAAACGCCGCATCGGCCTTGCCCTGTCTGATCCATTTGGGGTCACAGCCCAACCTCTCCCAACCTACACGCGAGTGCGCGTGCGAGAAGACATCGCCTACCTGGCGCAGTTGGCCCGTGATCGCGAAGTGGGCCTCTTTGTCTTTGGCGACCCCAAGTACATGTCGGGCGATCTTTCGCGCCAATCAGAAGCAGTCCGCGAATTCGCCACCCGCCTCGAACAGTACTCAAAGCTGCCTATTGTCTTCTGGGACGAACGCCTCACCAGTTCACAAGCGCACCGTGTTCTTGACGAATATGGGCTTAGCCGTGAAGAACGCAAAGGTAAAGTAGACCAACTGGCGGCTACGATGATTCTCGAAGGTTATCTTCAATCACTGGATCACCAATGAAGAAACTACTGCTGCTGCTCTTCATCGCGAGTGTGCCCGTTGTCATTCTTTACGGTATTTACAGACAACCAGTGCCGCCTTATACCGGTGAAAAATTCGTCGAAATTCCAAAGGGTGCCTCTACACTACGGATCGGCGAAATCCTCGAAGCAGGGGGGCTGCTTCGCAGTCCGCTTCAGGCTTGGTTATGGCGAGCGGCTCACCCTGGCACCAAGTTGCAGGCGGGCGAATATGTCTTCCGCAAGGAACAGACCCTTGATGCGATTCTTTCGAAAGTTGCTCGCGGTGATGTTTACTCTGGGCAGCTCACCATCCCCGAAGGGTCTTCGATTTATGACATCGCACGAATTGTGGAGGAGCAAAACCTGCTGAAGGCTGAGGATTTTCTGGCTGCGGCCAAAGATCCAGCGCTCATCAAGGACCTCGACCCTGCTGCCCCGACGCTAGAAGGCTATCTCTTTCCGTCTACCTACCGGTTGCCCCGCAAAGTCACGGCGAAGTCTCTCTGCCTGCGGCTGACTCGGCAGTTTCGTGAGGAATGGCGATCTCTTCATGCACGTGTGCCCCCACACCAGATTGTGACGCTCGCCAGCCTGGTAGAAAAGGAATCTGCTGCTCCAGAAGAGCGCCCCCGCATTGCCGGGCTCTTCACCAACCGCCTGAACAAGGGGATGAAGTTGGAGTGTGACCCGACCGTGATTTATGCTGCCCTGGTGGAAAACCGCTTCCGGGGTACGATCTACAAATCCGATCTTGCCAATCCTAGCCCTTACAACACCTACCAAAACTCCGGGCTTCCACCAGGACCCATTGCCAGCCCGGGGCTGGAATCACTCAAAGCCGCCCTGAACCCTGCCCAGACAGAGGATATCTTCTTTGTTGCTCAGCCTGGGGCTACGGGTCATCATGTCTTCTCCAAGAATTTGAAAGATCATAACCGGGCTGTCGAGGCTTATCGCCGTGGGCAAAAACATTAAGCTGCAACTCGCTGCATTGCTCGCCGGGATTGAGGAAGTAACCCCCAAGGTCTTCGGTCAATTTCTGAGTCAAACCGGTGCCAGTCCTTCCTATCTGAAACGGCTGCTTCGCGAACAAACTGTTCCACTTCATCCGCTCGTAGAAGGTGTCCGGCAGGACAATCTGGAAAACCTCACCCGCACGCTCACCCAGCTAAGCCCTGTCTACGCCTGGCAACCACTTCCTGCTCGCGCTATCGTGCTTGAATCCAAACGGCACGCACAAATCCTGCTTGCGAAAAATCTCCCAGACCTCTGGCGCAATCAGGTGTTGCTCCACCTCAATACCTGGCTGGAGAACCCTGGTGTTTACCCGGTCTGGGCCAAGCTACAAAAGCAAAACGCCGCCAACTCCTGAGAGTCAGCGGCGTCTTGCTAAACCAGCGGTCAAGCCGGAAAACTACATCAATTCAACAGTGGCAACCTTAAGCACGTCGCCATCGACAGTGCCGGTAACCTTTGCCTTGAGGTCTTTTTCCTTCGAGCTCGCCTTGAGGGCGGCCAGAGCCTTGACATTGCCTTCTTCGTCAAATTTGACGAATTTGCCATCGCTCAGCACGATGCCGAGTCCGCTCTTGGCGCAACCCATCAGGCACTGTTTGGTGTGGCTTGCGAGATCCTTTGTTTTGCACGAAGTGTCAACGATCGTGCCAGTCCAGGACTCGGCGAACATCGCCGAGCTCATTAGAGTTACAACAGTCAAAATCTTTTTCATATTGTTTTGGTAAATCCTCCCACCATGAAGTATACTCCAATATCGAAATCCAAGGAGATTCACGAATGCAAATGTCTAAACGAATGGGTGCCGAGTTCTTCGGCACTTTCTGGCTTACCTTCGGCGGCTGCGGGAGTGCTGTACTCGCTGCTGCCTTTCCTAATGTTGGAATCGGGCTCATGGGCGTGTCACTCGCCTTTGGTCTCACGGTTCTAACAATGGCCTACGCGATCGGACACATTTCCGGTTGCCACCTCAATCCTGCAGTGACTTTGGGGCTCTTTCTCGGGAAACGCTTCCCCTCGAACGAAATTCTCCCCTATTGGGCCGCTCAGGTGGCTGGTGCCATCGCCGGTGCTGGCACGCTGTGTATCATTGCCAGCGGCAAGGCTGGATTTAGCCTTGATGGCGGTTTTGCCTCCAACGGTTTCGACGAACATTCCCCAGGCGGCTACACCATGATGGCGGCTCTGGTGGCTGAAATCGTGCTGACCGCGTTTTTCCTGATCGTGATCCTTGGGTCAACCGCCAAGAAAGCGCCCGCTGGCTTTGCACCCATCGCAATTGGCCTTTGCCTCACCTTGATCCATCTGATCGGCATCCCGGTTACCAATCTCTCTGTCAATCCGGCCCGCTCCACTGGCCCCGCAGTCTTTGTAGGTGGTTGGGCACTGGCCCAACTCTGGCTCTTCTGGGTGGCCCCTCTCCTGGGTGCCGGCATTGGCGCAACGATCTACAACTGGCTTGACTCTGACTAACCAGCTATCATCAGGCCATGGCCAATAAGTCGAATTTTACTGTGGACGAATGGGATCTGTTCCGCAAGGTTCCCATGCTCACCGGGCTGGTTGTCATGGCTTCCAGCCCAAATGGTCCCATCGGGATTTTCAAGGAATCGTCCGCTGCATCTGAGGCGCTTCGCACCGGGCTAGACACTGCTCAGAGCGAATTGATGAAAGTGCTTGCTGAAGACCTCAAGAACAATATGAGCGCTCACAAGCTGCAAAATGATAGCGAGGAAGGGATTCGG